>NZ_JACUUJ010000004.1 GCF_014859355.1 Yoonia sp. | reverse complement strand
ACACCTGTGCAATCGTTGTTGTTGCGGCCATGGCCATCAGCGGGTTGAAATTGCGCGCGGCCATCCGGTAAGTCAGATTGCCATGCGGATCGGCCTGCAGCGCCCTGATCAGTGCGAAATCGGCCCGCAACCAGCGTTCCTGCACATAGGTGCGCCCGTCGAATGTGGCGACGGGTTTGCCCTGTGCCAGATCGGTGCCAACGCTGGTGGCGGGAAAAACCGGGCTGGATAGGGCCACGGCGCGGCGCTGCCTGCTGACACTGCACCAGGCGGGCTATGCCGATCATGACGGCAAGTTTTTCAGCCTGACATCGCGGGCGCTGCGGCTGGGAGTGGGGGCGCTGGCGGCCATGCCGCTGCCGCAGATCGTGCAGCCCTGGCTGGACCAACTGGCCGAACAGATCAACCAATCCTGTTCGGTATCCATTCTGGACGGGGCCGAAATTGTCTATGTCGCGCGCGCTGCACAGAAACGGGTGATGTCGATCGGGCTGATGCCCGGATCGCGGCTGCCGGCGCATTGCACCTCGATGGGGCGGGTGCTGCTGGCGGCACTGCCGCACGATCAGGCCCGCGCGATCATCGACGACTCGGACCTGTCGCCGCGCACCCCGCACACGCTGTCCGACCCGGACGAGATCATGGCCCGTCTGGCGCAAGTGCGCGCTGACGGGTATGCGCTGAACGATCAGGAAATCGAACTGGGGCTGCGTTCGCTGGCGGTGCCGTTGCACAATTCGCGCGGGCGCGTGGTGGCGGCGCTGAATACCGGCATGGCCGCCACCCATGAAGCAGCGACCGCCCTGCTGACCGCATATCTGTCGCCCCTGCAAAAAGTGCAGGCCGGGCTTAAGCGGATGCTTTAGCCGCATTTTTGGTTGATATGATCGCCCTAACCAACTTGTTCAGGTTGGCGGCGGCCAGGGTTCATCATCGCTCGGTTTTTGCACCTGGGGCGGGCGATCAGATCGGAGAAAAACAGCCGGATCATCTCGGATGCGACCACAAGATCAATCGCGTGCGGACGCTGCCGGATATCGACAGCCAAACCCCGGCAGGTCAACGCATTGGACCTGTCGCAGTTTGGTGACGCCCTATCAGCCACGTGCCGCGACGCGGTCTTGGTAACCTTGCAACTTTGCAAGCAACCCTTGCCCAACTGGCACACTGGCGCGGTTGCAATGCTCGGCCCAGATGGCAGCAAACGGCAAGTCGCGGGCTTCTTCAGTCAATATAAGACGGGTGGTGAAGTCGAGCGCGTTTTCTGCCGCTTTCAGCTTGTCCTGCGGCAACAGAAACGCGCGCAGCAATGCCTTTTGCATATTGCGCACGCCGATAACCCAGGCCGCTGTGCGGCTGATTGTGGCGTCAAAGAAATCCAACCCAATCCTTGTGCGTGGCAAGAGATCTGCAAAAACCAGTTCCTGTGCCATCGCTATAAGGTCATCATTCAACAAGATCACATGATCACTGTCCCACCGCACCGGGCGCGAGACGTGCAGTAGGATATCTTCGACCGACAGCGCCACGGATGACAGTTTATCGGCCACGCTTTCGGTCGGGTGAAAATGGCCCATGTCGAGGCAAAGCGCGGTGCCCTTGCGGATCGCATAGCCGAGGTAGAATTCGTGGCTGCCCACGGTCATCGATTCCACGCCGATGCCGAAGAGTTTTGACTCTACCGCGTCGATCAGTTCACTTTTCGGGAGCTTGTCGGCCATCATCGTGTCTAATGACGTTTCCAACCTGCGCCGTGCTGCCATCCGGTCGACCGGCGTATCCTTGGACCCGTCGGGCACCCAGATGTTGTTGACCGCAGCCGTCCCCAGTTCCCGGCCCATCTGTGCTGCAATCTCGCGGCAGCGCTTGCCATGTTCGATCCAGAAATCGCGGATGCCCGCATCGGGGTGCGAAAGGGTCAGGTTGTCGTCTGCTTTGGCGTGGGCAAAGAAGGTGGGGTTGAAATCAAGGCCCAAGCCTTTGTCTTTGGCCCAATCGACCCAAGGCGTGAAATGGTGGTATGCGATCTGGTCGCGGTCGGGGGATTCGTGCGTATCCAGATAACAGGCGTGCAGGTTCAGCCGGTGCTTGCCGGGGATCTGCGCAAAGGCGAAATCCAGATCGGCGCGCAATTCGTCAGGATTGCGCGCGCGTCCCGGATGGTTGCCAGTGGCCTGAATACCGCCACCAGAGGTGCCGGATCTTTTCTCGAAACCGCGCACATCGTCGCCTTGCCAGCAATGCACGGAAATCGGGATTGTGGACAGGGTGGCCAGCGCCGCATCCGTATCGACGCCCCAATCAGCGAATTGCGCGCGCGCAGAGTCGTAATCCTTACTCATCATCATCCCCTAGCGCGTGAACGCTTCTTTATTGCCGGCATCGACGTTCAGGATATTGCCAGTGGATTTCGCGGACAGGTCGGAGGCGAGGAAATAGACGCCTTCGGCGATATCCTCTGGCAGCACTGACCGTTTCAGCAAGGAGCGTTGGCGATACATTTCCTCCAGTCCGTCCTTGTCGGTCTGGTAGGTGCTGGCGCGCTGGTCGAGCCATTCACCAGACCAGATTTTCGACCCCCGTAGCACGGCATCGGGGTTGACGGTGTTGACGCGGATACCGGCCTCGGCCCCTTCCAGCGCCAGACAGCGGGCAAGGTGGATTTCGGCGGCCTTCGCCGTGCAATAGGCGCTGGCATTGGGGCTGGCGGCCAGACCGTTCTTGGAGGCGACAAAAACCACTGAACCGCCGATCCCTTGTGTGCGCAGCAGTTTGAACGCCTCGCGACTGACAAGGAAATAGCCGGTGGACAGGATATCCATGTTCTTGTTCCACAAAGCCAATGTGGTTTCTTCGACCGGCGCAGAGGATGCGATACCGGCGTTCGAGACCAGAATATCGATACCGCCAAATTCCAGTGCTGTGCGGGCATAGGCGGCGATGACCTGTGTTTCATCCGTGACATCCATCTCCACGGCGCGCACGACATCAGCGCCAAAGGTCTTGGCCATGCCTGCGGCCACATCCTGCACCGCCGCGCTGTCGATATCAGCCAGCATCACGCAAGCGCCTTCTTTCAAAAGCCGTTCGGCGGTGGCCGATCCGATGCCGCCCGCGCCGCCGGTGACAAGGGCGATGCGACCAGCCATGGATTTCGGCTTTGGCATCCTTTGCAGCTTGGCCTCTTCCAGCAGCCAATATTCGATGTCGAACGCTTCCTGTTCCGGCAGGCCCTGATAGGTGGAGACGGCAGAGGCTCCGCGCATCACGTTGATCGCGTTGACATAAAACTCGCCCGATATCCGTGCCGTCGCCTTGTCCAGCGCAAAGGTGATCATGCCGACGCCGGGGACCAGATAGACCACCGCGTTGGGGTCGCGCAGGGCAGGGCTGTTGTCATGTTTGCAGCGGTCGTAATAGGCTGCGTAATCGGCGCGGTAATCCCCAATCGCGGGGGCAAGGCTGGCCAGCGTTGCGGCGATATCCGGGTTTGCCGGATCAAAATCCACGACCAGCGGGCGAATTTTGGTGCGCAGGAAATGGTCCGGGCAGGAAGTGCCCATCGGGGCGAGCGTGTCCAACATTTCAGAGCCGACAAATTCCAGCACCGCAGCAGAATCATCGAAATGGCCAACCTTGTGCCGGTCGCCCGAGATCAGCCCGCGGATCACCGGCATTAGCTGTGCTGCAACTGCGCGGCGTTCGTCTGCGGGGAGGTCCGGGCGTTTGACGCCGCCAAAGGCGGGCTTGCCTGCGGATTGTTCCGCAAGCCAATCCGCCGCTGTGTTGATGATTTCGAGCGTGGTCAGATAACACTCCTTGGCGTCATCGGCCCAAGTGAACAGGCCATGGCTTTCCAGTACGGCACCGCGCATCTGTGGATTTTCGGTGGCCAGTTTTTCTAGCCAAAGACCCAATTCATAACCGGGCTTTTTCCACGGCAGCCAGCCTATATCATCGCCGAACACCTTTGCCGTCAGGTCACGCGAATTGACCGAGGCGGCGATGGCGATGATCGCATCTGAATGGACGTGATCCACATGTTTGCGTGGCACATAGGCATGCAGCGGCGTGTCGATGCTGGCCGCGCGCGGATTGAGGTTGAAGGTGCAATGCGGCAGGTAGCCGACCATTTCATCCTCGTGTTCCAGACCGCGATACATGCCTTTCAGGGCTTGCAGCTTGTCCATGTAAAGCGTGGAAAACCCGTCCATTTTGATGGATCCGATATCGCCGCCGGACCCTTTGACCCACAACACCTCGACCATATCACCGGTCAGCGGGTCGCGTTCCAGCACCTTGGCGCTGGTGTTGCCGCCGCCGTAATTGGTGACGCGCTTGTCAGAACCGAGCAGGTTGGAGCGGTAAAGCAGCTTTTCCGATTCGCTCATGCGGGCCGTCTGCGCGTCATCCCACAGATTTTTCAGATGGTTGTCGGCTGCTGTCATGGTGTCCTCCTTTGACCTATGTCAGGAAAATGCGCCGAGAAAATTGCGGAAGTCAATCAGCAACAATCAAATTCAATCATGCTGCGCTGCAGAAATGTTGATGATGACTGAAAATGATTGACAGTGATTGTTTTGAGTGGAAACTTACCACAGGAGGAAGCGATGCACGAAAGCGAACGCCACAGGATCATTCTGTCTTCAGTCGAAGGGCGGCCCGTTGTGACGGTAGCCGATCTTGTGACCCTGACAGGTGCCAGCGAAGCAACGATCCGCCGGGATATCGCGGCCATGCATCTGCAAAAGAAACTGCGCCGGGTGCGGGGCGGGGCTGAATCCATCTCTCCGCCGCAGTTCGTCAGCATCAATGCGCGGCCTTTCAGCGTGAATGAAACCATTCGGCTGGCCGAAAAGCGCGCAATTGCGCGGGCGGCTGTCGATCTTTGCAATGATGGTGAGGCGATCATCATCAATGGCGGGACCACGACATTCCAGATGGTCCATCCGCTGACCGCGCGCCGCTGTCAGGTTTTCACCAATAGCTTTCCGATTGCCGAACATCTGCTGAAGCATTCCAAGAACACGGTGCTGTTGCCCGCAGGCGCGATTTACCGCGAACAGAATATCATTCTGTCACCCTTTGACGAGGATGGCAGCCGCAATTTCTATGCCAGCCGCATGTTCATGGGCTGTCGTGGCCTTGGCGCGCTGGGCCTGATGGAAGGCGACCCGATGCTGGTGCAGGCCGAACAAAAGCTGATCAATCAGGCCGATGAACTGGTGGTTCTTGCCGATAGCACGAAATTTTCCGCCCGTTCCAGCCTGCTGCTGTGCGCGCTTTCGCGGATCCATACCGTCATCACCGACGAAGGGATCACCGACCGCGATGCCGCCATGCTGGATGCGGCGGATATCAAGCTGATCGTGGCCCGCACAGGAGCTGCTGACAGGACGAAGGACAGCGCAGGCGGTGCCTGAGCGACGTTAACTTTAGGGAGGAACGAAATGTCTATTATCAAGAAAACCCTCGCCACAGTGGCGATGAGCACGGTGATGCTGGCGCAACCCGCCTTGGCCGATGACATGCGCATCGCGCTGGTGGTCAAGGCGCTTGGCATCGGTTTTTTCGAAGCCGCTGCCAAAGGCGCCGAAGAAGCCGCCGCCGAACTTGGCGGAGTCGAGATTATTTATACCGGCCCCACCAGCACCACGGCCGAAGGCCAGATCGAGGTGATCAATGCGCTGATCGCACAAGGTGTCGATGCCATCGCGATTTCCGCCAATGACCCAGACGCCGTGGCGCCTGCGCTGCGCCGCGCGATGGATCGTGGTATCACAGTGATTTCATGGGACAGCGGTGTTGCTGCGGAAGGGCGGCAGATGCATCTGAACCCGTCCTCGCCCGAACTGATCGGCAATACGATCATCCGTCTGGCCGCTGACCATTTACCAGATGGTGGCGATGTGGCGATCCTGTCGGCGACATCGACATCCACCAACCAGAACATCTGGATCGAAGAAGCCACCAAAGCCCTGCCCGAATATCCGGGTATCAATCTAGTGGCGACGGTCTATGGCGACGATCTGGCCGATAAATCCTACCGCGAAGCACAGGGCCTGATGCAGACCTACCCCGATCTGCGCGCCATCATTGCGCCAACGACAGTGGGTATTCTGGCCGCATCGCAGGCTGTGACCGATGCGGGCAAGATCGGTGAAATCAATGTCACCGGGCTTGGCCTGCCATCGGAAATGGCGGGGGCCGTTGAATCGGGTGCCACGCTGAGCTTTGCGATCTGGAACCCGATTGATCTGGGCTATGCCGCGACGATGATTGCGCATGGTCTTGCCTCGGGCAATGCGACGGCGGAACCTGGCGCATCCATCCCGATGGGCCGGATCGGTGACGCCGTGCTGGACGACAACAACGAGGCCGCGATGTCGGACCCGTTCACCTATGACGCGTCCAACATCGACGAATTCAAGTCGATCTTTTGATCTTTCTTTCCCCCGGCGGGCCTGCCTGCCGGGGGTCACTTTTCCAAGGGCCAGTTTTATGAAACCGATCCTGTCACTGCGCGGCATTTCCAAGTCATTCCCGGGGGTCAAGGCGCTGCAAAACGTCCAGCTTGACCTTTACCCCGGACAGGTCACCGCGCTGATTGGCGAAAACGGTGCCGGTAAATCCACGACCGTCAAGGTGCTGACCGGCATCTACCAGCCCGAAAGCGGCGCGATCACACTGGATGGCCAAGACGTGCAATTTGCCAATGCGCAGGCTGCCACCGATGCCGGTGTGACCGCGATCCATCAGGAAACGGTGCTGTTTGACGAATTGTCCGTGGCTGAAAACATCTGGCTTGGGCATGCTCCGCGCAACCGGTTCGGGTTGATCGACAGGCGGGCGATGCGAAATGGCGCGCGGGATTTGCTGGCGGGGATCGGATCAACGCTCGACCCTGATCTGCGGTTGGGTGATCTGGGCATCGCGTCGAAACATCTGGTGGCTATCGCGCGGGCTTTGTCCACCGATGCGCGGGTTGTGGTGCTGGATGAACCGACTGCGGCATTGAGCCACAAGGAAATTCACGAACTTTACGATCTGGTTGAAACGCTCAAGACGCAGGGCAAGGCGATCCTGTTCATCAGCCATAAATTCGACGAGATTTTCCGCATCGCCGACCGTTACACCGTGTTTCGCGACGGGCAATTCGTCGGCGAGGGGCTGATGCACGAGATTGGCGAAACCGCCCTTGTCCGCATGATGGTGGGCCGTAGCGTCGACCAGATTTTCCCGACCCGCACATCCAAGATCGGCCCGCCGGTGCTGACGGTGGCGGGCTATGACCACCCCACCGAATTTGCCGACATCCGATTTACCCTGCATGAGGGCGAGATTTTGGGATTTTATGGCCTTGTTGGCGCAGGCCGGTCCGAGGTGATGCAGGCTCTGTTCGGCATCACCACCCCGTCCAAAGGGGCAGTGCGCATCGACGACAAGGTCCGCGTGATCCGGTCCACCCATGATGCGATTGCTGCTGGCATCGTTTATGTGCCCGAAGATCGCGGGCGGCAGGGGGCGATTCGGGGCCTGCCGATTTTCCAGAACATCACCTTGCCGTCGCTGGCGCGTGTCGGGCGCAACGGTTTTTTGCGCATGGCCGAGGAATTCAAGCTGGCACGCGATTATACCCAGCGGCTCGACCTGCGCGCCGCCAGTCTAGATCAGGAACTGGGGCTGTTGTCAGGCGGCAACCAGCAAAAGGTGGTCATCGCCAAATGGCTGGCCACAAAACCGCGCGTGATCATTCTGGATGAACCGACCAAGGGCATTGATATCGGGTCCAAGGCGGCGGTGCATGAATTCATGGCCGAGCTTGCCGCCGAAGGGTTGGCGGTGATCATGGTCAGTTCCGAAATTCCCGAAGTGCTGGGCATGTCCGACCGTGTGATCGTGATGCGCGAAGGCCGGATCGTGGATGAAGTCACAGGCGATGCGATGACCCCCGAACGGTTGGTCCGCGCTGCCGCAGGCATAGCAGAGGCTGCATGAATATTCTCAAAAACCGCGATGTCTTGCTGGCTTTCGCCATCGTGCTGCTGATTGGCGGGGTGGCTGCGCGTTTCCCCGCCTTTGTGCGGCCCGGCAATCTGGTGAATGTGTTCAACGACACCTCGCCACTGATCCTGCTGGCGATTGGCCAGATGATCGTGATCCTGACCAAATGCATTGATCTGTCCGTCGCGGCGAACCTCGCGCTTTGCGGCATGGCGGCGGCGCTGCTGAATGGCATGGGCGTGCCGCTGCCGCTGATCCTGATCGCCGTGGTGCTGATGGGCGGTGCCTTGGGCGCGGTCAACGGGTTGCTGGTGTGGAAACTGGGTATCCCTGCTATCGTGGTTACATTGGGCACCATGACGATTTATCGCGGCACGATCTTTCTGATGACCGGCGGTGCATGGGTTAACGCGCATCAGATGAGCGCCGCGTTCAAGGCCCTGCCACGCACTGTGCTGCTGGGCCTGCCGGTGATGAGTTGGATCGCGCTTGCGGTTATCGCGCTATTCTTCGTGATCCTGACGCGCACGCCTTTGGGCCGGTCATTTTATGCCGTGGGCGGCAATCCACATGCGGCGGTTTATACCGGCATTGATGTCGGGCGGACGCAATGCATTGCCTTTGTCATCTCTGGTGCTTTGGCGGGGCTGACGGGTTATCTTTGGGTTGCGCGCTATGCTGTCGCCTATGTCGATGTGGCCGCCGGGTTTGAATTGCAGGTCGTCGCCGCCTGCGTGATCGGCGGAATTGCAATCGCGGGCGGCGCGGGCAGCGTGATCGGCGCGGTGCTGGGGGCGCTGTTTCTGGGCGTGATCAATAACGCGCTGCCGGTGATTGGCATTTCGCCCTTCTGGCAAATGGCGATTTCCGGCAGCGCCATCGTGATTGCCGTCGCCCTGAATGCCACCCAGAACCGCCCCAAAGGCCGCATCATCCTCAAAGAGGTAGAGCCCGCATGACCCAACAAACACACACCGCCCGCGCGATCCCTGACCGGCTGCAATCGCCTGCTGCGCGGGCGTTGCGATCCTGGGAATCCATCCTTGTCGCGGTGGCGATTGCTATCTTTGTCACCAATTCCTTTACCTCGCCCTATTTCCTGAATGCGTGGAACCTGTCGGACGCGACTTTCAACTTTACCGAAAAGGCAATGATCGCGCTGGCCATGGCGTTGCTGATTATCTCGGGCGAGATTGATCTTTCGGTCGCGTCGATCATTGCGCTGGCATCGACCGCGATGGGGCTGGCAATGCAGGCGGGTGCCGACGTGCCGATTCTGGTTCTGGTCGGCATCGGCGCGGGGCTTTTATGTGGTGCGTTCAATGGTTTTCTTGTGGCAGGACTGGGGTTGCCATCCATCGTTGTGACCATCGGCACCATGAGCCTGTTTCGCGGCATTGCCTATATCGTGCTGGGGGATCGTGCGTTCACGGGCTATCCGCCCGGTTTTGCCTATTTCGGGCAGGGTTATGTCTGGTGGGTCTTCAGCTTTGAACTTGTGCTGTTCACGGTGCTGGCGGTAATTTATTGGGCACTGCTGCATCGCAGCAGCTTTGGCCGTGCGGTTTATGCCATTGGCAACAATGCCACGGCAGCGCAGTTTTCGGGCATCCGCGTGGCGCGGGTGAAATTCATCCTGTTTCTGCTGACCGGTTTGATGTCGGGCATCGCGGCGGTCTGCCTGACATCGCGGCTGGGGTCGACACGGCCGTCCATCGCGACGGGGTTCGAGCTGGAGGTGGTGACGATGGTCGTGCTTGGCGGGGTCAATATCCTTGGCGGGTCGGGCAGTATTCCGGGTATCGTGCTGGCCGCGCTGATCATCGGCATGGTGACATTCGGCTTTGGCCTGCTGAACGTGCCGGGGATCGTGATGAGCATTTTCTTGGGTGCTCTGCTGATCAGTGTCATCGCCCTGCCACGGCTGTTTGGGAAAAGGTGAATGGAAAAATACGCATTCAAAATGCAGCTTAATCCGGGAATGGAAGCCGAATATAAACGCCGCCATGATGAGATCTGGCCCGAACTGGTCGATCTGTTGCGCGCCGCAGGTGTCAGCGATTATTCGATCCATCTGGACCCGGATACGCATATTCTGTTCGGCGTGCTGTGGCGGCAGGATGATCACGGGATGGATGCGCTGCCGGATCATCCGGTGATGCAGCGCTGGTGGGCGCATATGGCTGATGTCATGCAAACAGGGCTGGATAATGCGCCAGTTGCCACGCCGCTGGTTCCCGTGTTTCAAATGCCATGAGGAAAATCGCGGTTATTGATGTGGGCAAAACCAACGCCAAGCTGGCGCTGGTCGAAGAAGGGTCGCTGCGTGAAATCGCTGTGGTCACGCGACCCAATAAGGTGTTGCCCGCTCCACCATGGCCGCATTTCGATCTGGACGGACATTGGGATTTCTTTCTGCATCATCTGGCGGCGTTTCAGGCGACATGGGGCGTGGATGCAATATCGGTGACCACCCATGGGGCGGCGGCCGTGTTGCTGGACAAGGCGGGTGGGCTCGCCGCCCCGATGCTGGATTATGAAGACAGCGGTCCTGATGATCTGGCGGCCGAGTATGATGCTTTGCGGCCTGATTTCACCCTTACCGGATCGCCGCGTTTGCCCGGGGGGCTGAACCTTGGCGCACAGTTGCACTGGATGCTGGCGGTGGACCCCGATCTGCGCGAGCGGACAGCGCATGTTTTGACCTATCCGCAATATTGGGGCTACCGGCTGACCGGGCAGATGGCCTGTGATGTGTCGTCACTGGGCTGCCATACCGATCTGTGGAACCCATGGACCGGGCAGTTTTCGCCACTGGTCGAACGGCTTGGGCTGACGGGCAAGCTGGCTGCACCCCGCAGGCCGGATGAAGAATTGGGGCATCTGTTGCCTGTCATTGCAGATGCGACTGGCCTGTCACCGCAGATTTCGGTCAGTGTCGGGGTACACGATTCCAACGCCTCGCTTTATCCTTATCTTGCGGGGCGGATGCCGCCTTTTGCGGTGGTTTCGACCGGCACTTGGGTCGTATGCTTGACAGTCGGTGGCGATGCGGTCGCACCCGATTGCACCCGTGATGTGCTTGTCAATGTGAACGCCTTTGGCGATCCCGTGCTATCGGCGCGGTTCATGGGCGGGCGCGAATATGATCTCATCCGGCAAGGCGATGCGCTGCCCGCGTTTCAAGACCGCAACGCTGTGCTGGATGCGCAGATTATGCTGCTGCCTGCCGTCGTGTCAGAATCTGGACCGTTCCAAGGGCGTCGTATGCGCTGGACGGGCAAGCCAAGCAACGCGGGCGAAAATGCTGTTGCGCTGGCATATTATCTGGCGCTGATGACGCGGACCTGTCTGGATCTTGCCGGCGCGCGCGGACCGGTAATTGTCGAGGGGCCATTCGCCCGCAATGCGGACTATCTGGCAATGCTGGCTGCCGTTTCGCCTGACGGGGTGGAGACGGCGGCTTCAGCTACCGGCACCTCGGCGGGGGCGGCTTTGCTGGTGGTGGCGTCAGCAGCAAAACCCGCCACGCAGGACGTGCAGCTGCCCGACAATGCGGTGGCGCTCCGCGCCTATGCGCGGGACTGGGCTAGGGCCATTTAGAATTTCACCTCGGACTTGACATCGGTTACGATTTGTCCGGCGAGGTCTAGGGGCAAATTCGGTAAGAGGCCGTGTTTTTTCAGCAGCTTCTGGTAATAATATGAACAATATTGGCTTCCACGGTCCGTATGGTGGATACAGCCCTTCGGTGATTGGCGCAGATTGATCGCCATCTTCAAATCGTGAATTGCCAGATCCTTCTTCAACCTGTTGCTGACGGCCCAGCCGACGACGCGCCGTGAATACAGATCAATGATGACAACCAGATACAGCCAGCCCTCCTGGGTCCAAATATAACTGATGTCACCTGCCCATTTCTGGTTCGGGCCGGTTGTCGTGGAATCCTCAGCCAGCAGGCTCGGAACAACAATGATGTTGGGCAGATGATGGGGGCTTATGGTCCGGGGGTCGGCAATGCGGTCTCTAAGGATGTCAAGCTGGTGCGAAAGCTTGTTGAATCCGGTATCACCATCGACGTTGAACGCCTGCGCGATCCGGCGGAAAGCCTGAAAAGACTCCTCAGATCTTAAACGACAGCCTGAGCAAAAGAGGACGACCATGACACAATATCACAAACGGCTGACTGTCGCAGAAATTCGCGCGCTAAAGGGCAAGCGGCAATTGACCATGCACTACGTTGACAAACCCGAAGAAGCGGCCGCCGCGGCCGCTGCGGGGATTGATGATGCTGTCGATCATTGGCCCGCTGTGGAACGATGACATGCGCGCCGCCGCTGGCGACTTTCCTGCCAGCCCCGGCGGGTATGCGTCTGAAAGACTGGGATGAACGGCGGTTTAGGATGACCGGTTTCGCGCAATCATAGGTGGAATCAATACCCCCAGAACCAACAGCCGAAACACATGATGTGCTGCGACAAACGCCGGCTCTAGCCCGGTTTCGACGGCCAGAGCCGCCATAACCTCTACCCCGCCGGGCGCAAACGCAAGCAGCAATACCGCAGAAGGCAATCCAACGAGCCTTGCGGCAATCATTGCGCCCAAGGCGGCAAAAACGCAGGCAATCAAGGTCATCACGATACCGGCGAAAAGGGCACCGGCAAGCTGACCCCGGTCAAAGCCACGAAACCGCGTGCCGATCAGCGACCCCATGCAGATGAAAGCGATAACCGTCAACCAAGGCGGGATTGTTCCCGGTGTCAGGTTTGCACCATGGGCAATCGCCGATACCGTCATCGCCCCGATCAGCAGCGGCGCGGGCACGGCAAGCCGTTTGAGCAGCAGGCCCGCTGCGATCGCCAGCGAAAAGGTCAGCGCCAGCGCAATTGGGGATATTGGGCCGCTTTGTGCAACCTGTGCTGTCCCCTTTACCCCCCAAAGCGAAATCAGAACCGGCACAAGCAATGTCAGCATCAAGACGCGCACGGTCTGCACCAGTGCCACCCGCCGCACATCTGCGGCAACTTCTGTTGACATGCTCAGCACGTAGCTCAGATGGCCCGGTGTCGCCGACAAAAGGGCGGTCATTCGGTCATAGGCGAAACCCCTCATCAGGGTCGTTTGGGCGACGATGAGGGTGGCAAACAAGGTCACGGTCAGAACAAGAAGTGAAAGAGGCCACGCAAGCGCGGTTGCGATCACCTCGGGCGTAACGGTGCTGCCGATTGTGCTGCCGATCACAACAAATACCGCATCGCGCAAGCCTACTGGAATAGCCGTTGGCACACCTAGAATGGTTGCCAGTGAAACGGCAGCAGCCGGTCCGGTCAGCACCGCCGCCGGAAAACCGATCAACCAGAACAGAAAGGCACCGGCAACACCGATCCCCAGCGTTGGCAGGGCTTCCTTCCAGTCCGTATCAATCACCATCATAGGTCCAGCGATAAGAAGGCGGGGTGGGCCCCTTGTTCCGCCCGCCCTGCTGCATCTGTTCCCACGAATGGGCCAACAGCCCTACCGAACGCGACAGGCAGAAGAAACCGCGCGCAAGCGGTGGCGGGCAGCCCAGTTCGGCATAGATCACCGCCGTTGCACCGTCGATATTCATCGGCACGGGTTTACCGCGTTCATCCGCAAGTTGCGTCTGGATGGCCCGACCGATGTTGGCAAAAGCGCCCGAAACCGCGCCGGTTGCCGCTGCATCATCCACCAGCGCCAATAACCGCGGCGCGCGCGGATCGACAGGTTTGTGAAAACGGTGCCCAAACCCTGGCAGATAGCGCCCATGCGCTGCCCGCCACCGGTCAAGCGTGTCACCCAAGGCATCCGGCCCGGCCGCGTGGATTGCATGGTAAAGGCTTGCTGCCTGTTCGCCTGCGCCCCCGTGCACGTCACCCAACATGTTCAGCCCTGTCGCCATGGCCGATTGCAGCCCGATGCCGCAGGTTGCCGCCATACGCGCCGCTGCAATGGACGGGGCTTGCGGGCCATGGTCCACGGCCGCGACCAATGCCGCCTCGAACAGCGCCGCGCGCGGGCCTTCGATCGTTTCACCCGTCACCAAAAGCCAGATCATCTGGGCAAAGCCGGTCGTTCCGATCAGATCCTGAACGGGGCGGCCGCGCAGGTGGATGCGGCCCGGTTCCATGTCGATGATCTTTGTCCGCCACCAGTCGGATACATCGCTGCCATCGTTCAAATCACGCCCTCCGCCCGTAGTTGTCCAATTTCTTCGGACGTATATCCCAGATCGTGCAGTATCTTTGTGCTATCAGCCCCCAATTCCGGCGGCGGTGTGGTAACCGCAGGGCGTTCACCGTTGAACATCGCACCAATGCGCGCCACGTCAATCGCGCGGTTGACGCCCGGCACATTTTCAAACCGCCCAAGCAATGCGCGGTCGATCACCTGTGGATGTGCAAGGATATCCGGCACACCAATCACCGCCCCGGCAGGCACACCAATGGCATTCAGCTCTTCTGCCCAGTCTTCGGCATTCCGCGTTGTCAGGACAGTTTCCAGTTCAGCCCTCAGCCTTAGGCGGTTGCGCTTGCGGTCTTCGCGGGTGGCAAAGGCGGGGGTATCCAGCAGATCCGTGCGTCCCAGGTGACGGGCAAGGGCCTGCCATTGTTCATCTTTGTTAGCCGCGATATTCAATAGCCCATCAGCGCATTGAAACGCACCCGAAGGCGCAGATGTCGGGTTTTCGTTGCCATGCGGCACAGGCACGACGCCACCGATCAGATAATTTGACACAACCCAGCCCATTGTGACCAATACGCTGTCAAGCATGGATACGTCGATGACGCAGCCGCGGGGCCTGCCATGCAGGGCGGCAAGGATTGCCATCGCCGCTGTCAAGCCGCCCACGGTATCGGCTAGCGGATAACCCACGCGCATTGGCGCGCTTTGCGCATCGCCCGTGATGGACATGACGCCAGATGCGCCTTGTATGATCTGGTCATATGCAGGGCGATCCGCCCAGGGGCCGTTTTGCCCAAAGCCCGAGATGGCACAGTAGATCAACTGGGGGTTTTCAGCCTTCAGGGTCGGGTACCCAAGGCCCAGCCGGTCCATCACCCCGGGGCGAAAATTTTCGACCAATATGTCGGATGTCGCGGCAAGGCGTTTCAGCACCGTCTTGCCGCGCGGTTCCTTGAGGTTCAGCGTCAGCGACCTCTTGCCCGCGTTCTGGGCCAGAAAACTGATCCCCATGCCGCAGGCCGACAGATCAGGATCGGCGCCAAGGCTGCGGGCCAGATCACCCCGGCCCGGTGTCTCGACCTTGATGACCTCGGCCCCTAGATGCGCCAATTGGTGGCAGGTAAAAGGGCCAGCCAGCACATTGGTCAGGTCCAGCACACGAACCCCGCGCAACGGCTGCTGCGCGGGGCAAGTCTCAGTCGCCATCAGCAACCCCTTCGGCGCGTCTGCGGGCACGATATGCCCGCCAGCTAGGCAATAGCACCAACAGCACCGCCAGCACCAAAAGCGCAAGCGTCATCGGCCGTTCCAGAATGAAACTGGGACCACGATACAACTGCATGGCGCGGGCGAAATTGTTTTCCATCATGGTGCCAAGGATGAAACCGATCAGCAGCGGTGCCAGCGGATAATCAGCAAAGCGCAAGATCGTTGCTATCACACCAAACCCCACAAGGATCAGCAGTTCGGTCGCGTTATTTTGCCCCAGATAGCTGCCCATCAGTGTGAAAAACAGGATGAACGGGATCAGAAAGCTGCGCGGAATTGTAAGAATACGCGCAATATACGGAATCAGCGGCAGATTCAGGACCAAAAGCACAAGATTGCCGATATACATTGAAATAATCACGGCCCAAAAAACTTCGGGCGTATCGACCATCAGGCGCGGCCCCGGTGTGACGTTCAGTGCCAAAAGCGCGCCCAGCAAGATCGCCGTGGTGCCAGACCCGGGGATGCCAAGCGTCAGCAACGGAACGAAAGACCCTGTGCAAGCTGCGTTGTTCGCGGATTCCGGTGCGGCAAGCCCCTTGACAGAGCCTTTCCCGAATTCCGCTTGCTCTGCGCCTTTGGCAATATTGCGTTCCACCGCGTAGCCAAGAAATGACGCGATTGTCGCGCCTGCCCCCGGCAAAACCCCGATGAAAAAGCCCTGCACGGACTGCCTGCCGATGACCGGTGTGATGCTGCGCGCCTCGGCCCGAGTGATCCGCATTCCGGTAATCTTGCCGCTGCTGCCACTGCCGGTTGCGGCCCGTGCCGGGTTCATCACCAGAAACAACGCTTCGGGCAGGGCAAACATTGCCATTGCCAGCGTGATGAAGGAAAAGCCCGATTGCAGTTCCATCAGCCCGAACGTAAAGCGCGGCGTGTTTGACAGCGCACCTTCACCAAAGGTGCCCAGGATCAGGCCCAGGATCGTCATCATCGCTGCCTTGGCGACCTGCCCGGTGCCGGAAAAGGCAGCGATCGCCGAAAGCCCCACAACCATCAGCGCAAAATATTCCGCCGAATGGAACAGTAGCGCCACCGAGGATAGCGCGGGGGCAAAGATCATCAACAGGATCGCGCCGATGGTGCCACCCGCAAAACTGGCGATGGCAGCAATGGTCAGCGCCTTGCCGGCCTGCCCTTTTCGCGCCATCGGATAGCCGTCGAAACTGGTGGCGACCGTGCCCGCGACCCCCGGCGCATTCAACAGGATCGACGATGTGGAGCCACCAAAGATCGCCCCGTAATAAACCCCCGACAACAGGATCAGCGCCGCCGTCGGATCACCGATGCCGATGGCCACAGGGATCATGATTGCAATGATCGACATTGGCCCCAAGCCGGGCAACATACCAATAAAAGTGCCGATCACACAGCCCATGACCACCATTATCAGATTGAATGGCGTAATGGCCGCAGATAGTCCGATCAAAAGACCTTCGAGCATTTTCTTGCCCTCCTACATCAAAAGCGCGGGCCAGGGGCGCAGGAAAATTCCCAGAACCTCTTGCACCAGATACCAGATTGACCCGGCGGCGATGGCCGCGACGGGGATCAGGATATGAAATCTGCGTTCGCCCAGAATGATTGATCCGATCAGCAAAAATCCGATGGTTGACCCGACAAACCCAAGCGGCCTTAGCGTCAGCGCATAGGCCACCATCAGGAAAAGAAGCCCGACAGCTTGCCCCACATGGTAGTCGCCAAGCCGTCTGATATCGATTGCACCATCGGTGCCCTCGTCATCCTGGGGTTTCGGTTTGGCGGTGAATAGAATGATCAGCCCAACTATGATTCCAAGCACTGACAGTATCTTTGGGAATGTCGAAGGCCAGACGGGGTTGCGCCGCAGGATTGGCGGCAACAGATCATCCATCGTGAAAAAGGCGGCATAGCCATAGACGCAACAAAACGCGACAAAGACCAGCGCGATCCAGCGATCCAGCGCCATTGATAATTCCTTTCCTGTTTTGATTCTGATGTCGCTGGCAGTCATCCCGGCGGGGCGCACCCTGCCGGAATATCCGTCTTGCGTTTATCCTGCGACCCTTTTGGGGTCTTTGGCTTGGTTAAAGAAAACCGAGGTCGCGCATCAGATCGCCGATCTGCTTTTCTTGCGCCTCAAGAAAGGCTGCAAATTCATCACCGGGGCGGAAGATGTTGACCAGCCCCATCCGGGCGCGGATTTCTTCCCACTCAGGGGTTTCCATCATGGCAGCCAGCATGTCTTGATAGGCGGTCAGTTTTTCGTCGGGCAGGTTTGGCGCGGCGAAGAATCCACGCCAGTTGACGAACTGCGCGTCAATGCCCTGTTCGGCAAAGCTGGGCGCTTCTGAATAGGCCGGCACACGATCAGGCGAGGTGACGCCAAGGATCCGAATTTCACCTTGTTCGGCCAGCGCGATGGCTTCGGAAAATCCGGTAGATAGTGCCTTGATTTCGCCAGATAAAAGACCGGCCATCGCTTCACCACCGGCGTCATAGCCGATGTAGTTGAAGGCAGTCGGATCTTCGCCCGCACCCTGCATGATGATCGCGGCAACCAGATGGTCCATGCCCCCCGGAACTGAACCGCCACCAATGGCAAAACCTGCTGGATCTTCGCGATACTGCGCCAAGGCTTCTTCCATCGAATTGATCGGGCTGTCTGCCGTCACGACCAGTGCCGCGTAGTCGCCGACGGTGCCCGCCACTAGCGTCAGGTCGCGAAAGCTTTGTGCAATTTCCCCCGTCAAAGACCGGATCACGATTGGTGTGGAATTCACCATCAGTGTGCCGTGGCTGCTGTTGGCGTTCGCGATCAGGTTCGCAATCGCGACACCGCCGCCGCCGCCCGACATGTTTTCGTATGTCGCATTGCGCACCAGACCTGCGTTCATCAACGCTTCGCCTGTGCCGCGTGCCGTGCCGTCCCAACCGCCGCCGGCGCCGCCGGGGATCAGGAAATGCACGGAATCCATCATCTGGTGTCCGTCGGCCCGGGCCATGCCGGACAGCGCGATAGTTGCAGTTGCCGCAGCGATAAGCGCACGGCGTGACCACGCAAGAGTGTTCATTGGTTATCCTCCCATTTGACAGGCGATTCTCCTCCGCCCATAGTTTGCTTCAATCACACAAAGCTGACAGAACCCTGACAGGGCCCTGATCGTAGCCAAGCACGGTGTGGTCGCGGGGGGGCAGGTGCGTTATCTATTGGTTGAGGACAATATCGAGCTTGCGGAAGCCGTGATCAAACGGCTGGCGCTTGATGGTCACGCGGTGGACCATGCAACGACCCTTTCCGAGGCCGAGGATTGCCTTGCTGCGGCGAGTTACGATCTGATCCTTCTGGATGTCATGCTGCCCGATGGAGACGGCCGCGATTTTCTGGTGCGCAGCCGCGCGCATCTTGCAACGCCGGTGATCGTGCTGACGGCCCGCAGCCAGGTGTCTGACCGTGTCGGCGCATTGGATCAGGGGGCCGATGACTACATCACAAAGCCTTTTGATTTTTCGGAACTGGAGGCGCGGTGTCGGGCAGTTTTGCGGCGGCGCGGTGGATCGGCGCGCAATGAAATCGCGCTTGGACCGGTTATTTTCGACCTGCTGGCGGGCACGTTGCAGCGCGGCACCGAAACGCTGGAATTGCGCAGCCGCGAAATTCGCCTGTTAGAAGTTTTCGCCCGTCACCCGGGCCAGATCATGTCAAAATCACAATTGATGGATCGGCTGTTTTCCTATGATACAGCCGTTACAGAAAATGCGATCGAGGTTTATGTCGGCCGCCTGCGCCGCCGGATCGACAGCGTTGGGTTGCGCATCGAAACCGTCCGCGGTCTGGGATACCGGATCGAGATCGACGCTGCATGATGGTAGTAACAAGATCTATTGGGAAACGGCTGACGCTGCTGCTGGCGGGGGTTGCGGCGCTTCTTTCTGTTCTAAGCTGGAGCATGGTGACAGGGCTGGCCCGCGAAGCGACGCAGCGCACACAAGATAATGTGTTGGCGGCCTCTGCTACCACCATTGCCGAAACCCTGCGCAGCGAACAGGGGGCTGTGCGGCTAGAGTTACCCTACGCCGCTTTTGCGATGTTGGGTGCGATCAGCCAAGACAGGGTATTCTATCGCGTGACTGCCGACGATGAAACATTGACCGGCTATGAAGACATGCCGCCCCCGGTGCCGGGCAGGCAGGGTCAGGTTATGTTCGATACGGCCAATTACCGGGATGCGCCAATTCGTATGGCGTCAATCTCGCGGCTGGTTCTGGCCGGTGACGGCCCGGTCCTTGTCACGGTGACGGTCGGCCAAACCCGAGACGGAGTTGGTGCCATCGCAGCGGAACTGTCGCAACTGGCTGCCATTTTTTCAGTGGCGTTTTTTCTTGTTGCGGTCGCGCTTTCGGCTTTTGTTGCGCAGACCTCGCTCAGACCCCTCAACGAAATAGCGGCCGCAGTGTCGCGACGCGGCCCGTCAGACTTGCGCCCGTTGTATCGTGAAGCACCGGCCGATCTGGCCCCGCTTCTGAACGCGCTGAACCGGCTGATGGACCGTTTGCAGCAATCCATTCGCCGGTCCGAGGATTTCATCGCCGAGGCGGCGCATCGCATCCGGACACCGCTGGCCACGGTGCGTGCACAGGCTGAAATTGCATTACGCACGGTATCCGGTGAACCCGAAAAGGATAGGTTGCGCCGGATCATTCGCGCCGTCGATGAAAGCTCGCGTTCGGCGGGGCAATTGCTGGACCACGCCACCGTGGCCTACCGGACCGAAGACCTGGCGCGCGATCGGCTGGATCTGGCTGATCTGGTCGCACAAACGGTTGCCGCGATGGAACCAACAGCCGCGATGCGCGACATCCATCTGCAAGTTGACGGTGTCCCCACGCCGATCAGCGGTGACGCCGTCCTGCTGGAAAGCGCGATCCGCAATGTGCTTGACAACGCGATCAAATACGCGCCCGAAGATACCACTGTCACGCTCGGCATCACCCATGCCGCAGGCGCGGCGCGCCTGACGATTACTGATCAGGGTCCGGGGTTGGGCGACGAACCCGTCGATGACCTGATCGAACGATTCAAGCGCGGCAAGAACACCGAAAGCATCGTCGGTTCGGGCCTTGGTTTGACAATTGCGGCGGATGTCCTGCGCGCCCATGGCGGGCGGCTGGACCTTGCCACCGCCACAAACGGGAGTGGAGGCGCATGCGTATCCTTGGTCTTGCCATTGGTCTGATTATTTGGTCCGTTACCGCAGCATCGCCGCTAGAGATAGAGGACCAGCGCGTTTTTCCTGGCACAAGCGCGCGGGTCTTACGGATCATCTCGACGACGGATCTGGCGGTTTTTGAACCCTACATCCGTGCCTTTCAAAATGATCATCCCGAACTTTCAATCGACTATACCGTTGTTTCCTCAAGCACGCTGCACGGCGCGATCCGTGCAGGCGCGCAGTTCGATCTTGCCATGTCATCTGCGATGGACTTGCAGTTTCAGCTTGCCAATGACGGCTATGCACGGCGTTACCGGTCTGGGGCGACCGAAACGCTTCCCGACTGGGCCCGTTGGCGTGACCTGATCTTTGCCTTCACAACAGAACCTGCCGTTGTCGTGATCAACAGCGCGTTCTTTGCTGATCTTGACCTGCCTTTCACCCGACAAGAGTTGATCGCGATCTTGCGGGACAATCCTGAACGTTTCGGTGGTGCGCTTGGCACTTATGATGTGCGCGAAAGCGGTCTGGGTTTTCTGTTCGCCACCCAAGAGGACAGGTCTTCTGACGCATACTGGCGCCTGAACGAGGTGATGGGCCGCCTTGGGCCCAAGCTTTATTGTTGTTCTTCATTGATGATCGAAGACGTCGCTTCGGGGCGGCTGGCGCTGGCCTATAATGTGCTGGGCAGCTATGCGACCACGCGACTGGAACAGGATCAAAGCGGGCGGATGCAAATCCTTCAGATGCAGGACTTCACCAATGTGATGCTGCGCACCGTGCTTATTCCGGCCACTGCAAAGGAAACCGATGCAGCAGGCGCCATGATCGACATGCTGGTCAGGCTGGGGCTGCGCGATGTGGCAGGTGACTGGCCCCTGCCTTCTTTGCGCGCGGCCGGCTTGGGCGAAACCACGGGCTTTGGCCCGATCCGTTTGGGGCCGGCATTGATGGTGTATCTTGACCCGCTGAACCGCAGGGCATTTGTGACCGAATGGGAAAATGCCATGGAGCAGCGTTAGGCGTCGTTATTTTTGGGGATGCCGTCTGCCGGTCTGACGGCTGTGCCCCGAGACCGGCAGACAAGCAAGATGCCTAAAAAGTGCGCGCCAGTTTTTATACCCGCATAATTTTGAACGTTTTTGGTGATCGGCCTTGTCGGCGGCCGCGGGATGTTCTGTCAATCTGTTCGAATTTTCGGTGTCGCATTACCTGTTGGCCCGGTCGCTGGATTCGGTTGGTTTGTCTGAACGTGACATGTCGGTCATCAATAATGCCGGCCCTGACATGGTTGGGGCATTCCAGACAGCTGATGTTACCACCCTTGTGACGTGGAATCCGATGGTTTCGGAAATTGCCGCGCTGCCGGATGCAGTGCAGGTTTTTGACAGCTTCATGGTTCCTGGTGAAATCATCGACCTGATGGTCGCCAATACTGATATGTCGGCCGATAATCCCGATTTCGGCAGGGTGCTGGCGGGCATCTGGTATGAAAACGCGGCCCTGATGACCGCTGACACGCCAGAGGGCGCAGAGGTTTGCGCCCGGTGGCGCAGGATCAGCGGGATTGGTGGCAACGTGGTTTATGCGCGATACGCCTGAAAGAATGTGCCTGCCTGATACGGTCAAACTGCAATGGACGACCGATCTGACGAAGCGGCGCGTAATCTTTTCCGACATTTGCCGCGTCATGCTGTCGATCATTGAGGACAGCGGCGGTGCCCTTGACGCGTTGAGTGGCGGGTCAACACCCGACACTGTGGCGCAATATGGCATGCCGGCAATGCGCAAAAAGCGCGAAAACATGCTGCAGGCCGCTGCGCATGAATTTGAAATACGCCTGGTTCATCCAGCTGAAGCCGATGAAATGGCGATACCTTCGATCTGGGTGTTCATATCTACGAGGTCTTGCACCTGCCGGGTCATTCGCCCGGTGGCATCGGGCTTTATGAACGCAGCACAGGTGTGCTGTTCGGGGCGGATGACATCTATGACGGCCACTGATTTATGACGGGCCGGGCATAACCTGAGTTTTGGCCCCGAAAGACTGTCCGCGATGATGGATCAATAAGAAGCGGTCTGGCAGGGGCAAGCGGGCGCAAAAACCGGGCGCGAATTGTGAGGTCATCGTCAGATTGATCTGGGTTAATGTGTGCTTGCCGAAAAAGTGGCTGTTTTATGCATCGCTTGGTGTGCTGATGGATATGATGGAGCGTTTCGTAAAGGAATCAAAGAAACGCGAGATGACCAGCGACCGGCGCATGACGGCCTTTGCGCAAACGATCGAAGACGTCGCAAAACAGCTTGCGACGGATCCTGTGTCGGGGCTTTCTGCTGCGCAGGTGCGGCGTCGGTTGGAAACCCACGGGCCCAATCAGCTGCGGCGTGCCGGGCGCAAAAGCTTTTTTGCGATCCTCATGCACCAGTTCCAAAGCCTGATCGTCTGGCTTTTGACCGGCGCTGCGGCGCTGTCCTTTATGATGGGCGATCTGCCCGAGGCCTTGGCCATCATCGTCGTCTTGCTGATCAATGGCTTGATCGGTCTGGTCACGGAACTGCGCGCCACACGGTCAATGGAGGCGCTGATGCAGATTGCAGAGGTGCAGACACGGGTGCGACGCGGCGGTGCAGAGCAGTTGATTCCAGCACAAGAGCTGGTGCCCGGCGATGTGGTCGTGCTTGACGCAGGTGACGTAGTGACCGCCGATCTGCGGTTGGCAGAGGCGTCAAATCTTCAAGCAAATGAATCCGTTCTAACGGGTGAATCAGTTCCCGTCGGCAAAGATGTGGCGCCAGTGCGTGCTGATGCGGTGCTTGGCGACCGCACTAGCATGGTATTCAAAGGCACCTCGATTACGCAGGGCGCAGGTGTGGGGCTGGTGGTTGGCACCGGTATGCAAACCGAGCTTGGCCAGATCAGTGATCTGGTGCAACGTTCCTTATCCGGCGCGGCGCCGCTTGAACGTCGGCTTGATCAGCTTGGGCACCGTTTGATCTGGCTGACAGTTGCGCTGGCGATCCTGACGATTGGTGCGGGTCTTTTGCATGGCCATAACATCATGATCATGTTGCAAACCGGGGTCGCGCTGGCGGTGGCTGCCGTGCCAGAAGGGTTGCCGGTGGTGGCAACCCTTTGTCTTGCGCGCGGCATGTGGCGAATGAGCGCACGCAATGCACTGATCCGCCAATTGTCATCGGTGGAGACATTGGGCGCAACCACCGTGATCCTGACAGACAAGACAGGCACGCTGACAGAAAATCGCATGACGGTGGTGCGTTACTTTCTGGCGGGTGGTGATGTTGCGGTGCAGGATCATGGTGCGCGGTTTGTCACACAGGGGCAAGCGGTTGATCCTGCAACTGATGATCGGCTTGGCTGGGCGCTACGCCTCGGCGCATTTTGCAACAACGCCAAGCTGGGCGCAGATTCCCGGAACGGGCCAACAGGTGACCCGATGGAAATTGCGTTGCTGGCCACCGCGCAGGCAGCGGGAATGCCGCGCGCCGATCTTTTGGCGACGTATCCAGAGGAACGCGAATATGCTTTTGACCCTGGCTTGAAAATGATGGCCACCGTTCATGTTGGTGACGGGGGATATCTGTTCGCGGTCAAAGGCGCGCCCGAAGCCGTGATTGCGGCTTGCACACAGGTGGCAGGTGCGGATGGCCCCGTGCCGCTGGATGATACCGCCCGCCGTGACTGGTCTGACCGTCAGGCGCAGGCCGCAAGTGACGGGCTGCGGCTTCTGGCCTTTGCAATGAAATACGCCGATGCAGAGTCGCCACCATTTGACGCGCTGACGCTTGTGGGCCTGGTTGGTTTGCGCGACCCGATCCGTGCAGAAGTGCCAGATGCGATTGCGGCCAGCCGCTCGGCTGGTGTGCGCGTTGTCATGCTGACCGGCGATCATGCCGATACGGCACGGGCCATTGCACAGCAGGCTGGCCTGTCGGATGGCGAACTGAACGTCGTCGAAGGCGCGGCGATCGCTGATCTGGACCCTGAGACAGCAGATGACCAACAACGCGCGCAGATGCTGGATGCCGATGTATTCGCCCGTGTCACCCCCGAGACAAAGTTGACGCTTGTGGCGATGTTTCAGAACGCAGGTCATGTGGTGGCGATGACCGGTGACGGTGTAAATGATGCACCTGCCCTGAAAAAAGCCGATATCGGCATTGCCATGGGCGCACATGGCACGCAAGTCGCACAAGAGGCCGCAGATATGGTGCTGCGTGATGATGCGTTTTCGTCGATTGTTGCGGCGATGCGTGAAGGGCGGGTGATTTTTGATAATATCCGCAAATTTGTGGTTTATCTGATGTCGTGCAATGTCAGCGAGGTGCTGGTCGTCGGCATCGCTGTCGGTGGTGGTTTGCCCATGCCGCTTTTGCCACTGCAAATCCTTTTTCTAAACCTTGTCACCGATGTGTTTCCTGCCTTTGCGCTGGGCTTGGGTCAAGGTGATGAACATGTGATGCAGCAACCGCCGCGTGATCCGTCAGAATCCATCATCGACAAACCGCGGTGGGTGCTGATTGCGGTGCTGGGTCTGGCCATCACAATGGCAACGCTGGGTGCGTTTGTGCTGGCGCTTTACTGGCTGATGCTGGGCATCGGCGGTGCCATTACCGTGGCTTTTGTGACGCTGGCGCTGGCGCAGCTTTGGAACGTCTTCAATCTGCGCGATCACGACGCTGAATTCTTGCGCAATGACGTGACCCGAAACCCCTATGTCTGGGGGGCGATCGTTTTGTGCCTTGGGTTGATTGCAATGGCAGTCTGGCTGCCGCCGCTTGCCAAAATGCTCAACCTTGATCCGCCGGGGGCAAAAGGGCTTTTGCTGGCAGCGGGGGCAAGCGTTGTGCCGTTGATCTTTGGCCAGCTGTGGATCAGGTTTGCCCCGATACCGACGCGCCATGACCGAACTTGAATATGCGCGCCCGGTCTGCGGCTTTGTGTGGGGTCAAAACACTTGCTGCGACTGCTACGATCTAGGCGGTTTCATAAGCAAGAATTGATTTTTCAATCTTGTCCAGCGGCATTTTTGTCAGATCCTTGTTGATTTCGGCGATAATGACGGACCGCAGGCCATCATCATAGGCGGCGCGCATTTCACCCAATGTGCGCGGATCGGCGATGACAACCAACTGCCCAAAACGCCCGGATGCGGCCCATTCGCGCAGTTTTGCCGTTGTTTCCTTGGCAAAGCGTTCTTCTGCAACGCGGTGCCAATCGGTTTCTTCCATGGCGCTTTTGCCCCATGCCTCCACTCCGCCGGTGACCTGCCGCGCCGCATCGTTTTGGCGCCCGGGGCGATCTGCGGACAGTTCATGATCGGGTGGGGTGCGGTTGGTTTCTGCTTTTACGACCTCAAGATTCAGGAAATCCTGATCGCCCTTGTTGTTCAGCAATAGAAATTTTTCGCCATCCGCAACGATAACCCAAGTTTTATGTGCAAGTTTCAAGGTTGGTGTCCTTCTATTTTGTATAAAGAAAATCCGGGCCGGTTGACCTGACTGATCGTATCACTTTGGACAGATACCAGTCAAAAGAACGCGCACCTTAACCAGCGTTAAGGCGCAGGGGCGGGTCACGTCACGGTGCTGGCGGCAGGTCGCGATAGGTGGGGATGATGTCGCCAGTCGTCGGGGTTGCTGCGTAAACTGCGCGGCAAATCGCCCGGCTCAGGCATATGGCTGCGGCAGCCCCTAGATCGCGGATCGCGGAATGATCAACGGGATGACCGGACCCGGTTGCCACGGCAAACACCAGATCACCATCCATCGGCGTGTGGGCCGGCACAATGGCGCGCGCCATGCCGTCATGCGCGGCGACGGCCATGCGGTGACATTGGGTTTTTGTCAGTGGCGCATCGGTCGCCACGATTGCGATGGTCGTATTGGCCCCCTGCATGCTGCGCAGCATCATGGCATTTTCCTTGCGGCTGGGTTCCGGGTTGAACAGCCCACTGCGCGGATCAGGGCCAAGCCCGCCAAATTCGCCATTCCATTCGAATGGCGCGGCCCAGAAATGCCGGTCCCCCGGGGTGGTCACGCTGCCCAAGGCGTTGACAGCAACCAGCGCACCGACGGTTGTGCCATCTGGCAAGACAAACGAGGCAGACCCCAGCCCGCCCTTTTGCATCGCGACCAGCGCACCGGTGCCCACCCCTGCCGTGCCGATGGCGAAATTGGGTGTTGCGGCCTCCAGCGCGGCCCGCCCTAGCGCGTGATAGGGGTTTTCATCCCAATCCTTGGCCCCGCCGTTGATCAGGTCGAATATAATTGCCCCCGGCACGATGGGCACGCGCACAGGCCCCACGACAAATCCGCGCCCCTGCGCGCGCAGCCCGTCCATGACGCCGGAACAGGCATCAAGCCCGTAAGCAGACCCGCCCGACAGCACCAGCGCATCGACCTGTTGCACGGTCTTGTCAGGGGCCAGCAGGTCGGTTTCGCGGGTGCCCGGCGCGCCGCCCATGACATGCACGCTGGCGACAAAGGGCGCGTCACCGACCAGAACGGTGGTGCCGGTCTTGATATGATCGTCCTGCGCGTTGCCAACACGCAGCCCGGCCACATCGGTGATCAGATTGCGCGGGCCGGGTGTGAATGCATGGGCCACGTGTCACCTCTTTTGCTGTTGGTGCGCATCATTGCTGTGCCGGGGGTGAAAAACAAGGCCGCCACTATGCCGCGCCTGTCGCGGGCAAACGGGGGGCGGCGGCGATCAGGGATTGGGTGTAGGGGTGGCGGGGGCGGGTCAAGACAGTCTCTGTTGCGCCCTGTTCCACGATTTTGCCCGCCTGCATCACCAGCACCCTGTCAGTGATGGACCGCACGACCGACAGGTCATGGCTGATGAATAGATAGGCCAGCGGGCGCTTGCGGCAAAGGTCTGCGATCAAATCCAGCACCTGCGCGCGCACGGAAACATCCAGCGCGGAAACCGCTTCGTCAAAGATAATCAGTTCGGGTTGCACGATCAGCGCGCGCGCGATGGCGATCCGCTGGCGCTGGCCGCCGGAAAATTCGTGAATGTATTTATTCGCATCATCCGGCGACAGGCCGACATCGCGCAGGGCATTGGCAATCGCCCTGTCACGTGCCGCACCATTGGGCGGATTTTCCAGCAGGTGAAACGGTTCGGTGATCAGCCGCGCGACCCGGTGGCGGGGGTTGAAGCTGCTATAGGGGTCCTGAAACACCACCTGCATCTGGCGCCGCACCGCGATGTTGGGTTTGTGGCCTGTGAAAACGGGCTGGCCGTCTAGCGTGATCTGGCCTTGCTGGACGGCCTCTAACCCCAATATGGCTCGTGTGAGTGTCGATTTTCCGCTGCCGCTTTCGCCCACCAGCCCGACGCGTTCTCCATGGTCGATATGGAAACTGACGTCATCCAGCGCCTTGAACCGATGGCGCGGGCCAAGCAGGGTTTTGCGCGACGGGGGATAGGCGCGGGTCACGCCGCGCACTGTCAAAAGCGGTGGCGCCGCTTTGTGCGCCGGCAGATCGACACGGTGGGTCGAGGCGGCGAACAGCGCGCGGGTGTAGGGGTGCTGCATGTTTTGCAGCAGGTGCTGCGTTGGGCCTGTTTCCACCACGCGCCCTTTTTCCATCACAACAATCCGGTCGGCCACATCGGCCACAACGGCAAGGTCATGCGTGATCAGCAACAGCCCCATGTCAAAATCGCGCACGATGCCGCGTAGCAAAGCAAGGATGCGCGCCTGCGTTGTTACATCCAGCGCAGTCGTCGGTTCATCCGCGATCAGCAGTTTTGGATGCCGCGCGATGGCCATGGCGATGCAAACGCGCTGACGCTGCCCACCGGACAGTTCGTGCGGGTAACGGCTGGGTGGCTGGTCCAACCCGACACGTTGCAGCATTGCTGCGGCGCTCGCATGGGCCTGCGCCTTGGTCGTCTTTTCATGGATCAGGATCGTTTCGGCCACCTGTGCGCCGATGGTCTGTAGCGGGTTCAGCGCGGTCATCGGCTCCTGAAATACCATGCCCATCGTGTTGCCGCGCATCTTGCACAGGGCAGGTTCGGGCGTTTGCAAAATGTCGGTGCCATCCAGCATGATCTGCCCGCCGGGCACAGCACCCTGCGGCAGCAACCCCATGATCGCCAGCGCCGTCATGGATTTGCCTGACCCGCTTTCGCCGGTGATGGCGGTGATTTCGCCCGGCTGCATGGTCAGGCTGACGTTATGCAGGATTGGCGCGGTGTTGATCCGCAGCGAAAGGTTCTTGATGTCCAGCAGCTTCATACCCGCGCCACCCGCAACCGTGGGTCCAACCAGTCGCGCAGCCCGTCCCCCAGCAGGTTCAGCCCCAACACCATCAGCAGGATCGCAAAACCGGGGATCAGTGCGACATGCGGCGCGATGCTGACCAGCGTTTGCGCGTCCGCCAGCATCCGCCCCCAACTGGCCGTGGGCGGCTGTGCGCCAAGGCCGATGTAGGACAGCGCCGCCTCGGCCAGTATCCCAAGGCTGAACTGGATCGTGCCCTGCACGATCATCAGGTTGGCGATGTTGGGCAGTATATGTTCCACCGAAATGCGCGCCGCCGATTTGCCGCAGACGCGGGCGGCAAGGATGAAATCACGTTCCCACAGGGGCAGGGCCGCGCTGCGCGTCAGGCGGGCAAAGACAGGGACGTTGAAAATTCCGATCGCGATGATCGCATTCACCGCAGAGGCACCGAAAACAGCCGTGATAAGAATGGCAATCACCAGCGACGGAAAGGCAAAGATCAGATCATTGCCGCGCATGATGATTTCATCCAGTAGCGAGCCATGCCGTGCGGCCGCCAGCAGCCCCAACGGGATACCCAGTGCCATACCAATCCCCACGGCAACCAGCGCCACCGCGATGGATGTGCGCGCACCCATCATGATCATCGACAGGATATCGCGCCCGAAATGATCGGTGCCCAACAGATGCGCAGCGCCCGGCGTTTTCAACCTGCCCGGAATATCCAGCGTTGCAATGTCATAGGGCGTCCAGAAGAACGACATCACCGCAAGCGCGATGAAAACCGCCGTCAGCGCCGCCCCGATGATCAGGTTGCGTGCCCTCATCTGCGCCGCAGCCTTGGGTCAACGGCAGCATAGGCCAGATCAACCGCGAAATTCACCACGATCACCAGAAAGACCAACAGCATCACCACGCTTTCCACCACGATCAGGTCGCGCGCGCTGATGGATTGAAAGATCAGCCGCCCCAGACCGGGCAGGAAAAACACCTGTTCAATGATGATGCCACCCGCCAGCAGGAACGAAAATTGCAGCCCCAAAATGGTCAGCACCGGAATCAGCGCGTTGCGCACCGCGTGCCGCCAAAGCGCCTGACGGCGGGTCAGCCCCTTGGCGCGGGCGGTGCGGATGAAATCCTCGCCCAGCATGTCCAGCAGCGATGACCGCATTACGCGCGCAAGGATCGCCGCCTGCGGCAGGGCCAGTGCAATGGCGGGCAAGGTCAGCGATTTCAGTGCCAGTGCGGGGTTGCCCCAACCAGGAAAGCCGCCTGCGGAAAACCAGCGCAGATTGACGGCAAAGATCAGCACAAGGATCATCGCGAACCAGAAATTCGGGATGGCAACACCCAGTTGCGTGGCCCCCATGATCGTGATGTCACCCGCGCCACCCCTGCGGCTGGCGGCATATATGCCCGCAGGAAAGGCGATGGCAGTGGACAGGATCAGCGCATAGGCCGCCAGCGGCAGCGACACCCAGATCCGGGCGCTAATCAGGTCGGCCACGGGGGTTTTATACGTCCATGATGTGCCGAAATCGCCCTGCAACATGCCTGCGACCCATGCGAAATACCGCTGGAACAGTGGCTGATCCAGCCCCATTTCCGCCCGCAGCGCGGCGATCGTATCGGGCCGTGCGTTGACGCCCAGCATGAATGCCGCAGGATCGCCGGGGATCACCTCGATCACCGCGAAAATCACCAGTGAGGCGACAATCAGGCTGACGGTCAGCGATGTCAGGCGGCCAAGGGTATAACGGATCATGCCGGCCCCAATGAACCTGCCGCCTGCATCAGATCAGTTAGCCCGGCGGACCGCAGTCAAGTCAACCGCAGCGGTTGGCTGGTTCACCCATAACCCGCGAATATCGGCCTTGGCCACTGTCGCCACGGCCAGTTCGAACAGATAGCCGTTCACGTAATCATCTGCGATGATCCGCTGCGCTGCCTTTAGCAAGGCGCTGCGCCCGCCTTCATCTGTTGTTGCGTTCAACTGGGTCATGACGGCCTGAAAGGATGGGTTGTCATACTGGAAATAATAATCAGGGTTGGCGTAAATCCCGATATCCATCGGTTCGGTGTGGCTGACGATGCTCAGGCCGAAATCCTTGTTTGTGAAAACTTCCTCGATCCATTGCGCCCATTCCAGATTGGTAATTTCGGTCTGGATACCAACGGCGCGCAGTTGGCTTGCGATAATTTCGCCGCCGCGTCGGGCGTAGCTGGGCGGGGGCAGTTTCAACGTGGTGGTAAAGCCGTCTGCGAAACCCGCCTCGGCCAGCAAGGCGCGCGCCTTTTCGGGGTTATGGGGCGAATTGCCCAGCATATCCAGATAATCGGGGTGATGCGGGGCGAAATGCGTGCCAATCGGTGTGCCAAGGCCGAACATCGCACCGTCAATGATGGCCTGCCGGTCGATCGCATGGGCGACGGCTTGGCGCACCAGCCGGTTGTCGAAAGGCGGTCTTTGATTATTCATCGCCAGAATCGTCTCGCCTTCTGTATTGCCGATCAGCACCTGAAACCGCGGGTCGGCTTGAAACTGTGGCAGGTTTTCAGGGGCGGGAAAGCCGACAAAGGCATCCACATCCTCGGCCATGACGGCGGCAAAGGCGGCGGTCGGGTCGCTGATGAAACGAAAGGTTGCAGACCCTAACGCGGCCGGATTGCCCCAATAATCAGCATTGCGCACCAGTTCGATGCGGTCGCCCTGCACCCAGTCGGCAAAGGCAAAAGGCCCGGTGCCGATAGGGGTGCTGGCGATGTTGTCGATGCTTTCGGGTGCGACGATCACCGCGTCACCCCACGCCATGTTGAACGGGAACATCCCGTCGGGCTGGTCCAGCGTGATCTGTACGGTCAGCGGATCAACCACGGTGACATTGGAAATGCCTGCAAACAGCCCCTTTTGCGCATTGGTGCTGTCATCGGCGCGGGCGCGGTCAAGGCTGAATTTCACATCCTCTGCGTCCATCGGTGTGCCATCATGAAAGGTCACGCCGTCATGCAGCATGAACAGATAGGTCAGCCCGTCATCCGACACCGCCCAGCGTTCGGCCAGCGCTGGAACGATTGCGCCGTCAGCGGCGAAACGGGTCAACCCCTCAAACACATTGGCGTAAAGCACGCTGTCAATCGCCTGTGCCGCCCCGCTGGTGGGGTCAAGGTTCGGTGGCTCCAACTGGATCGCGACGGTGATGCTGTCCTGCGCCATGGCGGCGGGCGCGCAAAGGATAATGGCAGTCGCCGCAATGATGCGTTTGAAATGGTGCATGGTATCCCCCATTGTTCAGGGCAGTCTTGACCCAACGTGTGGGCAAATCAAGCCCTTGCCACTGGAAAGCGCGCGGGCGTGCTGCTATCTGCCGCCGCAACACGCATCATGCCGGAGGACGAGATGAGCGCGACAGCGAAAAAACGCAACCCCCTGCCGGATGATATCCGCGCCGCCAAAGGGGGCACGCCGCTGGTCAGCCTGACGGCCTACACCACGCCGATGGCGCAGATGATGGACGCACACTGCGACTTTGTGCTGGTGGGTGACAGCGTGGGCATGGTGCTGCACGGTTTGCCGTCGACGCTGGGCGTGACAATGGAGATGATGATCATGCACGGGCAGGCCGTGGCGCGCGGGTTGTCGCGCGCGATGATGGTGATCGACATGCCATTTGGGTCATATGAGGAAAGCCCGCAACAAGCGTTTCGCAATGCCGCCCGGCTGATGGCGGAAACCGGCGCGGGTGCGGTCAAGCTGGAAGGTGGCGTGACGATGGCCGAAACCATCGCCTTTCTGGTGGCGCGCGGCATTCCGGTGATGGCCCACATCGGGCTGACGCCACAGTCGATCAACACGCTGGGCGGCTACAAGGTGCAGGGGCGGGGCGCGGCGCGCGATGCGCTGCTGGCCGATGCGCAGGCGGTGGCCGATGCGGGCGCGTTTTCCGTGGTGCTGGAAAAGGTGCCCGAGCGGTTAGCGGATGACATCACGGCGCTTGTCCCGATCCCGACCATTGGGATCGGGGCCAGTGCGGGCTGCGATGGCCAGATCTTGGTGGTGGATGACATGTTGGGGCTGTTCACCGCGTTCAAGGCGAAATTCGTCAAACGCTATGCCAATTTGGGCGATGACGGGGCCGCAGCCGTTGCCGCCTATGCTGCCGACGTGCGCGCGCGGGCGTTTCCGGCAGCGGAACATGTGTTCGCGGACGAGGCCCCAAAGTGATCGCGCCGATCGAACGGACGCTGGCGGGGCTGCGGGCGCAGACCGCGATCTGGCGCAAGGCGGGCGACACCATCGGCGTCGTGCCGACGATGGGCGCGCTGCATCAGGGGCATTTGTCGCTGGCGCGTGCGGCGCGGGCCGCCTGTGACCGGGTGATAGTGACGATTTTTGTGAACCCCAAACAGTTCAACAACCCCTCTGATCTGGACAGCTATCCGCGCACGGAACAAGACGATGCGCGCAAGCTGGAATCGACCGGCGTTGACCTGATCTATGTGCCGTCGCCGGATCAGATTTACCCCGAAGGTTTCGCCACCACGGTCACTGTCGCGGGTCTGACCGATATGTTGTGCGGTGCCACGCGCCCCCGGCATTTCGATGGCGTGGCGACGGTGGTACCCAAACTGTTTTTGCAGACCAGTGCCGATTTCGCGTTCTTTGGCGAAAAGGATTACCAGCAATTGCAGGTGGTCCGGCGCATGGCCACCGATCTTGATATTCCGGTCACGGTCGTTGGCTGCCCAACGATCCGCGAAGAGGACGGGCTGGCGATGTCGTCGCGCAACCTGCTGTTGTCGGACCGGGCACGCATCAAGGCGCCCATGCTGGCCGAGGTGATGCAGGACATCCGGGCGCAACTGCTGAACGGTGCGACGATGGCCCAGATTACACCCGACGCAAAGGCGCGGATACTGACGGCGGGGTTCACGAAAATCGACTATCTGGAACTGCGCGACGGCGATGACCTGTCGCTGCTGGATCAGGCCAAACCCGGTGCGCGGCTGTTCGCGGCGGCATGGCTGGCCGGCGTGCGTTTGATCGACAACATCGCGGTTTAGCGATTTCTATCAATGTAGGATGGGTGCTTGCACCCATGCCCGTTTCACCCATGCCCCGTCCCTACCAATCCGCGTTCACCAAACCCGCCTTGATGTCGCGATGGATGGATGAAAAAGGCCAATCTGCTGCGCGTGCCACAAGCCCGTGCTTGACGGGGTTGCCCCAACAATATGCAATATGTGCGTTATAATCGCATTCGTTCCGAATTGTATGTTCCCAAAACCGCCGCTGCCAGATACCCCGTTCCTGCTTGGCAACCTGCGAAGCACTTCGCGGCTGACGTGTTCCAACGGTTCTGGAAAATCGCGATTTGATCAATCGCCACCTTGTTGAATAATCGGCGTCACATTCTGGCAAGGTCCAGACAGCGTGCAGGTGGTCGGGCAGAATGACCATGGCGTTGACGATGATGTGCCGCTCAGCACTGGTTTGAACAAACGCCTGACGCAATGTGTCGATGTGATCGACCAAAAGCGTTGACGTTCGGTCGGCAAGGTTCACGGTAAAGAAATAGGTGCCGCCAGTTCGACGATACCTGCGATAACGGGTCATTTCTTGGTTGTGGCGGAAGAAGGTTAATGATGGGTGAAATCACCCATCCTACGGCATCAATATCTTTGCCAGCCCGAATTTCATGTCGCTGGCCCCGCGTCCGTAGATTTTTCCGTCGATCAAACCACCACCAAAGGGGTCCACCGTCCAGTCGCGGCCAACTGCAACCATGTCAATATGGCTATTGAAATGCATGCAATCACCCGCCCACGCCACTTCGCGTCGGTCGGTGATGGCTTGGGTCAAATTCGTGGTCATGACCCGATTATTGGTAAAGGAACGCATCGACACAATCGCCAATTCATGGCTAAGAGAGCGCAGACAAGGCAGGGACAGAGCATGGCGTATCTTTTGGGCGTGGACACAGGCGGCACCTATACTGACGCGATTGTGCTGGACGAGGTGACAGATCAGGTGATCGCCAAGGCCAAGGCGCTGACGTCGCGGCCCGATCTGTCAGTCGGTGTGGGTGCGGCGATTGACGCCGCCGTCGCGCAGGCCGGTGTCGTGCCTGCCGATATCGCGATGGTGTCGCTGTCAACAACGTTGGCGACCAACGCGCTGGTCGAAGGGCAGGGTGGGCGCATTGCGCTGGTGTTCATAGGGTTTGCCGCCGCCGAACTGGGCCGTGCAGGGTTGGAGGACGCGTTGCGCGGTGATCCTGTCATCACGCTGGCCGGTGGGCACAGCCACGCGGGCGGCGAGGTGGCGCCGCTTGATCTGGTGGCCCTGCGTGCAGCACTTGATGGGCTGGATGCGGGGATTTCCGGTTTTGCCGTCGCTGCCAGTTTTGCCACCCGCAACCCCGCGCATGAGTTGGCCGCGCGTGATATGATCCGCGACCTGACGGGCAAGCCTGTGACCTGTTCGCACGAGTTGTCAAATGCGCTGGGCGGGCCGAAACGGGCGCTGACCGCTGTGCTGAACGCGCGGCTGATTGGGATGATCGACGGGCTGATCACAGCGTGCGAGCGGCATCTGGCTGCGGCAGGTATCCACGCCCGCCTGATGGTCGTGCGTGGTGACGGGGCATTGGTATCGGCGGCAGTTGCCCGCGAGAAACCGATTGAAACGATCCTGAGTGGCCCCGCCGCATCAATCGCAGGCGCCCGCTGGCTGACAGGCGAGGCGGACGCGCTGGTCAGCGATATCGGCGGAACTACGACCGATGTCTGCATGCTGCAGGGCGGGCGCCCGATGATTGACCCGCAGGGCGCCCGCGTCGGCCCACATCGCACCATGGTCGAGGCGGTCGCGATGCGCACCACAGGGTTGGGGGGCGACAGCGCGGTGCATGTGGTTGACGGGTTGGAGAGTGGCCTGCACCTTGGCCCGCGCCGGTTGATGCCGATTTCGCTGGCGGCAAAACGGTTTCCCGCACTGGTGCATGACGCGCTGGACCGCGCCTTGGCGCATGATGTGCCCGCCCTGGATGGCGGGCAGTTCGTTATCCCGCAATGGGATGCCGCGCCCGTCGGTCTGGAAAAACGCGAAGCCGCGATAGTCGCGCGTCTGACGGATGGGCCGCTGCGGTTGGGCCACGCCGTGCAATCGCGCACCGAGACCCCGGCGCTGGTGCGACTGGCCGCGCGCGGGCTAGTGATGCTGGCGGGCGTGACGCCATCCGACGCCGCACATGTGCTGGGCCGGGTCGGCGCATGGGACAGCGATGCGGCCATCAAGGCGCTAACGCTGTTTGCCCGTCGACGGATCGGATCAGGGCAGCGGGTTGCGGATGGCCCTGTCGCGCTGGCGCAGATGATCGTGGACCAGTTGACCGTGCAGACGGTCGATTGCCTGTTGCAAACCGCCTTTGCCGAGGACAGCCGCGATTGGGATGATCCCGCCGCACTGGCCCGCCACCCGCTGACCATGGCGGGGTTGGACGGGCATCAGGGGCTGTTGCAGATGCGCACCGCGCTGGGGGTGCCGGTGATCGGGCTGGGGGCGTCGGCAGGGGCCTATTACGGGCCTGTGGGTAACAGGCTGGGCACGCGTATGATTGTGCCCGAACATGCCGATGTGGCCAATGCGATTGGCGCGGTCGTGGGGCAGGTCGCAATGCAGGCCAGCGGGGTTGTCACCAGTGCCGGCGCGGGTGTGTACGTGGTGCATCTGCCGGATGGGCCACAACGCTTTGCCGACCGCGATGCGGCGATGACCGCGCTTGAACTGGCCCTGACAGAGGATGCCCGCGCCCGCGCACGCGCCGCTGGTGTCGAAGAAATGCGCCTGACCACCGACCGCGACATCGACGAGGTTGCGATCGAGGGTCAGCCGATGTTTATCGAGGCGCGGATCAGGGTCACCGCACAGGGCCGCCCGCGGATCGCGCTGGGTTGATCTGATTGTGTCAGTTTGTGCGCGATTGCTCACATTTCCGTAACCCAGATTGCGCGCGCGGGTTGCGTGGGTCAAAAGATGGCAAAACCTTGAAGGGTCCAGATGTTAGATCGCCATGCCCGCCAATGGATTGACCCACCGCTGAACGCCATTGGCGTTGGCCTGGCCGCGCGCGGCTTTACGGCGAATGGCGTCACTTTGATCGGGTTGGCGCTGGGGCTGTTCGCGGCCCTGCTGATCGCGCTGGGATGGACTGTTTGGGCGCTGATCCCGTTGCTGGCCAGCCGTTTGGCCGATGGGTTGGACGGCGCGGTGGCGCGGGCCACGTGCAAGACGGATTTTGGCGGTTATCTGGATATCGCAGTCGATTTTCTGTTCTACGGCGCGATTCCCATGGCCTTTGTCTGGGCCGATCCGGCAGGGAACGGGGCGGCGGGTGCGTTTCTGCTTGCTTCATTCTATTTTAACGGCACCAGCTTTCTGGGCTATGCAATTCTGGCTGAAAAGCACGGGCATCAGACCGATGCGCAGGGGCAGAAAACGCTTTATTACTCAAACGGTATATTGGAAGGGACAGAGACTATCGTGTTTTTTGTCCTGCTGTGTCTGTTTGAAACCTATTTCGCCCCGTTTGCGTGGGTGTTCGGAACGCTATGTTTTCTGACAGCCACTTTGCGGATTTACGCCGCCAAACAGATCTATACCAACTAAAGGACTGAATACATGAAACACCTTGCCGTTCTTGCTGCCCTGCTGACCCCTTTGCCCGCACTTGCCAACCCCGACCCCGCCGATTGGGATGCCGTGTTGGAACAGGCTGCAGGCCAGACCGTTTACTGGAACGCTTGGGGCGGGTCCACGACCACAAATGAATTCATCGCATGGGTCGGGGAACAGGTGGCGGCGGAATACGGTGTCACGCTGGAACACGTCAAACTGACCGACACCGCCGATGCCGTGACCCGCGTGCTGTCAGAAAAACAGGCAGGCGAAGATGATGACGGCGCGATTGACATGATCTGGATCAACGGCGCCAACTTTGCCGCGATGAAGGATGCGGGCCTGTTGTTTGGTCCCTATGCCGAACAACTGCCGAACTGGGCACTGGTCGATGTGGATGGCAAGACGGTGCAGACCGATTTCACCGTGCCTGTCGAAGGTTATGAATCGCCTTGGGCCATGGCGCAGGTCGTGTTTGTCCATAATACAGCAACGATGCCTGACAGCTTGGGGTCGATGCAGGAATTGCAGGAATGGGCGCAGGCGAACCCGGGGCGTTTCAGCTATCCACAGCCCCCGGATTTTCTTGGCACGACGTTCCTGAAGCAGGTGATCGTCGATATTCTTGATGATCCATCAGTGCTCGCGCAGCCGGCAACTGATGCAAACTACGCCGAGGTCACAGCCCCCTTGTGGGACTATCTTGATGCGCTGACCCCAAATCTTTGGCGCGAAGGCCGCGCCTATCCGGCGACCGGCACGGCGATGTTCCCGCTGATCGCAGACGGCGAACTGGATTTGTCGATTTCTTTCAGCCCCGGTGCGGCCTCGACTGCGATTGCAAACTTTGAACTGCCCGACACGGTGCGCACTTTCGTGTTGGAAAAAGGGACGATCGGCAATGCGTCCTTTGTCGCGATCCCTTATAATTCGGGGTCCAAGGCCGGTGCCATGGTTGTCGCCAATTTCCTGATGTCGCCGCATGCACAGGCGCGCGCCCAAGATCCTGCGATCCTTGGATATGGCACCGTTCTGAACATGGATGCGCTGTCTGCGGATGACCGGGCGCTGTTCGATGCGCTGGAACTTGGCGTTGCAACGCTTTCGCCCGCTGAACTGGGTGCCGTGCAGGCGGAACCCCACCCAAGCTGGATGACCCGCGTCGCAGACGACTGGATGACCCGCTATGGTGTCGCGCAGTAAGACGTGACCCGTTCGGCGCGTATCTGGCGTTTGCCGCCTGCCTTGCCGGTTCTGACATTGCTTGCGATGTTGGGGCCGGTGGTGGCCGGGCTGTGGGGCACACTGCTGCCCGCGTTCGGGCATTTGCCAGCCGCAGGGCTGACCGGGCCATCGCTTGATCCGTTTCGCGATCTGTTCGCATGGGCGGGGTTGCCGCGCGCGGTGCTCCTGTCGCTGACCACGGGCGTGTTGGCGACGGTCATTTCATTGTCCATCGTTGTGCTGATCACCGCGGGCTGGTCCGGCACGCGGCCCTTTCGCGCGTTGGAACGGCTGTTGTCGCCGCTCTTGTCGGTGCCGCATGCCGCCGCCGCATTCGGGCTGGCGTTTCTTATTGCGCCGTCGGGGTGGATTGCGCGCGTGCTGTCGCCGCATGTCACCGGCTGGGACAGACCCCCCGATCTGCTGATCGTGCAGGACACATGGGGGCTGGCCATGACCGCCGGGCTGGTGGTGAAAGAGGTGCCTTTTCTGCTGCTGATCACGCTGGCCGCATTGGGGCAGACCGACGCGCGCCGCAGTGTCACCATCGCGCAGGCGTTGGGTTACGGGCGGTTGACCGGTTGGCTGAAAACCGTGTTTCCCCGCGTCTATGCCCAGATCAGGCCGCCGGTTTACGTGGTATTGGCCTATGCCATGTCGGTCGTCGATGTTGCCGTGATCCTGGGGCCGAACACGCCGCCGTCGCTGTCGGTGCAGATCGTGAAATGGATGTCGAACCCCGACCTTGCCATGCGACTGGAGGCCGCGGCGGGCGCGCTGCTGCAACTGGTGTTGGTCATTGGTGCGCTGGCATTCTGGCGGCTGGGGGAAATCGTGGTGGGCCGGCTGGGGCACCGCTGGATCGCGACGGGCGCGCGCGGGCGCTGCGACGGTATGGTGGCAGGTGCGGCGCTGGGCCTTGGGGCGGTGTCGGCGCTGGCGGTTTTGCTGGGGCTGGCGGTGCTGGCAGTCTGGTCGGTGGCCGGATTCTGGAGCTTTCCCGACCTGCTGCCTGATCAATTCACGTGGCGCAACTGGCTGCGCCACGGCCCCGGCACGCTGGATGCGCTGGGCGAAACCGCGCTGATCGCCGTGACGGTTGCCGTTGTCGCCTTGTTGCTGACCATCGGTTGTCTTGAGGCCGAATACCGCTATGGCCTGCGGATCAGCCAGCGGGGCATCTGGCTGTTGTATCTTCCGCTGTTGATCCCGCAAACAGCCTTTTTGCCCGGTTTGCAGACGCTTTTGTTGAATATGGGTGCCGATATCGGGCGCGGGCCTGTGATGCTGGCGCATCTGGTGTTCGTGCTGCCTTATGTGTTTTTGTCGCTGGCCGATCCGTTTCGCGCGTGGGATTTGCGCATGGGCACGATTGCCGCGGCCTTGGGGGCCAGCCCCGGCGGTGTGCTGTGGCGCGTGCGCCTGCCGATGCTGCTGCGTCCGGTGCTGACGGCGCTGGCGGTGGGGCTGGCGGTATCTGTCGGGCAATACCTGCCGACACTGTTGATCGGTGGGGGGCGTGTGGCGACGCTGACGACAGAAGCCGTGGCGCTGGCATCAGGGGGTGATCGCCGCGCCATCGGGGTATACGGGTTGATGCAGACGGGTGCGGCGCTGGTGCCATTTGCGCTGGCGCTGATGATCCCCGCGCTGGTCTGGCGCAACAGGAAAGGGCTACGGCATGGATAAGGGGCTGACCCTGCGCGACGTGACGATCACCAAGGGCGGTGCGCCACTGTTGAGCGTCGATCACCATATCGGGCCGGGCGATGTGCTGACGGTCATGGGGCCGTCGGGTGTGGGGAAATCAACGCTGCTGGCGTTCATCACCGGCACGCTGGCGCCGGATTTTGCTGCCTCTGGCACGGTCTGGCTGGACGGCCACAACATTACCCACGCCGCCCCGCACATGCGCCGCGTGGGCATTTTGTTTCAGGATGATCTGTTGTTTCCGCATTTGTCGGTGGGGGCGAACCTTGCCTTTGGCCTGCGCCCCGGTGGCCGCGCCGCCGATCGGCAGGCGCGCGTCGATGAGGCGCTGGACGAGGTTGGCCTTGCCGGTTTCGCTGACCGCGACCCCGCCACCCTGTCAGGCGGGCAAAAGGCGCGGGTCGCGTTGATGCGGATGCTGCTGTCAGACCCCTGCGCGCTGCTGCTGGACGAGCCGTTTTCCCGACTGGATGCCGCCCTGCGCGCGCAAGTGCGCGATATGGTCTTTGACCGCGCCAAGGCCCGCGCGCTACCGGTGCTGATGGTGACACATGACGCCGAGGATGCACGGGCCGCAGGTGGGGTGATTGTGACTTTGGGAGATGGGTGAGCAGTGCGCGTATGCCGCTTTAAGAGCGCCACCCCTTCCGCCTTGGCACCCGGACTGCCAGCATCGGTTTCAGCAAGGGCGATGCAAAGCGGTTCAGGTCAAGCGCTTCGTGCACCCCGGTCACGACTTCCCCGCTCAGCCGGGTTTGCACGGCGGACCTTGAATAGAACGGCGCGTCAAGCATGTTCAGCACCTGTTTCGGCGTCACGCCGGGGTCGGCGCGGGTTTCGCGGCGCACCTGCCATAGGGATCGTTTGAACGGGGTGCGCGGCGGGGCATCGACGATGCGCGCGGTGCCATCCGCATCAAAGGCCACGGCGGTGTCCAGCGTTGTGCCGTCGCGGCGGGTCGCGTCATAGATACAGGTCGCGCCTGACTTGGTCGGATACCGGCCCCATGTCCAGAAACTGAAATCCTGTTCCAACGCGCGGGTGCCGAAATTTGCGTCGAAATACCCGTGGCCGGACCATTGCCAGCCCTTTGCCTCCAGATCGACGGTAATGTCTGACGAAGGCGCAAAGGGCCGCCAGACATGGGCGCCGTCAGGTGTCAGCGGCAGTTCGACCGATGTGACCGCGCGGGGCGTGACGGTGATTTGCCCGCGCACCCGCGAAATGACCGGCGGGCTGCTGATTTCGTCGATGTCGATGACCAGCTTATCGCCGGTCCAGTGCATTGATGATGGGCCGACGTGCAGTGTGTTCGTCTCTGATTTTAGCGCCGCGCGTCCGCGGTCCGTCATGGTGAACCGTCCGCCGGGGCCATAGGTGGCGACGTTGATGCAACAGTGGTTGGCCGGATCGCGCCGCCCTGACCACGCATACCACGGTGAAAACACCGACCCGATAAACCCGATCACGCTGACCGCTTTGGTCCCGCAATCGCTGATCCCATCGACATACCACCACGCGTAGCCATTGGGCGGGACGTCAAGGGCAAAGCATGGTCCGTCATGATCGCCGCGGCCGCGTGCCGGGCGGAGAGTGTCGCCATCGGCACCCCCGCCCCCGGATGCGCGCCCCCCCCGCACAGGTATAGCCCCGGCACTGTCGTGCGTGCTGTCGGGCGTTTGAATGCCGCCATTATCCCATGTGGGCTGCGCCCGTAAAGTGAACCGTTGCTGGCCGGAAAGAGTGTGTTGAACCCCTGCGGCGTTGTCAGGGTCTCTGGTCCCGGCTCCGGGCTGAACCGCAGCCCGAACTGGCGGAAACGGTCGAAAATCAGTGTCTGACATTGGGGTTTTTCCTTTTCGGGGTCTTGTAACACGGGGGGGGCGTTCATGATGATTTCGAACCGTTGCGGCGCATCGGCGGCAACGGTGCCGTGATCCTGTGCGCAAAGATACAGCGTTGCATCCAGCGGCATCCGGCCCTTGGCGATTGCGGCAAATTCCGCCTTTGGCTCATGCGCGAAAAACACCGTGTGATGCGCCAGCGGCGGCCCGATAGGGGCTGCGGCAAAGGCATGCACATAGGCCGACAGGCTGCGGGGTTCCGTGGCGCGGGGGGACACCGTTTCGCGCAAGGTATCGCCCAGCAATCCTGTTCGCAGTGCGCGTGGATCGCCGTTGAAAACCACGATATCGCCGGGGATATGCCCGCCCGGGGTTTCCACGCCGGTGATTCGCCTTCCTTGCCGCGTGATGCGCGTGGCGGTCGTATCATAGTGAAACGCGGCACCCCGATCTGCGGCCAGTCCGGCAATGACCTGCGCCAGCCGGTGCATCCCGCCTGCAACGGTCCAGACGCCAAGCGCCTCGGCCTGCCAGATCAGCGACAGTATCGCAGGGGATTGGTAAGGTGAGCCGCCAACATAAGTGGCATAACGCCCGAAAAGCTGCGCCAGACGTGGATCAGAAAAAGACCGGCGCAAAAGGCCAGCAAGGCTGCAATGCGGGGCCATGTCGCGGATCAGGGCGGGACGGCGCAGGACGGTGCGGGTGACTGCGCCGCTGTCCGGTTCGGGTGTTTGCATCATGGGTTGGTCAAAGGCCACGAACAGCCGTTTGGCGCGGGCCGAAAAGGCGGCAAATTCTGCGCCCGTCTTGGCCCCAAATGTGGCGATGATATTGGCAAGGCTGGCATCCGGGTCTGCCATCAGGTCCAACATGGCCCCATCGTCCCAATAATGCCGCGCCAATGTTGCAAGGGGTGTCAGTGTCAGGTGATCGTCCAGCGCCGTGCCCACATCGGCGAACAATGCGTCGAACACCGGACGCATGGTCAGCACAGTTGGGCCTGCATCAACCGGCCCGGCGGCAGATGGCACCACCCGCATTTTGCCGCCAGGCGCGCCATGCATATCCAGCACCGTGACCGCATACCCCTGATGGGCCAGCCGCAGCGCTGTCGCCAACCCGCCGATGCCTGCACCGATGATGACCACCTTGGGTGATTTCTGCGTCATCCGATCTTTCTATCGCTGTGTCTCATTGGATTTACATTGACACATGTAAACTAAAATGGACACTATGGAATGGAAAAGGAGACGCGCATGAAAATCTCGGACCGGATCGCGGCGACGATGACGGCGGCTATTCAGCAAGGTCAGGGCGGGGTTGCCCCGGCGCGGCTGGCGGCGGCGTTGGAATATGCAGTGACGCCGGGCGGTGCGCGGATCAGGCCGACCATTCTGATGTCGGTGGCCATGGCCTGTGGCGATGACCGGCCCGGTCTGACCAATGCGGCGGCTGTCGCGCTTGAACTGATCCACTGCGCGAGCCTTGTCCATGACGACCTGCCCTGTTTTGACGATGCCGATTTGCGCAGGGGCAAACCCGCTGTGCATCGCGCGTTTTCCGAACCATTGGCGGTGCTGACGGGTGACAGCCTGATCATCATGGGGTTTCAGATATTGGCCCAGGCCGGGGCTGTGACGCCCGCACGCGCGCTGGGCCTGATCGACATTCTGGGCAAGCGCACCGGCATGCCCTTTGGCATCTGCGCGGGGCAAGGATGGGAAAGCGAAGATCAGATTGATCTGTCGGCTTATCACCAAGCCAAGACCGGCGCGCTGTTCATTGCGGCGACGCAAATGGGCGCTGTTGCCGCCGGACAGGACGCCGAGCCATGGGAAGAGCTGGGCGCGCGACTGGGCGAGGCGTTTCAGGTCGCTGACGACCTGCGCGATGCGTTGTGCGATGTGGATGAACTGGGTAAACCCGCCGGTCAGGATGATCTGCACGGGCGGCCCAACGCGGTGGCGTCCTTGGGTGTGCAGGGGGCCATCCGGCGGTTTGATGATATTCTTGGCGGCGCGATTTCGTCGATTCCGGCCTGCCCGGGCGAAGCGGCGCTGGCGCAGATGGTGCGCGCCTATGCGGATAAACTGGTGCCCGCCGGTGCCCGCGTGAAACCGACAGTGCCGGGTGAATAATGGCCGACGTGGATCTGCCGGGGCTGCGGCCTGCGCGTGACACCGGGCACGCGTCGTCTTGGCTGACGCGGCTTGCCGCATCGCGCGGTTTTCAGAAATGGGCGGCGCGGTTTCCATTGACGCGGCGCATTGTCCGGTCCGAAGGCGACGCGATGTTCGACCTTGTGGCCGGGTTTTGCCATTCGCAAATCTTGCAGGCGCTGGTTAAACTGGATGTGCCGCTGATGTTGTTGCAGCGCGAAATGCCGTTGGATGCGCTGGCTTCTACCTGCCAAGTGCCATCGCCGCGTATGCAGGTTTTGTTATCGGGCGCCGTGGCCCTTGGCCTGCTGAAACGGCGGCGCAACGGGTGCTATGCGCTGACTACGCGCGGGGCTGCGCTGGCCGGTGTGCCGGGGCTGGCGGGGATGATCGCCCATCATGATGTGCTGTATCGTGATCTGGCCGATCCGGTCGCGTTCTTCAGGGGAGAGGTGGAAACCGAACTGGCCGGTTTCTGGCCCTATGTTTTTGGCGCTGGCGGCGCGACCGACCCAGAGGTGACCGCCACCTATTCGCGATTGATGGCTGACAGCCAAGTGCTGGTGGCCGATGATACGCTGGCCGCTGTCGATCTGCGTGGTGCTGCGCGGCTGATGGATGTGGGCGGCGGCACCGGGGCATTTGTGCAGGCAGTTGGCGCCGCTTATCCCGACCTGTCGCTGACGCTGTTTGACTTGCCTGCCGTGGTGCCTGCCGCGCAGGAACGATTCGAAAAGGCCGGCATCGCCGCGCGCACAAAGATTGTGTCCGGGTCGTTCCGGGATGATTCGCTGCCAACCGGGGCGGATGTGATCAGCCTTGTGCGGGTGCTTTATGATCATGCTGACAGCACTGTCGTGGCGCTGTTGCGCGCGGCCCATGCTGCCCTGCCCGCTGGTGGCCGCATCGTGATTTCCGAACCCATGACCGGCGGTAACAAACCGCAGCGCGCGGGGGATGCGTATTTTGCCCTGTATTGCATGGCGATGCGCACAGGGCGGGCGCGGTCTGCAGATGAAATTTGCGCCCTGCTGCAAAAAGCCGGGTTCACCAATGTCAGCAAAATGCGCAGCGCCCGGCCCTTTGTCACGTCGGTTGTGCAGGGTGTCAGGTAAAGTTGACACCAATTATGTCTAAAGTAATTGACAGATCGTAATGTCAGGTTAAACTGACAGATAGGACAAAGCGTCGTGAGAAACCCTACCAGGGGGCCGCGACAGGAGGAAAACCCGTTGGAAAGCAACGCCGTAATATTAACCGCACCGGGCCAATTGGGGCTTGATACCGTTGGGCTGATCCCGCCGGTTGCGGATGATATTATTGTTGCGATCCGGCATTCCGGCATTTCCACGGGCACCGAAAAACTGTTCTGGTCCGGTAAGATGCCGCCGTTTCCCGGCATGGGATACCCGTTGATCCCCGGATACGAGGCCGCCGGCGAAGTTGTCGAGGCGGGCGCCGATAGCGGTTTTCGCGTTGGTGAACATGTCTTTGTGCCGGGGGCCAGTTGTTACGACGGGGCCTTTGGCCTGTTCGGCGGTGCGGCGCAAACGCTTGTCACCAAGGCTGCGCGCGTCACACGGATTGATCCCGGCATGGGCGCTGCGGGCGCGTTGTTTGCGTTGGCTGCCACGGCGCGCCACGCGATGGCCGGGCCGAACAAGGCTGTGCCTGACCTGATTATTGGCCACGGTGTGCTGGGGCGTTTGCTGGCGCGGCTGACGATTGCCGCCGGTGCGCCTGCGCCGACTGTTTGGGAAATTGACCCGCAGCGCATGGATGGCGCTGATGGATATCAGGTGATGACACCGGAATCGGATCCGCGCCGCGATTACATGTCGATCTACGATGCATCGGGTCGCGGTGATTTACTGAATGACCTGATTGGCCGCATCTCCAAGGGTGGCGAAATCGTGCTGGCGGGCTTTTATACCGCGCCGCTGCAATTCGCCTTTCCTCCCGCTTTCATGAAAGAGGCCCGTTTCCGCGTTAGCGCGGAATGGACACCTGCCGACATGACCGCAACCAAGTCACTGGTCGAGGCGGGCGCGTTGGAATTGGCCGATCTGATTACACACCAACAACCGGCAGACGCAGCGCCGCAGGCCTATGAAACGGCCTTTACCGATCCGGCCTGCCTGAAAATGATTTTGAACTGGGGAACCGCATGAAAGACGAAATTCCGAACCTGAAGGATTTCGATCAGCGTCTGCGTGACGAAGCGCATGAAGAACCGTCGCTGGAAGTGCCGCAGGGCGAACCGACATCGAAAACCCAGATTATCGCAATCTATGGCAAGGGCGGGATCGGCAAATCGTTCACGCTGGCCAACCTGTCGCACATGATGGCCGAAATGGGCAAACGCGTGCTGCTGATCGGCTGCGACCCGAAATCCGACACCACCAGCCTTCTGTTCGGCGGCAAGGCCTGCCCGACGATCATCGAAACATCGGCGAAAAAGAAAATCGCCGGTGAAGAGGTCAAGATTGGCGATGTCTGTTTCAAACGCGGCGGCGTCTTTGCGATGGAGCTTGGCGGGCCAGAGGTGGGCCGCGGTTGCGGCGGTCGCGGGATCATCCACGGGTTCGAACTGCTGGAAAAGCTGGGGTTCCATGATTGGGATTTCGACTATGTCCTGTTGGATTTTCTGGGTGATGTGGTGTGTGGCGGCTTTGGCCTGCCGATTGCCCGCGATATGGCGCAAAAGGTCATTCTGGTCGCATCCAACGATCTGCAATCGCTTTATGTGGCCAACAACGTCTGTTCGGCGGTGGAATATTTCCGCAAGCTGGGTGGCAACGTCGGTGTGGCTGGTCTTGTGATCAACAAGGATGACGGCACCGGCGAGGCGCAGGCCTTTGCCAAGGCGGTCAGCATTCCGATTTTGGCAGCAATTCCACAAGATGATGACCTGCGCAAGAAATCCGCGAATTACCAGATTGTCGGCACCCACCAAAGCCAATGGGGCGCGATGTTTGAAGGTCTGGCCGATGCCGTGGGTATTGCCCCGCCCGTACGCCCGAACCCGCTGGATCAGGACGGACTGCTGGGGTTGTTCGATGCCAAGGATACCGGCGGCGATTACAAGCTTGTTCCAGCCACCGACATCGACATGCGCGGTAAGAACGCCAAGCCGATGGAAAGCCTTGAGGTCATTTATGATGACGCATGATGCAGACACCCAAGGTTATGAAGTCGGCTATGACGAGGCGGGCAAGGTCCGTATCATCGAAGGTGTGGCGCGCGATGACGTGCCGCATGACCTGTCGCCTGATGTTGCCAAGACAGCGCTGGATGGCGGTTGCAGCGCCGGTGCTGCCACGATGGCAGCCGCGGCCCGTGCCGCTGGCAAATCGGAAATTCTGGATCAGTATGCGCGGGATTATCCGCAAGGGCCACATGACCAGCCACAGTCGATGTGCCCTGCGTTCGGATCTTTGCGTGTGGGCCTGCGGATGAAACGCGTGGCGACGGTGTTGTCAGGGTCTGCCTGCTGTGTTTATGGCCTGACATTCGTGTCGCATTTCTATGGCGCGCGCCGGTCAGTCGGCTATGTGCCGTTCAATTCCGAAACATTGGTCACGGGCAAGTTGTTCGAGGATATCCGCGAATCGGTCCATGATATGGCCGATCCTGATCGTTATGACGCGATCGTGGTGACGAACCTGTGCGTGCCGACGGCATCGGGTGTGCCGCTGCGGCTGCTGCCAAAGGAAATCAACGGCGTGCGCATCGTGGGCATAGACGTGCCCGGTTTCGGCATCCCGACCCATGCCGAGGCCAAGGATGTGCTGGCAGGTGCCATGCTGAATTACGCCCGCGCCGAGATCAAGGCAGGCCCCGTTGCCCGCCCTGTGGGCGGTAAATCGGACCGTCCGACCGTGGCGCTGTTGGGGGAAATGTTCCCCGCTGATCCGATGATGATCGGCGCGATGCTGGCCCCCATGGGCCTGGCCGCTGGTCCGGTTGTGCCCACCCGCGAATGGCGCGAGCTTTATGCAGCACTTGATTGTGGTGTCGCGGCGGCGATCCACCCGTTTTATACCGCCAGTATCCGTGAATTTCAGGCCGCAGGCCGCAAGATTATCGGATCGGCTCCGGTGGGGCATGATGGCACCGCTGCGTGGCTGGCCGCGATTGGCGACGCGTATAACGTCAGCCCCGACCAGATTGCAGCAGCGCAAAATGCTTTCCTTCCCGCGATCAAGGCCGCATTGGCCGGATCGCAGATCACTGGCACGGTCACACTGTCCGGCTACGAAGGATCTGAATTGCTGGTTGCACGTCTGCTGATCGAAAGCGGCGCGGATGTGCCCTATGTCGGGACTGCCTGCCCGAAAACGGAATGGTCCCGCGCCGATGCTGAATGGCTGTCTGTGCGTGGTGTAAAAGTGGTTTATCGTGCCTCGCTTGAGGATGATCTGGCGGCGGTCGATGCGATCAAGCCAGATCTGGCGATTGGCACGACACCCGTGGTGCAGCACGCCAAGGAACATGGCATCCCGGCGCTTTATTTCACGAACCTAATTTCGGCCCGTCCACTGATGGGGCCGGCGGGTGCTGGTTCACTGGCGCAGGTGGTGAATGCCGCGATTGCGGGCAAGGCAAAGATGGACACGATGCGCGCGTTTTTCGAAGGCGTCGGTAATGGTGATACCGCCGGTGTCTGGGAAGGTGCGCCGAACCTGCGCCCGGATTTCCGCGCCCAGCATCAGAAAAAGCTCGAAAAGCAAGCGCGTGTGGCAGCGGCGGAGCAGATGATATGATGGTGCGTTCTGCATATGTTGGAGGGGGCGCTGCCCCCGCTTCGCTCCCCCGGAGTTTTTTTGCCAAGATGAAGCAGGGGGTGCGTCATGCTTGTCACTGATCATGATCGCGCTGGCGGCTATTGGGGGGCGGTCTATGCTTTCTGCGCCGTGAAGGGATTGCAGGTTGTCATCGACGGGCCTGTGGGCTGTGAAAACCTGCCGGTGACATCGGTGCTGCACTATACTGATGGCCTTCCTCCGCATGAATTGCCGATTGTCGTGACGGGTCTGGGCGAAAGCGAAATGGGCGAAGGCACCGAGGCTGCGATGAAACGCGCCTGGAAGGTTCTGGACCCTGCGTTACCTGCCGTTGTCGTGACCGGGTCGATTGCCGAGATGATCGGCGGCGGCGTGACACCGCAGGGCACGAATATCCAGCGGTTCCTACCGCGCACCATTGACGAGGATCAGTGGGAATGCGCCGACCGTGCGATGACGTGGATTTTCACCGAATTCGGCATGACCAAGGGCCGGATGCCGCCCGAGAAGAAGCGGGCAGAGGGTGATGCACCGCGCGTCAATATCCTTGGGCCGATGTATGGCGCGTTCAACATGCCATCCGATTTGGCTGAAATCCGCCGCCTTGTCGAAGGGATCGGGGCCGAGGTCAATATGGTGATGCCACTGGGCGCACATCTGGCCGAGATGCGCAACCTTGTGAATGCGGATGTGAATATCTGCATGTACCGCGAATTTGGCCGGGGCCTCTGCGAGGTGTTGGGCAAGCCCTATCTACAAGCGCCCTTCGGGATTGATTCAACCACCAAGTTCCTGCGCAAGCTGGGTGAATTGACGGGGCTGGACCCCGAACCGTTCATCGAACGCGAGAAACATTCGACGATCAAACCGGTCTGGGATTTGTGGCGGTCGGTGACACAGGATTTCTTTGCTACGGCGGAATTCGCGATTGTCGCGAATGAAACCTATGCCCGCGGCATTCGCCATTACCTAGAAGGTGATCTGGGCTTTCCTTGCGCCTTTGCCGTGGCGCGCTGTCGTGGCAAGAAAACCAACAATGACGAGGTGCGCAACATGTTGCACACCAAGCGTCCGCTGATCGTGATGGGATCGATCAATGAAAAGATGTATTTGGCCGAAATGAAGGCCGGGCATGGGCCAAGCCCCGTGTTTATCCCTGCCAGTTTTCCCGGTGCCGCGATCCGGCGCGCTACGGGCACGCCATTCATGGGCTATGCCGGCGCGACATATGTGCTGCAAGAGGTTTGCAACGGGTTGTTTGACGCGCTGTTCCACATTCTGCCGCTGGGGTCGGATATGGACGCGACTGACGCCACGCTGACACCCTTGCGTCGCGATTTCCCCTGGGATGCCGATGCGCAGGCCAAGCTGGACGAGATCGTGGCGACGCACCCGATCTTGACACGAATTTCCGCGGCCAAGACTCTGCGCGATGCCGCAGAACGGGCCGCGCTTGATGCCGGCAACGACAGGGTCGTGCTGGAAACCGTCGAGACACTGCAACCATCCTTTGGAGGACGCAAATGACTGATTTCACAACCGACGCACCGGTTCTACGGGCCCGCACAACGCCGCCCAAACGTGAATACTATGCCTATTTCGCGCTGATCTTTCTGGCGACATTGCCGCTTTGCATCCTGACATGGGTGCTGAGTGCGGCGCGTCGGATGGCATTGCCCGAAAAGGGCCCGCTGGCCAAAGCGTGGACACAGGCCCGTATCATTACGCCGCAGATCTTCAGCGCTTGATCTGCTGGCACGACATTTGCCCTACGGGGCATCCGATGTTCATCATTCCCCCCCGGGATGATGGATTGGGGCAGAAGACGAGCTTCTGTCGTAACCCGGCCGCGGGGGGTGCGCGGCGTCAGTACTTATTTTTGGAGACAAAACATGGCTGACAAATCTGACCTTTCTTTCACAGGTCTCACTGACGAGCAGGCCCAAGAGCTGCACACAGTGTACATGAGCGGGTTCACGATCTTCACGATCGTCGCCGTCGTTGCGCATGTCCTGACGTACATCAAGCTTCCTTGGTTCAGCTGGTAAGAAGAGGAATATTCACATGGCACAGTTCTACAAGATCTGGCTGGTTTTCGACCCACGCCGCGTTTTCGTGGCACAGGGCGTTTTCCTGTTCCTGCTGGCAGCGATGATTCACCTCGTCCTGCTTAGCAACCCTGAAACAAACTGGTTCACACTCGCCTTTGGCGCACAATAACCAGCCGTTTCACGGCAATATCATAGCGACGGGCGGGGCTAGACCCGCCCGGGGCAACCGCAAGACATTGACGATGACAGGGCGCACCGGAACGCGGATGCAGGGCCTGTCCATGAATGGAGTAGGAAGATGGCACAGCTCAGCTTCGAAAGAAAATACCGGGTCCGTGGCGGGACTTTGGTTGGCGGTGATCTGTTCGACTTTTGGGTGGGGCCATTTTACGTTGGCTTCTTCGGGGTCACGACGTTCTTTTTCGCCGTCCTTGGGACGATTTTGATATTTTACGGGGCCAGCCAAGGCCCCACGTGGAATCCATGGCTGATCTCGATCAATCCGCCATCGCTGGAGTATGGTCTGGGTGCGGCACCGCTGCTGGAAGGCGGGTTGTGGCAGGTCATCACGATTTGCGCCATCGGCGCCTTTGTCAGCTGGATGATGCGCGAGGTCGAGATTTGCCGCAAACTGGGCATCGGCTATCACGTGCCGTTTGCCTTTGGTGTGGCGATTTTTGCATATGTCACGCTGGTCGTTATCCGTCCGGTGCTGATGGGGGCCTGGGGGCATGCGTTTCCCTATGGCATCTTCAGCCACCTCGATTGGGTGAACAACGTGGGTTATGCCTATGGCAACTTTCACTACAACCCTGCCCATATGATCGCGATCAGTTTCTTCTGGATCAATGCGGTTGCACTTGCGTTGCACGGGTCGCTGATTTTGTCGGCGATCAATCCGGGCAAGAAGGGTGATGAAATCCGCACGCCAGACCACGAAGATACCTATTTCCGCGATCTGATCGGTTACTCGATCGGGCCACTTGGCATTCACCGTCTGGGCCTGTTCCTTGCGCTGATGGCTGGTTTCTGGAGCGCGGTCTGCATCGTGATTTCCGGCACCATCTGGTTCGACGAATGGATCGTGTGGTGGGATTGGTACTATGAACTGCCTTGGTGGGTGAACCTGTAGGAGGGTATGAAAAATGGCTGAATATCAGAATATCTTTACGCAGGTTCAGGTGCAGGGGCCGCCCGAAATGGGCGTACCCGCCGACGCTGACACGATGCGCGAAAGGTCCGGCAAGGCAGGGTTCAACACGCTGTTTGGTCTGTTCGGGAACGCCCAGGTCGGGCCGGTGCACTATGGCTCTTACGGGTTGGTTGCTGTCATCGGGTTTGCTGCGTGGTTCTTTATCATCGGCATGAATTTCTGGGCGCAGGTCGATTATAGCCCCGGTGTGTTCCTGCGCGATCTGTTCTGGCTGGCGCTGGAACCACCGGGCCCGGAATACGGGCTGGGCTTTGCGCCACTGGCCGAAGGCGGATGGTGGATGATCGCCAGCTTCTTCTTTGCTGTCGGTTGCGGGGCGTGGTGGATGCGGACCTATACCCGCGCCAAGGCGCTGGGCATGGGATTGCACGTGGCATGGGCCTTTGCGGCGCTGCTGTGGCTGATCTTTGTGCTGAACTTTTTCCGTCCGATCCTGATGGGGTCGTGGTCAGAGGCAGTGCCCTACGGCATCTTCCCGCATCTGGACTGGACCAACCTGTTCTCGATCACCCACGGCAACCTGTTCTATAACCCGTTCCACGCGCTTTCGATTGCGTTCCTTTATGGATCGGCCCTGCTGTTTGCGATGCATGGTGCGACCATTCTGGCGGTAACCCGTTTCGGCGGCGACCGCGAGTTGGAACAGATCGTTGACCGTGGCACGGCCACCGAACGGGCCGCCCTGTTCTGGCGCTGGACTATGGGTTTCAACGCCACGATGGAAGGGATTCACCGTTGGGCCTGGTGGTTTGCCGTGTTGACCCCGCTGACTGGTGGGATCGGGATCCTTTTGTCAGGCACGGTTGTGGACAACTGGTTCGTCTGGGCACAAATCCATGGCTATGCGCCAGTCAACTAAGGAGAGAGATGATGAAAAACGAAAACATCCTCCATATGAGCGAAAAAAGCAGGTTAACCGCTGATATCACGCTCTTGATGCTCAAAGGGGCCGGTTATGCAGCTGTGTTCGTGCTGTCGGTCTGGTTTGTGATCGCGGTGATCGCGCTGATCGGGCGGGCTTTGCCCGAGGAAAGCCGGCAACAGCCTGATCCAACCCCGCTGTCGTCGCTGGTGATCATGGCCCCCGAGGTTACGATCGGCTGAGCAGATTGGGCCCGGGCGGCGCGTGACGCTGCCGCCCACGGCCCTTCGCCGTCGGACCAACCCTCCCTGGTGGGTCCGTCTTGGGGTATAGCCCCAGTTCCCTTCCTGTTGGCTACAGGAGACTGGCGTCGCAGACGGTTTGCCCCGCTTGCGACGCCTTTTTCATATAAAGGTGCCGTCATGACCAATCGCCCCGAGACCCCGTTTCTTGATTGTGTGACCAGTCCCGCGGATATGCGGCGGATGAATGACACATCGCTGGCCAATCTGGCCGATGATCTGCGGTCCGAGGTTATTTCGGCGGTGTCGGAGACCGGCGGGCATCTGGGGTCATCGCTGGGCGTGGTGGAACTGACTGTTGCCATTCACGCGGTGTTCGACACCCCGCGGGATAAACTGATCTGGGATGTCAGCCATCAATGCTATCCTCACAAGGTTCTGACCGGCAGGCGCGATCGCATCCGCACACTGCGCCAGGAAGGCGGGTTGAGCGGGTTCACCAAACGCACCGAGAGCGATTATGATCCCTTTGGTGCTGCGCATTCCAGCACGTCGATTTCCGCAGCCCTTGGGTTTACCATTGGCCGCGACATGGGGATGCCCACCGGCGACGCGATTGCCGTGATCGGTGACGGGTCGATCAGCGCGGGCATGGCCTATGAGGCGATGAACAACGCCGGTGCCGAAGGGCGGCGGTTGTTCGTCATTCTGAACGACAATGAAATGTCCATCGCCCCGCCTGTGGGCGCGATGTCGAAATACCTGTCGGGGCTTTATGCTTCCCCTATGGGCGAATTGCACAAGATGGCTGAAGGGTTCGAGGCCGCATTGCCCGGCCCGCTGCGCGACCACGCCCGCCGTGCGCGGCAGTTGGTGACGGGGATGCAGACCGGCGGGTCTGGCACCTTGTTCGAAGAATTGGGGTTCAGCTATATCGGCCCGATTGACGGGCACGACATGTCGCAGCTTTTGCCGGTTTTGCGCGCGGCCCGCACGCGGGCGACCGGCCCTGTGCTGATCCATGTCTGCACGAAAAAGGGCAAGGGCTACGCCCCCGCTGAAACCAGTGCCGACCGCGGGCATGGGGTATCGAAATTCGATGTGGTCAGCGGGACACAGGCGAAATCAAAACCGAACGCGCCAAGCTATACCAAGGTATTCGGCACCGCCCTGACGACCGAGGCAGCACTTGACCCTGGCATTGTGGCGGTGACAGCGGCGATGCCGGATGGCACGGGTGTGAACATCATGGGTGCGCGTTTTCCGGCGCGTGTTTTTGACGTAGGCATTGCCGAACAGCATGGCGTGACCTTTGCCGCCGGGATGGCGGCCAGCGGGCTGAAACCCTTCTGCGCGATTTATTCCACTTTCCTGCAACGCGGTTACGATCAGGTGGTGCATGATGTCGCGCTGCAAAACCTGCCTGTGCGTTTCGCGATTGACCGTGCAGGGCTGGTCGGGGCTGACGGGCCGACGCACGCTGGCGCGTTCGACATTGGCTATATGGCCGCACTGCCCAATATGGTGGTGATGGCGGCGGGCGACGAGCTGGAGCTGATGCATATGGTCCGCACAGCCGCCGCCTATGACGATGGCCCCATCGCGTTCCGTTATCCACGCGGCGAAGGCGAGGGGCTGGACCTGCCTGACCGGGGTGAAGTGATCGAGATCGGCAAGGGCCGGATCGTGCAGCAAGGCACCGATGTGGCGCTTTTGTCCTTTGGGGCGCATCTGGGCGAATGCCGCAAGGCCGCCCGTGCGATGGAAGCGCGCGGTGTGTCTGTCACCATTGCCGATGCGCGTTTCGCCAAACCACTGGACCATGCACTGATCCGGCAGTTGCTGCGCCATCACAAGGCGCTGGTGACGGTGGAACAGGGCAGCCGCGGCGGCTTTGGCGCGATGGTGTTGCATGATCTGGCCAATGATGGCCTGCTGGATGGGCGCTGCCAGGTGCGCACGATGACATTGCCAGATCGTTTCATTGATCAGGCCGCCCCCGATGCGATGTATGCCGATGCGGGCATGACGGCGGTTGATATCGCCGCAATGGCGATGCAGGCGGCTGGGGTGGATGTGCACAAGATGCGCGTCACGGATGGGTGAAATCACCCATCCTACAGGTGGGCGTGAAACAGCCAGACCTTGATTCCGCCATGCGGCACCGGCGCGCCTTTGGGTTTCAAGGGCAGGCCGGTCGCCTTGGCCAATCCTGCGTCGCTGGTGATGATCCCCACGCGCCAGCCTTTGAATCGTTCTTGCAGCACTTGCCCAAGGTTTGCGTAAAGCCCGAACAGCAGTTTGGGGTTGCCGATGCGTTCGCCGTAGGGCGGGTTGCAGATGACCAATCCGGCAGGACCGTGGGGGCGTTGCAAGTCACGAACAGCAAGGGTTTCGAATGTCGTGAGGTGCGCCACACCCGCGCGTTCCGCGTTGGCGCGGCTCATCCGGGTGGCACCGGCGTCGCGGTCTGATCCGTAAAATCGCAGGCCGGTAGGATGGGTGATATCACCCATCTTCCGCAGATCCTGCCATGCATCCGCATCGAAACTGGCCAGCTGTTCAAAGGCGAAATGCCGCGTGCGTCCGGGGTGCAGGCCGGCGGCGATTTCCGCGGCCTCTATCACGAATGTGCCCGATCCGCACATCGGGTCCAGCACCGGTTCGGTTCCGCGATAGCCGCATTCGCGCAAAAACAGGCTGGCCAGCGTTTCGCGCATGGGCGCCTTGTTCACCGCTTCCTTGTGGCCGCGTTTGTGCAGGCTTTCGCCCGATGTGTCGATGCTGATCGTCACGCGGTTGTCGTCGATCCGCACCTTGAGCGCCAGCGCCGCATCGGGGCTGATCTGATAGCCATTCGCCGTAAGGGCGGTTTCAAACCGCTGGATCGCCGCACCGGCGTGATAGATTTTCGATTTGCGGTTCGTCGACACCTCGACCCGCAGCGGCACATCGGCGCGCAGGATGTCGCCCCATGGAAACTTGCGCGCCCGCTTGTCCAGTTGCGCCAGATGAAACGCCATGAAATCGCCCACCCGCGCCAGAACACGGCTGGCCCCGCGCATCGTCAGATTGGCGCGCCAGACATCCGGCCATGTGCCCATGACGGTCACGCCGCCTTGGGTTATTTGCGCATCGGCAAAGCCGTTTTCCAACGCCTCGGCGTGCAGGGCGCGTTCCAGCCCAGGCGTGGCGGTCATAAAAATTTCAAACGGCTGCGTCATCGTCCTGTGTTTGCGCTACGATCAGGTCGGGCGCAAGCCACGTCAGGCACCTTTGGGCTTGGGCTGCGGTCTTCCGATGCCTTCCAACACGCGCAGGGGGCGTTTGACGGTTTCGCCCAACCCGGGGCGGGTGGGGGCGACAGTTTGTTTGCTGACCTCGACGATCAGCACACCGCCTGCTGCAATCAGGGGCATCCGGTGGCCCATACGTTCCAGAAACCCTGCGGATTTGCGCCAGATCCTGCGGGTCGATGGTGGTTGAAACAGCGTCGACATTGTGCATTCGGTCAAAAACCTGTGTTTGCGCAACTGCGCCTCAAGCTGGCCCAGCGAATAGGGCCGCCCATAGCCGAACGGCGTCTTGTCCGACCGTGACCATAGGCCGGCGCGGTTCGGCACCACGAATACCGCGCGCCCGCCGGGGCCAAGAACGCGCCACACTTCGTCCAGCAAGGCCGCGGGCTGATCGGTTGTTTCTAGCCCGTGCATCACCACAAGTTTATCCACATGGCCCGTTTCAATAGGCCAAAGCGTATCTTCGCAGAGAACACTGACGTTTTTACCATCGGGGGGCCAGCGCATTACACCCTGTGGGCCTGGCATCAGGCCGACCACCCTGCGCGCATCTTTCAGATAGGGCCGCAACAGAGGTACCGCAAAGCCAAAACCTGCGACCATCTGGCCCTTCGCCTCGGGCCAGAGCCCGGTCAATTCATCGCGGATCACCTTTTGCGCTGCACGTCCCAAAGCGCTCCGATAATAAAAGTTTTGCAGGTCCAAAACGTCCAGATGCATTGCGGTTCGGCTCTCCTTCGGCAAAGCTCGGGGCAAGCATAACAACAGAAAGCGGTTTTGCCATGACAAACGATTTGCCACCCATCGAACTGGTGGTCGTGCCCTGCCTGTCGGATAATTATGCCTTTCTGGTGCACAATAATCAGACAGAGCAGACAGCCTTGGTCGATGCGCCCGAAGCCCTGCCTGTCAGGCGTGTGTTGCAAGCCAGAGGGTGGGCCCTGACTGATATTTTGATCACCCATCATCACGATGATCACATCGGTGCCTTGGCGGATTTGCGCGCCGGTGCCCGTGTTATCGGGGCCGCCCGCGATGCCCACCGCCTGCCAGCGATTGATGTGAATGTCGCTGATGGCGATATGATTGAAATTTGTGGTGTGAAAACCCATGTCATGGAGGTGCCAGGGCATACCTTGGGCCATGTTGCCTATCACATGCCCGACGCGGGGCTTGTGTTTACCGGTGACAGCCTGATGGCGCTGGGATGCGGTCGCTTGTTTGAAGGGACAGCAGCGCAAATGTGGGACAGTCTGCAAAAGTTGCGGGCGTTGCCTGCGGATTCGACCGTCTGTTCGGGGCATGAATACACAGAATCGAACGCGCGCTTCGCGCTGTCCCTTGACCCGGACAATGCCGCGCTTATCTCTCGTTACAAGAGGATCACGGCCGCACGCGCGGCGAACCGGCCCACTGTTCCCTCGGCGCTTGATGATGAAATACGCACCAATCCGTTTTTGCGTGCAGACGATCCGGGTATGAAAGTTGCTTTGACGATGACTGACAGCCCTGATGTTGACGTATTTGCCGAAATCAGGGCGCGAAAAGACAGATTTTGACCACGGATGTGTGATACCGTGATCAAAGCCGATGAAATCACCGTCTTAACAAAGATTGACGCGCTTTGTGACGAAGAATTGAAAAATAGTCCTTGAAGCTTGGCGAATAAAACCAAACCTTAAGGATAAGAGGCCACGGTTTGCAGATGTGCATCAGATGCCGACCCCCGATGTGAAGGAGCACGAAGGTGCCATCATTCTCGACAACACTTGAGCAGTCCATTCATGGCGCGTTGGCGCTGGCAAATGCGCGCAAGCACGAGCTTGCGACTCTGGAACATCTGCTGCTTGCGCTGATTGACGAACCTGACGCGGCGCGCGTGATGCGGGCCTGTTCGGTGAACCTTGACGAGTTGCGCAAGGATCTGGAAGAATTCATCGAAGATGATCTGTCAACGCTGATCACCGATGTTGAAGGGTCGGAAGCTGTGCCAACAGCGGCGTTTCAGCGCGTGATTCAACGTGCCGCGATCCATGTGCAATCGTCTGGCCGCAACGAAGTGACCGGTGCAAATGTGCTGGTCGCCATCTTTGCCGAACGCGAAAGCAATGCGGCCTATTTTCTCCAAGAACAGGATATGACCCGTTATGACGCGGTGAATTTCATTGCACATGGCGTGGCCAAGGATCCGGCATTCGGCGAACAGCGCCCCGTGACCGGCTCAAATGAAGAATCGGAAACGATTTCAAGCGGTGAAGGCCAAGACAAGGAAAGCGCACTGGCGAAATACTGTGTGGACCTGAACACCAAGGCGTCCAAGGGTGACGTTGACCCGCTGATCGGGCGCGCCAACGAGGTGGAACGCTGTATTCAGGTGCTGTGCCGTCGCCGCAAGAATAACCCCTTGCTGGTGGGTGACCCCGGCGTGGGCAAAACGGCAATCGCCGAAGGCTTGGCTTACAAGATCGTCAATAGCGAAGTGCCCGAAGTGTTGGCGCATACGACAATCTATTCGCTTGATATGGGCGCGCTGTTGGCCGGCACCCGTTATCGCGGTGATTTCGAAGAACGGCTGAAGGCCGTGATGAACGAGATGGAAAACCACAAGGACGCGGTTTTGTTCATCGACGAAATTCACACCGTGATCGGGGCTGGTGCGACATCAGGCGGGGCGATGGATGCATCGAACCTGCTGAAACCCGCCTTGCAGGGCGGCAAACTGCGCTGCATGGGGTCCACGACTTACAAGGAATTCCGCCAGCATTTTGAAAAGGACCGCGCGCTGTCACGCCGGTTCCAGAAAATCGACGTCACAGAGCCGTCGGTGGAAGATACCGTGAAAATTTTGCGCGGGCTGAAACCCTATTTCGAGGAACATCACAACATAAAATACACCGCAGATGCGATCAGAACGGCGGTGGAACTTTCTGCGCGTTACATCAATGACCGCAAACTGCCCGACAAGGCGATTGACGTGATCGACGAAGCCGGTGCCGCGCAACATCTTTTGTCCGAATCCAAGCGCCGCAAAACCATCGGCACCAAAGAGATCGAGGCCGTGGTGGCCAAGATTGCGCGCATTCCGCCCAAAAATGTGTCGAAGGACGATGCCGAGGTGCTGAAAGATCTGGAAGGGTCGCTGAAACGCGTTGTCTTTGGCCAGGATCATGCGATCGAATCGCTGGCTTCTGCGATCAAACTGGCGCGGGCCGGGTTGCGTGAACCTGAAAAGCCGATTGGTAACTATCTGTTCGCTGGGCCGACTGGTGTGGGCAAGACCGAGGTGGCGAAACAACTGGCCGATACGTTGGGTGTGGAACTGCTGCGGTTCGACATGTCGGAATACATGGAAAAACACGCTGTGAGCCGGCTGATTGGTGCGCCTCCGGGCTATGTCGGGTTCGACCAGGGCGGTATGCTGACTGATGGTGTGGACCAGAACCCGCATTGTGTGTTGCTGTTGGACGAAATGGAAAAGGCGCACCCGGATGTCTATAACATCCTGTTGCAGGTGATGGACCACGGGAAATTGACCGACCACAATGGCCGGACAACGGATTTCCGCAATGTGATCATCATCATGACCTCGAACGCGGGTGCGGCTGAAATGTCAAAGAATGCGCTAGGCTTTGGCCGTGAAGCGCGCACTGGCGAAGATACGGCCGCAATCGAACGGACATTCACACCAGAGTTTCGCAACCGTCTGGATGCGATCATCAGCTTTGGTGCCCTGCCGAAACCGGTGATCATGCAAGTTGTCGAAAAGTTTATCCTCCAGCTTGAGGCGCAGTTGATCGATCGTAACGTGCATATCGAACTGACCAAGGCTGCGGCTGAATGGCTGGCCGATAAAGGCTATGATGAAAAAATGGGCGCGCGGCCCTTGGGTCGTGTCATTCAGGAATACATCAAAAAGCCGCTGGCCGAAGAATTGCTGTTTGGCAAGCTGGTCAAAGGTGGCATCGTCAAGGTAGGGGTCAAAAAAGGCGCACTGGACTTGACGTTCGAATCCCCGCAGCAAGGCCGCCTGACCAGCGGTGGCGACAAGCCCCCGCTGTTAACGGCGGAGTGAGCTGCAACTTGTACCCATGAAAATTGGCCTGTCACCTGTTGTGTGGCAGGCCAATTTGTTTGAAATGATGAAACCGTCATTTTCTGCGGTTGCACATGTTAACGCAGGCCCGGTTTACCTTTCAGTTAATTTCAACTCGATTCGCCGGTTCGCGGCGCGGGCCTGTGGCGTATCTGCGGGGACGATTGGTTGGTATTCGCCAAAACCATTGGCCGCCAGCCGGTTCGATGGAATGCCAAGATCCTGGGACATGAACCGCACGACCGATAGCGCACGGGCCTGACTAAGTTCCCAGTTGTCTCCATAGCGTCCACCGGGTGCGATGGGGACATCATCGGTGTGGCCGTCCACCCGGATGATCCAGTCGATCCCCGGTGGAATATCATCGGCGATGCCACGCAAGATGCCCGCGATATTGGCGATTTCAGCTTCGCCTTGGGCAGACAGTTCTGCCCGCCCCGGCGCAAAAAGCACCTCGGATGCAAAGACGAAACGGTCACCTTCGATGCGAATTCTATCTTGTCCTTCCAGCACCTGCCGCAATTGTCCAAAGAAATCGGATTTGAACCGCGCGAGGTCTTGCGCCTCGGCAGCTAGCCGTTCGGCCTCTTGTTCCAGGCGGGCAGCTTCGGCCTCAAGCCGGATACGCTCTGCTTCTTCCAGCACGCGACGCTGGCGTTCTTCGGACGCGACCCTGGCCAGTGCGGTGTTCAATTGTGCGCCAAGCGTTTCGATTTGCACCTGTGCTGCGCGATCGGCGTCTTCGGCGAGGTTCAGCAAATCCTGCAAATTGCCAACCTGCATGCGCAGCGCGGTAATCTGTTCGTTCAACAAGGCAACTTGCCGTTGGCTTTCAGCCGATCGCGCCTCTTGCTCGGCCAGCGCCCGATTGGCTTGGGCCAGCAGGGCCGCCTGGCGCTCTGCCTCTGTCGCAGTTGCTGATTGATCCCCTTGCGCACGTGACAATGCAGCCAGCGCGTCGATCAACCGGGCGTTCAGGTCGGCATTTTCAGCGGTAGTGGCCGCGGCTTGCGCTTCGGCGGCCTCGCGCGCGGCTTCTGCTGCAGTCAGCGAACGGGCGCTTTCGGATTGGGCGCTGCGTATCGCGGCAAGCTCTTGTTCCAGTTCGGCGCGGACAAGACGGGCGGCGGCCAGCAAGGTCAGCGTTTCCTCGGCCTCGCGACGTTGCTGTTCAAGGTTCAGGGTCATCGCGGTCAGTTCGGTGTCGGCATTTTCCAACCTGTCGCGCAGGGCTGCTGCTGCGGCGGCGTCGGTCAGGCGCGCGGCTTCCAGTTCAGTGATTGCTGCGGCCTGGGTATCGGTTTCATCACGCAGATCGGCAACGAGCGCCTCTAACGCTTCGCGGCGGGCGGCGGCAAGGCGCGCAGCCTCTGCCCCGGCGTCGATTTCGGTGCGCGCCTGGGCAAGGGCGAGGTTCAATGCCTCTTGCTGCGATAACAAGCGGGCTTGCGTGTCTTGCAGGTCAGCGATGGTGACCTGCGCTGTGGCGCGATCCGCAAGAAGCCCGGCAACCTGTGCTTCGAAGGTGGTGATCTGGCTTTGCGCTTGCGCCAATGCGCTGGCTTGCGCATCGCGTTCTGCAATCAGCCCGGCGATCCGGTTCGCTTGTTGGATGGCTTGCGCATTGGCTGCGTCCAGATCAGCGGTCAGTGCGGCGTTGCGATCTTCGGCCATCCCCAATGTCGCGGCAAGCGCGGCTACTTCGTTGCTAAGCAGGTCCAGTTCGCTTTCTTGCCCGGTGATCGTTTCGCGCAGCACGAATTGGATCACCATGAAGATCGTCAGCACGAACATCAGCACCAGCAGCAGACCGGTCATGGCATCAACGAACCCCGGCCAGATGGCGTTTTGAAATCTGTTGGATGACCTGCGGCGCAGTGCCATGGATCAACCCCTATCTTTGATGGCGTCGGTCAGTTTGGCAATGTCGCCACGCAGGTCGCCGGTGCTTTCCAAACGGCCGGTGGACATTTCTTCGAGAATGCGGAGCAATTGCACGTCGATCGAACGCAGGCGCATCCGGCTTTCGGCATCGATTCCTTCCATGCCACTGTCATCTAGTTTCTTTATCAGCTTTTCTTGCCCTTCCGCGACCCGGCGCAGCAGGTCTGCGCTATCGTCGGCGCGTTGGGCTGTTGCCAACTGTTCCATGGCGGAGGCCAAGCTGGCAAACCTATGGTCGTTCTGTTCGCGGTCGGCATCGGTCTGGCCCATCATCATTTGCATGGTGTCCATCAGTTCGCCCAGATGTTCGACAAAGCCCGCCATGGCCCCCATGTCCGCGCTGACCCCGTCATCACCGTCAAAACCGACGCGTGTGATAGTGGACAGCCATTCCTCCAGTTCGCGGTAAAAGCGGTTTTGCCCGTGACCGGTGAACAGTTCCAGCAACCCCACCACCAAGGATCCTGCCAGCCCCAAAAGCGAGCTGGAAAAAGCCGTGCCCATGCCGCCAAGCTGGCTTTCTAGGCCCGATTGCAAGCGGGCGAAAATGCCCGCGCCGTCTTCGCCCTCGACCGGGTTCAACGACCGGATCGTCTCGACCAGGGCCGGCACAGTGGTGGCCAGCCCATAAAACGTGCCTAAAAGACCAAGGAAAATAAGAACGTTTCCGATGTAGCGGGTGATTTCACGGTCTTCGTCGATACGTTGCGCGACGGAATCAAGGATCGACCGACCGGAACTGGACGACACCTGTGTGCGGGCCCCGCGTGAGCGCAACAAGGTCGCCAAAGGTGCCAATAGCGAAGGTGCCTTTGTATAGCCATGGCCGCCGGTTTCGCGTGCAAAATGTTCGATCCAGCGCACCGATTTGATCAACAGGAACACCTGGTTGATGCATGACAACACCCCGAGAACAAAAACACCGACGATCACCCCGTTCAAATAGGGGTTGGAGTTATAGATCGCGATAAACTGTCTCTGCCCCAAATAAACACCAACCGCTGCGAGCCCAAGCACGACTGACATGAACAGGATCTGGCGGAGTGGTTGTGAAAACTGCGGTGTTGTCTTTGGTTCCCGTTTGTCCGTCACGGATGGGAGTCCTTGTGTGTTGTTGCTGATCTGCCTCGATTTGGACCATAGGTCCGGGTTGACACAAACCCAAATAAAATCGCAGGTCGTTTATGTTGCTGTCAAAGCACGCACACGCTTTACCAGCCAGTCCATGTCGGAATCCTTGATGCCCAACTGAGTCAGATGTGCGGCGGTGTTATACAGATATTCTGTATTCGGTCCGCGGCCGCCAGCGGCACGGGCAATCATCTGTGCCTGTCTTTCAAGTTCAAACTGACAGTACTGCGGATGATCAGGGTCGATCACATAGGCGAGTGCGCTGATCACGTCGCCTGCGTCCGTTTCAAGGTCCACGTGCTGTTCTATATAGGCGGACGAGATCAGTTCGCGTTCGCGCAGGGCCGTCAATACGCTGTCTTGTTCTGTGGCTGCGACCTGCAAGGCAACTCCGGTGCATTGCCCGCTTGGGACTGCATCCAGCGCCAGCACGAGCCCGGGGTCGGTTTCAGTGCCTCTGTGATGGATCGACAACATGCAAAAACTGCGGTGGTAGCCGTGCAAACGCGCCTTGACAGATTGTGTAGGTGTGAAACCGGGATTCCAGAGCAGTGAACCGTAACCAAAAACCCAAAATGACATGGTGATCCGCCCTTTTTCGTGCCCCACTGCCATAGCATCGGACAGGTGCAACAGGAAGAGGGGGCCAACAGGAATAGGTGCAGGTTGACCGGATCAGGCGCGGATCAAGTCGCCAAATATGGCGGTTTGATGGTCCCGCAGGTAGATTTGTAGCCAAGGCGTATATTCACCCGGGTGCCGCACAACATCTGCTGTCAGGTCATAGAAGTCGACCCAGCGCGTCGCCATCACCTCGTCCGGGTTCGGGGTGACTTTCAGCGTGTCGGGGGCATCGGCGACGAAAACTTCAACCACCTCATGTTCGACCAACCCGTTTCCGACGTCGGCACGATATTCGATCTGATCGCGGTGGCTGGGGTAAAGCCCGGTGATCCCCAGTTCTTCGTCCAGACGGCGCATAGCGCAGTCGGTGGCGTCCTCGTTCCATGCGGGATGGGTGCAGCAGGTGTTCGCCCACAGCCCCGGTGTGTGGTATTTATGCATGGCGCGTTGCTGGATCAGCACGCGCCCCCGGTTCATCACAAAAACGCTGACGGCCTTGTGTTTCAGACCCTTTTGATGGGCTTCCAGTTTTTCCACCGGTGTCAGCGTGCCGTTCACCCAAGCCGGGATCATGACCGTCATGTGCGCAAAGGCGACACAAGCCGGGTCAGGTGGGCCAGATTCTTGATCCCGATTTTCAGGTGCGCCATAGGCCGGGCCTTGACCAGTTTCTTGTTCATATATGCCTCGAACGTCAGTTTTTGTACGTCAACGTCATGGCAAAGCGACACAAAGCGTTCGCGCCGTTCGTCGCTGCGGTAATAGGCGTTTTGCATCGCGCCTAAAACCCTGAAAACCTGTTTGTGTTCGCGCATGAACAGGCGTCGGGCGATTTGCAGATCTTTGACTCGCCCACTGGCCAGACACGCCGCTGCCGCCGTTGCCGCAACACGACCGCCGACCATCGCGTAATAAATGCCTTCGCCCGATGACGGTGCGACAACGCCCGCCGCATCGCCCGCCAGCACCACGTCACGCCCGTTGTCCCAGCGATCCAGCGGTTTCAGTGGAATGGGCGCGCCTTCCTTGCGGATCGTCTTGCAGTCAGTAAGTCCGGATGCTGCGCGCAGATCGGCGGTGGCCTGTTTGACATCGACCGATTTGATCATCGACCCCATGCCAACGCTGGCCTGTCCGCCATGCGGAAACACCCAGCCATAAAAATCAGGGGAAATGCGGCCATCATAGATCACATCACAGCGCAGCGGATCATAGTTTGCGGTTGCTTGCGGCGCTTCGATGATTTCGTGATAGGCGATCACATAGGGGATCTTGTCGCCGTCCTTGATTTCGGCGCGTGCGACGTTTGATCGCGCGCCATCGGCACCGATGACCAACTTTGCTGACAGTTTCATTTCATTGCCGCTGATCTTGTCGCGGTAAATGACATGTGTGCCATTGGCATCGCGGTCAATGCGGGTAAATGTGCCCGCATAGCGATGCGCGCCGGCATCAACCGCCCGTTGCCGCAGAAACGGGTCAAATGATTCGCGGTCAACCATCCCGACAAAGCCGTTTTCGATGGGGATATCCACGTGCCGCCCGGTGGGCGAAATCATGCGTGCGGTGTTGACGCGCGCCACCAGCTTGTCGTCGGGAATGAAAAAATCGGCGATCAAACGCGGTGGAATGGCCCCGCCACAGGGTTTGATCCGCCCCTCGCGGTCAATAAAGGCGACTGAATGGCCCGACCTTGCAAGGTCTTCGGCGGCAGTGGCCCCGGACGGGCCTGCGCCCACGACAACGACATCATATTGCATTTGCTATTCTCCCGGAACCAGGGTGGCAGAGGGCGCTTTGCCCTCCATGATTTTGGCGGCCATGATGGTGGCGGCGATGAAAAGTGTGGCCTCGAACAGAAACACCGCGCCAAAGGCCTGCGCGTCAGTGAAGGATAGGCGCAACAGATCAACCAAGCCTGCGCCCACCAGCCCGCCAAAACCAGCGGCAATCGCTTGTGCGGCACCCCAAAGCCCCATGCGGGTGCCTTCGCGTTGACCGCGCCCCTGACCGGCCAGCGCCATCATCGACCCAATGGCGGCGACGGCGAACATGCCGTTGAAAAAGCCCAGGCCCACAACGGCAGGCAGCAGCGGCGCACCGGGGCCAAGCGGCCCAAGCAACGTGATCACCGCAAGCGTGGCGGCAGACCCAAGGCATCCGGCCATGACCCAATTGCGCAGCGCGCCGATTTTCAGGCCTGTCGCCATTATCCCCACAGCCAGCATCCCGATAAAGACGCCGCCGTTCTGTGCGCCTGACAGCGTGGTGGACTGCCCCGGCGTAAATCCAAAGACCAACCCGGCGTAAGGTTCAAGGATCAGTTCCTGCATGAAATAGGCAGTCATCGAGAGGAATACGAACAGCGTGAAATTGCGTGCGCGGCGTTCGGCCCAGACCTCGGCCAGACCTTGGCGGAACGGGGTCGGGTCGGGCTCTCGCACGACTTTCAGCCCGCGTTCAATCCGCCAGACGGCAAGGCAGGTCACGGCGACGGCGGTCAGCACGACAATGCCCACAATTTCGATCAACAGTTGCGGGCTATAGGGGTCGATCAGCGACCCGACGACACCGGCGGTCATCGCGATTCCGAAAATCATCATCAACCATGTGATTGTCGCCGCTGCTGCCCGCCTGTGTGGTGCGGTGGTCGTGGCAAGCAACGCCAGCAATGATGTGCCCGATGCGCCCACGCCCAGCCCGATCAGCGCGTAGGCAATGACAGAGATTACCAGGCCCATCGCAAAGCTGCTTTCCAGCACCAGCACCCCGCAGGCCGCGATAAACGCCCCCAACGCCAGCATCGCCATGCCGCCAATGATCCAGCGTGTCCGCTGACCGCCTGCGTCGGACATGAACCCCCAATGCGGCCGTGTCATCTGGATACCATAGTGCAGCCCGACCAGCAGACCGGGCAGGATGGCGGGCAAGGACAGTTCCACTACCATCAGCCGATTCAGTGTCGATGTGGTCAGAACGACGATGGACCCAAGCGCCATTTGCACAAGGCCAAGACGGAAAATCTGGAACCATGAAAGGGTCATATCAGCCTCCGATGCCGCGCAGTGCGGTGGCGGCGATCATCATGCCGCTGATGTAGAACAGAATGCCCATGCCCTGATACCACGGCGTTTTGCCTTCGGGGTCGCGCAGCAGAACGCGCATCGCGCCCAGTTGCACCGCCAGCATCGCGGCAACGCCAAGCGCATGAAACGGTTTGTCCCAATAGGTCAGCAGGCCGATCACCGCGATCTGTGGCACCGCCATGATCCAGCAGGCAACGCGCGCGGCCTTGTCCGGGCCAAGTGTCACGGGCAGTGACCGCAGGCCGGTTTGCCGGTCGCCCGCGATCGCCTTGAAATCGTTCAGCGTCATGATGCCATGCGCACCTAGCCCGTAAAGCACGGCGATGACGATAACCTGCAGGCTGGGCGCGCCCGCTGATACAACCGCCGCCCCCGTAACCCAAGGCAGCGTTTCATAAGCCAGACCGCACAGCCCCGGCCCCCACCAGCCCGACCGTTTGGCGCGAATCGGTTCGGCGGAATAGGCCCATGCAGCCGCGATGCCCAGAATGGTCGCGCCAAAGCCCCAAGGCCCCAGTTGATACCCCACGACCAGCGCCAACACCGTCATCGCCAATGCGATATAAAGCCCCCAGCGCCCCGGAATTTGCCCCGATGGAATAGGCCGGTCCGGTTCGTTGATCGCATCTACATGCCGGTCGCACCAGTCATTTGCGGCCTGTGACATGCCGCAGACAATCGGCCCGGCTAGGATCACCCCAAGAACCACCAGCAACCATTGGCCAGAGGGGCTAGCCCCTGATGACACCACGCCGCACAGATAGGCCCACATCGGTGGAAACCATGTGACCGGCTTGATCAGGCGCAGCGTCGCGCGCGGCTGTGGCCAGCGGCGGACGGTATCGGGCAAGGGCAAGGCGGATGTGACACTCATTATGTCAGTTTATCTAGACATTATTCGAATAGGCAAGTGTAAACACAACTAGACACTGCGCCAACATGTCGCTGTAGCATGGCAATGCACGGAATCGCATGTGAATCAAGTGGGTTATTCGAGGCAGCGTTCGGTGGGGTGACTTTGACAAGACGGCGCTGATAGCGTTCGCTTCTGCCATCTTGGCCCGGAGGAACCGATTTTTTACACCTTTGGCGGCATATTCATCAGGGGTTGCGCGTCTTCTGCGATAGCTGCGTTGAGATGGATCACCACCCAAAAGGAAAGTCACGTTAGAACAAATGCGCATATTGTCACCACAGTCACAGCTAGGGCGCAACTGATGACAAAGATATTGGTCCCAGTCTCGCCTGCTGAACTGATTGACAGGTTGACCCGGCTCCAGCTTGCGCTGCAACAGGCGCGTCCGCCAATGGCCCGGGCCGCGCTCTTGCGGCAGATCGCACAGTTGCAGCAAGCTGCTGACCATGCGCTGCCGGCTCAGGACTGTCTGTCACGTCTCTGGTCTGACCTTGCTGATACCAATGCAGATCTGTTTGCGCTTTGGGCTGATCTGTGCCGCTGCGAGGATACGTCAGACTTTGGCCCCGGATTTGTGGCCATGTCCCGAGCCTATCTTGTCGCCCAAAACAGCCGCCACCAGATCAAGGAGCAAATCAATGCGCTGTTGGAAAATGCCGACCAGCCCCACACCGGGCACACCCATTAGGTTGGGGGAAATCAGCAAATTTTCATAAAATGTGGGCATTAAGTTCGCTTTCATTTTTGACCTGCTACGCCGCATCTTGGGTGAAAACAGAGGTGTGGAATGGATACGCGATCAAATGCGCCGACAATTATCAAACGCAAAAAGGTTGTGTCGGGCGGCGGGCATCATGGCGGTGCATGGAAAGTTGCCTACGCCGATTTTGTGACTGCGATGATGGCGTTTTTCATGTTGATGTGGTTGCTGAACGCGACCACGGAACAGCAGCGCAAGGGGATTGCGGATTATTTTTCGCCTACCATACCGATCAACCGCGTGTCTGGTGGGGGATCAGGGGCGTTTGGCGGCGATAATATTTTCACGGAAGAAACCCTTGCGCAAAGCGGGACCGGCATCAACCAGCCGACCATCGGCATGGCCCCTGTCCGCGCCGAGGCAACGAATGGCGATGATAGTGCGATTGCCGCACAGGTTGCGGCCCTGCGGGATATCGAACAGGTGTTGTTGGGGCTGGGCGGTGAAAGCATGCTGTCAGAGCAGGCTTTGCGTCACATTGTGACCCGTCTGACCGATGAAGGTTTGGTGATCGAAATTTTTGATCTGCCTGGGGCAGCTCTTTTTGCAGAAGATAGCACCACACCAAACCTTATTGCCGTTGAAATCGGGGGAATTCTCGGGCGTTTATTCCGCAGCGTTCGCAATCCTGTCGCCGTCCAAGCCCATTTGCGCGCGAAATCCGTGTTGCAATTGGATAACCCTGTCTGGGATCTGTCGCTGGGGCGCGCGGCACAAATGCGTGTGCTGCTCGAGGATGCGGGCCTGTCATCTGCGCGCATCGCGCGGCTGACGGGAATGGCCGACCGGGTGCCCGCAGTGCGCGACACAACTGCCCTGCGCAACAACCGGATCGAAGTCGTTCTGCTCCGCACAGATATTTAGGGGCAAACTGTGTTGGATTTTATCCGTTAGGCCAATGTTAAGCCGATACCTTTAGGTGGAATGAAACAGGTGTAGTCACCCCATTTCAGAAAGGCTCAACATGACAATTTCGTCTTCTTTGAATGCAAGCGTGGCGGGGCTGGCGGCCAACGCGTCCCGGCTTGCCACGATTTCTGACAATATTTCGAATTCATCCACGTATGGCTACAAACGTGCGGTGACCGATTTCGAGTCAATGGTGATTGAAAGCGGACGCGGCACTTATTCGGCGGGAGGGGTGCGCACAACAACACAGCGCCTGATTGACGAACGTGGCGCGCTGGTCTCGACATCGAATCCAACAGATTTGGCAGTTCGTGGGCGCGGAATGTTGCCCGTGACAACTGAAACGTCCGTGGCTGTTGCAAACGGTGAAAACCCACTCTTGCTAACGACAACAGGGTCATTTCGCCCAGACGCACAGGGGTATCTGCGCAGCGCGGGCGGATTGGTCTTGTTGGGTGTGCCTGCTTTGGCTGACGGCACAATACCGAATTATCCACGTGATTCGATCGATGGTCTTGTGCCGGTTCAGATCAACGCAAACCAGTTTGCGGGCGAACCTACGACGCGGGTTGATCTTTCGGTCAATTTACCTGCAACCGCGACCCGGGCCGGGGATCTGGGCCAATCGGAGTCGTTGTCGGTTGAATATTTTGACAACCTTGGGGCGTCTTCCAACTTGAATTTCACCTTTACACCAACGGTGCCTGCCACGGGGGCATCTAATGAATGGACGATGGTTGTCCGCGACAGCGAGTCGGATGTTGATCTGGACGGCATTCCCGATGTTGTTGGCGAATACACTTTGCAATTCGACGCGACGCGCGGCGGTGGTGGCACGCTTGCCGCTGTTGGAACAACGACTGGTGGCGCTTATGATGCCGCGACCGGGACAGTGACCGTTGCAGTGGATGGCGGCCCGATGGAGATAAAAATTGGTGAACTTGGCAGTTCGCTGGGATTGACACAATTGTCGGATGCGTTTGCTCCTGTGTCCATTTCCAAGAATGGCACGCCGGTTGGCAGCCTGACATCGGTGGAGGTTGACCAGAACGGATTTGTCCGGGCGTCTTTCGATATTGGTATCAACCGCGTGCTGTATCAAATTCCCTTAGTGGACGTGCCAAATGTGAATGGATTGGAAACGCTTGATCAACAAAGCTATCGTGTTACCCCTGACAGCGGCACCTTCTTCCTTTGGGACGCAGGCGATGGTCCCACAGGCGATATCGTTAGCTATGCCCGCGAAGAATCCGCCACTGATGTGGCAGGCGAACTGACTGAACTCATCCAGACCCAGCGCGCATATTCGTCAAATGCAAAGGTCATTCAGACCGTGGATGAAATGCTGCAGGAAACGACGAACATCAAACGTTAAATTGACAGGATAACTGGCAGATGAGTATTTCCAGCGCCCTCAACAACGCCCTTTCCGGCCTGAGCGCCACCGCGCGCATGGCCGAGGTCGTGTCGTCAAACCTGTCGAACGCTTTGACCGATGGATATGGCCGCCGTTCCGTTGAACTCAATGCATCGCAGGTTGGCAAGGTGGGGGGCGGCGTCCGGCTCGAAACGATCAGCCGTTTTGTTGACGCGGGTCTGTTATCCGACCGCAGACAAGCTAGTGCGACCTTGGGGAGTGAAGATCGCAGTGCTGCAATATTGACGCGCCTTGAACAGACATTGGGTCAGCCTGATGATGCTACAAGCTTGGGGTCGCGGTTGGCCGCGTTCGAATCAGCATTGATCAGCGCCAGCAGCGATCCGGCGTCCGACTTGCGCCTTGCAACTGTTGTGGATCGCCTTGGCAATGTCGCGATGACTCTTCGGGAAAACACGTCGACAACCCAGACACTGCGCCAAGAGGCGGATGCGCTCATTCACCAAGACGTCAAAAAGCTTAATCGCGCGTTGGCGCAGGTTGCCGACCTGAACCGTGATATCTTGCGTGTTGGCTCTATTGGCAATGATCCTTCGGCCCTGATTGATGCGCGGCAGCAGGTCGTCGATCAAATTGCCGAGATCGTCCCCGTGCGTGAAATGGTTCGTGAGAACGGCACAATTGGTTTGCGCACGACGAATGGTGTCCTACTGTTGGAAAGTCGGCCAATGCAGTTCGGCTTTACACCAACTCCGACGATCACGGCCGATATGACGCTGATGTCTGGTGCGTTATCCGGGATCACGCTTGATGGGCAACCACTTGATCCGGTGAACGGGGTCGGCCGGCTTTCGGGGGGGACACTCGGCGCAGCCTTCGCCTTGCGCGATCAAACCCTGGTTGACATGCAAATGGGGCTTGATGGAATTGCTGCTGACCTGATCGCGCGGTTTCAAGACCCTGGAAATGACCCGACCTTAACCGCTGGTAATCCGGGCTTGTTGACTGATCTTGGTGGATCGCTTGATTTCTCCGATCTGGTTGGCTTGGCGGGGCGCATTCAGGTCAACACGGCCATTGATCCGGCGACTGGAGGAACGCTACGTTTGGTCCGTGATGGGATGAACAACCCAACCCCAGGGCCAGTGGGTGACGCGACACAATTGAACCGCTGGGTTACAAGTCTTGCTATGGTGCGCGCAGACGTGGCCGGGACGCCGGTCCGTTCCGCAGCGGGGCGTATTGGCGCATTTGCAGCTGATCTGGGAAGCACCCGCCTTCTTGCAGAAGAGAACCTAAGCTTTGCGGCAGCACGCTGGGATTTCTTGCGCGAGGCAGAGCTTTCGCAGGGGGTCGATACTGATGTTGAACTGCAAATGCTGCTTCGGATCGAACAGGCTTATGCGGCTAATGCCAAAGTTATTCAGTCTGCCGAATTCATGATGCAACGCCTGATGGAGATCTCGTAATGCCGGTTATTTCCCTGGGTGATATGGCCCAACAGTTCTCTGCGATGCGCAATGGCGGTACAATAAAATCGGAACTGTCCCGATTAACCCAGCGCATGTCCAGCGGCCGGGTAGAGGATGTGACCACCCATTTGAATGGACGAACGGAAAGGTTTTCGGGTGTCAGGCACAGCATCGCGCAGCTGGATGGACATCTGCAATCAGCGCGCGAAACCTCGCAGATGCTTGCAAACATGCAAATGATATTTCAACGGGTGGACCTTGTGCGGGCCGAAACTAGCCGGCAGCTACTGTCGATCACGCCAGACAGTCAGCCAACGCAAATCAACGAAGCAGCCACCGCTGCGCGTGGTGCTTTTGCCTCGATGGTCAGCGCATTGAACACGCGTTTGGCGGATCGAGCGCTTATGGGTGGGGTCAGTGTTGACATGCAACCTTTGGCGGACGCTGATGACATGTTGGCAAACCTTCAGGTCTTTGTGGGTGGTGCGACAACATCGATTGCAATCATGACTGCTGTCGATAATTGGTTTGATGATCCAGCAGGTGGTTTTGCCACAATTGGTTATCTTGGGGATACCGGTGACCCAATCCAGAAGCGCCTGAACAACGATACTTTAGTGCGTGTGGATGCGCGTGCCGATGATCCAGCCGTCAAACAAACCCTCAAGGCGGCGGCGATTGCCGCGCTGGTTTCCGAGGTGCCAACCCTAGTCGACGCAGCAAAATATGAGCTTTTGCAAGAGGCTGCAACCCGGCTTTTTGCAGCGTCAAGTGGATTGGTTGCGATGCAGTCTCGTATCGGTCTCGTCGAAGAAACGGTCCAGCGAGCAGAGGTTGAGATGAATGCGCAGCAGGCTGCGTTGAAAATTGTCGCAAACGATTTGATTTCAGCGGATCCTTTTGACACAGCCTCCCGTTTGCAGGCAGTGCAGCTGCAACTCGAGACGCATTACACTGTGACCGCCCGAATGTCGCAATTAAGTCTTTTAAGGTATATATAATGAAACGCCTTATCGCCGTTCTGATCTTTCTGTTTCCGTTGTGCGGCCAGGCCGCACCCATCCGGATCAAGGATCTTGTGGAATTTGACGGTGTTCGCACGAACGATCTGGTTGGTTATGGCTTGGTCGTTGGCTTGAATGGTACGGGGGATGGGTTGCGCAATTCGCCGTTTACCGAAGAAATACTCTCGAGCATCCTGGAACGTCTTGGCGTCAACGTCACTGGTGAACAGTTTCGGCCAAAAAATGTTGCTGCGGTGCTGGTGACGGCCAGCCTTCCTCCTTTCGCACGCGCAGGAAGCCCTGTGGATGTCACGGTTTCAGCAATTGGTGATTCCAGCAGTCTGATGGGTGGCACGCTGATCATGACGCCATTAAACGCAGCTGATGGGGATATTTATGCGGTGGCGCAGGGGACGATCATCGCAGGCGGTACGGCCGCCAATGGCGAAGGAGCATCGGTTGTCCGCGGCGTTCCGACAGCGGGTGTGATCCCGTCCGGCGCGACCGTAGAACGCGAGGTGCAATTCGACTTTCGCGGCATGTCAACATTGCGGTTGGCGCTGCGGACTCCGGACTTTACAACAGCTGGCCGGATTGAACAGGCAATCAACCATGATTTCGCGCGCCCGGTCGCCATGATGCTGGATGCGGGAACGGTTGAATTGAATATCATGGCAACGCAGATGTCATCGCCTGCGCATGCATTGGGGCGGATTGAAAATATCTTGGTTGAACCGGAACGTCGTGCGCGCGTTGTCGTTGATCAACGGTCTGGCACTATTGTGATGGGGGAGGACGTACGCATCAGTCGTGTTGCCGTAAGTCAGGGCAATTTGACACTGAGAATTCAAGAGGCGCCACTGGTGGTACAGCCAAATCCCTTTGCTCCGGGGGAAACGGTTGTTGTGCCGCGCACGCAGGCCGCAATCATCGATGAACCCGGTATCGGGCTGGCTGAAGTGTCTGGCGGCACGTCCCTTAGCGAGGTGGTGGCGGGTCTAAATGCATTAGGCGTTGCGCCGCAGGATATGATCGACATCTTAAAAAGCATCAAGGCAAGTGGGGCTTTACATGCTGAATTCATCGTTCGTTAAATAACTCTTTTGGGTCAAGCCGCCGATAGTAAGTGGTCGAGAATTAGAATTCTTCCTGATAACCAGGAGAGTTTCGAATGAAGATACTAATGTAAGCATGGTACAGGTCATCGCGGTGCTAAAGCAGTTGATAGATCAGCATGGTCATTCCTCTATCTTTCCCCTTAACGCCTTCACATCCCCGCGCACCTTTTTCGCCTTTAGCCGCCGCTTGACCGACCCATAGGTCGGTTTCGTCGCCAGCCTCCGTTTGGGCCGCTCGCAGGCTTTCAGGATCAACTCCGTTAACCTCTCCCGCGCGATGTCGCGGTTGCGGGCCTGGCTGCGGGTGTCTTGTACAAAGATCACCACAGCGCCGTCCGTCGTCCACCGCCGCCCCGCCAGCCGCCGCAGCCGTGACTTTACCGGATCAGGCAAGTGGGGGGACCGCGCCGCCTCGAACCGTAACTCGACCGCTGTGGACACCTTGTTCACGTTCTGCCCACCGGGGCCGGACGCGCGGGTAAAGCTCTCCGTCAGCTCCCAATCGGCAATCGTGATCTGGTCGTTAATCTTCATCTTGGTAAAAAAACTCCCGCCGGAGGCTCCGACACTGGCAGCATTGCGGATGTTCAGGCTCTGCGCACCTTCTGTCGAGTCATAGCCCCCAACGTCAAACAAAAAGGGCTATCCGATATGGATAGCCCTTTCCTGAATGTCGGAGGTGGTTCGGTTAGGATCACCACCTTGGGGTTAATTCAGCCAAGGGCTGCCTTAGCTGCACACCCCCCAAGTTGTCCCGCCACACGTCTCCAATACCTCATGATGCACTGGATCACCTCCTTTCAATTGTTTTGCCTGTGCTTAGATTCGCACAGATTTGGTATATTTCAAGTAAAAATATACCACGGATAGCAATTAAGTGATCGGCTGCGCCCGCTGCCCCACAATCAGGCGGAATGGCACCAGTGCGATCAGGGCCACGGCGACCTTGACCCCCCAGTCGGCTATGGCCAACGACACCCACAACGGCACCAGTGCCCCGGCCCCCAGAAATGGCACCGTATCCTGCGCCCAGATGATCTGTTCGGCGGCCATCGCGCTGAATGGGTTGAAAAACGCAGCGAAAGCGATGGAAAAGAAAATCGCGGTATCTACAACCGAACACGTCAGCGTGCTGATCAACGGTGCCTTCCACCAGACCCCGCCACGAAACCTGTTGAACACGGCAATATCCAGCAATTGGGCCACGGCAAAGGCGGTTGCCGATGCAATCGCAATCCGGATCGGCACGGCAGGCCCGAATTCCAGCATGATCTGGCTGCCGATCAGCGAACAGATGATCCCCACGACCAGCCCGGAAAACACGACCTTGCGCGCCGCCGATGTTCCGTAGATCCGGTTCATCACATCGGTGACCAGAAAGGCCAGCGGATAGGTGAACGCCCCCCAAGTCAGGAAACCATCAAGGATCAGGAATTGCACAAGGATATTGGACGCCACGACAATGGTGGCCATGGCGAGAACGCCGGGAAGGATACGTGTCATATGATTTTCCGTTTTGACAAGGGTGCGGCACTTGGCCCCCGATCGGGGACGCCGTGATGTAACGCCGGCCCCTCAATCCGTCAATCGGTATTCCACGATCTCTGTCCGCTGGAAAAACAGGAAATTATCGTCCGATATCAGGGTCAGTCGCAGCCCGTCCTCTGCGCGCCAGACACTGATCCCTTCCAGATTGTCGTGCAGGCCGATCCGCGTCTGCAGCAGCCTTTCTTCGGACCCGCCCGTCAGGTCGAACCGGCGCACCCGGCTGCGAAAGCCGATGCCAAAAAAATCGCGTTCCAGCAGGTAAAACCGCCCGTCCGGGCCGATATCAGCCCCAACCGCCAGAAACGTTCCGCGCCGGGGAATATCAAAGGGCTGGTCCCAGCGCCCGTTCTTGAACCGATACACAGGAAAAGGCTGATCCGCCCGCCCCGACCGTTCGGGCAGGGTATAAAGCGCGCCGTCAGGGCCGATTGCAAGAGCCTCAAGCGATGCATTGATTTGCATATTCGCAAATTCACGCGGCTGCGGCTGCGGCATCGATGCAGCGCTCAGGTCGTCAAACGCACGCACCAGATGCACACCTTCGAACGAAATGAACACCCGCCCATCCGCGCCGATCGCCAGACCTTCGCTGTCGTTTTCGCCGGCAGGGATCGGGGCGCCGTCGGTGCCGCGCAAGCGTTGCACGGGCGATGCGACGATGTTGGTAATGATCCCGTTTTCCCGCTCAAAACGGCCCTTTGTGAAACCGCCCCGGTCACTGATGGCCACAAATTCCATGCCATCGTTGATCACCTCGATGGCCGAAAATCCACCAAAGGCGGGGTCGTCATCTTTTTGCCAGCGGTATTGCCCGACCAGCACCGCGTCTGCCCATGCAGGGATGGCCCAGGCAAGGGCGCAAATCCAGATGACGTGCAGCACTTAGTTGGCGTTCAGGACGTTTAGACACTGACCCGGCAGTTGCGCCATGGTCAGGTCAGCGCGCGGTGTGGGCGGCGGCGCGCTTGGGTCTGGCGGCGGTGGGTTCAGGATCTGGTCCACCCAGCCCCGTGCTTCTTCGCAGCCATCACCATCGGGCGGTAGCGGCTGGTTTACACAGCCTGCAGCCCCGTCAGGGCAGGTCAGCCGCACGTGGAAATGATAATGATGCCCCCACCAGGGCCTGACCTTGCTGAGCCAGGCCCGATCGCCCGTTGCGGCGTTGCACATCGCGACCTTGGCGCCGGGAAAGATAAAGATGCGCGCAACCCTTGAGTCGGATGCGGCGGCGCGGATGATCGCCTGGTGCTGCGGGGTCCATTGGTCGTTGGTAAAAGCGCCAGCACTGCGGCGCATGGATACCGCAGAAATCGTTTCACGTTCCTGCACGCTCAGGTTCAACCGTTGGGGTGGCAGCATCCAGATATCGGCATCCAGCCCGGTCTGGTGGCTGGCGTGACCGGTCAGCATCGGGCCGCCGCGCGGCTGGCTGATATCGCCGATATAAAGCCCGGCCCACCCCGGTTGGGTCGTGGCGAATTTGCTCAGATCCTCAATAAAGCGGATCATTTCGGGTTGCCCCCAGTTGCGGTTACGCGACAGGCGCATGGCTTGCCATGTAGGGCCGGTTTCGGCCAGTTCTGTGGCACCGGCCTGACAGCCGCCGGCATATGTGCCATAGGGCGCAGGCGGCTGACTGGACGCGCGCGGCATGGCCCCGAACAACAGTTTGGCCACGCGTGTATCCTGCGCGCTTTGGGTGGAAAGCGATATTTCTTCCGGGTTACCTGCCTGACAGGCCGCCAGAACAAGGGCAAGACATGCGGCTATGATGATGCGGACCATTGGGCGCGGTCTCCTTCCTTGTTGACCCACCGTAACAGGAAAAGACCCGTCAGGAAAAGGATGATCACGGGCATGAATCCCAGTTGCACATTGCCGGTCAGCCATGTGAAAAGGCCGATCAGCGCAGGTGCAAGAAAGGCCGTTGCCTTGCCGGACAAGGCGAACAGGCCGAATGCCTCGGCTGGGCGATCGGGGTGGGTGTGGCGCACCATCATCGACCGTGATGCAGCATAAACCGCCCCGCCCGCCCCGCCAATCGCAGCGCCGCAGACATAAAAGATGATGTCGGGGATCAGCGATCCTTCGGCCAGCGGAATACCGAACAGGCTGGCGCGCGACATGCCCACGATGATGGTGCTGACGACCACCAACAGAATGATCGTTGTCGTGATCACGGGCTTTGGCCCAATCCGTTGGTCGGCCAATCCGCCGATCCACGTGGCAATGGCTGCCGTGATCGCGCTGACGATGCCAAAGACACCGATCTGGATGATGCTCCAATCCAGCACCAGCCGCGCATAGACCCCGCCATAGGCATAAAGCGCGTTCAGCGCATCGCGATAAAACATCGACGCCAGCAGGAAAGCCCCCAGACTGCGGCGCACGAACAGGGATTTGAAGGTCGTGACCAGTTCGCTGAATACCGTGCCGCCGCGCATCGCAGCACCCTTTATGCGGGGGGCATCGCGGACGAACAGGAAAAACGGCACCATGAAAATGGCAAACCAGATGGCGATAAACGGCCCGACCGACCGCGTGCCTTCGCGCATGTCAGGATCCAGCCCGAACAGCGGCGCAATGCCCAGCAATGTGACGCCCTGATCGTTCTCAGCCAGAAACAGCAGCATTGCAAACAGTGCCAGCACCCCGCCCCAATAGCCAAATGCAGAACCTGACCCCGAAATGCGCCCGATCTCATGATCATTGCCCAGCGACGGCAGGATCGCGTTGACGAAATTCAGCGCGGATTCGGCTGCGATAAAGCCGATGTAGAAAATCACCAGTGTCCAGATCAGGCGGCTGCCGTCGGGCGTCAGCCCCCACAGCATCCAGGATGCGATGACATAGACAATTGAAAAGAAAGCAATCCACGGAATCTTACGGCCTGATCTGTCGGCCCATGCCCCCAGGAATGGCGCAGAAAACGCAATGATCAACCCTGCGATGGTCTGCCCCGATGACCAAAGGCTTTGCGCCTGCGCACGGGCCTGCCCGCTGTCTGTGCCCTGCGTCATGAAGAAATCTGTGGCAACAGAGGCGAAATAAGGGCCAAAAATAAAGGTCAGACCAAGCGTGTAATAGGGTTGCGAGGCCCAATCAAAGGCCATCCACCCCCAGATGCGTTTTTTGCTGACTGCCATGTGCCCGACCTTTTGTTCATTGCATTGATAGAACACCGGCGCGCAGGGGATTGGCAAGCAATGGTTTACCCTTGGGTTGACCCGTCATCGACGGGGGGCCAAGGCCGTGTTGCATCGGCATCAATCCACGCCTGCACCCATGCGGGCAGGGGTGGGCTGACGCCCTGATGCCCCATCGCGTCGGCGATTTTCTGCGGTGGCACAATCCCGTTTTTGTCTGTCACAGCAGACCGATACAGCGCCTGCACTGCGCAGTCGTCACCAATCCAGATAGATTGATCCAGATATAAAAACCGGTGATCCCAGCCCACCGCCTTGCTGACAGTGCGAAATTTGACAAAGGGGCGAATGCGTTTGCGATAGCGCACGGAAACGCCCGCCATGGTCAACCCCCAGCCATTTTGCCGCAAGGCGCGCAACATCCCCACCCGATACGCCAGCGTCGTGCGCCCCAGATCAAGGATGGTCAGGATGCGCCCGTTGTTCATTTCCATGAAAATGTCGATATCCTGCGGCCAGCAACGGTGATGCGACACATGGGTGCCTAGAATGGACAGCGCAGGTGCCTTGCGTTGCAGCAGATATTCCTTTGCAAGTCGGATCAGCGGATACATTGCGGCCCCTTTTTCGATAGCTTGGGGGTGCAGAAAATCGAGCGCAAGGTCAACTTTAACCTTGGGGCAAGCTGCGGCCTTGCCGGATTGGGCGCAAAGCCTTAGATCAGGCGGGGAAAAACAAAGGACTGCGCAATCATGGTATCTATCTTTCAAATCCTGCTGTTGATCCTTGGGGTCGCCCGGTTCTTTGTGTTTGCGCATTTCATCATGAGCTGGCTGATCCGGTTCGAGGTGCTGAATATTCGCCAGCAATTCGTGGGGCAGGTCTGGTATACGCTGGAACGGATCCTGAACCCGCTGTATTCGCGGATCCGCAGGTTCATGCCTGACCTTGGCGGGATTGACCTGTCGCCCATCGTGGCGCTGATCGGGATCGAGATTTTGCGCATTTTGCTGATAAACAATGCGGCCATGTTCTATTGATCGCAGAGGGAAACGGGTTTTCGCTGATCCTACCGGCGCGGGCCGGTCGAAGGGTTGCACAAGGGCTGAAATTCCTCAAAACTGCACCATAAAATGTTGATGACAGGCACGCACCTTGCTGAGGGCACGCCAAACAAGAGGGATAAGCGAATGGGCCTATTGAATCTGACCAAAACAGGTGCCGCAATTTTTCTTTCGGCGCAATTGGTGCTGGCCACCCAAGCGGTGACAATGGCGCAGGCTGAAATGATTGGCACCAATGCGGCAATTACGAAATATGCCACACATGCAGACCGCAGTTTTCTGTTGAATGAATTGCAACGCGACGATGTGCAGGCCGCGATGATAGAACAGGGCGTGGACCCCGCAGAGGCGGAACAGCGTCTTGCCGCCCTATCAGACGCCGAAGTCGCCACGATGGTGCAGCAAATGCAAGATGGCTCGGCCGGGGCAGACATCGTCGGCACATTGTTTACGGTGTTCATCATCCTGCTGGTGACGGACTTTTTGTGCTTCACCCGCATCTATAACTTTACCCGTTGTATCCGCTAAGGCGGATTTTGCGCCGCGCCGCCTGTCTGTTGGTCTGTGTCTGGCTGGCAGGGTGCGCGCCGCCGTTTGACCCGGTCGCGCGTGGTGTCGCGGACAGGCCGACGTGGGCGATGGTGCCCGACGTGCCGCTGATCCAGCAAGCCGCGTTCTACTGCGGCCCTGCATCGCTTGCCATGGTGATGCAGTGGGCCGGCAGTAATGTGACCCAAGACGAGATCGCGGCGCTTGCCTTCAGCCCCGGTGCGGGCGGCACCTATCTGGCGGATATGATCGGCAGTGCCCGGCGTCAGGGGCAACTGGCCGTCGAGATTGGAACATTTGATCAGCTTCTGTCCGAAGTTGCCGCCGGTCATCCGGTGATTGTGTTTCAGAACCTTGGGCTGGGGGTCGCGCCGGTCTGGCACTACGGTGTCGTGACGGGTTATGATTTTGTGCAGGATGCGGTTTACCTGAATTCAGGCCAGCGCGATCAGATGGTGATGCCCTTTGCCGTTTTTGAACGGACGTGGCGGCGGGGGGATCATTGGGGGTTGGTTGTGTTGCCGCCTGATCGCCTTCCTGCCAGCGCGCCGCAAGTTGATGTCTTGAACGCTGGTGCCGCCTTGGAACGGGTGGGCCAGTATCAGGCGGCTGCGATGCTGTATCAGACGGGGGCAGCGCGCTGGCCCGACAACTGGCTGTGGCCCTTTGGATTGGCAAATGCCCGCTATGGCATGGGCGATCTGCACGGTGCGCGCCGCGCGCTGCGACAGGCCCGCGCAATGGATCCGACGATCCCCGAAGTGCGCGCGAACCTGTTGCAGGTTGAACGCGAACTGGCAGGTCAGGTGGATTAAAACCCACCCTGCGCGGTGCGAAACGCAACCAATGTTGCCTATCGGAAATCTGGGTTGCCGCAAAAACGCCTAACGCGGTCGCCCCTGACCTTTCGGTGATTTGGGGCGCGTGGTCTAGTCTGTCTAACACCAAGGCGGAGATGCCCCATGCCAGACCCGATCACATTCACGCTTGACGGCCAGACAGTCACCGCCCGACCGGGCGAAACGATCTGGGAGGTCGCCCATGGCCGCGGTCTGGTGATCCCGCATTTGTGCCATAAACCCAGCCCCGGTTACCGGTCCGATGGCAACTGCCGCGCCTGTATGGTCGCGATCGAGGGCGAACGCACGCTGGCCGCATCCTGTATCCGCGAGCCCAGCGAAGGCATGGTCGTCACCACCGACCAACCGCGCGAGGTGCAGGCCCGCCGCATGGTGATGGAACTGCTGGTGGCCGACCAGCCGGAACAGGCCGCAGCGCATGACAAATCCAGCCACCTGTGGAACATGGCCGCACGTCAGGACGTGCACGAAAGCCGTTTTCCCACGATGGATGCCGATCATATCCCCCTGCTGGATGACAGCCATGTGGCGATGTCGGTCAACCTTGATGCCTGCATCCAATGCGGCCTGTGTGTGCGCGCCTGCCGCGAGGTGCAAGTGAATGACGTGATCGGCATGGCGGGGCGCGGGCACAATGCCTATCCGGTGTTCGACATGGATGATCCGATGGGCGCGTCATCCTGCGTGGCTTGCGGGGAATGTGTGCAGGCCTGCCCGACGGGTGCGCTGCTGCCCGCCACTGTGACGGATGAAAACCAGCAGGGCGATACGGCGGATTATGACCGCGCGGTGAAATCGGTTTGCCCGTTCTGCGGTGTTGGTTGTCAGGTCAGCCTGAAGATCAAGGACGACAAGGTTAAGTTCGTCGAAGGTATCAACGGCCCCGCGAACGAAGGGCGGTTGTGCGTCAAGGGGCGGTTCGGCTTTGACTATATCCACCATTCGCACCGGCTGACCAAACCGCTGATTCGCCGTGATGACGCCCCCGCCAAGGGGTTGAACGTGGACCCTGGCAACTGGCAGACACACTTTCGCGAGGCAACGTGGGACGAGGCGTTGGATGCCGCCGCCAAGGGCATGAAGGGGCGCGGGCAGGAAATCGCCGGTTTCGGGTCAGCAAAATGCACAAATGAAGAGGCGTATCTGTTCCAGAAACTGATCCGGCAGGGCTTTGGCCACAACAATGTGGATCACTGCACGCGGCTGTGCCACGCGTCATCCGTGGCGGCATTGATGGAAAACGTGGGATCGGGGGCCGTGACGGCCACGTTCAACGAAATTGAAAACGCCGATGTGGCCATCGTCATCGGGGCCAATCCGATTGAAAACCACCCTGTCGCCGCGACCTATTTCAAACAGTTCACCAAACGCGGTGGCAAGCTGATCGTGATGGACCCGCGCGGTCAGGCGCTGAAACGCTTTGCCAGCCATATGCTGCAATTCCGCCCCGGCGCCGATGTGTCGATGCTGAACGCGATCATGCACGTGATCGTCGAAGAAGGGCTGTATGACCAGCAATATATCGCTGCCTATACCGAAAACTGGGAGGCCGAAAAAGCGCATCTGGCCGATTTCGCGCCCGAAAAGATGGCCGGTATTTGCGGGATTGATGCCGATACCCTGCGCGACGTGGCGCGCACGTTCGCCGGTGCCAAGGCGGCAATGATTTTCTGGGGGATGGGGGTCAGCCAGCACATTCACGGCACTGACAATTCGCGTTGCCTGATCAGCCTTGCGCTGATGACAGGGCAGGTGGGCCGCCCCGGCGCGGGTCTGCACCCGTTGCGCGGGCAAAACAACGTGCAGGGCGCATCTGACGCGGGCCTGATCCCGATGTTCCTGCCCGACTACCAGCCCGTCGGCGACCCGCGCGTGCGCAACGCATTCCGCCGCATCTGGGACGACACCGATGTAAACCCGAACAAGGGGCTGACGGTGACGGAAATCCTTGATGCAGTTCATGCGGGCGACATCAAGGGGATGTATATTCTGGGCGAAAACCCCGCCATGTCCGACCCTGATGTGGACCACGCGCGCGATGCGCTGGCCAAGCTGGATCATCTGGTGGTGCAGGATATCTTTATCACCGAAACCGCGAATTTCGCGGATGTGATCCTGCCCGCATCGGCCTTTGCCGAAAAGACAGGCACCGTGACCAACACCAACCGTCAGGTGCAGATGGGTCGCCCTGCCGTGCCGCCACCCGGTGACGCGCGCGAGGATTGGTGGATCACCGTGGAACTGGCCAAACGCCTTGGCCTTGACTGGCCCTATACCCACCCGCGCGAGGTGTTTGCCGAAATGACGCAGGTCATGCGGTCGCTGAACAACATCACGTGGGACCGGCTGGAAACCGATAGCGCCGTGACCTATCCGTCGCTGTCGCCGACTGACCCGGGCCAGCCCATCGTGTTTTCCGATGGTTTCCCCCGGCCCGACGGGCGCGCACGGTTTACGCCCGCCAGCGTGATCGCACCAGATGAAACCCCCGATGCAGATTATCCGATGATCCTGACGACGGGGCGGCAGTTGGAACACTGGCACACCGGGTCGATGACGCGGCGATCAAAGGTGCTGGATGCGGTAGAGCCAGAGGCGAACTGTTCCCTTCACCCCGCCACCCTGCGCCAGCTTGGGGTTGAACCCGGCGGCATGCTGCGCCTGACCACACGGCGCGGCAGCATCACCGTCATGGCCCGCGCCGACCGCGCCGTATCGCCCGACATGGTATTCCTGCCCTTCGCCTATGTAGAGGCTGCGGCGAACATCCTGACCAATTCGGCAGTGGACCCCTACGGCAAGATCCCCGAGTTCAAGTTTGCAGCGGTGCGGGTGGAGAGGGTAGAGGAAGATGTCACGGCGGAGTAGTGGAAGGGGGACGGCTGCTGTCGATTTGCGGAACGGATTTGCGTAATGCTGACGCAAGTGAGCTTGTTCGTTCGCGCCTTCGAACTTGATCTTGCTCCTATAGAAACGATACCACTCAACAATCAGCAGACAAATCCGTGTCCTCCGGTGCGTGCTGACCGGACGAAAGTAAATCGAAAGTCTGTTGATGATGCGTTCGGTGCGTGTTCCGCTCATAGATTCCGTGTGACTGCTAAGCCTATAGAATCATGATTCCCAATCCGGTGGCGCAAGCAAAGTGTCGTATGAAAGGAACCATCTTTCACTTCCAGTCGTCGTCGATAAAGGCAACATGGTTGCTTTCCATGCTGCGTTTTAGAAAACCTGAGTAGTTAGCATTGTTCTCCAGAAGCCAACCACCGTCGCCAACGGAACCGCCGCACCCAATATGTTTAAGCGTGAAGAAGATAGATTTTTTCATCGCGTCTCTGTCAGGGTTTGAGTCCTTACCTCTTGAATAGTCAAACAGCGCGTCACTTATTGTCCTCAAGGTGATCCAATTTAGCATTGCATTGAACTGCTCTCGGCGGGCCAGAAGTCGATGATCGCCTTCAGCCAAAACTTCTGAGGAGAACAGATCGGTCAATTCCAACCCTCTCCAACGAGCAATGAGCACTTGATAACTCGTATGATTTGCTGCATCAAATCCTTCTCGATACCTTCAGCGTGTTCGATACAAGAGCGTAAAGTAGAGAGTTCAAAATCCGTGATTTCCCAGTGTTTGTCTTCAGGTCGCGTCTTGTTGCCCCGCGAAATAGCATCGCACCGCGCTTCAGACATTTCGTGAATATTCGAGAGCACGATCGGTAGACTGCTGCGAGCCGCATCTAGTTTCGCTTTCCGATGATGCTCCGCGAGTTCAACATTGCTTTGGATTTGACGAGAGACTCCCCATAGCGCGAGGCCAGCTGCGGTCAGAGTGAAGAAGTGTGTAAGGTGGTCGTAGAAAGATTCGCGGACCACACCCTGCGTGCTGTCAATTAGCCAAAGTGATCCTGTGCTAATGGCGAATCCTAGAAGCAAGCCCAGCGCCAAGCCATCCAAAAATCTACCTTTCATCGTGTCTCCTCGTTTTCGTTGGAGTGATGCTAGCGGTCAAGCTAAGGTAAGTCTAACGACAACTCTGGGTTTAAAGCGAACGCTTGGCAACGGCGGCCTTGACGTTACCAGCCCAGTTAACTGAACGCTTGTTCAAAAAATGATTTGACGGATCGGGGGCTTGCCCACAGTATACCGTAAAGGGGTGGATCGCGAGGAGGCGACTCGCCCCGGCGCTGGCGTAACGTCAGTGAGGGAGGATCATTGCGATGAACGAGACCGCCAGCAGCGGAATCAAGTCCATTCCGGACCTTCTGGCCCGGAACGTGGCGCGGCATGGCACAAAAACCGCCTACCGCGAAAAAGAATTCGGGATCTGGCAAAGCTGGACATGGACCGAGGCCGCCGCCGAAATCGACGCGCTGGCCACGGGGCTGCTGACGATGGGCGCGGATGTGGGTGACCACATTGCCATTGTCGGGCGCAACCGCCCCGCGCTGTATTGGGCGATGGTCGCGGCGCAGCGGATCGGCTGCGTTCCGGTGCCGCTGTATCAGGATGCCGCCGCCGAGGAAGTCGCCTATGCGATGGATCACTGCGGCGCGCGGTTTGCCGTTGTGGGTGATCAGGAACAGGTGGACAAGATTGCCGATGTGCGCGCCAGTCTGCATGCGCTGGAACATATCATCTATCTGGACGGGCGCGGTCTGCGCAAATACGACCATTCCCATATGACCAGTTATGCCGATGTGCAGGCAGCCGGGCGCAAATCAGGCAGGATCGCCGATGTCGAGGGACGTAGCGCCGCGCGCAGCTATGACGACACTTGCGTGATGCTGTATACATCCGGCACCACAGGGCGCCCCAAAGGCGTGGTGCTGTCCAACCGCAACGTGATCGAGACCTCTAAAAACTCTGCTGAATTCGATCACCTGAAAGCGGGCGACGAAGTGCTGGCCTATCTGCCGATGGCCTGGGTTGGCGATTTCATCTTTTCTATCGGGCAGGCGATGTGGACGGGATTCTGCGTGAACTGCCCCGAAAGCCCCGACACGATGATGACCGATTTGCGCGAGATCGGGCCGACCTATTTCTTTGCGCCGCCACGGGTGTTCGAAAACCAGCTGACCACCGTCATGATCCGGATGGAGGATGCGGGCCGGATCAAGAAATGGTTGTTTGATCATTTCATGGCCGTGGCGCGCCGTGTCGGCCCCGCGATATTGGATGGCAAGCCGGTCAGCGGGGTGGACAGGTTCCGGTATTGGTTGGGCAATTTGCTGGTCTATGGCCCGCTGAAAAATACGCTGGGGCTAAGCCGTGTCCGCGTGGGGTATACGGCAGGCGAGGCGATTGGCCCCGAGATTTTCGATTTCTACCGCGCGCTGGGCATCAATCTCAAACAGCTTTACGGCCAGACCGAAGCGACGGTGTTCATCACCCAGCAACCCGATGGCGAGGTGCGCAGCGATACCGTGGGCGTGCCGTCACCGGGGGTGGAACTGAAAATCGCCGAGAATGGCGAGGTGTTCTATCGCTCGCCCGGGGTTTTCGTCGCGTATTACAAGAACGCCGAAAGCACGGCAGACACCAAGGACGCCGAAGGCTGGGTTGCCACGGGCGATGCTGGTTTCATCGAGGAAGGCAGCGGCCATTTGCGGATTATCGACCGCGCCAAGGATGTGGGCAAGATGGCCGATGGCAGACTATTCGCGCCGAAATACGTTGAAAACAAGCTGAAATTCTATCCGAATATCCTTGAAGCGGTGGTGTTCGGCGCAGGGCGCGATTTTTGCGTAGCGTTTGTCAACATCGACTTGACGGCGGTGGGCAACTGGGCCGAGCGCAACAATATCGCCTATTCCAGCTATCAGGAATTGTCGCAGCACCCGCAGGTCCTGGCGCAGATTTCCGACCACGTGGCGGAAGTGAATAAATCAGTCGCTGCCGATCCGATGCTGGCGGGCTGCCAGGTGCACCGTTTCCTTGTGCTGCACAAGGAATTGGACCCTGACGATGGCGAGATTACCCGCACCCGCAAGGTGCGCCGCCGGACGGTGGAAGAGAAATACGCTGATCTGATTGCCGCGCTGTATGGCGGCAAGGACGAAATTTATACGGAGACCGAAGTGACCTATGAGGATGGCCGCAAAGGCAAGATCAAGGCAACGCTGGATCTGCGGGATGCGATTGTGGCCCCGACGCGGCAGGTGGCGGCGGAATGACGGTGCGGCGCTCAGCTTCGCTATCGCCCCGCCCGCCATCCCGTTGCCTCCGGCGGGAGTTTTTTGGCCAAGATGAAGGAGGGTCGCATGCTGGACAGTGTTGAGCCTTATGTGACCGCCGATGGCCGCACCATTGGTGGTGTGCTGATGGACATGCGCGGCATCACCCTGCGGTTTGGTGGGGTCGAGGCGATCAAGAATATTTCCTTTGATATCCGCGAGGGGGAAATTCGGGCGATCATCGGGCCGAATGGTGCGGGCAAATCATCCATGCTGAATGTCATTTCGGGATTTTATCATCCGCAAGAGGGCGAGGTCTGGTTTCGCGGGGAAAAGCGTGCTGCGATGAAGCCCTATCAGGTGGCCCGGTTAGGGATTGCCCGGACGTTTCAGAATATCGCCTTGTTCGAAGGGATGACCGTGCTGGATAACATCATGACCGGTCGTTTGACCCATATGAAGACGGGGATGCTGTCACAGGCGCTCTGGTATGGGCGGGCGCAGGCCGAGGAGGTGGCGAACCGCGAAGTGGTAGAGCGCATCATCGACTTTCTGGAAATTCAGGCGATTCGCAAGACACCCGTTGGCCGCTTGCCCTATGGGTTGAAGAAGCGTGTCGAACTGGCGCGGGCGCTGGCGGCTGAACCCAAGCTGTTGCTGCTGGACGAACCCATGGCCGGCATGAACGTCGAGGAAAAAGAGGACATGAGCCGCTTTATTCTGGATGTGAACGATGAATTTGGCACCACGATTGCGCTGATAGAACATGACATGGGGGTGGTGATGGATATCAGCGACCGTGTTGTCGTGATGGATTACGGGCGCAAGATCGGGGATGGCACGCCGGACGAGGTGCGCGGCAACCAAGAGGTGATTGATGCCTATCTGGGGGTGGCCCATGATTAAGCGAGGTATGACCGATGTCTGCTGATTTTCTTTACGGCATCGAGGTTGTCATCAACGGCATGATGGCGGGTGTGCTTTATGCGCTGGTGGCGTTGGGGTTTGTGCTGATCTTCAAGGCGTCGGGGATTTTCAATTTTGCCCAGGGTGTGATGGCGCTGTTCGCGGCGCTGACGCTGGTGGGGATCATGGAAGGGCAGGTGCCGTTCAGCCATTTGATCAATGCTGTTTTTGGCACGAACATCCACAATTTCGGATGGGAGGTGCCCGCGCTGCTGGCGATCTTGCTGACATTGGTGGTGATGATTGTCTTTGCATGGGCGGTGCAGCAATTCGTGTTCCGGCATCTGGTGGGGCAGGCGCCGATCATCTTGTTCATGGCAACCATTGGTTTGGCCTATTTCCTGGAAGGGGTCGGTGATCTGATGTGGGGGTCGGACATCAAGACGCTGGCGCTGGGGCTGCCGCAGGGCGGGTCTATCTGGGTCGAGGATCTGACATCGGGGTTCGGTGGCGCTGATTTTTACGGGTTCTTCATCGACAAGCTGGACATGGTGGCAACGGTTGTGGCGGCGGTGCTGGTGATCTGTTTGATCATCTTTGCCCAATATACCAAGCAGGGGCGCGCGATGCGGGCGGTGGCCGATGACCATCAGGCGGCATTGAGCGTGGGGATTTCGCTCAACTTTATCTGGGTGCTGGTGTGGTCGTTGGCCGGGCTGGTGGCATTGGTGGCCGGTATCATGTGGGGCGCGAAATCGGGCGTGCAGTTTTCGCTGTCGCTGATCGCGCTCAAGGCTTTGCCGGTGTTGATGCTGGGCGGCTTTACCTCGATCCCCGGGGCCATTGTGGGCGGGCTGATCATCGGGGTGGGTGAAAAGCTGTTCGAATATACCATCGGTGCGCCGTTTCTGGGTGGCGCGACGGAAAACTGGTTTGCCTATATGCTAGCGCTGATTTTTCTGGTGTTCCGCCCGCAGGGCCTGTTCGGGGAGAAGATCATTGAACGTGTGTGATGGTATTTCCGCCTCTGATGGTCGTATGATGCAACGGAGGATTTTTGATGCTTTATCGTGAAGCGGGTGACTTCAAGACATCCTATGAGGCCGACAGCCAGACCTTTCCGATCAGGTTTGATCGCATCGGGTTCTGGGTGATCATGGCCATCGCCTTTGGCGTGATCCCGTTTATGATCAATGATTACTGGGCCAATGCGATTTTTGTGCCCTTTCTGATCTACGCGATTGCGGCCATCGGGCTGAATATCCTGACGGGATATTGCGGGCAGGTCAGCTTGGGCACGGGGGGGTTCATGGCGGTGGGGGCCTATGCCTGTTACAAGCTGATGACCAGCTTTCCCGATGTGTCGATCATCATTCATGTGATCCTTGCGGGCGGCATCACGGCGGTGGTGGGGGCGGCATTTGGCCTGCCATCGCTGCGGATCAAGGGGTTTTATCTCGCGGTGGCGACGCTGGCGGCGCAATTTTTCCTGATCTGGTTATTCAACAAGGTGCCGTGGTTCTACAACTATTCCGCATCGGGGCAGATCAGTGCGCCTGAACGGTTTGTCGGCGGTTTTGCCGTGACCGGAGCGAATACGGCGGCACCAGCGAAATACCTGATTTGTCTGGTGTTCCTGACCGTTTGTGCGTTGATCGCGCGTAACCTGACGCGCGGGACGATTGGCCGGTCGTGGATGGCGATCCGCGATATGGATATTGCGGCCGAGATTATCGGGGTGAACCCGCTCAAGGCCAAGCTGACGGCCTTTGCGGTGTCGTCGTTTTTCATCGGGATCGCGGGGGCGCTGTTCTTTGCCGTCTATCTGGGCGCCGTCGAAGTGGGCGAGGCATTCGGTATCCAGAAATCGTTTCTGGTGCTGTTCATGGTGATCATCGGCGGGCTTGGGTCGATCTTTGGCAGCTTTGCGGGTGCGGCGTTTCTGGTGCTGCTGCCTGTCGCACTTAAGGTGATTGGCGTTGATCTGCTGGGCTGGCCCACTGATCTGGTGGCACATTTGCAGCTGGTCATCGTGGGGGCGTTGATCATGTTCTTTCTGATCAAGGAACCGCACGGGTTGGCGCAACTGTGGCGCCTGACGAAAGAAAAGCTGCGGCTTTGGCCGTTTCCTTATTAAGAAACGAGTCGGGGTAAACCCCGGCCTACAATCGGATCAACCAATGGGAGGAAAGAACCGATGACACTGAAAACACTGGCCGCAATGGCCCTGGCCGGGGCAATGGCCGCCGGACCTGCGATGGCCGAACTGGTCATTCCTGACCTAAGCTATCGGACCGGCCCCTATGCGGCAGGCGGCGCACCGTTTTCGGATGGTTACCAGGATTACTTTGCCTTGCTGAATGCGCGTGATGGCGGCATCGGCGGTGAACCTGTGCGCGTGATCGAATGTGAAACCGCCTATAACACCGAACGTGGCGTGGAATGCTATGAGGCGACCAAGGGTGAAGGTGCGTTGATCTATCAACCGCTGTCCACTGGCATCACCTATCAGTTGATCCCCAAGGCCACCGCGGATGGCATCCCGCTGCACACGATGGGCTATGGCCGTACATCGGCGGCCAATGGCGAGGTGTTCAACTGGGTGTTCAACTACCCTGCGAACTATTGGGATGCGGCATCGGTGGCCATCAACTACCTTCTGGACGAAAACGGCGGTGATCTGAGCGGCAAGAAAATTGCGCTGATTTATCACAACTCTGCCTATGGCAAAGAGCCGATCCGCACGCTGGAAGACCTGGCCGCGAAACACGGGTTCACATTGAGCCAGCTTGCCGTAGACCACCCCGGTCAGGAGCAGAAATCGCAGTGGCTGCAAATTCGCCGCGAACGTCCCGATTACGTTGTAATGTGGGGCTGGGGCGTGATGAACCAGGTCGCCGTGCAGGAAGCCGCGAATATCGGTTTCCCGATGGAAAACTTTATCGGGAACTGGTGGGCCGGAGCCGAACATGATGTGACACCTGCGGGCATGGCGGCAAATGGTTACAAATCGCTGAACATGAACCCCGTCCAAGATTATCCGGTTCTGGCTGAAATCAAAGCGCAGGTTCATGATGCGGGCAATGCGGCCGGTGACGGCAGCAATCTTGGTTCCGTGCTTTATGTGCGGGGGATGTATGCTGCGATGCTGGCAGCCGAGGCGATTACCAATGCGCAGGAAATCCATGGCGTCGCGGCTGTGACCCCTGCGATGGTGCGTGACGGCATGGAGGCGCTGAACATCACCGAGGCCCGGATGGAAAAACTGGGCATGGCGGGCATCGGGCCAGAGTTTGCGGTCACTTGCGAAAACCATGGCGGGTCTGGTCAGGGGCTTTTGCAACAGTGGAATGCGGCTGACCGTGTCTGGGTGCCGCTGACCGGTTTCATCACGCCAGATGCATCGGTGATCGACCCGCTGATCGCCGCTGATTCCGCTGCATTTGCTGCGGAAAACAACATCACGCCGGGCTGTATGTAACCTGTCGTGTTCGGGTGGCCCGTTGGGCCACCCGATTTGAGTTTTTTGGCCAAGATGAAGTAGGAGCACGCAGTGCCCATGCCCCAAGACACCGCCAAGACCGAGACCCTGCTAGAGGTCAACAATATCGAGGTGATCTATAATCACGTGATCCTTGTGCTGAAGGGGGTATCTTTGAACGTGCCCAAGGGCGGGATTACGGCCTTGCTCGGTGGCAATGGCGCGGGCAAGACCACGACTCTCAAGGCGATATCGAATTTGTTGCAATCCGAGCGGGGTGAGGTGACCAAAGGGTCGATTATCTACCGCGGGGAAAAGGTGCAGCATTTGTCACCATCCGATCTGGTGAAACGCGGTGTCGTGCAGGTGATGGAAGGCCGACATTGTTTCGAGCATCTGACCATCGAGGAAAACCTGATGACGGGGGCCTACACGCGCAGCGATGGTGCCGCCGCAGTCAGTGCCGATCTTGAATTGGTTTATAACTATTTCCCGCGCCTGCGTGAGCGCCGCAAAAGTCAGGCGGGCTATACTTCGGGTGGGGAACAACAGATGTGCGCCATTGGGCGCGCGCTGATGTCGCGACCCGAGACGATTTTGCTGGATGAGCCGTCGATGGGGCTGGCCCCGCAGCTGGTGGAAGAGATTTTCACGATTGTTAAGAACCTGAACGAAAACGAAGGCGTGTCGTTTCTGCTGGCTGAACAGAACACCAATGTCGCGCTGCGCTTTGCCCATCAGGGGTATATTCTGGAAAGCGGGCGCGTTGTCATGGAAGGGCCAGCAGACGAGTTGCGCGAGAATCCGGATGTGAAGGAATTCTATCTGGGGATGTCGGACGAGGGCCGCAAATCGTTTCGTGACGTGCGCAGTTATCGCCGCCGCAAGCGGTGGCTGGCGTAAGCGTTGCACGGGCAATTTCATGCTGGTTATTGAATAGCAGGCGGTGCCGGGCCTAGCGTTGCTTGTCCGCATTGCCACAATGACGGACAGGAGAATACGATGACGACCCAATATGACGATCTGGAAGTGCAGACCGCAGCCAGCCGCGAAGCCCGGCACATGGCGCTGTTGCAAAAGCAGCTGCTGCGCCTGCGTGCGACCGAAAAGGTTGCCTTGCCAGATGTCGAGATGACATCGCTGGCCGATCTGGTGCTGTTTCCTGTGCTGCGTAAATCCGAATTGGGCGCGCGGCAAAAGGCGACCCCCCCCTTTGGGGGCATGGCTGTTTCGCACCCCAGCCACGTTTTTCAGTCTCCCGGCCCGATCTACGAACCGGGTGGTGTGTCGCACGACTGGTGGCGCTTTGGTCGGTTCTTGCATGCCTGTGGCATCGGCAGGGGTGACATCGTGCAGAACTGTTTCGGCTATCATCTGACACCGGCGGGCACGATGTTTGAAAACGGGGCGCGGGCGGTCGGTGCGACGGTGCTGCCCGCCGGCACGGGCCAGACTGAATTGCAGGTGCGTGCCGCTGTCGATCTGGGCACCACCGCCTATGCCGGAACACCGGATTACCTGAAGGTTATTCTGGAAAAAGCCGATGAAATGGGCGTGAGCCTGCAAATCACCAAGGCGGCAGTGTCGGGGGGGGCGCTGTTCCCGCAACTGCGCCAGTTCTACGCCGATCGCGGTATCGCTTGCCTGCAATGCTATGCCACTGCCGATCTGGGGCATATCGCCTATGAAACCACGCCCGGCGCGGGGATGATCGTGGACGAAGGCGTGATCGTTGAAATTGTCACGCCCGGAACCGGCACGCCGGTAGAACCGGGCGAGGTGGGCGAGGTTGTCGTGACATCGCTGAACCCCGATTACCCGCTGATCCGTTTTGCCACAGGCGATCTGAGCGCCGTGATGCCGGGGCAAAGCCCTTGCGGGCGCACCAATATGCGCATCAAGGGCTGGATGGGTCGCGCCGACCAAACCACCAAGATCAAGGGGATGTTCGTGCGCCCCGAACAGGTTGCCGATCTGGTGGTGAAAACCGGTGCCGCCCGCGCCCGCGTGATTGCGGACCGTGCCGGCGATGCCGACATCATGACCGTGCAACTGGAAGGTGCGGGGTTTGACCCTGCTGTCATCGCCGCTGCGGTGCAGGATGTGCTGAAACTGAAGGGCGATGTGCAATGCTGCGCCCCCGGAACATTGCCGCGCGATGGACTCGTGATCGAGGATCGCCGGACCTATGAGACTTAAAGGAGTAACCCGATGCGTAACCTGATGCTGACAACTGCCCTGATCGCGCTGGGGCTGCCTGCGCTGGCCGATGATGCGGCCCTGCTGATCGGGGTGGAACGCTATCAGGATCTGCGCCGTTTGTCGGGTGGGGCCGATGTGGCACGCGCAAACCGTGATCTGCGCGACGCGGGCTATGTCGTCACAGCGCTGACAAACGGGTCTGCCCGCGACACACAGCGCGTTTTGGGGGAATTTATGTCCGATGTGGGCAATGCCGACCGGCTGGTTGTCGGCCTGTCGGGGCGATTTATGACCGACGGGGAACGCACATGGTTCCTGACGGCCGATGCAAGGCAACCCAGCCTGTTCACGATCGCCAGCACTGCGGTGTCGCTGGAAAGCCTGATGGCTGTGTTGGCGCGTGTTCCGGGGCAGGCCGTGCTGGTGCTGGGATTGGATGCCAGCGCCAATGCCACGCAGGATGAATACCTGCGTGAAGGTCTTGGCCGCTTGAACATTCCACAGGGTGTCAGCGTTGTTATCAGCCCGCCCAATCTGACAGATGACGTTCTGTCCGATGCCGTGGCCCGCCCCGGTGGCAACATCATGGCCTATGTCAGCGGTAATCGTCGGCTAGCGGTGCAGGGCTATGCCCCGCAAGTTCTGGTATTGCAGCCTGATGAAGGCACCCCGGCCGTTCAAACGCCTGTTTTGGACTCCACACTGGTGCTTTGGGAACGCGCGCAAGCGGCCAATACGGCCGACAGTTACCGCGATTTTTTGTCAACCCATCCCAACAGCCCCTATGCCGCCGAGGCGCGCCGCCGGTTGGGCGACATCGAAAATGACCCCCTTCGCATAGCCCAATTGGCCGAGGAGGCGCTGAACCTGTCGCGCAACGAACGGCGCGCGCTTCAGCAAAATCTGACGCTGTTGGATTATAACACACGCGGGGTGGACGGAATCTTTGGCCCCGGGACTCGCGGCGCGATCCGAAACTGGCAACAAACCAACGGGTTTGCCCAGACCGGGTATCTGACAGCCGAACAGATCAGCCGAATCGATGGTCAGGCCAGCAGACGTGCCGCGGCCATCGCTGCAGAAGAAGCAGAGGCCCGCGCTGCGGCGGAACGCCTTGACCGCGCATTCTGGGAAGAAACCGGCGCGCGTGGCGATCAGGCAGGCTATCGCGCCTATCTGGACCGTTACCCCGAGGGGCTTTTCGCCCGAGAAGCCCGCGCAGCGCTGGAGAAATTGCAAGCCAACCAATCGCAAGGAAACGATCTGGCCCGCGCCGAGGAAGAGGCGCTGAACATCAACCCTGTTCTGGCGCGGCTGATCGAAAGCCGACTGGACCAGCTTGGCTTTGATCCGGGTCCGGTTGACGGGCGGTTTGACGATGACACGCGGCGGGCCCTGGCACGGTATCAGGCCCAGCGAAACCTGCCCGCTACAGGCTATCTGAACCAGCCAACGCTGGCGCGGCTGTTGGCGGATACCTTTGGGCGATGACGCTGGCCATCGTCCACGCGCCCATGTCCCCGCCTGCATCAACGGCGGGGCCTTTTGCTACGTTATTGATTTTAAATGAAAAAAGGCCGCGTATATTACGCGACCCTTTTACAACTGCTTTTTTACAGGTTCAGCCCTGACGGGCTTTGAACCGGCGTTGCGTCTTGTTGATTACATAGACGCGGCCCTTGCGGCGCACGACGCGGCAATCGCGATGGCGCTGCTTGAGCGAGCGGAGGGAGTTACGGACTTTCATGTCGCGTGTCCTTCATGTCGCGGCGCGCGGATTGCGCCTTGGGTTACAATTCAGGCCGAAGCCTGTCGAATTCATGGTGGACGATACTGGGATCGAACCAGTGACCCCTTCGATGTCAACGAAGTGCTCTACCGCTGAGCTAATCATCCATGACCAACACGTCTTGCCGCCCGTCCCATAACGAAACAGGACGCGGGGCAAACCGCGTCAGGTGTGCGGTCTATAAAAGGAGTCGGAACAGGGATCAAGGGCTTTTGGTGAATTCATCTTTTGCGCTATCTATTATCTTGAAGGAGCCGCCATTGTCCCATTCACCTTATCATCTTTTTAGTCCGGCGACACGCACCAGCAGCGTCGTTTTCGCCTCGCCGCACAGCGGGCGGGATTATGCGGCGACATTTCTGGGGCAGGCGGTGTTGGACGCGCGCGAAATCAGGTCATCCGAAGATGCTTTTGTTGATCAGCTGTTTGCGTCGGCACCCGATCATGGTGCGCCCCTGCTGACAGCTACAGCGCCGCGCGCATATCTTGATCTGAACCGCGCCCCGGATGAACTGGATCCCGCACTGATCATGGGGGTGCGCCGCGTGCCGCATAACCCCCGGATCGCCAGCGGGCTGGGGGTTGTGCCACGGGTGGTTGCCAATGGCCGCCATATTTATCGCGGCAAGATCACCTTGGCCGAGGCGCATCATCGTATCACAAATAACTGGTGGCCTTATCATGACCAGCTTCAGACATTGCTGGACGAAGGCCATAATGCCTTTGGTCAGGCGATCTTGATCGACTGCCATTCCATGCCGCATGAAGCCCTGGAAAACATCGGCGCCGCCGGTGGGATCCGTCCCGAGGTTGTATTGGGTGATCGTTTTGGGGCGGCTGCAGGTGCGGATGTGATCGCGCAGGTTGAATCTGCGTTTACCGACGCTGGTCTGCGGGTGGCGCGCAACATGCCCTTTGCGGGGGCGTATAATACGCAACATTATGGAAAGCCGGTCCGGAATCAGCACGCGATTCAGGTCGAAATTGACCGTGCGCTTTATATGAACGAACGCACACTGGAACCGCACGTCGATTTTGACGCCTTCAAGGTGCTGCTGGACAGGGTTATTTCAGCGATTACCGCAATTGGCCGCGCCAAAGAACAGCGCGTCGCGGCGGAATAAACGCGTCATCGCAGCGCCCGGCCTTTGATAATCGCTTCGGCCCCATATTTTTTGCGGATCAAGTCCGTGGCCTGTTCGGCGCGGGCGCGCTTACCTGCGTCAGGGTCAAGCAGATCTCCGGTGCGGTCGGCATCTTGGGCTGACGTGATTTCTGACAGTCCCACACCCAGCAGGCGATAAGGGCCGCGATCGCCCGCCTGATCGAAAAGCGCGCGCGCGGTGCGATAGATCGTATCAGCCAGTTGGGTGGGGTGGTGCAGGCTGTGGCGTTTGGAAATCAGTTTGAAATCGGATGTTTTCAGCTTCAGCGTCACCACGCGCCCGGCCTTTTCCCTTGCCTTGGCGCGGGCGCTGACCTTTTCGGACATGCGCCAGATGTGTCCATCCAGAATGTCGGTATCACCCGTGTCTTCGTGAAAGGTGGTTTCGTTGGAAAGTGTCTTGACTGGGGTATGGGCTGAAATACGCCGCGCATCCTCGCCCCGCGCCAGACTATAGAGCCGTTCGCCCATGCCGCCGAAACGGTCATGCAGGTCGCGCCTGTCCCAGCGCAGCAGATCATCGAAAGTGCGGATGCCCGCCTTGTTCAGGCTGGCCTGTGCCGCAGGGCCGATCCCCCAGATCAGGCGCACGGACTTTGGGCGCAGGAATGCGGGGGTTTCCGCCTTGCCGATGATTGAAAAACCGCGCGGTTTATCAAGATCAGAGGCCACTTTGGCCAGAAATTTGTTATGGCTTAGCCCGATCGATCCGGTCAGCCCAAGTTCGGTTTTCATCCGATTGATCAGCCGCGCCAGCATGACCGCAGGCGGTGCGCCATGCAGGCGGGCGGTGCCGGTCATATCCATGAACGCCTCGTCCAGTGACAAGGGTTCGACCACAGGTGTTAGGTCATCCATCATCGCGCGGATCGCGCGGGATGCCTCGGTGTAGGCGTCGAAACGGGGCCTTACGACCACGGCCTCGGGGCAGAGTTTCAGCGCCTGAAACATCGGCATGGCCGATTTCACACCCTTAATCCGCGCCACGTAGCAGGCAGTCGATACCACGCCGCGCCGTCCGCCACCGATGATGACGGGTTTGTCGGCGAGTGAAGGATTGTCGCGTTTTTCGACGGATGCATAAAATGCATCGCAATCCATATGCGCGATGGTCAGGTCAAACAGTTCCGGATGCAGCGTCACGCGCGGGCTGCGGCAGACCGGGCAGCGGGTTTCACTGTCGAATGTGGTCAGGCAATCGCGGCAAAGTGCAGGCATGATGCATCATACGGATCGCCTGAAACGGACACAATGCGCCTTGGTCTGCGCCGGCGAACCAAATTTCTAGAAATTTGGTGTCTCCGGCGGGGATATATGTGCGCGGAAGAAGCATGAGGCAGGCAGCGATTTTGTTTGCTTGGTGCATTATTTTGCCGTATCAGCCGCGACAGGTACACGCCGACCGGGAGAGAACGGTCAAGCCCGTCGCCGAAGGAGCAACCGCCCCGGTCACTCTCAGGCAAACGGACCGGTTGGGGTGCAACACGCCGAAGAGTGGCCATTGGCCCGCCGAAGGAGCAAGCCGCGACATGCGGTGAATCTCTCAGGCCCAGACACGGTGGGGGCAACGCGCGCAAGCGCCGATTGGCGGAGAAATGCCATGCCTACTATTGCTGTCCTTGGTGCCGGAATTACCGGAGTCACAACGGCCTATTCCTTGATGATCCGCGGCTTTGACGTGACGGTGTATGACCGCCAGCGTTATGCCGGAATGGAAACCAGTTTTGCCAATGGTGGCCAGCTTAGCGCATCGAACGCCGAGGTCTGGAACCAGTGGTCTACGGTGCTGAAGGGCATCAAGTGGATGTTGCAGGGCGATGCGCCCCTGTTCGTCAACCCGCGTCCGGGCTGGCACAAGGTTAGCTGGATGACCGAATTTCTGGCCAATATCCCGCGCTACAAGACAAACACCGTGAGAACGGCACGTATGGCCGTGGCGGCCCGTGTCGGGCTGGCCGAGATGGCGGAAAAATCGGGCGTTGATTTCGATTTCAGCCCAGCCGGGATTTTGCATTTCTACAAGGCCGAAAAAGACTTGAAACATGCCCGCATGGTCAATGACCTGTTGGCCGAAGGCGGGTTGGAACGGCGTGAGCTGACCGTGGATGAGGTGATGGCCCGCGAACCCGCCCTGCGCGGCGACATTATTGGCGGTTTCTGGACCGAAAGCGACAGCACCGGTGACATTCATAAATTCACCATGGGGTTGGCGCGCTGGCTGGAAACGCAGGGTGTGACGTTTCGTCTGGGCGTGCCGGTGACAGATCTGCATTTGCGCGATGATGGCGTTTATGTGGAATGCGGCGATGAAACCCGATTTGACGGGATCGTCGTGTCGGCCGGTGTGGCCAGCCGCAAGTTTGCGCAGATCCTGGGCGACCGGGTGAATATCTATCCTGTCAAGGGTTATTCGATCACGGTTAATCTTGATGATGCGGCCAGTCAGGGGGCGGCACCGACCACATCTTTGTTGGATGACAAGGCCAAGATCGTAAGTTCGCGCTTGGGGCTGAACCGCCTGCGGATCGCTGGGACAGCCGAATTCAACGGAGAAAACCGCGATATTCTGGAACGGCGTGTGCGCCCGTTGGTCGCGTGGTGTGAAACGCATTTCCCTGACGTTTCTACCGAAAATTATGTGCCTTGGGCGGGTTTGCGCCCGATGATGCCCAACATGATGCCGCGTGTCGGACCGGGCAAGAATGACCGCGTGTTTTATAACACCGGTCACGGTCATCTGGGCTGGACGCTCAGCCCGGCAACGGCGGATGTGATCGGGGCTGCGGTTGCGGCGCGCTTTCGGCGCAACACTACCGCGCAGGACAAAACAGCGACGTTGCAGGATGCCTGATGCGTGCATATGTCCATTCTCTAGATTTCAGGGAATGGACATATGCCGGTTGAAAGCGTGATCGCCGAATTTTTCGGTCAGAATATTGTGTTGATCTTGTTGGCGGTGTTTATCGTTGTCAGCATTTCGGCAGGTGTGCGGATCGTGCCGCAATCCGAAAAATTCGTGGTGGAACGCTTGGGACGGCTGCGGTCGGTGTTGGGGCCGGGCATCAACTTTATCGTGCCGTTTCTGGATCGGGTGCGGCACCAGGTATCGGTGCTGGAACGGCAGTTGCCGTCGATGACGCAGGATGCCATCACATCCGATAACGTGCTGGTGCAGGTGGAAACATCGGTCTTTTATCGCATCATCGAACCGGAAAAGACGGTTTATCGCATTCGTGATGTCGATGCGGCGATTTCCACGACGGTGGCTGGCATTGTCCGGTCTGAAATTGGCCGGATGGAACTGGATCAGGTGCAGGCCAATCGCGCCACGCTGATTGATGCGGTGCGTGAACAAGTTGCCCAACAGGTGGATGATTGGGGGATCGAGGTGACGCGCGCCGAAATTCTGGATGTGAACCTTGATCAGGCGACCCGCGCCGCGATGCTGCAACAGCTGAACGCCGAACGCGCCCGTCGCGCCCAAGTGACCGAGGCCGAGGGCAAGAAACGCGCGGTTGAACTGCAGGCCGATGCGGACCTTTACGCAGCCGAGCAAGAGGCCAAGGCCCGCCGCGTGCTGGCCGATGCAGAAGCATATGCCACACAGGTCGTCGCCGTGGCGATTGCAGAAAACGGGCTGGAGGCAGCCCAGTATCAAGTGGCGCTGAAACAGGTCGAGGCATTGCAGAAACTTGGCGCAGGGCAGGGCAGCCAGACTGTCGTGCTGCCCGCCAATGCGCTGGATGCCTTCGCCGATGCCTTTAAGATGTTGAAAGGGCGCGGATAATGGCGCTTTGGACAATGTGGTGGGCGTGGTTTTCGGCGGCGTTGGTCCTTGCCACGCTGGAGGTGCTGATCCCAGGATATATCTTTCTGGGGTTTGCAATCGGCGCGGTGATCATGGGGATTTTGACCCTGCTGGGCCTGTCAGCGACCGGATTCGCGCTGACCACCGCGATCTTTGCGGTGATGTCGCTGGTATCTTATCTTGCCATGCGCAAGTTCTTTGCCCTGCGCAAAGGTCAGGTGAAAATCTGGGACACCGATATCAACGATTAAGGGGCGCTGTTCAGGCAGATGCCAATTCATCCAGAATGGCCTGTGCTGCGGCGCGCGGGTCAGTTGCCTGCCAGATCGGGCGGCCCACAACGATATGATCGGCCCCGTTGGCAATCGCCTGTGCTGGTGTTGTCACCCGTTTCTGGTCGCCCAAGGTGGCACCGGCAGGGCGCACACCCGGTGTGACAATCAGCTTGCCCGCCGCTTGGGGTAGCGCACGGATCAGCGCGGCCTCTTGCGGGGATGCGATCACACCATCCGCCCCGGCGTCAAAGGCGTGTGCTGCGCGTTCCTGCACCAGATCGGTCATATTGCCCGCCTTGATACAGGATGCATCCAGATCGGCGCGATCGAGTGATGTCAGCACCGTCACCGCAAGGATTTTAAGATCAGACCCGCCGGCCCCTTCACGTGCGGCGCGCACGACATGTGGGTCGCCATGCACGGTCAGAAAATCCAGATCGAATTGCGCGATGCCACGCACCGCGGCTTCGACTGTGGCGCCGATATCAAAAAATTTCATGTCCAGAAAAATGCGCTTGCCGTGTTCTTGCTTCAATTCATTCGCTAGCGCCAGCCCGCCACCGGTCAGCATCCCCAACCCGATCTTGTAAAAACTGACGGCATCGCCCAGCGTTTTGGCCAATTCCAGCCCGGCAATCACATTTGGCAGATCCAGCGCAACGATCAGGCGGTCATCGGACATGGGGGTTCCTTTCAGATTTGGTTTGGCGCGGTCTATCCGCTGGGTCGGTGGGGCGCAATTGCCCAGACGATGTGAAACGGAATCTTCATCAACTGACTTGCGTCAACGACACTCTGTTCCCATCTAGGCTATGAGGCCCACCAAGGGCATGTGCCGCAAGCCGGGCATGCCGACATTCGGGCGCTTAACAAAGGAGAGACCCATGAACCTTGAAAAGTTCACCGAGCGGTCGCGCGGCTTTATGCAGGCCGCACAGACGATCGCAATGCGCGAAAACCACCAGCGGTTGACGCCTGAACATCTGCTTAAGGCCCTGATGGACGATGAAGAAGGGCTTGCATCCAACCTGATCAGCAGTGCGGGCGGTAATGCCAAGATGGTGCAGATGGCTGTTGATGCTGCCATTGCCAAGATACCCAAGGTCAGTGGCGATACTGGGCAGGTCTATCTGGATAACACGACCGCCAAAGTGGTGGACGAGGCGGAAAAGATTGCCAAGAAAGCCGGTGACAGTTTTGTTGCCGTTGAACGTTTGCTGACGGCGCTGGCGGTTGTGAAATCCAAGGCCAAGGATTCGCTGGACGCTGGCGGCGTGACGGCGATGAACCTGAATGCCGCGATCAATGATGTCCGCAAGGGCCGCACCGCCGATAGTGCCACGGCCGAAGACAGCTTTGAGGCGCTGAAAAAATACGCCCGCGACCTGACAGAAGCCGCCGAACAGGGCAAGATCGACCCGATCATCGGTCGGGACGAGGAAATTCGCCGTGCCATGCAGGTGTTGTCGCGCCGGACCAAGAATAACCCGGTGCTGATCGGTGAACCTGGGGTGGGGAAAACAGCGATTGCCGAAGGGTTGGCGCTGCGGATCGTCAACGGTGACGTGCCGGAGTCCCTGCGCAACAAACGCTTGATGGCGCTGGATATGGGTGCGTTGATCGCCGGTGCAAAGTATCGCGGCGAATTCGAAGAACGGCTCAAGTCCGTGCTGAAGGAAATCGAAGCCGCCGCCGGTGAAATCATCCTGTTCATCGACGAAATGCACACGCTGGTCGGTGCAGGAAAATCTGATGGCGCAATGGATGCGGCCAACCTGATCAAACCCGCCCTTGCGCGCGGGGAATTGCATTGCATTGGTGCCACCACGCTGAACGAATACCGCAAGTATGTGGAAAAAGACGCAGCTTTGGCGCGGCGTTTCCAACCTTTGATGGTGGAAGAACCGACCGTGACCGATACCATCAGCATTCTGCGCGGGATCAAGGAAAAATATGAACTGCACCATGGCGTGCGGATTTCCGACAGCGCGCTGGTGGCGGCGGCAACGCTGTCGCACCGCTATATCACCGACCGGTTTCTGCCTGACAAGGCGATCGACCTGATGGACGAGGCCGCAAGCCGCCTGCGCATGGAGGTGGACAGCAAACCAGAAGAGCTGGATGCGCTGGATCGGCAAATCCTGCAATTACAGATCGAAGCCGAGGCGTTGAAGAAAGAAGACGACAAGGCGTCCAAGGATCGTCTGGAAAAGCTGGAAAAGGAACTGGCCGATCTGCAGGAACGCGCCTCTGAAATGACGGCGAAATGGCAGGCCGAGCGGGACAAGATGGAAGACACCCGTGGCGTCAAGGAACGGCTGGACCGGGCCCGCGCCGATCTGGATATCGCCAAACGCGAAGGCAATCTGGCTAAGGCCGGTGAATTGTCTTATGGCGTGATCCCCGCACTGGAACGCAAACTGGCCGAGGTGGAAGCCAACGAAGACCTGATGGTCGAAGAGGCGGTGCGCCCCGAACAGATTGCCGAAGTCGTGGAACGCTGGACCGGTATCCCCACATCCAAGATGCTGGAAGGCGAACGCGACAAGCTGCTGCATATGGAAGACCAGTTGGGCAAGCGCGTGATCGGACAAAAGATGGCCGTGCGCGCCGTGGCCAATGCCGTGCGCCGTGCGCGTGCGGGTTTGAACGACGAGGCGCGCCCGCTGGGTTCATTTCTGTTTCTTGGGCCAACCGGCGTGGGCAAGACCGAACTGACCAAGGCAGTCGCCGAATATCTGTTTGATGATGAACACGCGATGGTGCGGATTGACATGTCGGAATTCATGGAAAAGCACGCTGTGGCCCGCCTGATTGGGGCGCCTCCCGGCTATGTCGGCTATGACGAAGGCGGCGTGTTGACCGAAGCTGTGCGTCGGCGGCCTTATCAGGTGATCCTGTTCGACGAGGTTGAAAAAGCGCATCCTGATGTGTTCAACGTTCTGTTACAGGTGCTAGATGACGGTGTGCTGACCGATGGTCAGGGGCGCACGGTCGATTTCAAGCAAACGCTGATCATTTTGACAAGCAACCTTGGCGCACAAGCCCTGAGCCAGCTGCCCGATGGTGCGGATGTTGGTGAAGCCAAGCGCGAAGTGATGGCGGCTGTGCGGTCGCATTTCCGGCCTGAATTTCTGAACCGTCTGGATGAAACGATCATCTTTGATCGTCTTGCCCGCGAGGATATGGCCGGGATCGTCACGATCCAGCTGGGTCTGCTGGCCAAACGGCTGGCCGGGCGCAATATCCAGATTGAACTGGATGATGCTGCGCTGAAATGGCTGGCCGACGAAGGCTATGACCCGGTGTTTGGCGCACGTCCGCTGAAAAGGGTGATCCAGCGCTCGTTGCAGGACCAACTGGCGGAAATGATCCTTGCCGGTGATGTGGGCGAAGGTGACACGGTGCGGGTCAGCGCCGGGCCGGATGGACTGAAGGTTGGGGATCGGGTGTCATCCAGCACCCGGCAACCACCAGAGGACGCGGTGGTTCACTGATCTTGTAAAAAAGGGCGCCTGCGGGCGCCCTTTTCACGCTGTGGTGATAACGTCTGTGGCGGACTGGGTTTGTTAAGGGTTTCGTGCTTTGTCTGTGGCATCACAAACAGAAAGCACATGCCATGAAGAAAACTGTTGTCGCAGCGTTGGGCGTTCTGCCCGACCGCAAACCGCAATATGCCCTTGTGGCTGACGTTGATCTGGTCGTCGTGCGGTTTGATGATGAAATTTCGGTCTTTTATGGCCGTTGCCTGCACCGTGGCGCGCTGATGTCGGACGGGTTTGTCCGGGGAAAAGACCTGATTTGCGGCGTGCATAATTGGGATTATCGCCTTGATAGTGGTGTGTCAGCTTATGCCAACGAAGAAGTCTTGCCCAAATTTACATCCTGGGTGGAAGGGGATGATGTGCTGGTGGATGCCGATGAAATCGCCGCCTGGGCGCTGAAAAATCCGCAGCCATTTAACCGCGCAGCATATCTTGGGCTTTACGCCGATCCGACATCTGGCGCGTCAGAGGAACCTTACACTGGCCTGATCCAGCAATATGCGCGCGACGGGCTTTCAAAAACGGGACACCACGGTAAAGTTGCGGCGATGGGTGTGCCCCGGCAGGATTTGCCCGATTGGGATGATATCCAACTGCTGACCGCCCAATTGCACAAGGCACCGTTGCTGGATGATGACTTTGTTGGCACTGATGTCGTGATCGGGCCAAACGCACAAAAGCCTCTCCGCTTGAAAATTCCTCTGTTTGTCTCGGATATGTCCTTTGGTGCTTTGTCCGAACCGGCGAAAGTCGCGCTTGCGATGGGGGCGGAAATGGCCGGCACGGGCATTTGTTCGGGTGAAGGCGGGATGTTGCCCGAAGAACAGGCAGCGAACAGCCGGTATTTCTATGAACTTGCGTCTGCCCGATTCGGGTTTGAGTGGGACAAGCTGCACCATGTGCAGGCTTTTCATTTTAAGGGCGGGCAGGCGGCCAAGACAGGAACCGGCGGGCATTTGCCTGGTGCCAAAGTAAACGGAAAGATAGCGCAGGTGCGCGGGTTGCAGGAGGGTCAGGATGCCATATCGCCAGCCCGCTTTCCCGAATGGACAGAACCGGCGCAGATTCGTGACTTTGCGGATGAAGTGCGCAGCCGGACGGGCGGCATACCGATTGGCTATAAACTGTCTGCACAGCATATCGAAAAAGATATCGATGCCGCGTTGGAGGTTGGGGTGGATTACATCATTCTTGACGGGCGCGGCGGTGGCACAGGGGCGGCACCGATTATCTTTCGTGATAATATCTCGGTCCCGACAATTCCGGCGCTTGCACGTGCGCGGCGTCACCTTGACAAACTGGGGCGCAAGGATGTGACGCTCGTGATTACCGGCGGGCTGCGCAAGCCGGCAGATTTCATCAAGGCGCTGGCGTTGGGGGCGGATGCGATTGCCCTGTCAAACGCGGCGCTGCAGGCGATTGGCTGTCTGGCCATGCGGGCCTGTCATACCAACAATTGTCCGGTTGGAATTGCGTCAACAAAACCGGAATTGGCCAGCCGTATCATCGTGGAAAATTCCGCCAGACAACTGGCAAACTTTTTTGCGGCCAGTATTGAACTGATGCAGGTGATGGCGCGGGCCTGCGGCCATAGTCACCTGTCAAACTTTAACAACAATGACCTTACAACCTGGAAACGCGACATGGCTGCGCTGTCGGGCATTGCGTATGGCGGGGTGTCATGACCTGAACAAAAAAGCCCCGGCCAGGTGACCGGGGCTTTGTTTTGCGGCTTTTGCGTTGCTTAGCTTGGCGGCAGGATCACCGCGTCGATGACATGGATCACGCCGTTCGATGCTTCGATGTCGGCTGTCACCACGTTGGCACCGTTCACGGTCACGCCGCCTTCGGTGCCGATGGTGATGTCTGCGCCGTTGACAGTCGCGGCTGTCATACCATCAGACAGGTCGCCCGACATCACTTTGCCAGCAACCACGTGATAGGTCAGGATGGCGGCCAGTGCTTCTGGGTCGGCCAGCAGGGCCTCGACAGTGCCTTCGGGCAGGGCGGCGAATGCATCATCGGTTGGTGCGAAAACGGTGAAGGGGCCATCACCCTTGAGTGTGTCAACCAGACCGGCGGCCTCAACGGCGGCGACCAGCGTGGTGAAGGAACCGGCGCCGACGGCAGTATCAACGATATCCATCGAATGACCCCCGGCAAAGGCGCTGGTGGACATGGCTGCGGTTGTTGTCAGTGCAAGAAAAGTTCTGCGTAGCATTGTCGATCTCCCATTTGTGTTTGGGATGCCTTTGTTGGCATCATGGTTTTTACGGCCGGGATCGGTCCTGGATCAGCGGGGTTTTCCGCTGATGTGAGTTGACGAAAACGCTTTGCCGCCTAAGCTGGGGTAAATCGTTTTTTCCAGTCACAACTGTGTGAAAATACGTGATCCGACTTGCCCAGTTTTCAGCGCATTTCACTGATCTCGCGTGATCATGAAACTGATTGCCGGATGTCTGCGTATATAGAGACAGAAACAAAATGACCGGAGACTGACATGGCACATCGCTGGAACAACGATCTGACCCGCGCGGACGTTACCCCAAAGGCTGCATTTCTGAATCGTCGTCAGATATTGGCGGGCACCGCAGGGCTGGGCGCGATCGGCCTTGTCGGCACGGGCGCGCAGGCGCAAACGCTAGAGCCGAATACGCTGGAAGAGATCACAACATATAACAACTACTACGAATTCGGCACCGGCAAGACAGACCCGGCCCAAAACGCAGGTGCGCTGGTCACATCGCCTTGGTCGGTCAAGGTTGACGGGATGGTAGATAATCCCGGCGATTACGCGCTGGACGATCTGTTGGCCGGCCTGACTGTCGAAGACCGGATCTATCGGTTTCGCTGCGTCGAGGCGTGGTCGATGGTGATTCCATGGAACGGCATCGAACTGGCCGATATCCTGAACAAGGTGGGCGTGCAGGCGGGTGCGAAATACGTGGCCTTTGAAACCGTGGTGCAGCCCGAGAACATGATCGGCGTGCGGCGGCGCGTGCTGGATTTCCCCTATGTCGAAGGTTTGCGCCTGGACGAGGCGATGCACCCGCTGACGATCATGGCAACGGGGGTCTATGATGAACCGCTGGCGAACCAGTGCGGCGCGCCGATCCGTCTGGTGGTGCCGTGGAAATACGGGTTTAAATCCATCAAGTCGATCGTGCGCATTACCCTGACCGATCAGGAACCCCCGACAAGCTGGAACAAGGCCAATCCGCGCGAATACGGTTTTTATAGTAATGTGAACCCGACGGTGGATCACCCGCGCTGGTCACAGGCGACCGAACGCAAGGTGGGCGGGGGGCTGTTTGCCGCGCGTCAACCAACGCCGATGTTCAACGGCTACCCAGAGGTTGCCAGCCTTTACGAAGGTATGGACCTGACTGCGTTCTACTAGAATATGTCGGTATCCCGGACGATCAATGGCGCGTTGCGCAAGGTTCCACCGTGGGCTGTGTATATTGTGGCGGTGCTTTGGGTTGGCCGGCTGTTTTATTTTGGCCTGACCGGGGGGCTGGGGGTCGAGCCGATAAATACCTTGGAACGCGCCTATGGTGAACTGGGGCTAAAGCTGTTGGTTCTGGGTCTGCTGGTTACGCCCTTGCGCAAATGGACCGGGGTGAACCTGCTGAAATTTCGGCGTGCCATCGGGGTGACGGCTTTTTTCGTGATCGTTGCGCATTTCGTGGTCTGGGCCGTGCTGGATGTGCAGACGCTGGATCGCGTTTGGCAAGATATCCTCAAACGCCCCTATGTCACTGTTGGGATGACGGCATTTTTGATGATGGTTCCCCTTGCGGCGACATCGAACAATCTGTCGGTCCGCAAACTTGGCCCATTGCGGTGGCGCAAGTTGCACATGCTGACCTATCCGGCAGCCATCCTCGGGGCGGTTCACTATCTTTGGCTGGTCAAAGGGTTTCAGATCTCGCCGATCGTCTATCTGTTCGTCATTCTTGGTCTGATTGCTATGCGCTACGTGACCCGTAACTGCCATCGACAGCCTGCATGAATCGCCGGATGTGGTGGAATCCGGGAACCCGGCAGAAAAATCTGCCGGGTTTATGATTTTTTGACGATTCATTTTGCCGATTCATCCCGCCGACTCGCTTTTCCCGTGGCGCAGAAAGGTTGAATCGAGGCGATCCATTCCGAATTTGCGGGGTGAGTCTGCAAACTGTCCAAAGGGTCTTGTGGGCAAGTCTGTGGATAACCCAAGATGTAGGGTGTTCTGTTTTCATTCCGCCTAAGAAAATTGCGAAATGACCCAGGGTCCGCGCATGGAAGTTTCGCTAGATTGCTGAAAACATAAGAAAAATGGGCTTTGTCACAAAAAATGCATCTTTGTCGAAAAAAGGGGTTGCGGGTGTTTGTTACTGGGCTTAGAACCCCCTTCACCGGCG
>NZ_JACUUJ010000096.1 GCF_014859355.1 Yoonia sp. | reverse complement strand
ATCGCCGATATTCCCAACGCCATCGCCGCCCCCAAGAACGTGCCGGTCTATGACATCACCGCACTGGCGGATCAGATCGCGATGCCCGACACACGCCGCGCGTTGATGACAGAATGGGCGCGGATCCTACAGCATGGCGCAGGGGTTTTTGTGCTGAAACAGGCTTGCCCTGACCATGATGCAATTGACGCAGCCACCATCGCCTATGACGCAATTATCGCCGATGAACGTAAAACAGGTGCTGCTGGAGCAGATCATTTTGCTGCTGCGGGTAAAAATGACCGCATTTGGAATTCTCTGCAAAAACTGGCGATCAGGGCCCCCGAAATTGCGGTGCGTTATTTTTCAAGCCCCGCAATTGATACCGCCTGCGAGGCGTGGCTGGGACCGAATTATCAGATGACTGCGCAGATCAATCTGGTGCATCCCGGCGGGCAGGCGCAACAGGCGCATCGCGACTATCATCTGGGTTTTCAAACCGCAGACATCAGCGCAACCTATCCGGCGCATGTTCACGACCTATCGCCGCTGATGACGTTGCAAGGCGGCATCGCCCATTGCGACATGTCGCTTGATGCTGGCCCGACAAAGCTGTTGCCCTTCTCGCAGCTTTATCGCCCTGGCTATGCCGCATGGCGGCGCGATGATTTTCGCGCCTATTTTGAATCGCATTGCGTCCAGTTGCCACTGGATAAAGGCGACGCGATCTTCTTCAACCCTGCACTGTTTCATGCCGCTGGTGCAAACTTCAGCGCCGGCATTCATCGCATGGTCAATCTGTTGCAGGTGTCTTCTGCCTTTGGGCGGGCGATGGAAAGCGTGGATCGGCGGTCGATCTGCAAGGCCGTCTTTCCCGCGCTTTGCGCTGCATGCGCCAAGGGGTACCTGACGCCCCCCATGCGCGAGGCGGTGCTGGCCGCAATGGCCGAAGGCTATTCCTTTCCCATCAATCTTGATCGCGATCCACCGGTCGGTGGGCTGGCCCCCGAAACCCAAAAGGCCGTGCTGCGCAAGGCCGTGCTTGACGGCTGGTCGGCGCCAGAATTAGCCGATGCACTGGATGGCATCGCAAACCGCCAGCAGCCCTGAAACCGGCGTGTTCGCACGCCAGCCTTGCCTATCACTTGCCGATCTGCAAACACTGGCCCCCGACCCGAAAAGGTATTGTTGACATGCGCTTGATCGACCCGACCCATCCCTTTTTTCGCGCCACTTGGCGCCGCTTCCTTGTTGTGGCTGTGCCTTTTGCATGGGCGGGTGTGGAATGGCAGATGGGCAGTGCGATCTGGGCCTATGTATCTGCCGCAATCGGCGGCTACCTCGCGTGGCATCTTGTGTTGAACTGGCCCCCGGGTGACAAAGACTAGATCTTAGACGCGCCCTGATGGGCCAAGTCCGCGGATCATGGCTGGCGCGGCGGCCACTATCGGGTCGTGTGTCTCTTGCAGAATTTCAACCCGATCAAA
>NZ_JACUUJ010000003.1 GCF_014859355.1 Yoonia sp. | reverse complement strand
TCGGGTTCGAGGCGGTGGTGAAGCAAAAGGTCGGCCCGGTGTCTGCCACATTCAAAGGCGCGGTCACGCTGGAAAACGTAAACGCCCCTGAGAGCTATACCCTTGTCGGCGAAGGCAAGGGCGGTGTGGCAGGTTTCGCCAAGGGCCGCGCAGATGTCAGCCTGACCGAAGTGGATGAAGGCACCGAGCTGACCTATACCGTGGACGCCAAAGTGGGCGGCAAGTTGGCGCAACTGGGCAGCCGGATCGTAGGCGGTTTTGCCCGCAAAATGGCTGACCAGTTTTTTGAACATTTTCAGGATACCGTTGAAGGCAAGTCAACCACCTGATCAAGCTGAATCACGCAGAGCGGTGGCGATCATGTCCTTGAGCGCCATACGCTCCTTGCGCAGTTCTGCCATGTGCAGGTCATCGGTTGGTTCCAGATTTGTTTCCGCGCGGTGGACGGCACGGTTCACGGCGTGATAATCTTCAAACATTTTTGCAAAATGCGGATCCGTTTCTTTCAGCCGGTGGATCGTATCCTGATCGTTAGGAAATTCTTCGTGCAGTTCGTGTGGCGTATTCGACATTTTATCATCCCTTTATTGGCGCGTCACAAAGTGCATATCGCGCAGGTGATGTGCAGACCTTGATACGGATCAAACAGATCAGTTTCTAGCGGCTCGCCAACCTGCAGCTTCGGCCTCGGCCCGGCTGCAAAACCAGCGTTCACCACGTGACGGGTTGATCGCGGTGCGGTCGTAATCGCGCCCGCCGGGCACATGATAGATGCGCCCGCTGTTTGAAATATTGCCCTTGATCAAACAGCCCCCATCCGGTGCGCCCTGCCCCGTCACCTGGCGCGCGCGATAGTCAGACGGCATCTGAACCGTGAACCCCCACAATCCGCGTCCTGCAACAGCGGCCGCCTTTTCATCCAGATCATAAAGGCTGGAATAGCGCCGGTAGGCCCAAGCGATTCCATCGGTGACAAGCGATTCACCCATATCCACGCCAGCGATTTCACAGGTTGCGACAACCCTTCCATAGCGGTCAATATCGCGCTGTGTGCAATTGGCGTGCCGACCTTCAAACCGGTCGCGCACCAGATCGCGCGCCCAGCGCCCGCAATCCCACGTCCGCCCACTTGCTGAACACGGTTGCCCCATCTCGGGCGCATCCACGCCAAACAACCGCACCCGCACACCGCCCACATCGAATGTATCCGCGTCGATCACGCGCAACACGCCATTGGGGGCAGCAAAGCTGGTCGTTGCGAAAAACAGCGTTAGCAAAAGCGAAAAAAATCTGATCATGACGCCGGAAAAGCATTCCTGCGGCCAATCCTCAACTCATTTCGTTAACGAAGGTTAACAAATTCTTAACGTTGTGACGTTTCCCACGCAGGGTGAATCCACGGCTGGTCATTCGCGGGTGGCAGCGGGTGGCGTTGCAGGATGTGGTCAGACACTTTTTCCCCCACCATGATCGACGGCGCGTTCAGATTGCCGTTTGTGATGCGCGGAAAGATCGAACTGTCGGCCAGCCGCAACCCATCGACCCCGATCACCCGCGCCTGTGGGTCAACCACCGCCATGGGGTCATCCACCGCGCCCATCTTGCAGGTACCACAGGGGTGATAGGCGCTTTCGACATGTTCGCGAATAAAGGCGTTCAGATCCTCATCTGTTTTTGCCGCGTCACCCGGCTGAATTTCGTGCCCGCGATATTCATCAAAGGCCGGTTGCGCGAAAATCTCGCGCGTGAGCCGGATACAGGTGCGGAAATCCTCCCAATCCTGCGGGTCGGACATATAGTTGAACTGGATGCGTGGATTGTCTTGCGGGTCTGCAGACCGCAGCGTGACCTGCCCCCGCGACACTGACCGCATCGGGCCGACATGTGCCTGAAACCCATGGCCTTCGGGGGCGACCTTGCCGTCATAGCTGACTGCGATGGGCAGAAAATGGAACTGGATATCAGGGTAATCAACACCGGCGCGCGACCGGATAAAGCCCGCGCTTTCGAACTGGTTGGAACTGCCAAGGCCAGTTTTCCACAGCAGCCATTCCGCACCGATCCGCGCCTTGCCGCGCAGGTTCCAGTAAGAAAACAGCGATACGGGTTTGGTCGCCGCCTGCTGGATATACAACTCCAGATGGTCCTGCAGGTTTTGCCCTACGCCGGGGCGGTCGGCGACCACCTTGATCCCGTGTTCGGCCAGATGCGCGGCGGGGCCGATGCCCGACAGCATCAGCAGTTTGGGCGAATTCAGCGACGACGCGGCGATGATCACCTCGACATTGGCGCGGATCACTTCGATCTTTTTGCCACGCGATACTTCGACACCGACGGCGCGCCCGTTCTCGATCACGATGCGGCGGGCAAAGGCACGGGTCAGGGTGCAGTTGGGCCGTTTCAGTGCCGGGCGCAGATAGGCGCTGGCCGCCGACCAACGATGCCCCTTGTAGATCGTGGCATCGAAGGGGCCAAACCCTTCTTGCTGCTCGCCGTTATAGTCACCTGTGATGGGGTAACCTGCCTGATGCCCTGCTGCGACAAAGGCGCGGGTCAGCGGGTTTTTGCGCGGGCCGCGCGTGACGTGCAGCGGGCCATCGGTGCCGCGCCACGCCGGATCACCGCCGTGGCCGCCATCGTGCCAGTTTTCCATCCGTTTGAAATAGGGCAGCACATCGGCATAGCCCCAGCCTTGCGCACCCATTTCGGCCCAATGATCAAAATCACGCGCGTGGCCGCGCACATAGATCATCCCGTTGATTGACGACGACCCGCCAATCACCTTGCCGCGCGGCGTGACCAGTTGCCGCCCGCCAAGGTGTGGCTCGGGTTCGGATTTCAGCCCCCAGTCATACATTTTCATGTTCATCGGATAGGACAGCGCGGCGGGCATCTGGATAAACGGCCCCCGGTCACTGCCGCCATGTTCAATGACCAGCACCTGTTTTCCCGCTTCGGCCAGCCGGTAGGCCATGGCGCAGCCTGCACTGCCTGCGCCGACGATGACATAATCAGCTTGCATCTAGAACGGTGCCTCCAGATCGCCCATGCGGACATAGACGCTTTTGATCTGGCTGTAGTATTCGATCGCGGCCTTGGAATTTTCACGCCCCACGCCAGAAAGTTTGGACCCACCAAAAGGCGCCTCGACCGGTGCATCGTTGTAGGTGTTGATATAGCAGGTTCCCGCCGCGAACCCTGCCGCCATACGGTGTGCGCGGGTCAGGTCGGCGGTAAAGACACCGGCGGCAAGGCCATAGATCGTGTCGTTGGCGCGGGCCAATGCCTCGGCTTCTGTTTCGAAATCGAAAACCGACATCACAGGGCCAAAAATTTCCTCGCGCGCGATGGTCATGTCGTCGGTCACACTGGCAAAAACCGTGGGTTCCAGAAAGAACCCCGGCATGTCGGGGCGCTTGCCCCCGCAGACCAAAGTGGCACCTTCCGCGACCCCCTTGGCGATAAAGCCTTCGACAATATCGCGTTGGTTTTCCGACACCATCGGCCCGAAATTCACACCGGGGTCTTGCGGATCGCCCATTTTGACACCCGCCAGCCGTTCGGTCAGTCGCGTCAGGAACGCATCCTTCATGCCTTTTTGCACAAAGACCCGCGTGCCGTTGGAACAGACCTGCCCGGATGAATAGAAATTGCCCAGAATGGCGCCCGACACGGCATTTTCAAGATCGGCATCGTCAAAGATCACCAAGGGCGATTTACCGCCCAGTTCCATCGTGACATTGCGGATACCTTGTGCGGCGGCGGCATAAACCTTGCGGCCCGTGGGCACCGAACCCGTCAGCGATACCTTGTCCACGCGGGGGTCGGTGATCAGCGCAGCCCCCACCGCGCCGAACCCCTGAATGACGTTATAAACGCCTGCGGGTGCGCCGGCCTCGAACAATATTTCGGCCACTTTCAGCGCCGACAACGGCGTGGTTTCCGATGGTTTAAACACCATCGCATTGCCACAGGCCAGCGCGGGCGCGCCTTTCCAGCAGGCGATTTGCGTGGGATAGTTCCATGCGCCAATGCCGACACAAACCCCCAGCGGTTCGCGGCGGGTATAGACGAAATCATTACCCAGCGGGATGTATTCACCCGTGATGCTGGCCGCCAGACCGCCGAAATATTCCAACGCATCCGCGCCCGATGTGGCATCGGCAACGGATGTTTCCTGATAGGGTTTGCCGGTGTCATAGGTTTCCAGAACCGACAGGTCGTGGTTGCGCGCGCGCATGATCTCGGCGGCGCGGCGCAGCACGCGGCCCCGTTCCGTCGCGGTCCAGCCCGCCCATTCCTTTTGCGCGCGTTTGGCCGCTTCAAGCGCCTGATCCACGATAGCGGGGGTCGCGGCATGTAGGGTTGCGATGACCTTGCCAGTGTAGGGATAAATGACCTCGATCACCTCTCCGGCGGTGTCTTCGACGTATTTGCCATCAATGAAATGGCTGGCGGTGGGTTGTGTGTTCATGGTGCAGGAGCCTCCGGCGGGAGTTTTTGGGCCAAGATGAAGGGGTTATTCGCCACGGGGAAAACGCTGGTTTTCTTCCAGCACGTTCAGGTCCATGTGGTTGCGCATGTAGCGTTCGGATGCCTTTTGCAGCGGCTGGTAATCCCACGGGTAGTAATTGCCGTTGCGCAGCGCCTCGTAGACCACCCAGCGGCAGGCTTGCGATTGGCGCACGGCGGCGTCAAAGCGGGCCAGATCCCAGCGGCTTTCCGATTTGGCGCGCAGCTGTGTCAGCGTGCCTTGATGTGCGGGAACATCGGCAAGGTTGCTCAGTTCAAGCGGGTCTGCATCCAGATCGAACAGTTGATCGGGGTCGTGGGCGCAACGGTTGTATTTCCATTTGCCATAGCGCAGCGACACCAGCGGCGCGATGCTGCCCTCGGCGGCGTATTCCATGGCGACAGGCGTGTCGCGGGTGCCGCCCTGCCCCAGATGCACAAGGCTTTCGCCGCTGGTCCATGGCGTGACTTCTGACATATCGACGCCCGCCAGATCGCACAGCGTTGGCGTCACGTCGATGGTGCTGACAGGTGTGGTATTCAGCCCCGGCGCCATTTCGGGGCTTGCGATCATCAAAGGCACGCGCGCGGAGCCTTCGAAGAACGACATCTTGAACCACAACCCCCGTTCGCCCAGCATATCGCCGTGGTCTGACACGAAAATGACCGTTGCCTCTTGCCGTGTTTCTTGCAGCGTTTGCAGCACTTCGCCGATCTTGTCGTCAAGATACGAGATATTGGCGAAATAGGCCCGGCGGGCGCGTTTGACATGATCGTCTGTAATGTTGAAATTGTCGCGGTCGTTGGCATCAAGGATGCGTTTGCTATGGGCATCCTGTTCGGCATAGGGGATCGGGCCGACAGGCGGCATCAGGTGTTCGCAGTCCTCATAGAGATCCCAGTATTTCTTGCGCGCCACATAAGGGTCATGCGGATGGGTAAAGCTGACAGTCAGGCACCATGGCCGCGCATCATGCCCACGTGACAAGTCGTAAATCTTGCGGGTGGCGTGATAGGCGACTTCGTCGTCGTATTCCATCTGGTTGGAAATTTCGGCCACGCCGGCGCCTGTCACAGACCCCATGTTGTGATACCACCAGTCGATCCGTTCACCGGGTTTGCGGTAATCCGGCGTCCAGCCGAAATCGGCGGGGTAGATATCGGTGGTCAGCCTTTCTTCGAACCCGTGCATCTGGTCTGGGCCGACGAAATGCATCTTGCCCGACAGGCAGGTCTGATAGCCTGCGCGGCGCAAATGGTGCGCATAGGTCGGGATCGAGGACGTAAATTCGGCGGCATTGTCATAAACACCGTTCTGGCTGGGCAACTGCCCCGACATGAAAGCCGCCCGCCCCGGCGCGCAAAGCGGCGACGCGGTATAGGTATTGGCAAAACGGGTGGACCGCGCCGCCAGCGCCTTGAGGTTGGGCGCATGTAACCAGTCGGCAGGACCGTCGGGAAATAGTGTGCCGTTCAACTGGTCCACCATGATGATCAGGATATTGGGTTTGGTCATGTGGTGGTTCCTTTCAATTCCGCCCTGAGAAGGGCCAGAACATGATCTGCTGCGGGTAAGTCGAAATGTGCGGATTGTTGCAGGCCACGCCGCAGGTAAAGCCCGTCAATAAGCCCCGCGATGCGCGCTGCCGCCTGATCTGCCCGATCCCCAACCAGCGGGCGCAGGTCATGCACCAGATTGCTGTGCAACCGCCGTTGATAGATATCCAACAGCCGCTGTGCATCAAGGGATGACTGCGCAAGCACATAAAAATTCAGCCATGCACCGACGACTTCGGGCCGGAAATTAGACGAAGCAAAACCCGCCCGAACAACCGCTTCCAGCCGAGCCAAGGGCCCGTCAGCTGTGGCCAGCGCCGCGTGCACCTCATCCGCATAGACAGCCAGAATATGCCGCATCGCCGCGAGAAATATCTGGGTCTTGCCGCCAAAATAGTGATGCGCCAGTGCAGTTGACATGCCTGCGCGCTTTGCAATCTGGCTTACGGTCACATCCAGCGTGCCCGTTGCACCGATTTCGTCAATCGTGGCTTTCACTAAGGCCGCGCGGCGGATAGGCTCCATTCCAAGCTTTGGCATATGTTCCTCGTGGGGGTTGCCAACGCAAGGTAAATCGTTCTTTATTGACTAGTCAATCAATATCAACCGGGAGAGAGAGATGAAATTGAAATCCGCGCTATCCGTGCTGGCACTGGTTGCCGCCACACCTGCCCTTGCCGACTGCGAAAGGATCACATTCGCTGACGTTGGCTGGACTGATATCACCGCAACCACAGCCGCAACCACCGTCGTGCTGGACGCGTTAGGATACGAGACCGACATCAAACTGCTCTCGGTTCCTGTGACCTATATCTCGCTGGCCGAAGGTGACATCGACGTTTTCCTTGGTAACTGGATGCCAACGATGGAAGCCGACATCGCCCCCTACCGCGAAGCAGGCACCGTGGACACGGTACGCGCAAACCTTGAAGGGGCGAAATACACGTTGGCCGTCAATCGTGCCGCTGCCGACATGGGCATTGCCACATTCGCAGATATCGCCGCCAATGCCGGCGCGCTGGATGGCAAGATCTACGGAATTGAACCCGGCAACGACGGCAACCGCCTGATCCTTGACATGATCGAAGCAGGCGCATTCGGGCTGGACGGGTTTCAGGTGATGGAAAGCTCTGAACAGGGGATGCTGGCACAGGTTGACCGCGCATCGCGCCGGGGCGAACCGATTGTGTTTCTGGGCTGGGAACCGCACCCGATGAACGCCAATTTCGACATGTCCTATCTGGAAGGTGGCGATGACTGGTTCGGCCCCGATCTGGGCGGAGCATCGGTTTACACCAACACCCGCGCCGGTTTCGTTGATGCCTGCCCGAACGTGGGCGCGCTGCTGACAAATCTGGAATTCACGCTGACTATGGAAAACGAAATCATGGGCGCGATCCTGAATGACGGGGCAAACCCGGATGCCGCCGCAACCGCATGGCTGGCCGCCAACCCTGATGCCTACACAAGCTGGCTGGACGGTGTGACCACCAAGGATGGCGGCGATGCGGCTGCCGCGGTGGCCGCGAAACTGGCCGAATAATCAAGACCTGACAGGCGGTCCCCCACGGGGCCGCCTTTTTCATAGCGTAAGAGGCATGCATGGACTGGCTAACCCAAAACAAGATACCCATTGGACCTTGGGCGAAATCCGTATTCGATTGGTTGAACCGCGATATGGGGTTCTTTTTTGATTGGCTGTCCGACGCGATGGAAGGACTGATAGACGGCATCCTTTGGGTGCTGCAAACGCCGCATCCCTTTGCCGTCATCGCTGTTTTCGCGGCCCTGACCTATGGGCTGCAACGCAACTGGAAAACGCCGGTGTTGATCGTGCTGGGTTTCCTGTTCATCCTTAATCAGGGTTACTGGCGCGAAACGATGCAATCCCTGACGCTGGTGCTGTCCGCCTGCGTGGTTTGCATGGGGATCGGCGTGCCGATCGGGATCGCAGCCGCACATCGCCCCCGGCTTTACAGGGCGATGGCACCTGTGCTGGACTTGATGCAGACGCTGCCCACTTTCGTTTACCTGATCCCGGCCATCGTATTCTTTGGTATCGGCATGGTGCCGGGGCTGATCGCGACCGTGATATTCGTGCTGCCTGCGCCGATCCGGCTGACGCATCTGGGGGTGTCCTCCACCCCGACCCCACTGCTTGAGGCCGCGCAGGCCTTTGGCGCGACCAAGCGGCAGGTTCTGTTCAAGGTGGAACTGCCATCTGCCCTGCCACAGATCATGGCGGGGCTGAACCAGACGATCATGCTGTCGCTGTCGATGGTGGTGATCGCGGCCCTTGTGGGGGCCAGCGGGCTGGGCGTGCCGGTCATTCGCGCGCTGAACACCGTGAATACATCGCTGGGGTTTGAATCCGGCTTTGTCATCGTGGTTGTCGCCATCATGCTGGACCGAATGTTGCGGGTGAAATCAAAATGAATGCTGTAGAATTTGACAATGTGTCCATCGTTTTCGGCGAACGGCCCGAAACCGCCCTGCCGTTGATGGATCAGGGGCTGGAACGCCCGGAAATCCAGAAAAAGACAGGTCAGGTGCTGGGCGTGCACAACTGTTCGCTGACTGTGGCAGAAGGCGAAATCCTTGTGCTGATGGGGCTGTCGGGGTCTGGCAAATCCACACTCTTGCGCGCAGTCAACGGGCTGAACCCCGTGATCCGGGGCGAAGTGCGCATCAACGATGGCGACTGGACATGTAGCGTCGGCGGTGCGTCATCCAATGATCTGCGCAGGGTGCGGCTGGAATGCGTCTCGATGGTGTTCCAGCAATTCGGCCTACTGCCATGGCGCACCGTGCGCGACAACGTGGGGCTGGGGCTGGAACTCGCCGGGCTGGACAAGGCGGAACGCGCCAAAAGGGTCGCACGCGAACTGGAAATGGTCGGGCTGGCCGACCGCGCCGATGCATTGGTGGGCGAATTGTCAGGCGGGATGCAGCAGCGCGTGGGCCTTGCCCGTGCATTTGCCACCGACGCGCCGATCCTTTTGATGGACGAACCCTTTTCAGCGCTTGATCCGCTGATCCGCACCCGTTTGCAGGACGAATTGCTGGACCAGCAGGCCAAGCGGAACAAGACGATCATCTTCGTCAGCCACGATCTGGACGAGGCGTTCAAACTGGGAAACCGCATCGCAATCATGGAGGGCGGGCGGATCGTGCAAATTGGCACCCCGCGCGAGATTTTTACAAACCCGGCAAACGAATATGTCGCTGATTTTGTCGCACATATGAACCCGCTGGGCGTGTTGACCGCGCGTGATGTGATGATCGCTGGCACCGCCTCTGGCCCCGAAATAGACGCGGAAACACCCGTGCAGGACATCATGCAGATGATAGAAACCAACGCGTTACAAGTGACCGAAAACGGCCAACCCATTGGCCAGATCACGCAAAGTTCGATCCTTGCGCGCCTCTCTCCGGCCTCTTCCGCGTAAGAATACCCCCCGGGGCTGCAACACAGGCGCAATCAGACCTTTGTTTCAGGCACGGCAGGGGTCACTGTGCGCCGCGCGACGGCCTCGCGCCATGTGATGAAACTGACCGCAGCCATAATGATAACGCCGCCAAGCACGACGAAAGCGTCCACAGCTTCGTTGAAAAATATCGCACCCAGCAAGACGGCCCAGACCAGCTGCAGAAACGTCACCGGTTGTGTGACCGTCAGCGGGGCTGCGGCAAAGGCCATTGTCATCGTATAGTGTCCGGCAGTGGCAAAAAAAGCGACAAGAAACAGCCAGCCCAACTGCACAAGGGTCGGCGTGACCCAAACCGCATAGGCAAAGGGCGCAAGCCCGATCGTCACTGTAATCGACAGCATACCCACAACCACAGCCGGTGACACCTCGCCCGAAAGCTGCTTGGCGATCAGGTAACCGGCTGCAAACAACGCAGCCGTGCCCAGCATGGCAAGATGCCCCGGTTCGATCACCTTGACACCGGGGCGCAGAATGATGGCCGCCCCCACCAGTGCCGCCAGCACCGCAATCAAACGACGCGGTGGCAGTTTTTCGCCCAGAAACAACGCCGCCCCGATCGAGACATAGACAGGTGACAGGTAATTCATCGCAGTCACCTCGGCCAAGGGGATGCGCGCCATGGCAAAGAACCACAGGATCACCGCCAGCGTGTGCACCACACCGCGCATCCCGAACAGCCGCAACTGGCGCGGCGTCAGCCGGGCAACAAGGATCGGGCGCAGCATCGGCACCAAGAAGACAAGCCCAAGCACATACCGCAGAAATGCCGCTTGGGCCGCTGGCACATTCTGGCCCAGATGCTTCACGATTGCTGTGACGGCCACAAACATCAGGCCCGTCACGACCATCCAGAAAACCCCGGCAACCGGGCGAGAGGCGGCAATAGTTTGCATCGCACATCGGTGGCACCATCCATTCAGCAAGGCAAGCGGCAGCACGCCGGAAATTTAGCTAAATTTCCGGCGCCGCGGGAAAATCTTCTAGAAGATTGTCGTCAGACCCCCTAACAGGGTGACATGAAAATTCTTTTTCTTGGTGATGTCATGGGCCGCGCTGGCCGAACCGCGATAGCGGAAGGGCTCGCGCAACTGCGCAAAGACTGGCGGCTGGATTTCGTCGTGGTCAACGGCGAAAACGCCACATCCGGCATGGGCTTGTCAGCGGATCACGCCAAACTGTTGCTGGAGGCGGGCGCCGATGTGGTCACGCTGGGTGACCATGCCTTTGATCAAAAGGACATGCTGGCATTCATAGAAAAGGAACCACGCATCATCCGGCCCATCAACTTTTCCAAGGCGGCCCCCGGTGCCGGCGCGCGGGTTTTCACCGCCCCCGGCGGGCGCAAGGTGCTGGTCGCGCAGGTGCTGGGGCAGGTGTTTATGAAACGGCCCTTTGATGATCCGTTTTCGGCACTGGATGCGACGCTGCGGCAATATCCGATGGGCGGGCAAGTGCAGGCCAGTCTGATCGATATCCACTGCGAGGCGACCTCCGAAAAAATGGCAACCGGCCATTTTTGTGACGGTCGCGCCAGCATCGTGGTGGGCACCCACACCCATGTGCCGACCGCCGATGCCATGATCCTGCCCGGCGGCACCGCCTATCTGTCTGACGCTGGTATGTGCGGCGATTATAATTCCGTCATCGGGATGGAAAAAACCGAACCGCTACGCCGCTTTATCACCGGCATGCCCAAGGCACGGTTTACCCCCGCGACGCAGCCCGCAACCCTGTCCGGCCTTTACGTGGAAACTGACGACAAGACAGGGCGGGCAACACGGGTTGAAATGGTGCGTCAGGGCGGGCGGCTTGCACAGGCCGGACCTGCCTGAGGCGGGTTGTGCTTGCCCCGGACAGGGCCTTCCGTAAGACTGTGAACTATGGATAGCCTGCCCCAGCTCAGCCAGACGCAATCTGCATTTCTGACGCTCGCCGTCATTATCGCGATGTTCGTGATGTTCATGCGCGAAACTTACCCGACAGAAGTCGTGGCCCTGATCGGGGTGTCGATCCTGCTGATCAGCGGTGTGCTGCCCTATCAGGATGCGGTCAGATCCCTGTCCAACCCCGCACCATGGACAATTGCGGCGATGTTCATCATTGTCGGCGCCCTGGTGCGCACCGGGGCATTGCATGCCATGACCCAACTGGCCGAACGGCAGGCCAAGGTCAGCCCGACGCGCGCGATTGGCGGTGGTCTGATTTTCGTGGCATTGGGCAGCGCAGTTATGAACAACACGCCGCTGGTCGTCGTGATGATCCCGGTCTTTGTGCAGCTTGCGCGCACATTGGGAACATCTGCCAGCAAGCTGCTGATTCCGCTTAGCTATGCGGCCATTGTCGGTGGCACGCTGACGCTGATTGGCACTTCGACCAACCTGCTGGTTGACGGGGTCGCGCGGGCGTCGGGGCTGGAACCCTTTGGCATTCTCGAAATCATGCCGTTGGGTCTGGTCGTGATGATCTGGACCTTTCTGTATCTTTACGTCATGGGGCCGCGCCTGCTGCCCGACCGCCCCAGCATCGCGACCATGCTGTCGGACCGGTCAAAAATGCGGTTTTTCACCGAGGCGGTAATCCCCCCCGACAGCAACCTGATCGGGCGCGACGTGACGGGGATCCAGTTGTTCAAGCGTGACGGTGTGCGGCTGATTGATGTCGTGCGCGGCGACAAATCACTGCGGCGCAATTTGGAAGGCGTCGAATTACAGATGGGTGACAGGGTCGTGCTACGCACCGAAATGTCCGAACTGTTGTCATTGCAGGCCACCAAGGATCTGCGCCGCGTCGATCAGGTTTCGACGGTGGAAACCACAACTGTCGAAGTGCTGATCACCCCCAATTGCAAGATGATTGGCCGGCGGCTGGGGGCACTGCGGCTGCGGCGGCACTATGCGGTTTATACGCTGGCCGTGCATCGGCGCGATATCAATATCGCCCAACAGATGGATGACATCGTTGTGCGCGTCGGTGACACATTGCTGTTGGAAGGCGCGCCCGAAGATATCCAGCGCCTGGCCGAAGATATGAACCTTGGCGATGTATCAAAACCGTCGCAGCGGGCCTACCGGCGCGGGCATGCCCCCATCGCCATCGTGACGCTTTTGGGTGTGGTCGTGTTGGCCGCGCTTGGGGTCGCACCCATCCTGCTGCTGGCCATGTTAGGTGTCACTGTCGTCTTGATGACAGGCTGCATTGATGCAGAAGAGGCATTTTCATTCATTGATGGCCGCCTTTTGGCGCTGATCTTTGCCATGCTTGGCGTCGGCTCGGCGCTGGAATCCTCTGGCGCGGTATCAGCGATCGCAAATGCTGTTTCGCCTTTCATGCTTGTGCTGCCGCCGTTCTTTGTGGTGCTGGCCGTCTATGGCCTGTCCAGCCTGCTGACCGAACTGGTATCAAACAACGCGGTTGCTGTCGTGATGACGCCCATCGTAATCGGGCTGGCCAGCGCATTGGGGGTGGATGCCCGCCCGCTGGTCGTGGCGGTCATGTTAGCAGCCAGTGCCAGTTTTGCCACACCCATCGGGTATCAGACAAACACGCTGGTTTACGGGCCGGGGGGGTATCGGTTTGCCGATTTCCTGAAATTCGGAATACCGCTGAACATCACCCTGGCCCCGATCGTTGCTTTTGTCATCCCTTATATCTGGCCGCTTTAGGGCGTGGGTTGCAGGCGCCCCTGCCCTTGCCGTATAGAGGCGCAGATTTCCACCACATCCGACGAGGTTTCCGATGGCCGGCCACTCAAAATGGGCAAATATCCAGCACCGCAAAGGGCGTCAGGATAAACTGCGATCCAAGCTGTTTTCCAAGCTGGCCAAGGAAATTACCGTAGCCGCCAAGATGGGCGACCCGGACCCCGACAAGAACCCGCGCCTGCGTCTTGCCGTTAAGGAAGCGAAATCAAGTTCCGTGCCCAAGGATGTGATCGACCGCGCGATCAAGAAATCCCAAGGTGGGGATGCGGAAAACTATGATGAAATCCGTTATGAAGGCTATGGCCCCGGCGGGGTTGCGGTGATTGTGGAAACGATGACCGACAACCGCAACCGCACCGCATCGACAGTGCGGTCAACCTTTTCCAAGAACGGTGGCAACCTGGGTGAAACCGGGTCTGTCGGTTTCATGTTCGACCGCAAGGGGCAGGTAGTTTACCCTGCATCCGTTGGTGACGCTGACACGGTGATGATGGCCGCAATCGAAGCTGGTGCTGAAGACGTGCAAAGCGACGATGAAAATCACGTGATCATCTGCGCCGACACCGATCTGAACGAAGTCGCTACCGCATTAGAGGCGACTTTGGGCGAATCGGAATCGACCAAGCTGATTTGGCAGCCCAACATCACGACAGAGCTTGATCTGGACGGGCTGACCAAGCTGATGAAGCTGCTTGATACGCTGGAAGAGGACGACGACGTGCAGCGCGTTACCGCCAATTTCGAGGCCTCGGACGAGGTGATGGAAGCCTTTTCCAACAGCTGACGCACGCTGCTGAGCGGCAAGACAAATTTCGCGAAATTTGTGGCACCCTGCGGGGATATTTGAACGACAAAGAAGCGTCAGGGCGTGATCACGCCCTGTTCCGTCACGATCAGATCAAGCGGTTGATCGGTTGGCTCCAGCGGCAAATCGCTGTCTTGCTGCGCGGCATAGGCAAAGCCGATGGCCAAGGTGGGCCGTCGGCTGCGCAGCAGTTCCAGCGTGCGATCATAAAACCCCCCGCCATAACCCAATCGCCCGCCGCGCCGGTCAAAGGCCACCAGCGGCACGATGACGATTTCGGGCTGCATCCAATCACCGCTTGCAGGGATCTGTGCGCCGAATGGCCCCGGCACCATGGTGCACCCCGGCTCCCACAGGCGAAACTGCAACGGCAGGCCCTTGCCCATGATCACCGGCACGCCGACAGGGCCATGTGCGGCGGCTTCCGCCATCGCTGCAGTCGGGTCAATTTCCGTGCGCATCGCCATATAGCCCGACAAAGGCACACCACGATACCCCGCCAGCACGGCACTCAGATACGCGGCGGTGCCCTGCCCGGTGGCATGTACCTGCGCGCGCCGTGCGAAAGCCGCAGTGCGGGCGGCAGATTTGTCGATCATATCAGCCATACCGCCGCTAACCCAAGGAAGGCAAAAAAGCCCACGACATCGGTCACCGTCGTCACAAAGGTGCCAGAGGCAAGCGCCGGATCAATGCCGATCTTGTCCAGCACAATCGGCACAACAGTGCCCGCCAGCCCCGCCACGACAAGGTTGAACACCATCGCCACGCCGATCACCGCCCCCAACATGGGCGAGCCGAACCAGGCCAATCCCACAAGCCCCATCACCAGCGCAAAGATCATCCCGTTGATCAAGCCAACCAGAATTTCGCGGCGGATCACGCGCCAGACGTTCGATGATGTGATATCGCGGGTTGCAATCGCGCGCACTGCCACTGTCAGGGATTGCGTGCCCGCATTGCCGCCCATCGACGCAACGATCGGCATCAAAACGGCAAGCGCAACCAATCCGGCAATCGTTTCCTCGAACAGTGAAATAACAAGCGATGCCAGAATTGCCGTCAGCAGGTTCACCCCAAGCCATGGCAACCGCCAGCGCGTGGTTTGCAGAACGGAATCCGACAGGCTGCCTTCGCCCACACCAGCAAGGCGCAGGATGTCTTCTTCTGCTTCTTCTTCCAGAAACGCCATGGCGTCGTCTATGGTGATCACGCCCACGATCCGGTCGTCATCGTCCACGACGGGGGCCGTGATCATGTGATAGTGGTTGATCGCATGCGCCACCTCTTCCACGTCCTGTTCCACGTGAAAGGTGCGAAAACTGTCTTCTGCCAGATCAATCAGCGGTGTGCTGCGCGGATTGCTGAGGATGCGGCCCAAAGTCACATAACCCACCGCCTTGAGCCGGGGATCGACAAGGATCACATGGTAGAACTGATCGGGCAACACCACGTCAGAGCGCATGTAATCAATGGCATCGCCGACGGTCCAATGTTCGGGCGCACGCACCAGTTCGGATTGCATGTGCCGCCCGGCCGATTCCTCTGGATAGGACAGCGCCTGTTCGATAACGACCCTGTCGCCGGCTTCCAGCGCGTCCAGAACGGCCTCTTGCTGCGCGTCGTCGAGGTATTCGACAAGATCGACCACATCATCGCTGTCCAGATCGCGCACGGCCTCGGCCAGTTCCGAGGGTGCAAGCTGCTTGATGACCTCTTCGCGGATTTGCTCGTTCAATTCCGACAGGATATCGCCGTCCATCCCGCCTTTCCACACGGTCAGCAAGGCGCGGCGGTCGCGGCTGTCGATCTGTTCCAGCAAATGCGCGATGTCGGCGGGGTGCAGCGGTTCCAGCAAGGCGTCAATCGTCGCTGGCGCATCGTCGGCCACGGCATCCATAACCTCGGCGATCAGGCGATCGGTGATGCCAAAGACTTCCTCTTCGTCGTTCTCGGTCGGATCGGCCATCGTGCACCCCTCTTTGCTTGTGGGAACATAAACAACTGGCCCAAGGTGACAACGCGATTCCTTGATTTACGGCGCGTTGGCGGGATCATAAGGTCGCGATATGACAAAACATCTTTTACTTGGCCAAACGATTGGCTTTACGGGCAATCCACTGCTGGGCGACTGGCCGGATGCTGTCCGGTATGAACAGCGCGGCGCCCTTTGCATCATCGACGGGCGTATTGCTGCGGTTGGTGCGGCCGATGCGTTGCGGGCCGCACACCAAGACGCCAACGTCACGGATTATGGCAACGGTCTGATCAGCGCGGGATTTGTCGATGCCCATATGCATTACCCCCAGACCGGTATCGTCGCCAGTTGGGGCAAGCAGTTGATTGACTGGCTGAACACCTATACCTTCCCCGAGGAATCCCGCTTTGGCGATCCGGCCTATGCCGCCGATGTGGCCGCGCGCACGCTGGATCTGGCGCTGGATCACGGCACCACGACACTGACCAGTTTCTGCACCATCCACCCTGCCAGTGTAGATGCGTTTTTCACCGCAGCCGCCGCGCGCAACATGGCCGTTGTTGCAGGCAAGACCTGCATGGACCGCAACGCCCCCGACACCCTGCGCGACACCGCGCAAACCGCCTATGACGACAGCAAGGCGCTGTTGGAAAAATGGCACGGCGTCGGGCGTGCGCAATACGCGATCACACCGCGGTTTTCGCCCACATCCACCCCCGACCAACTGGCCGCCCTTGGTGCGCTTTGGGCGGAACACCCCGATTGCCTGATGCAAACGCATCTGAGCGAACAACTGTCAGAAATCGCATGGGTGCGCGATCTGTTTCCCGCGGCCCGCGACTATCTGGACACCTATGAAACCTTTGGCCTGCTGGGTGCGCGCGGCCTTTATGGCCATGCGATCCACCTGGAACCCCGCGAGGTGGACAGGCTGGCCGAAATCGACGCCGCCGTGGTGCATTGCCCGACATCGAACACCTTTATCGGGTCGGGGCTGTTTGATCTGATGAGGCTGGCGCAGGCCAGTCTGCGCATCGGGCTGGCAACGGATACCGGCGGCGGATCATCGTTTTCGATGCTGCGCACGATGGCGGCGGCTTATGAAATCGGGCAGTTGCGCGGCATCGCATTGCATCCCGCACAACTGCTGTGGCTGGCGACCGAAGGATCGGCGCGGGCGTTGCATATGGGCGGGCAGATCGGCCATCTGGGGGTGGGGGCGATGGCGGATATCGTTGTGCTTGATCTGGCGTCAACGCCTGCCATTGCCCAGCGCAGCGCGCGGGCAGAGGACATCTGGGATGCGCTCTTTCCCACGATCATGATGGGCGACGACCGCGCGGTGCGCGATGTCTGGGTGGCGGGCAAGCGCCGCTAGCAACTGCGCGCCAGCACTAGCACCCAAGTGTCGCCAGACCGGCCCAAGCCATAATGGGCATAGGCGCTACCCAGCAGGTTGCGCCGGTGCCCGGCCGATTCGCGCCATGCGGCGAAAACGGCGGCTTCGGTCTTTTGGCCAAAGGCGATGTTTTCCGCCGCGGCGCAAGCCCGATAACCGCTGGCGGCGATGCGGTCGCTCATCCGCCCGCCATCCGGCGACTGGTGGGCGAAATAATCGCGCTGCACCATGTCATTGGCATGGGCCAGGGCTGCGCGTTGCAGGCGGCGGTCGGGGGTAACAGCGCCCTGCCCCTGACTGTTGCGGAATGTGTTCAGATCGGCGGCGAAACTAGCGCTGACAGGTTCATCCATCGAGCTGACCGCACCACAGGCCGCCATTGCAACCAAATACAATACCGCCATCATCCTGCGCATTTTCACACCTTTCCAAACAACTTTACGGACCTATTCCGCCAACCTTGCCGCCAGCGCATTCTGTCGCGCAATCGTTGCATCCAGATTAAGGGTCGTCATCTGGCCATCGGCCACCACCTGCCGCCCTTCGACAAACAAATCACGCACCTTGGCAGGCCCCGCCAGCACCAGTGCCGCCGCATCCCAAGACCCAGCGTTTTCCACCGCGCGCGCATCCCAGATCGCGATATCGGCGCGTTTGCCCACGGCAATCTGCCCGCAATCATCGCGGCCCAGCACCTGCGCCCCGCCACGCGTGGCAATTTCCAGTGCCTCGCGCGCCGACATGGCATCTGCCCCGTTCTGCACGCGTTGCAACAGCATAGCCTGCCGTGCCTCACCCATCAGATTGCCGATGTCATTACTGGCCGATCCGTCCACACCAAGGCCCACGCGCACGCCCGCATCACGCATCGCACGCACCGGCGCGATGCCTGATCCCAAACGACAGTTCGAACAGGGGCAATGGGCCACGCCGGTGCGACTGCGCGCGAACAGGCTGATTTCCTGCGCGTCCAGTTTGACGCAATGTGCATGCCAGACATCATCGCCGGTCCAGCCCAGATCTTCGGCATATTGCCCCGGACGACAGCCGAATTTTTCCAGGCTATAGGCGATATCTTCGTCGTTTTCCGCCAGATGGGTGTGCAGCATCACGCCCTTTTCGCGGGCCAGCAGGGCGGCATCGCGCATCAGGTCGCGGGTCACGGAAAATGGGCTGCACGGGGCGACACCGACGCGGACCATCGCGCCTGGGTTCGGGTCGTGAAAGGCATCAATGACGCGGATGCAGTCGTTCAGAATTGCCGCCTCATCCTCGACCAGCAGATCGGGGGGCAGGCCGCCTGCACTTTCGCCAATGCTCATCGCGCCACGGGTGGGGTGAAACCGCAGGCCGACCTCTGCCGCGGCGGCAATCGTGTCATCCAGCCGCGACCCGTTTGGAAAAAGATACAGGTGATCCGAAGTCAACGAACAGCCCGACAGCGCCAGTTCCGCCAGCCCGATCTGGGCCGAAACGAACATTTCCTCGGGGCCAAAGCGCGCCCAAATCGGATAGAGCGTTTGCAGCCAGCCAAACAACAACGCATCTTGCCCGCCAGGAACCGCACGCGTCAGGGTTTGGTAAAGATGGTGATGCGTGTTCACCAGACCGGGGGTGACAACAGCGCCGGTGGCATCGACAATGGCACAGCCGTCGGTCGGCAAATCGTGCCCGATGGCCGTAATCACCCCGCCGCTGATCCTTATGTCGGCCCCCGCCAGTTCGCTGCGGACGTCATCCATCGTCAGGATGGTCATGGCATTGCGAATCAGCGTGTCAGTCACGCAAGGCAGCCTGCAATACAGCCAGTGCGGCGGCATGCACGACAGGGTTTGCAGCCGCAATCACGCGCCCCCCATCATGGGCCGGGCCACCTGCCCAGTCGGTGACGATCCCGCCTGCCGCCTTGATCACGGCGATGGGGGCGTGAATGTCGTAGGGGTTCAACCCCGCCTCGATCACCAGATCGACCTGACCGGCGGCCAACAGCGCATAGGCATAGCAATCCATGCCATAACGCGTCAGCCGCGCCTGTGCCGATACCGCCCGAAATGCACGCATTTCATCTGGCGTGCCGACCTCTGGAAACGTCGTCATCAGGGTCGCCCTCTCGAGAGAACTGCCCTGCCGGCAGCGCAGCGCCTGCGGGCCGTGCGGGCCGCTCAGCGCCGCCTGCCCGAACCCACCAACAAAACGTTCGCCGATGTAGGGCTGGTCAATCAGCCCGAACAGCGGGCCGCTTTCATCGGAAACAGCCACCAAAACGCCCCATGTTGGTGTCCCGCTCATGTAACCGCGGGTGCCGTCGATCGGGTCCAGCACCCACGTCAGGCCGGTTGTGCCGCTGGTGGGACCGAATTCTTCGCCAAGGACAGCATCACAGGGGCGTTCACGGGCCAAAATAGCGCGCATAGCCTGTTCAGCGGCACGATCCGCCGCGGTGACCGGGTCAAAGGCCTCTGCCCCCTTGTCATCAGCGACCAGATCACTTGTGCGAAACAGCCGCAGCGTTTCGGACCGCGCGGTATCGGCCAACAAATGCGCCACCCTGACAAGATCGGCTTGTGTTGTCGTGTCCAGTTGCATCGCCCACTCCATCCGCATGGCCTATGGCGCTGCGGTAGCCTGCACGCGATGCCGTGGTCAAGGGGCCTTTCAGGCCGCCTCGCTTAATACACGGGCCAGATCAAACAGGCGACGGCGCTGATTTTCCGGAATCGCATAATAGGACCGCAGCAATTCCAATGCTTCCTTGTCCGTCAGGATATCCCCCGGTAAATCTGATTTGCCGGCATCAGCCGCAGGTTGTGCATCCAGCCCTTCAAAGAAAAAGGATACCGGAACGTGCAGGACGTTGGCAATGTCCCAAAGCCGTGAAGCGCTGACACGGTTCATTCCCGTTTCATATTTCTGTATTTGCTGAAACTTGATCCCGACCTGTTCAGCCAATTGCTGTTGCGTGGTGCCGTTCATCCAACGGCGATGGCGGATGCGTTTGCCGACATGAATGTCAACCGGATGTTTCATCTTTTCGATTCCTTCATTTCAAAGCCACCAGCACATCTGTTGCCAGACCCCGTTGCGAAGCCATACCGGCACCCCTGCCAACCAACAAATCGCGCAATGTCACGTGCATGACATCAATATCACAAAACACGCAACGGTTGCAGTGACCTGACCTGCCCTTAAAGACAGGTTCGCAAGGTCATCCCCCAAACAAAGCAAACTGGGGCTGTCAGATCCCGTTCAAACGGATGAAGTTACGGGGAAATCAATTACGGCATCAGGGATTCGATCATATGCGCGCCTTCCAAGTCAGATCATTCGACACCGACCCAACGATTGTGACGGTCAACCAGCCCGCACCCGAGGCTGGTGAAGTTTTGCTACAAATCGCGGCCTGCGGATTGAATTTCGCAGATCTTTTGATGGCCAAAGGCCAATATCAGGATACCCCCACCCCACCCTTTACCTTGGGGATGGAAGTCTGCGGCACCGTCATCGGCCATGGCCCCGGCGTGACCGCGCCTGCAATTGGCACGCGCGTTGCGGTGTTTGGCGGACAGGGCGGTATGGCTGAAATGGGTTGTTTTCCTGCCGCCCTGTGCCGCCCTGTGCCCGATGATATGACGTCGGAAACAGCCGCCGGTTTCATGGTGGCCTATGGCACGTCGCATCTGGCGCTGGACCGGCGGGCCCGCTTGCGACCGGGGGAAACATTGCTGGTGTTGGGGGCTGCAGGCGGTGTCGGGCTGACGGCGGTTGAAATCGGCAAGGCGATGGGGGCAACTGTGATCGCTGTGGCGCGCGGTGCGGATAAACTCGCCGTGGCCAAGGCCGCCGGTGCCGATCATCTGATCGACAGCACAAGCGCCGATATCAAGGCAGCCGTCAAGGCACTGGGTGGGGCCGATGTCGTTTACGACCCTGTGGGCGGCGATGCGTTCAAGTCGGCGCTGGGTGCGTGCAACCGTGAAGCCCGCATCTTGGTTATCGGGTTTGCCAGTGGCGATGTGCCGCAAATTCCGGCCAACATCATTCTGGTCAAGAATATCACCATCATCGGGTTTTACTGGGGCGGATATCTGGCGTTTCACCCCAAGGCGCTGACCGACAGTCTTACCACCTTGATGGACTGGCACAGCAAAGGACGGCTGAAGCCACATATCAGCGATATTTTCCCACTAAACGACGCGGCGCAGGCGCTGGAACTGATGCGCAGCCGTAAATCAACCGGCAAGGTCGTCGTCACGCCATAGCGGGCATGTTCATCGTATAAAACCCGTCCCTGATCAGCTTGGCCAGATCCGCCAATACCGGCCCATCCTTCAGGTCGGCGTGATACATGTTGATGTTCATCTTGCGAAAGGCGGGCAGATTGCCGCCATGGTCAATCTGTTCGAAATGGCGCGGTTCGGTGCCTTCCAGCATGGCATGCACAGCCAGATCGGCACTGACCGTTGCCTCGATCGTGCGGCTGGAATTGCTTTGCACCACCATTTCCCACGCGATACCCGCATCATCCAGCCGTCGTTGGACATATTGCCGAAAAAAACAGCGCTGTTCAAAGGCTAATCGCAGGGGGCGTTGTTTCCACGCCTGCCCGCCTGGCGCACCAACCCAGACAAGCGGAATTTGCGTCAGGGTTTCGCCGCCGCTGCCAACACTGTCTTCGGTGGTCAGCATCAGATCAACTTCGCCGCGGTTGAATTCATCCATCAGGTTACGGGTGAAAGAGGACAAAAGATGCACCCTCATTCGGGGATACCGCGCGGCAAACTGGCGCAGCACGGTCGGAATCACAGGGTAAACAATGTCATGCGGCACGCCCAATTTCAGTTCGCCTTCAAATTCGGTGGCGGTCAATCTGGCATGGATTTCATCGTTCAGCGCCAGTATCCGCCGAGCATAGCCGAGCAATTGCTCACCCTGCGGAGTCAGCGCAACGGTCCGCCCTGACCGGTCGAGCAAACCAGCATCCAACGAATCTTCCAGCCGTTTCAACTGCATCGACACAGCCGATTGCGTCAGGTTCAGCAGCCCTGCGGCCCGTGTTACCCCACCCGTATCCGCCACCGCCACAAAAGACCGCAGCGACGTCATGTCCAGATTTCGAGCCATATCACAATTCCTGATGCATTATTCAACAAGCATTCATTTCAGGAATGGTTCACGCCACGCTAAATATCAAGCGGCAGAATAATATCTGCTGAATTTATCACGAAAGAAGATATCATGACACAGGTCGTCCACCAGAACAGCATTTGCGCCCCGACACCCCGGCAAGGCAGCGGCATTCCCGCAAGACTTGGGGCAATGATCGCTGTCACCCGTCAACGCCGCGCCTTGCGCCATCTTGACGACCATTTGCTGGCAGATATTGGCATAAATCACCGCGAGGCAGCCGCAGAAGCCAAGCGCGCAGCATGGGATGTTCCTGTCTATTGGCGCAAATAAGCGCACCTTTGGTCAGAAAATAAACTTTCCTGCCAAAAACGATCAGAATTGACCCCTTCAAGGACCGGTTAGCCTTGAAAATGCAGGGGTATGTGCCAATATCAAACCCAAGTTAACTGCAGTGCTGCATCACTGTGTTCTTTCTGGAGGTATAGATGGCTCAATTCGAGACAATGAAGACAACTGCTGGCGTCCGTGCGTCAACGATCGACACGGGGCTCCGCGCCCACATGAACAAAGTCTATGGCACCATGTCGATTGGCATGTTGATCACAGGTCTTGCCGCTTGGGCGATTTCCGGTCTTGCGGTCACGGATCAGCCGACACAATACGCCATGGGCAACGGCGAATACCTGACCCAGCTTGGCTATCTGATCTATGCCACACCGCTGAAATGGGTGATGTTCCTGTTGCCGCTCGCCATGGTGTTTGGCTTTGGCGCCGCAGCGAACAGATTGTCGGCCTCGGGTCTGGGGACGTATTTCTTTGCATACGCGGCCGCGATGGGCGTCTCGCTCAGCTCGATCTTCCTGATTTATACAGGTTTCTCGATCGTTCAGATTTTCCTGATCACAGCGATCGCCTTTGCCAGCCTGTCGATGTGGGGTTACACGACGAAGAAAGACATTTCTGCTTGGGGATCGTTCCTGATCATGGGCGTTGTCGGTCTGATCGTTGCGATGATCGTCAATATCTTCATGCAATCCGAAGCGATCATGTTCGCAATCTCGGCCATTGGCGTGCTGATCTTCGCTGGTCTGACCGCCTATGACACACAAAAGATCAAGACCGATTACATCCAGCATGCGGCCACAGGTGACAGCGAATGGTTGGGCAAGGCAGCCGTGATGGGTGCGCTGACGCTTTACCTCGACTTTATCAACATGTTCATCTTCATGCTGCAACTGTTCGGCAACCGCGAATAACAGGCAAATCATCTGATGCATGGGGCCGGTGGAAACACCGGCCTTTTTTCGTTTCCGCAATGACTGGCTGAAAACAAAAAAGCCGCGCAAATTGCGCGGCCTGATTGCTGTTCGGAACGGCGATCAATTACTTGATCTTGCCTTCCTTGTATTCGACATGCTTGCGCACAACAGGGTCATATTTCTTGACCGCCATCTTTTCGGTCATCGTGCGCGCATTTTTCTTCGTCACGTAGAAATGCCCGGTCCCCGCAGTGGAGTTCAGGCGGATCTTGATGGTGGTAGGCTTCGCCATATCTCATCTCTCCTGGTTGCGGGCCGCATCGGGCGCTACGCATAAAACTGATTGAGCCTGCCTTTTACCCTTGCCAAGGCCCGAGTCAACCGCAAACCCACGTCACAAGCCCCTTAATCTGCGCGGATGGCCTATAAGCCGGATTCTGTCCCCCGCCGATACCGGCGGTTGGATGACCATTCATCTGGGGGGCCTGTTACCAGACCCCCTCTAGCTGCCAACCCGGACCGCTCGGGTTCAAGCCTCCCTGCGGGTGATATCCGTTGCCGGATCAACGCCGCACGCGGTCCCTATTTGGCATTGCTCCCGGTGGGGCTTGCCGTGCCGCCCTGGTTGCCCAGCGCGCGGTGGGCTCTTACCCCACCGTTTCACCTTTTCCTGACATGTCAGGTAGTCTGTTCTCTGTGGCGCTTTCCCTGGGGTTATCCCCGCCGGGCGTTACCCGGCACCGTGCTTTGTGGAGTCCGGACTTTCCTCGACATTGCTGCCGCAGCCATCCAGCCATCCGCGCACTGGTCAGTTAGGTGCAGGCGGCGTTCACGTCAACGGGGAAACGGCGGGCAAGGTTGTGGATCAGCCCGGCATCGGTCGTATCCAGCGGCCCGCTGGCCCAAGGGCGAAACCGCAGGCGAAAGACTTGCAACAGCACATCAGGGTTGTCGGTTGCTGTATAACCAAAGGCACGCATCAATGGCACAAATCCGGCAGTGTCGGCAGATCCGCATGGGTCAGGCCATACAGCCAGCCCTGCGTGCGCCAGCCTGCGCCAATCGAATCGCGCACCCGGATCGATCTTGCGGCCCGGTGCCATATCCGAATGGCCAATCACCCGTTCGGGCCGGATCCCCCAGCGCGCCCTGATCCCGCGCAGCAGATCGGTCAGCGCATCCATCTGCGCGGCGGCAAAGGGGCTGAACCCGTCATTGCACAGCTCGATTCCGATAGACCGGCTATTCACATCCGAGACCCGCCCCCAGCGCCCTGCGCCTGCGTGCCATGCGCGCAGCGCTTCTGGCACCAATGCCATCACTGCGCCATCGGCTGCGATCAGGTAATGGGCTGAAACCTCGTTTTCGGGATTGCACAATGTATCAAGCGCAGCCTTGGCCGACGGCATCGCGGTGTAATGGATTACGACAATGTCAGGGCGCGCGCCATCCCTGCGCGGCCCGCAGTTGGGCGACGGATGCGATCTCAGCGTCAGTTTCCAGCAGCCCTTTTGAAGGGCGCCGGATCCCAGCCGCAAGCAAAGCCGTCCCCGTCCGGATCCAGCCCAAGGCGGTCACGCTCAGGCCCGCCACGCGCCAGAAAATCGCGCTGTGCTTCATCCGCATTGGCGTAGGCCGCACAGTTACGGATAAAGCGCGCCTGCGTGGTCAACAGTGAACGGCTATACCATGCCTGCCCTTTCACGTTGGGCGCATTGATCGCGTATTCAACGATATTCGGCCCCGTGCTGCCAGGCCGTTCCGGCACAGCAGACGGTGCGATCTGTTCGCGCGCGGCGGCCTGGGCTGCGCGCCTTTGTGCATCGCTTTCGATGGTTTCGCGTTCCGCAACCGCATCAAAGCTCTGTTCGTCCGAAATCCGGGGATTATTTGTGATGATGGGCGGGGCATTTGTCGGTGACGCATCCACCCCACCGACACGCCCGGGATCTGCGGCGGTGTTCACGGCACTGGGCGTCGTCCCCGCCGCTTGCCCGATGCCAGCTGCGGCCAGCGCACTTGATGGAATGCCTTGGGGCGCTTGCGGGGACGGCATAACTGTGACCTGCGCAGGCGGCACAATACCGCTGCTGCGGCCAGACGACAGGGCTGCCTCGCGCTCTGCGCGTTCAAGTTCATACATGGCATAAGTGTCGAACCCGACGCCACGGTTGGGTTCACTTCCCGTGGCACAGGCTGCCAAACCGGTTATGGCCAACGCTATCATCAAACTCTTGGACATCTGGACCTATCTGCCACCTGCGTTACATTTTTTGGGGAAACTACCACCACTTTTGCGGTTTGGCTACAAAACCCGCCGCCTGCTCCAATGCATAGGCGGTGTTCAGCAATCCGGCCTCGTCCCAGGGCCGCCCGATCAGTTGCAGCCCCAATGGCAGCCCCAGTGCATCGATTCCGGTAGGCACAGCGATGCCGGGCAGACCGGCAAGGTTCACGGTCACGGTGAACACATCGTTCAGATACATCTTGATCGGATCCGCATCCGCCATTTCGCCAAGGCCAAAGGCCGCTGACGGTGTCGTAGGCGTCAGGATCGCCTCGACACCGGCGTCAAACACTTGGTCGAAATCCCGCTTGATCAGCGTGCGGACCTTGCGGGCACGGTTGTAGTAGGCGTCGTAAAAGCCTGCCGACAGCACATAGGTGCCGACCATCACGCGACGCTGCACCTCTGCGCCGAACCCCTCGGCGCGGGTTTTTTCATACATTTCTGTAATCCCGTCGCCCTGCGCCAGTTTGGCACGGTGGCCAAAACGCACACCGTCATAGCGGGCCAGGTTCGATGATGCCTCGGCGGGGGCAATCACATAATAAGCAGGCAGCGCGTATTTTGTGTGCGGCAGGCTGATGTCGCGGATCACCGCGCCTGCGTCTTTCAGCATCGCGGTGCCATCGGCCCACAGCTTTTCGATTTCCTCGGGCATCCCGTCCATGCGGTATTCGCGGGGAATCCCGATAACCTTACCCTTGATGTCGCCTGTCAGCGCGGCCTCGAAATCGGGCACGGGCAGATCGGCGCTGGTGCTGTCCTTTGGGTCGTGGCCACACATGGCCTGCAACATGATCGCCGCATCGCGCACGTCCTTGGTCATCGGCCCCGCCTGATCTAGCGAAGACGCGAACGCCACGATGCCCCAGCGTGACACGCGCCCATAGGTGGGTTTCAGCCCCGTGATGCCGGTAAAGGCCGCAGGCTGGCGGATCGACCCGCCGGTATCGGTGCCTGTCGCTGCAAGGCACAGGTCAGCCGCCACAGCCGCCGCCGACCCGCCCGATGATCCGCCCGGTGTCAGTTGCGTATCGCCTGCTTTCCACGGGTTGACCGCGTTGCCGTAGACAGATGTTTCATTGGACGACCCCATGGCGAATTCGTCCATGTTCAGCTTGCCCAGCATGACGGCACCCGCATCAAACAACTGTGTTGTGACGGTCGATTCGTATGCGGGTTTGAACCCTTGCAGGATGCGCGACGCCGCCTGTGACGGCACGCCCTTGGTGCAGAACAGATCCTTGATACCAATCGGAATACCGCACATGTCCGGCGCATCGCCCGCCTTGATCCGCGCATCAGCGGCGGCGGCCTGCGTGGCCGCGATATCAGGCGTGTGATGCACGAATGCGCCCAGTGCATTGGCGCCTTCGATCGCGGTCAGGCAGGCTTGCGTGATTTCGGCGCTGCTGGTGTCGCCCTTGCGCATTGCATCGCGGGCTTGGGCAATGGTGAGTTTGGTCAGATCGGTCATTATTCAACTACCTTCGGGACGGCAAAAAACCCTTCGCGGGCATCTGGCGCATTGGCAAGGATCGCCTTTTGCTGGTTCCCGTCGGTCACCACATCGTCGCGCCGTTTCAGACGTTGCGGGGTAACGGATGTCATCGGTTCCACCCCGTCCACGTCCACTTCGTTCAACTGTTCGATGAACCCAAGAATCGCGCTGAATTCACTGGCCAGTGCGGGCAGCGCATCTTCTTCAACCTTGATACGGGCCAGCTTGGCCACGCGGCGGGCGGTTTCGGTGTCTATCGACATTGGCAATACTCCGGTAAAGCGTTGCCCTTGCGTTTAGCGTCAGGCCGTGCGGCCCGCAAGCATATGGCGGCGGTAAACTTCGATCATCCAGCCCAGCATCACGCCATTCAGCAGGTGCCACATGAAATGCGTGCCAATGGGCAGCGCAGCGCACAGGCGCGCATCCAGCGACCGGAAGGTGATGGATACCGTCAGAATCGCAGCCCCGACCCAGAAACCGCGCGCCAATTCTGCGTGATGGCGCAGGAAAACAGCGTAAATCATCAGCAGAATAGGCACCGTCCAGTAAAAATTTGAAATCCGCACGAACGGAATCTGGTGCAGGACAGGCACAAGAAGGGCGGCATAGGGGATAAACAACAGTGTTGCCAAAACCGCCCAATTGGTCCGCAGCGGCACCGCGTCGCGGTTGATTGCAAAAAGATAGGTCAGGATAAACAGCCCGATCGGCACAACATCCGCCAGGGCTGCCCAAGCCGTGGCATGGGTGTGAAACAGGTAGCTGCCCACGCCAATCACAAACAGGATCACACAAAGCACCCGCGCCATGGGCAGGCCCGCGCTGCGCGGCCACATGATTGCCGCCGCGATGATGAACGAAAGGTTGGTGACCGCATTGACCGGTTCCGCCCAATAGGATGCGTCACCCCTTTCGCAATAGGCATTTATCTGTGCAAACCAATCCATCTTGCGCCTCATCCGTCAGCGGTTAGTCTGGGGCAGTAATCACGGAGGGCAAGATGAAAATCACATGGCTGGGACATTCGGGGTTTCGGATCGAAATTGCAGAACAGGTCTTGCTGGTCGATCCATGGCTGGCGGGCAATCCGGTTCTGCCCGATAATCAGCATGATACGGCCATCGCCGGGGCCACGCATATCCTGCTGACCCACGGCCATGGCGACCATGCCAGCAGCGCATTGAATATTGCCAAGACGGCAGGCATTCCCATTCTCTGCATTCATGAACTCGCCACGATGTGGGGCGGCAAGGACGGGGTTGAAACGCTTGGGTTCAACAAGGGCGGCACGCTGCACTTGGGCGATGTCGCTGTCACAATTGTGAACGCCTGCCATTCCTCCAGCGTGGATTTCAGCGGCGACCAGCCGCGCGCGTCAGGGTCAGAGGCAGGTTTCATGATCGCAGGCGAAGGGCATGTAATTTATGTCAGCGGCGACACAGACATCATGGCCGACATGGACTGGATGGGCGATTACCACAAACCCGACATCGGGATCCTGTCCTGTGGGGGGCGCTATACGATGGACATGGATCGCGCGGCTTATGCCACGAAGCGCTATTTCAACTTCAAGACGGTCATACCTTGCCATTACAAGACCTTTCCATTGCTTGCGCAATCCGCACAGCCGCTGGTGGATGCCTTGCCCGGGGTCGATGTGAAAACGCCCGAAGTGATGGAAACCGTGACGTTTTAAGCGACGCGGCCAGAGAAATTTCGCGAAATTTCTCAGCGCCGTTGCGCAAAGAAATCGCGCAACAACGCTTCGGCTGCGGGGGCGGCGATGCTGTCGTAAACCTCTGGCACGTGGTGGCATTGCGGGTGGCTGAACACCCGTGCGCCATGCGCCACGCCGCCTGATTTCGGGTCGGCCGCGCCGTAATACAGTCGCGCAATGCGCGCGTTGCTGATCGCGGCGGCGCACATCGGGCAGGGTTCCAGCGTCACGTAAAGATCACACCCCGTCAGACGTTCCTGCCCCAACGCCGCACAGGCCGCACGGATCGCCAGCATTTCAGCATGGGCAGTGGGGTCGTGCTGTTCGCGGGTGCGGTTGCCTGCTTGCGCAATCACGCCGTCTGATCCGACCACAACCGCGCCCACCGGCACCTCGCCCCGGGCTGCCGCTGCGCGGGCTTCGTCCAATGCGATATCCATGTAGCTGCGAAAAACCATTGTGTTGTGATGCCCCGACAACCATGCCACTGGCAAGGGCAGATCAAAGCGGGTATGGGGCGGATATGACCGATACATCCCCCACCGGCGACCGCATCGCCAAAGTCCTGTCCCGAGCCGGCATCGCCAGCCGCCGCGACGCTGAACGCATGATCACCGAAGGCCGCGTCAGCGTGAACGGCAAAACGATCCAAAGCCCAGCACTGAACGTCACCGCAGCCGACAAAATCGTCGTCGATGGCAAGCTGGTGGGCGAACCCGACCCGCCGCGCATCTGGCTGTATCACAAACCCGCAGGACTGGTGACGACGGAACGGGATGAAAAAGACCGCGAAACCGTGTTCGATGCCCTGCCCGACGACATGCCGCGCGTGATGTCGGTGGGGCGGCTTGACCTGAATTCCGAAGGTCTGCTGCTTCTGACCAATGACGGCGGCGTCAAGCGGCGGCTGGAATTGCCCAGCACAGGCTGGCTGCGCCGCTATCGCGTGCGCATCAACGGATCAGTCAGCGAGGCCAGACTGGACCAGCTGCGCGCCGGGATCGAAGTAGACGGCGTCCGCTATCAGCCCATGATCGTTACCTTTGACCGCCAGCAGGGTGCGAACGCGTGGCTGACGGTATCGTTGCGCGAAGGCAAGAACCGCGAAATCCGCCGCGCGATGGAGGCAATCGGCGTCACCGTAAACCGACTGATCCGCGTCAGTTATGGCCCGTTCCAGCTGGGCAATCTAGCCCCCGGCGCCGTCGAGGAACTGAAACAGCGCGTGGTGCGTGACCAGTTGGGCCTGTCGGACAAACCCACACCCACACGGGTGCGCAAGCCGGTCAAGCGGCCCGCCCCAAAAGGAGGCAATCGGACAGGTTAGCCCCGCGCCCGCAGCCGGGCTGCACAAACACTCGCAATTGCGTTGCGGATTCCCTATCTCTGACGCAAAGCCTGTCTGGAGCGCCCGAAAATGATGCGTTTTATCCTGTTAATTCTGCTTGTGGCCGCAGTTCTGATTGCATTCACCGCTGTGCTGGGGACAATGCAGGCGCTGGCGACAAAAGCGACCGGCAGACACGAGGATAAGATGCCTGTCACGTTTCGGAAAATTGCCTACATTTTGCTGGTCATTCTGATGATAGGTGTCAGTGCTGGCTGGCTGGGGGCTGGCTGATGGGGCAGCGCTTTGGTGGGAAATACAGCCCGGATGGTGGCGCGGCCAATGACGCCGCCCACCGGGCAGAGTCGCTGGATCGCCGGGCAATTCATGCTGCCGGGACGCGTGGTCGCTTGCTATACCTTCCGGGGATCGTTCTGGTTCTGGCATCGCTGAACGATGGGCCAACCGTCGTTGTGACTGCCTTGATTGGCGGCGGGCTTCTGACATTGGCGGCATGGCTGTTACAGGAAGGTCTGCGCGCCGAAGCCGCCTATAACGCGCGCCGCATTGCGCGGCGCCCCGCGGTTCCGCGCAAGATGCTGGCATCGGCGCTGACGGGTATCGGGGTGACGATTGCCGCATTGACCGGCGATAGCGGGCTGGCTGGCTCTGTGCTTTATGGTTTGGCGGCATTGGGCCTGCATGTGGCGGCTTTTGGCATTGATCCGCTGACCGACAAGCGAATGGAAGGCGTCGATACCTTCCAACAAGACAGGGTTGCGCGTGTCGTTGACGCAGCAGAGGCGCATCTGGACGCGATGCGCAAGCAAATCGCAAGCCTTGACGACCGCAAGCTGGATATCCGCGTCGCCGGGTTTCAAACCGTTGCCCGCCGGATGATCAGCACCGTCGAGCAAGACCCCCGCGACCTGACCGGCGCGCGCAAATATCTGGGCGTTTATCTAATGGGCGCGCGCGATGCGACGATCAAGTTTGTCGATCTGTATCGCCGCACCAAAGACCCCGAGGCCCGCACGAAATACGAAGCACTTCTGGACGACCTTGAGCAGAATTTTGCCGCCCGCACCGAAAAGATGCTGCTGGATGACCGATCTGATATGGATATTGAAATCAATGTATTGCGCGACCGCTTGCAGCGCGAAGGCGTTAGCCTGAAACCAAAGGGGAATTAACATGTCCGACACCATCCGCCAAAAAGCCGAGGCCGCCCTGGCCGAAGTTGAAAAAGTGACCGCGGTCGTGCTTCCTGAACCTGCCGGTGAGCTGGTGACATTGAACGCCGCAGATACATCCACCAGCAACGCCATCGCACAACGCATGGCTGAAATTGACGTGACCGATACGACTTCCATCGTGTCATTCGGATCATCCGCGCAGGCCGAATTGCAGCAGATCAGCCAATCCATGCTGGCAGGCGTGCGCAACAAGGATGTCGGCCCAGCCGGCGACAGTCTGCGCAAAATCGTCACCACGATCCGTGGCTTTTCGGTGTCGGAACTGGATGTACGCCGCGAACGGACATTCTGGGAAAAACTGCTGGGGCGCGCCGCCCCCATGGCGAAATTCGCCGCCCGCTTCGAAGAGGTGCAAGGCCAGATCGACCACATCACCGATGATCTGCTTCAGCATGAACATGTGCTGCTGAAAGATATCGTGAGCCTTGACATGCTCTATGACAAGACGCTGCAATTCTACGATGAACTGGCGCTTTACATCGCCGCAGGCGAGGCAAAGATCACCGAGATGGACACGACGACGATCCCCGCCAAAGAGGCCGCCGTGGAAAAAGCCGCTGAAGGCAACGCCGTGATGCAGGCACAGGAATTGCGCGATATGCGCAGCGTGCGCGACGATCTGGAACGCCGGGTGCATGACCTGAAACTGACCCGCCAGGTAACAATGCAATCGCTGCCCTCGATCCGGCTGGTGCAGGAAAACGACAAATCATTGGTGACGAAAATCAATTCGACCTTGGTGAACACCGTGCCGCTTTGGGAAACGCAACTGGCGCAAGCCGTGACCATCCAGCGCAGCGCCGAAGCGGCCGAGGCCGTGCGCAGCGCCAATGACCTGACCAACGACCTGCTGACCGCAAACGCCCAGAACCTGCGCGACGCCAACAAGGTCATCCGCACTGAAATGGAACGCGGCGTCTTTGACATCAACGCCGTGAAAGAGGCGAACGCAAACCTGATCGCCACCATCAACGAAAGCCTTGAGATCGCCGACGAAGGCAAGCGCAAGCGCGCCGAGGCCGAGGTGGAACTGCAAAAGATGGAAAGCGAACTGAAAAAGACGCTGGCCGCCGCCAAGGCGCGCGGCACCAGCAATGGCACCATGATTGGCAGCGCCGCTGGTGGCGAATAACGCACCAAAGGGGGCGGCATGATGCGGAATTTCTGGGTTTGTGCGGCAATCATTGCGCTGGCAGGCTGCACCGTTGCGACACAATCGACGCCACCAGCCACTGACCCGCAGGTCGCCGCACAGCAATCGACCGTTGACCTGCCCGCAACGGTGCCCCCCCCTAGCGCCAAAAGCCGCGAATTGGCGCTGTATTACCAGCGCGTCCAGAATGATCTGCTGACCCAAGGGTTGCTGCGTGGTGACGGCGGTGGACCGGATACGCCTTTTACTGATACGATGCTGGCACGCAATTTCGTGCGTATCGCTCTGTTTAACGAATACCGCGACGACAGCGACTTTCTGACACCGCGCGCCACCGTGTCAACATTGCGCCGCTGGGATCAACCTATTCGCATGACAGTGAAATTTGGTGATACCGTGCCGCTGGCCCAACGCGACAGGGATGCCGCGAGCGTCGGCAGTTACGCCGCCCGGCTTTCAAGGCTCAGCGGTGTTCCCATCAGCATCACTGACGACGATCCAAATTTCCACGTGTATTTTCTGGGCGAGGACGACCGCGCAGGCTTTTCGGACAAGCTGCGAAAGATCATACCAGGGATATCTGGTGCGACGCTGCGAACGGTCGCCAACCTGCCGCGTGAACAGTTTTGCTTTGTGATCGGCACCTTTGAACCCGGTCAATCCACCTATCGTCATGCTGTTGCCCTGATCAGGGCGGAACACCCAAACCTGATGCGGTCAGCCTGCATCCACGAAGAACTGGCCCAAGGCATGGGGCTGGCCAACGACAGCCCCAGCGCGCGGCCATCCATATTTAACGACAACGAAGAATTCGCGCTGCTGACCCGGCACGACGAATTCCTGATCCGCATCTTGTATGACCCGCGCTTGCAACCGGGGATGTCACCCGCCACCGCCGCCCCGATCGCACGCCAGATCGCACGCGAACTTATGGCGCAGGGGGCCAGCTGATGGCCCGCTGCCCCCTGATATACTGAACGGAGACCTTGATATGGGCATTTTTGATTTTCTCAGCGGTCAATTCATTGACGTCATTCACTGGACCGACAACACCCGCGACACCATGGTCTGGCGGTTCGAACGCGAAGGCCACGAGATTAAATACGGCGCGAAACTGACCGTACGCGAAGGGCAAGCGGCCGTTTTCGTGCATGAAGGCCAGTTGGCTGATGTGTTCACGCCGGGGCTGTATCTGCTTGAAACCAACAACATGCCGATCCTGACCAGCCTGCAGCACTGGGACCACGGTTTCAAAAGCCCTTTCAAATCCGAGATCTATTTCGTCAATACCACCCGGTTTTCCAATCTCAAATGGGGCACGAAAAACCCCATTATGCTGCGCGACCCTGAATTTGGCCCAACCCGGCTGCGCGCCTTTGGCACCTATACTGTCAGGGTCGCGGACCCCGCGCTGTTTTTGCGTGAAATCGTCGGCACCGATGGCGAATTCACCATGAATGAAATCAGCTATCAGATCCGGAATATCATCGTGCAGGAATTTTCCCGCGTTGTGGCCGCTTCGGGCATTCCCGCGCTGGACATGGCTGCAAACACCGCCGATCTGGGCAAGCTGGTGGCAACGGCCATCGACCCCACATTGCATGAATACGGGCTGGCGATTCCCGAACTTTATATTGAAAATATCAGCCTGCCCCCCGCAGTCGAGGCAGCGCTGGACAAACGCACATCCATGGGGCTGGCGGGCGATCTGGGCAAGTTCACCCAGTATTCCGCCGCCGAGGCGATGACAGCCGCAGCTGCCAACCCCGCCGGTGGCGGGATGGCCGCAGGGCTGGGTGCGGGTATGGGCATGGCGATGGCAAACCAAATGGCCAATCAAGGCCCATGGGGGCCAATGCCAGCTGCCGCAGCACCGCCCCCACCGCCGCCCCCACCTGTGGAACATGTCTGGCACATCGCCCAGGGCGGTCAGGTGTCGGGGCCGTTTTCCAAGGCGGCCATGGGGCGCAAAGTCACAGAGGGCACATTGACCCGCAGCAGCATGGTCTGGACCCAAGGGCAGGACGGCTGGATGCAGGCCGAAGACGTAACCGAACTGGCGCATCTGTTCACCGTGATGCCGCCCCCGCCCCCCGGCGCATGATGGGGCGCATCACACGGCGCAGCGTGACGATTTTGTTGCACTGGTCAACACTGATGCTGGTGCTGGCGATGATCAAGGGCGGCACAGACGCCCCTGCGCTGCGCTGGGTGTTTGTTGTTTCGGGTGCGCTGTGGGTCGGGCTGGCCATTACACGGGGTGTTCTTGCTAAACCGGGGCCAAAATTGCAGGGCAGCTTGCGCACCACTTTTGCCGCGCAACATCGGGGCATGTATGCGCTTGTCAGTGTCGCTGTAGGGCTGAATCTGACAGCATTGCTCGCGCTGACCCCGCTGGACTGGGCGTGGAACGCCTTGTTGGTGCTGCTGGTGGCGTCAACCTTTCACGGGTTGTTTCATTTCTGGCGCCATACCGCGCTGAACGATGGCGCGCTGCGCGTGATGAGCCCACGCTATATGCAAAAATTTCTGTGATGCCAGATCTTATCTGGATCATGGTGCTTGCCAGACTGCATTGCTATGGGTGACGCATGAACGCCGACGAAATATCAGCGCCCGAATCAACGATTGCCGAACATCACTTTCCCTGTGATGCCTGCGGGTCGGACCTGCGCTATGATCCGGGCACACAGCGGCTGATCTGCGATCATTGCGGCAACATCCAGACCATCGAAACCACCCAGCGCACCCATGGCGGCATCAAGGAACTGGATTTTCGCAGCGCCGTGGAAAACCGGTTGGCCGCAGCCGAGATCGAAGAAACCCGCACCGTTTCCTGCCCCAGTTGCGGCGCGACATTTGAATTTGATCCCGACACACACGCCGCAGAATGCCCGTTTTGCGCCACACCTGTCGTCACCGACACAGGCACACACCGCCATATCAAACCGCGCGGCCTGCTGCCCTTTGTGCTGGATGAAAACACCGCGCGGCATGCCATGACCGACTGGCTGGGCCGGTTGTGGTTTGCACCCGACGGTTTGCAGGATTACGCCCGCAAAGGGCGGCGGATGGCGGGGATCTATGTGCCCTACTGGACCTTCGACGCCGATACGCAAAGCCAGTATACCGGCCAGCGCGGCACGCATTACTACACCACGCAAACAGTCATCCGCGATGGCAAACGCCAACAGGTCCGCGTGCGCAAAACCCGCTGGCGGCCCGCATCAGGGCGGGTGGCGCGGTTTTTTGACGATGTGCTGGTGCTGGCGTCGCGGTCGCTGCCCAAACGCTATACCGACGGGCTGGAACCATGGGATTTATCCGCACTGGAACCTTACAACCCCGAATATCTGGCCGGTTTCCGCGCCGAAGGGTATCAGGTCGAACTGATCGAAGGCTTTCAAGAGGCCCGCGCCTATATGGACCGCATGATCCTGCGCGATTGCAAATATGATATCGGCGGCGATGAACAGCGCGTGCATGATGTGCAGACCACAATCAGCGATGTGACCTTCAAACATATCCTGCTGCCGGTCTGGCTGGCCGCTTATAAATACCGCGGGCAGACCTATCGTTTTGTGGTCAACGGGCGCACGGGCCGGGTGCAAGGCGAACGGCCATGGTCGGCATGGAAGATCGCATTTGCCGTCTTGATCGGGGCGATAATTGCGATTATCGCAGGTTTCGTTATCGCTAACAGTCAATAATTTTGGGGGAAAACCATGATCCTGTGCTGCGGAGAGGCCCTGATCGACATGCTGCCACGGCAGGCCACGACGGGTGAAGCTGCCTTTGCCCCCCATGCGGGCGGGTCGGTTTTCAACACGGCCATCGCCTTGGGGCGGCTGGGCGCGCCGGTGCAGTTCTTTTCCGGCCTGTCGTCGGATCTGTTCGGGGATATCCTGCTGCGCGAATTGGCCGCCTCGGGCGTTGACAGCACACCCGCCGCAGTCAGTGCCCGCCCCACGACGCTGGCCTTTGTGACCCTGACGGATGGCCATGCGTCCTATGCGTTTTACGACGAAAACACCGCCGGCCGGATGCTGAACGCGGATGATCTGCCACAACCGCAGGCCGATGCGCTGTTTTTCGGCGGGATCAGCCTGATGGTGGAACCCTGTGCCACCGCCTATGAAACACTGATGCTGCGCACGGCACCGCACCATGTCACAATGATCGACCCCAATATCCGACCTTCGTTCATCGCGGATGAAGCCGCCTATCGCGCCCGCCTTGCCCGCCTTTTCGCAGCGGCCGATATCATCAAGGCATCGGACGAGGATCTGGCGTGGATCACCGGCGGCGCAGATGCGCAGGCGCTGTTTGCAACAACATCGGCGCAGGTCATCCTGCTGACCCGTGGGGCCGACGGCGTGACGGTCCTGACACGTGACGGCACAGTCGATGTGCCCGCCCAAAAGGCTAATGTCGTCGATACGGTCGGCGCGGGCGACACATTCAGCGCGGGGTTTTTGGCGCATATGCACAAAACCGGCCACCTGACAAAAAACCGGATCAGTGACGCCAGCCTTGACGATCTGGCCGATGCGACGGCGTTCGGGGCAAAGGTGGCCGCGATCACTGTCAGCCGTGCGGGCGCAAACCCGCCTTGGGCCTCTGAAATATGAGGGCACTGATCCAACGCGTGACAGATGCATCTGTCACCGTAGACGGCGTTGTGATCGGCGAAATCGGCCCCGGCCTGTTGATCCTTGTCTGCGCGATGGCGGGCGACGATGCAACCAGATCCGCAGCCCTTGCCGCCAAGATCAGCAAGCTGCGCATTTTCAAGGATGACGCGGGCAAGATGAACCTGTCGCTGGCCGACACCGGCGGTGCCGCGCTGATCATCAGCCAGTTCACCCTGGCGGCTGATACATCGCGCGGCAACCGTCCGGGGTTTTCACAGGCCGCGAAACCCGATCAGGCGCGCGCGCTTTATGATCAATTCGTGCGCGACATGGGGGCACTCGGCATCGCAACCGCCACCGGATCTTTTGCCGCTGACATGGCCGTGCGCCTGACCAATGACGGGCCGGTCACGATCTGGCTGGATGTTTAGCCGCTTTTGTCCGGTTTTCAGATCAGGTTTTCTGCGGCCAACCAATCGGGGATCGCAGCAATTGTATCCAGAACCACATCTGCATGAGGGGCCAGTTCCGGTCGCCGCGCAGGGCCTGTCAGCACACCGATCGTCAGCATCCCCGCCGCACGACCCGCTACCAGATCATGCAAACTGTCACCCACCATGGCGCATTCGCCCGGTGCGATTCCTGTTTGCGCAACAAACCCAAGCAACTGTCCCGACTCCGGTTTCGCCCCATGCCCGCTGTCATAGCCCGCGATAAAATCGAAATCATCGATCACACCCGCCCGACGTAGATGTGCACGCGCCGGACCTTCGGCGTCATTGGTGGCAATCCCCAAACGCAGACCTAGGGCGCGCAAACCCTTAAAATAAGGGATCAACGGCACTGCCTCGACTTGCGCAAGCTGGGCGGCACCCGCGTTCATCCGTGCGATCAGGTCCGGCTTTGACATCTGCGGAATCACCGACAACAGGTGGTCGGCCACGGTATCGACGGTTCCCGCGATCACGACGCTTTCGGGCAAAAAACGTTCTGTCAGCGGATCGAACCCCAAAACCTCTGCCAAGGCGGCAAACAGGGCCGCATCATCACCCGCTTCGGCCTGCAACATCGCCTGCGCCCACGCGCCCCATGTCGCGTTGAAATCAAACAGCGTGCCGTCCTTGTCAAAGATAATGCCCTTGATCATGCCTGCCCTACCCATGTCTGCATTGACACCGGACCGCAGGGCGCGGACGGTGTCAACATCATGTTGAAGCTCCGTTCATATCGTTCAAGGCCCATGCATCTGGGGCCCTTCCCGCTTGAGGTGTTCACGCGCCAGGCCCACGCCGATGTCACCGGCCTGCCGCCCATGCAAGGGCTGTCCTTCCGCCGCCCCGATGACCCCCGCAGCATCGTCAACGCGATGCAGGAATATCAGGCCATGCTGGACGCCACCCGCGACGGGCTGGTCAAACGGGACATCGCCGAAATCCCCGCTGACCTGACCGAACGCGCCAACCACCTGAAAGCATTCGGGTATTATTGCGACGCCAGTATGGTCGGCACCTGTGTGATCCCCAACGCGGCGTGGCTGGATGCGCCGATCACCAACCCCGATGTGGGCCGTTTAGCCGACAAGCTGCGCAATTTGCAGCCCAAGACGCTGGCCGCAGGAATCGACGTAATCATGGCGGGCCTGCGCGAAAACATGGCCCGCCCCTCCTGCGATTGCCGCCATCACACCCATGCGCTGGTGTTTCTTTATGATCACCCGCGCGCGCCGCGCGACGATGAACCGGGGGGCGACTGGATACAGGACGCACTTGATCATCGCGCCTGCCTGCGGGGGGCGGAAACCGCCGTGACGCTGGCCAGCTATATCCGCACGCTGGGCTATGAGGCCCGCGCGCATTCCATGGCCGCCAGTGATGTGCATCTGGGTGCGCTGGCTTTGCAGGCAGGGCTGGTGACACTGGAAAACGGGGTGCTGCTGAACCCGTTTACAGGCGACCGTTTCGGTTTGGCCGCGATCACCACAACGCTGGAACTGACGCCAGATCAGCCGCTTGCACCGCACCAGAAACCGCCTGCCAGCTATCGCAGCGGGCTTGGCGCCCATGCCAAATCCGACCGCACCCGCGACCCCTTCGCAACCCGCGATTTCGCGGCCGGCCCGCACCCGTTTGAAACCCTCAAACGCGTGGATGAACCCACAACCTATATCGACCGTCCCAACGTGGCACGCGTACCGAAAAGGGCCAATATGTTTGCGCGCGGCCTGTTCGGGGATATGGGCAAGCAGGTGCAAGAGGCCACGAAAAACGGCAACTATGTGCGCAAATCCGCCGCCGCCTTTGCGTTTCGCCCTTCGCTGGGGGCCTTTGTGCTGTTGCAGGACGGGAGCGCCGCAACGCAAGAAAAAACTGATAAACCTGAAAATAACGCACAAAATATCAAAGCAGCACTTTATTTCCTTGGTGTCGATGCGGTGGGCCTGTCCACCTGCCCCGACTGGGCCTATTATAGCCACGACGCCGCGGGCGATCCGATCGCGCCCTACCACGCCAACGCGATTTCGATGATCATCGACCAAGGCCACGAAACAATGGAAGGCGCATCCGGCGACGACTGGATCGCCTGCGCCCAATCCATGCGCGCCTATCTGCGGTTTTCCCTGCTGGGCGGGGTCATCGCACAACACATCCGCAACCTTGGCTACACCGCCCGCGTCCATTCCGTGATGGATGACGAGGTGCTGCACCCGCCCTTGTTGCTGCTGTCCGGTCTGGGCGAGGTCAGCAGGATTGGCGAGGTGATCCTGAACCCGTTCCTTGGTCCGCGCCTGAAATCGGGCGTGGTGACAACCAACATGCCGATGACCCACGACAAACCGATTGATTTCGGCCTGCAAAAGTTTTGCGAAGCCTGCAATAAATGCGCCCGCGAATGCCCCAGCGGGGCGATTACCGCGGGGCCAAAGCTGATGTTCAACGGCTATGAGATCTGGAAATCAGACAGCCAGAAATGCACGACATATCGCGTCAGCCAGAAAAACGGTGCGATGTGTGGCCGCTGCATGAAAACCTGCCCGTGGAACCTCGAAGGGTTGTTCGCCGAAGCCCCGTTTCGCAAGCTGGCGATGACCGTGCCAGCGGCGGCCAAGGCACTGGCGAAACTGGATGACGTGCTTGGCAACGGCGCAATAAACCCTGTCAAGAAATGGTGGTGGGATCTGGAGATGGAGGACGACGGCGCCTATCGCCCTTCCCGGCATCCGGTAAACCAGCGCGACCTGCAAAAGGGGCTTGATCTGCGGTTCGAGGATCAGACGCTTGCCGTTTACCCTGCCCCGCTGGCGCCGCCGCCCTATCCTTGGCCCTTTCCGATGGACCGCGAGGCAGGGATCGCCGCCTATGGGGCGATGATCCCGGCAGCAGAACACCGCGCACGGCGGGCGGCGGGCCTGCCGCCGGAACATGTTTACAACCCCGTCAAGGGCGATGCGCCGGTGATGCAGGTGGTTATCCGCAAAGTTACACGAATGACCGACGCGATAACGCAATACGAATTTGCCATGCCCGATGGCAGCGACCTGCCCCCGGCGACGGCGGGCGCGCATATTGATGTGGTCGTGGCGCCCGAATTCTTTCGACAATATTCCCTGTCAGGCGATCCCGCCGACCGCAGCCGTTACCAGATCGCCGTGCTGCGCGAAGATAGCGGGCGCGGCGGATCGAACCTGATGCACAGGATATTCGCGCCGGGGCGGCGGGTGTTCATTTCCAAACCCCTTAACCACTTTCCACTGGTCGAGGATGCGCCGCGCACCCTGTTGATGGGCGGCGGCATTGGCATCACCCCTATGATCGCCATGGCCCACAGGCTGCACGCGATTGGCGCGGATTTCGCGCTGCACTACAGTTGCCACACAAGGGCTGAAGCGGGTTTTCTGGACGATCTGCAAACAGTTCCATGGGCCGGCAAAGTGCATCTGCATATCAGCGGCGAAGGCACCCGCGCAGACCTTTCGCAGGTCACAACCTATTCAAAAGGAGCGCATATTTATACCTGCGGGCCAGATCCCTATATGGCCGCTGTAATGGACGCCGCCACCGCCAACGGTTTTCCCGAAAACGCACGGCATCTGGAATATTTCGCCGTGCCGGAACAGCCCGATTATGAAAACCACCCCTTTACGCTGGCACTGAAAGACGGGCGCAAGATGCCCGTAGCGGCCGACCAAAGTGCCGCTTATGCGCTGATTGCGGCAGGGGTGCATGTGGATGTAAAATGCGCCGACGGGCTGTGTGGCGTGTGCAAATGCGGCGTGATCAGCGGCACCGTCGAACACAGAGATTTCGTGCTGTCCAAGGCCCAGCAAAGCCATGAAATGATCCTGTGCCAAAGCCGCGCCGCGGACCCTGGCGGGATCATCGCCATCGATCTTTAGGTCCAGTGCACGGCCTCGGCGCCCGGCAGGGCATAGCGGGCGCGCAAGGGCTGTTCATAGGCCAGACCTGCGCTGTCGCAAAACGCGATGACCCAAGCGTCATCCATGGTGATGAATTCCAGCACCGATGCCAGAAACGCGGGGTCACTGGCACCCGCGCGTAAATCATCCACAGACCCGCCCGTGGCCCCCAGAAAGACAGGGCATAAATCGTCGTTTCCAGCCAGCCAGCCCAGCGCCTGCAACGCGATCACTTGCGCCTGATCACCATTCATCGTGCATTCCTTCGTTTAACAGAAACCGATTTTTAACCATTCTGGGCGACAGTGGTTTCCAGAATGGGTGGTTCACCCGCTGAAGGAAATCCCAATGTCCGGCCGCATACTTATCATTGATACAGTCGCAACGAATCGCATCGTGTTAAAGGTGAAAATGCTTGCCGCGCAATTCGAGGTGGATGCTTGTGCCAACCAGACAGAGGCTGCAACGGTCATGGCAATGCACCGGCCTGATCTGATTCTCATAAACCTATCTGAACAGGTGGAAGACCGGCACGCATTTTGTCGCCAGATCAAAGCGAACCCAGACACGGCGCAAATCGCCATTATTGCTGTTGGCGTCATCGACACATCACGCGCACGACTGGCAGCGCTGGATGCAGGTGCCGATGATGTCATGCCCCGCCCCATGAATGAGACGCTTTTGATGGCGCGAATCCGCAGCCTCTTGCGCGTCCACAGCGCCAATCAGGAATTGCTTTTGCGTGACGGCACCAGCCGGGCGCTTGGCTTTAAAGAGGCCGCCAAACCGTTTGAAACTATGCCACATGTGGCGCTGTTATCTGTATCAGGCGTTATTGGCACAAACTTGGCACAGAGGCTGGGGCATGGCTTGCAGGCGAAAATGCGACAGTTTGCACCCTGCTGCGTCATGAAGCAGGCAACAGATACACCAGTGCCCGACCTGTTTGTTATTGATGCCAGCACTGTCACCAGCGGGCAGGATGGCCTGTTCGGGCTGGTATCCGACCTGCGCTCGCGCGCCGAATCGCGGCAATCAACCCAGTTGGTGATCGTGCCGCCAGACCGCCCAAATCTGGCCGCCATGTTTCTGGATCTGGGGGCCGATGACGTTGTCACACTGCAAGTCTCTGATGCCGAAATCACGCTGAGGGCCCGGGCATTACTGTGGCGCAAATCTCTGCATGACCGGCTGCGCGATGTGGTGCGGAACGGGCTGCACGCTGCAATCACCGATCCGTTGACTGGGCTATATAACCGTCGTTACGTCGAACCGCATTTGCTCCGCTTGGCGGAACAGTCACGCCAGTCCGGCGCGGACTTTGCGATCATGATGCTGGATATCGACCACTTCAAACAGATCAACGATAGCCATGGCCACGCATCCGGCGACAGGGTGCTGGTGCAACTTGCAGACAGATTGCGCGACAACCTGCGCGATATTGACCTTCTCGCCCGGATCGGAGGCGAGGAATTTTTGGTTGCGATGCCGCGCACGACGGTAGGGCAAGCGCACAGGGCGGCCAATCGTCTGCGGCGTTTGGTCAATTGCAGGCCATTTGATTTGGGGGGGCCACGGCCATCGCTGCACGTCACCGTGTCTGTCGGCGTGGCCATCAGCAGCCCCTGCCAACCCGAACCGAAGCATCTGACGATGATCTGCAATCAGGCTGATGCCGCACTTTATGCCGCGAAATCAGCAGGCCGTAACCAAGTGGCGATTGGCCGATCCGCGGCGTGATGCCGGGCATGTCCATGGCGCAAGATGCGCGGCACATGCCCGGCCAGCCCCATACGCTGTGTGCCGCTCTGTCTTGTCAGCAACCCGGCGGAATTTTTGCCACCCGGTGACGGTCTGTTGTGCTGATTTACTGCGCCCGTATATCTTGCCGCGTCAGCCGTCTTCGGCGGTATTCATTCAAGATTGGGTTTCTCTTTGCCGTGTTGACGTTTTCCCGCCCTTGCGACACGCGGACGCAATTGCGCGGGACCCCCTTTCAAAATTGGCTGAAATACCCCATGTGATTGCGGTAAGCGGAGTTTTCCTATGTCACATTCCTATACGATGATCGACGACCGGCCCACAAAACAGGCAATTTGGCGCGGTTTGCGTCGGCATTGTCCAAATTGCGGTGAAGGCCAAATGTTTGAGGGCTACCTGAAAGTGGCCAAGACCTGCCCTGTCTGTCAGGAAGAATTATATCATCACCGCGCCGATGACGGCCCTGCCTATCTGACCATTCTGGTGGTTGCACATGTCGTCGGCTTTGCCGTTCACATCATGTGGGTCCAATGGCGCCCCGACCCGTTGATCATGGCCACGATCCTGACAATACTGGCGGTTGGTCTGTCTCTCTTCCTGCTGCCACGTCTGAAAGGGATGGTTGTTGGTATCCAATGGTCACGGCGCATGCATGGCTTTGGCGGGGAAGCCCTGCCAGAGACATGAGCATCGACAAGACCCAGTTGCGCGATGCCGCCACGCTGATCTTGTTGCGCGATGCGCAAAATGATCCGGCGGTTCTGATGGGGCAGCGCGGGGCATGCGCTGCTTTTATGCCTGGGAAATTTGTTTTTCCCGGTGGCGCGGTAGACCAGAATGACACGTCCGTTCCCTTAACCCCGCTGAACGATCTTTGCCAAGCGCGGCTGACCGAAGAATCGCGATTACCTCCTCATGCGCTTGCCGCAGCCGCCATCCGCGAGCTTTGGGAAGAAACAGGGCAGATGCTGGGGCAACCGGGCGACTGGCCCGGCGCGCCGCAGGGCTGGCGCGGGTTTGCCCGCACAGGGTATCGGCCAAACGGCGCGGCGCTGACCTTTTTCTTTCGGGCTGTCACACCGGTTGGCCGCCCACGCCGATTTGACGCGCGGTTTTTTCTGGCCGATGCCGCAGATCTTGTCACCGACCCAGATGATTTTACCCGCGCAGAAGATGAGTTGGCCCACCTGCAATGGGTGCCACTGGCCAATGCCCGCGATTTTGACTTGCCCTTCATCACCCAAGTCGTGCTGGCTGAACTGGCCCAGCACATCAATCGCAGTGGCCCGCCCCCCAGCGTGCCGTTCTTTCGCAACGATGACGAAGCGCAACTGGTTGCGCGCTTGGGCGGGCAAAGCCCGATCTGACCCTAGCCCCGGGCGCCAACAGCTTTGCCTGCACCTTGGGGCCTGGGCAGAGCCGCATGCGCCGCAGCGACCCGCGCCAAGGTTTCGGCCAAAGCCAGCGTGGGGTCACAGGCGCGCCGGGTGTCCAGGCTGACGTGAATCAGCATATGTTCGCCCGTGGCCAACAACCTGTCACCCGCATACATCCGGTGGAACAGGTGCATTTTCTTGCCCGCCCCCGCCAAAATCTGCGTGTCGATGCGAATGACAGTGCCGGCATGGGCCTCGTCCAGATGACGGATATGGGTTTCAGCGGTGAAAAAACTGCGGCCCGCCGCGATATAGTCCGCGTCGCAACCGATCAAGAGCATCATCCGGTCGGTTGCTTCGCCAAAGGCGTCCAAATAACGCGCCTCGGTCATGTGGCCGTTGTAGTCGGTCCAGTCCAGCGGCACAGCGCGCGCCAACGTCGGGATCGGTTGGCGCAGATCATCGGGCAGCGCCACCGCCCCTTCGACACGCCGGTCATGCGCGTTCAACAGCGCGCCCGCCCCCCAGTCGCGCGCTTTCAGGCCGCGCAGGATCGTGACCAGATTATCATCGCGGATGCGTTCCAGTTCACGGATCGACAGCGCGCCTGACTGCGCATCGGATTGGTCCGCGATGCGGTCAATCAGTGTGCCGGTCAGCTCTGGCACATCGGTCAGCTTGGTCCAAGGCCATTTCAGACAGGGGCCGAATTGTTCAATGAAATGGCGCATCCCCGCCTCGCCCCCGGCGATCCGGTAGGTTTCAAACAGGCCCATCTGCGCCCAGCGCAGGCCAAAGCCATAGCGGATCGCATCATCGATTTCTGCTGTCGTGGCGATCCCGTCGTTAACCAGCCACAGCGCCTCGCGCCAAACGGCCTCTAGCAATCTGTCGGCGATATGGGCGTCGATTTCGGCGTGAATGCGCAGCGGGTGCATCCCGATGCCGGTCAGCACAGCCGCAGCTTTGTCTACGAAATCGGGGGCGTTGGCCGCACCTGGCACCAGTTCGACAAGCGGTAACAGATAAACAGGGTTGAACGGATGCGCGACGATGATCTGTGCAGGACGCGTGGCGCAGCCCTGCAATTGCGACGGCCTGAACCCGCTGGTGGATGACGCGATAACAGCATCCGGGGCGCAGAATTCCTGCACTATCTGAAAAACCTTACGCTTCAGCGCCAACCGTTCCGGCACGCTTTCCTGTATCCAGACAGCCCCGAATACGGCCTCCGAGATCGTATCGCAAAAACGCAACACGCCTTCGGGCGGCAGGGCCACGTCAGACAGGCCCGGCAAGGACCGGCGCGCATTGTCGATCACCGCGTGAACCTTGCGCGCGGCATCCGGGTCGGGGTCAAAGACCTGCACGTCCCAACCCATCAGCAAAAACCGCGCGGCCCAGCCCCCGCCGATGACACCACCGCCGATAACGGCAATTGTCTGCGCCATATCCGTCAACGCGGGTGGTCGAATTCATCCGCCGGCACAGGTTCGCGGCGCACGGTGGGATCGCAAGCAACCATAGAAGTGCTGGCATCACGCATGATGAACCCACCGCGCGCGCGGCACTGTTCAAAGCTCATGGTATTACCGATCACCAAATATTCCCGGAACCCGCTACTGGCTGAACTGCTGACCGGCGCAGTTTCACAAGCGGCAAGACCCAGGGCGCTTGCCAAAATCACATATTTCACTGTGGCACCTCTATTAATTGGTTGATGTCATAACCGTTGAAAACCAATACATCACGCGCCGCGTTCAGCCGGTCAGCACGAATATCAGGGGTGCGGTTCAAAATCCACCCCGCCCGCCCGTTGGGTACCCCAACGACGGCGGTCCGGTAATCTGGATCTGTCCACAGCACCCAGTAATCCGCCGCCCCGAACGGCACCGAGGGAAACCGCACCTTAAGCCGCCCCGGCCCCACGATTTCCGCCGTACCTGCAATGCGCGACCGTTCCGACCCGTCCGCATTGCGGCAGATATTCAGCACCGACAAAAGCCCGTCATCGCGCCGCCCGTATTCCGCCGTCACCCCAACACAGCCCTGTTCGAAAAAGACCGGAAAGCGCGCGACCTCATACCACAAGCCAAGATAGCGTTCGGGTTCGAACACCGCCTTTGACGCAATCGGGGCGCTGGTGTCACGATAGGCCGGCACAACGGCGTCAACCACCGCGCAACCGGACAGCAGCAGGGCAAGAAGAAGCGCCCTCATGCCGCCACCGGCGCGCGTTTGGTCAGGCCAAGGGTCTTGCGCACCTGATCAGGGCCAATCACCCGCGCGCCCATATTTTCGATGATCGTCACCGCGCGTTCGACCAGTTTTGCATTGGTGGCCAGCACGCCGCGGTCCAGCATCAGGTTATCCTCTAGTCCCACACGCACATTGCCACCCGCCAGCACCGATGCCGCGACATAGGGCATCTGCGACCGCCCCAGCCCAAAGGCCGAAAAGGTCCAACTGTCGGGCACGTTGTTCACCATCGCCATGAATGTGTTCAGGTCATCCGGCGCGCCCCACGGCACCCCCATGCAAAGCTGCACCATCGCATCGGGCGCCAGCACCCCATCGGCAACCAGTTGCTTGGCATACCACAGATGGCCGGTATCGAAGACCTCGATTTCGGGTTTCACACCCATCTGTGTGATCATGCCGCCCATCGCCGTCAGCATGCCGGGGGTGTTTGTCATGACATAATCGGCCTCGGCGAAATTCATCGTGCCACAATCGAGCGTGCATATCTCGGGCAGGCAGGCGGCGACATGGGCCAGACGCGCAGTTGCGCCGATCATGTCAGTGCCCGCGACAGGCGGCAGCGGCGCTTCCGCTCCGCCAAAGACGATATCCCCGCCCATGCCCGCAGTCAGGTTCAGCACCACGTCAACCTCTGCCGCGCGGATGCGGTCGGTGACTTCGCGGTAAAGCGCCAGATCACGCGACGCTGCGCCTGTTTCGGGGTCGCGGACATGGCAATGGACAATGGCCGCACCTGCGCGCGCGGCGTCAATCGCGCTTGCGGCGATTTGCGCAGGCGATCGCGGCACATGCGGGCTGCGATCCTGCGTTGCCCCCGATCCGGTAACAGCACAGGTGATAAAAACGTCACGGTTCATCGTCAGCGGCATGGTTGGTTTCCTAAGGTCACGCGAAAGGTTTCGCCAAGACACAGCATTTCGCAAGTTTCCCGATAACTCAACACCGCCGGGTTTCGCCCTTCGTCAATATGGCATCGGGTTAGCTTTGTGTGCCGCGTCGATGGCGGCCAGCAGGTCATCATCCAGCACCACGTCGCGCCCTGACAGGATTTGCGCCAGTTGATCCTTGGTTGTCGCCCCGAAAATGGCCGACACAGGGAATGGCCGTGTGCGTTGCCATGCCATCGCCATATGCACCGGGTCCAGCCCGTGTTTCGCGGCCAGATCAAGGTAAACCTGTGTCACCGGGAAAACCCTGTCGTTCAACCGCCCACCAAGATCGCCGTTGATCGACAACCGACTGCCCGCAGGAACCGCGCCGTTCTGGTATTTGCCCGTCAGCAACCCACAGGCAAGTGGCGAAAAGGATAAAAGCGTCACATCCTCGTTCACGGCCATTTCGGCCATGTCGGTGTCATACATCCGGCACAGCAGCGAATATTCGTTCTGCACCGACACCATGCGCGGCAGGCCCGCCGCCGTGGCCTGATCGATCCATTTGGTCATGCCCCACGCGCTTTCGTTCGACATGCCGATGGCGCGGATCTTGCCCGCCTTGACGCAATCATCCAGCGCGCCCAGCACATCCAGCATGTGATCCAGCGTGTCCTGACGGTTTTGTCCCGAAGGGTCATAGGTCCAGTTTTTGCGGAACATGTAAGACCCACGCAGGGGCCAGTGCATCTGGTAAAGGTCGATCACATCGGTTTGCAATCGCCGCAACGACTGATCCACCGCTTCGCGGATCACCGCGCCATCATAGCCGCGCCCTTCACGCACCCAGCCGGGGTTATCACCGGACACTTTGGTCGCGATCACCACCGCATCGCGCCGTCCCGTGCGCGCCAGCCAATTGCCAACGATCTGTTCCGAAAGCCCCACGGTTTCGGCGCGGATCGGGTTGACGGGATACATTTCCGCAGTGTCGATGAAATTGATTCCCGCATCCAGCGCCATGTCGATCTGGCTGTGCGCATCGCTTTCGGGGGTCTGGTTCCCAAAGGTCATCGTGCCAAGGCACCATTCGGAAACCATGATATCGCTACGGCCAAGGGGAAGGTGTTGCATCTGTCTGCCTTGTGAATTTTTGCGTCGCGCAGACCCTAACGCCGCAACGCATGGTGGCAAGCCCGGATCGAAGCAGGATTTGCGACAGTGGTTGTCGCTTATCTGCGCGCATCCGCCCACATGCCGCCGCAGTGTCGCGCCCATGCGGATGATGATTTCCTTTGCGGCGCTGTTTTTGTCGGTGGCCCTGTTACAGCTTTCCTCGGGCGGGGTTGGCCCGCTGGATGCGTTGACGGGGCTGAACGCGGGGTTTTCCACCGGGCAGGTCGGGTTTCTGGGCTCTGCGCATTTCTTTGGTTTTTTCATCGGCTGCTGGTGGGCGCCGCGCCTGATGGGCACGGTCGGGCACAGCCGGGCCTATGCGACATTCACCGCGATGGGGGCCATCGGGCTGGCAGCGCATGTCATCATCACCGACCCGCTGTTCTGGGCGCTGTTTCGGGTTGCATCGGGCATCTGTGTCGCGGGCTGTTATACAGTGATCGAAGCATGGTTGCAGGCCAAGGTCACGAATGAAACCCGCGGGCGGGCCATGGGCAGTTACCGGATCGCCGATATGGGTGCGTCATTCGTGGCGCAGTTCATGATCGGCGCGCTGGCGAATATGGAAACCTATATCGCCTATAATATCCTGACGATCCTGTGCTGTGCCTCGCTTCTTCCGCTGACCGTGACACGGGTGGCCCAGCCCGTCACACCCGCCGCAACGCGGCTGCGTCCGGCGCTGGCCTGGGCCTGTTCGCCTATGGCCGTGGCGGCCGTGCTGGTGGCGGCCTTGTCCAGCGCGTCGTTCCGTATGGTCGGCCCGGTCTATGGTCAGCAGGTCGGGTTGGCGGCGGATCAGATCGGGTATTTTCTGGCGGCCTTTGTCGCGGGCGGTGCCTTGGCACAATATCCGGTCGGGTGGTTGGCGGATAAATATGACCGGCGTTGGGTGATGATCTGGCTGTCAGTTGCCGCCGTTCTTGCCTGCGGTTTTACTGTCGCGACAGCTGCGAATGGCACGATCAGCGTGATGCTGGCGGCTGGCGTTTTCGGGCTGACGACCTTTCCGATCTATTCGGTCGCCACCGCACATGCGCATGATTTTGCGACATCCGAACAGCGGGTCGAATTATCTGCCGCGCTGATGTTTTTCTACGCTGTCGGGGCGATTGCTGCACCTTACATGGCGTCCCTGCTGATCGCAGGTTTTGGCCCTGCCGCGCTGTTCTGGCTGGTGGCGGCAGGGCATATCGTGCTGGTCGTTTTCGGGCTTTACCGGATGCGCGCCCGCCGGGTGCCCCGGCAACGCACACCCTATGTTTATGCGCCGCGCACCAGTTTCTTTATCGGGCGCTTGTTGCGGCGCGCGCGCAATGGCGATCAGTAGAACCTGTAAACCGCACCGACCCGGGTCGTTGTCGTATCTGCGACACCGTCATCCATGAAATCGCGGATGAATTCGCCCCGCAGCAAGATGCGGTCGGAAATGGCCCGCTGCACGCCCAGTGAAAGGCTTTGTCCATCCACATCACCAAGCGGCGTGTCATACTGCACAACACCGGCCCCCGCGATCGCCGCGTAATCGCCGAAATCATAAGACGCCATCGCACGCAGGCGGGTTGTGTCATAATCCGTATCGCCCGCCAGTGGCAGCCCGAAATCAAGCTCTGCCCCGTATTTGAATACAGGCCCGCCAAACATGACCCCGCCCAGCAGGGACGCTGCTGTCTGGCTGTCGCCTGAATGCGGTTTTGCATAGTCCAGCGTCAACCCGCCGTAAAATTCCTGTGCCGCGGCGGATGTGCCGATGGCAAGCGCGCCTGCCAGTATCAAAAGCTTTTTCATTTTCTGCTCTCCTTTGGTTTTTTGTTTGGGCCATATTACCACGCAAGAGCCCGTTGAACAGCACTGTGATGCAACATCTGGTATCTGGTGGCATCACTTGCTAGTCAGGCGCAAACCTCAAGGGGAAACTTTGCACATGGCCCGTCACCTGATTACCTCCGCCATTCCCTATATCAACGGGATCAAACACCTTGGCAATCTGGTGGGCAGCCAGCTGCCCGCCGATCTTTATGCCCGCTATCTGCGCCAGCGCGGGCACGAGGTGCTGTTTTTATGCGCCACAGATGAACACGGCACGCCCGCAGAGCTGGCGGCGGCCAAGGCAGGTAAACCCGTGGCCGAATATTGCGCGGAAATGCATGATGTGCAGGCGCGGATCGCCGATGGTTTCCGACTGTCGTTCGACCATTTCGGCCGGTCCTCCAGCCCGCAGAACCATAAGCTGACGCAAGCCTTTGCGGGCCGTCTGGCCGATCAGGGGCTGATCCGCGAAGTGACCGAAGAGCAGGTCTATTCCGTGGCCGATGGCCGGTTTCTGCCGGACCGCTATATCGAAGGCACCTGCCCGAACTGCGGCTTTGAATCCGCGCGCGGCGACCAGTGCGACAATTGCACAAAACAGCTGGACCCCACCGACCTTATCAACCCGCATTCCACGATTTCCGGATCAACCGAACTAGAGGTGCGCGAGACCAAGCACCTGTATCTGCGCCAATCGTTTCTGAAAGACAAGCTGGCCGCGTGGATCGACAGCAAGACAGACTGGCCGATCCTGACCACATCCATCGCCAAAAAATGGCTGAACGATGGTGACGGCTTGCAGGATCGTGGTATCACCCGTGATCTGGATTGGGGCATTCCTGTCAAAAAGGGCGATCAGGACTGGCCCGGCATGGAAGGCAAGGTGTTCTATGTCTGGTTCGACGCGCCCATCGAATACATTGCCTGCGCGCAGGAATGGCAGGATGCGGGCAAAGGCACCGATTGGGAACGCTGGTGGCGCACCGACAAAGGCGCCGATGACGTGCGCTATACCCAGTTTATGGGCAAGGATAACGTGCCGTTCCACACGCTGTCATTCCCGGCTACCATCATGGGCACCCAGGAACCGTGGAAGCTGGTCGATTACATCAAATCCTTCAACTACCTCAACTATGACGGCGGTCAGTTCAGCACCTCGCGCGGGCGCGGGGTGTTCATGGATCAGGCGCTGGAAATTCTGCCACCCGATTACTGGCGCTGGTGGTTGCTCAGCCATGCGCCCGAAACATCCGACGCGGAATTCACGTGGGAGACGTTCCAACAGGATGTGAACAAGGACCTGGCTGATGTGCTGGGCAATTTTGTCAGCCGGATCACAAAATTCTGCCGGTCGAAATTTGGCGAAACGGTGCCCGCTGGCGGCAGCTATGGCCCTGCCGAGGAACAGTTGATCAGTGATCTGACGACGCGCCTCAGCGCCTATGAACACCACCTGGACGCGATTGAGGTGCGCAAGGCGGCGGCGGAATTGCGCGCAATCTGGGTGCTGGGCAATGAATATCTTCAGGCTAATGCGCCTTGGACCACCTTCAAGACCGATTCCGAAACAGCCGCCATGCAGGTGCGCTTGGCGCTGAACCTGATCCGTATCTACGCGGTGATGTCGGCGCCCTTTATTCCCGATGCATCTGTAACGATGATTGCCGCGATGCAGACGGACGACGACAGTTGGCCCGGTGATGTCGCTGCGGCACTGACGGCCCTGCCTGCGGGGCATGCGTTTACGGTGCCCGAAAACCTGTTCCGCAAGATCACGGACGAAGAACGCACTGACTGGGCCGAACGCTTTGCCGGGGTGCGCGATTAGGGTCAGCTTTCATACCGGGTTGACCCACGCCTGTTTGCATCAATCGGCAGCTTGCGATGAAGGGGTTCATGCGCGCGCTGTGCGCAAGCCTGACGCGTGCAGATGTGGCAGTTGATCCCGATCTCGGCGATCTCGGCGTTCTCGGCCATGTGAAACCGCCGCGCATAGCCAACCCGTTGCAACTGTGCGCGTTCGCACCCCAACGCAACCACCAGTCGGCGGTCATGGTGGTATCGGCTGATGACGGGGCGGTCTGTGGTGCGGCTGATCGTGAAAAACTGTCCCGAATCGGGTAATTCCACCAATTGCGGCACGATCACACCTGGCGTTGCAAATGCCGTGTGTATGTTCCAGACCGGACAGGAACCGCCCTGTTCGGCCAATGTAAAGGGCGTTGCGTTGAACCGTTTGGTCACATTGCCCGCCCGGTCGATGCGCAGAAAAAAGAACGGCACCCCCTGCGCGCCCTTGCGCTGCAATGTGGTCAACCGTTGGCATACCATTTCGAAACTGGTGGTAAATGTCGCCGCCAGACGATCAAGGTCATAGTGTGTTTTCTCGGCCAGCGCCAGAAATGGCGCATAGGGCATCAAGAGCGCGGCGGCAAAATAATTGGCCAGTTCAACCCGGCACCGCGCATGGGCAATGTTGGACAGGCTGCCATCGGCCGCGATCAGGTCGTCAATCAGATACGTACAACTGACCAACCCCAGCACATGCGCCAATTGAAAGGTCCGGTTGATCGGGTCCAGCGCCTCGGACAGTTGCACACGCCTTTGATCGGCATCGAAAATCCGTAAAGTATCTGTCATTGCATCTATGCTGACCACCGCGACACTGATGTCGTGGTCACGCAAAAGCTGCGATTTCAGCGTTGCATAAAGATCATCCTGCCCGCCTTCCAACCGCGCACGCGCATCCTCGGCGGCCTTTTCCAGCGCGGCGAAGTGATTTTTGTTCTTGCGAAAGAAATCATGGATCACCGATTCAGGCGAGGCCGCAAGAACACCTGCCCCAGACTTGGGATCACCGGCATGATGCAGCGTATCCAGCAACGACCGGTGATTTTGATGCAATTGCAGGAATTGATCCACCAGTCGCGGCGCATGGTCCAATGCTGCGCGCAGTTCTTGCAGGTCCGGTGGCGCACCGGCAAAGATCGGGTCGCGCACCGTTGCGCGCAGTTCTGACAGCAGCAGCGTTTCGTTGTCATTGACCAGCTTGCGCCAATCCACGCCATATGCGTCCGTCAATTCCATCAGCACCTTGACCGAAAGGCTGCGCTGGTTGTTTTCCAGCAAATTTATATAGGACGCGCTGACCCCCAATTGCCGGGCCATTTCGGCCTGCGTCTGGTTGTAAGCGCGCCTGAGTTGCCGCAGCTGGGGGCCAATTAATGTCTTTTTCATGTTTACAACATTACATGAATATACTTTGTGTGCGCAATCTTTAACATGAATACTGCAATTTTGGTGAAATATTATTTCCTGTCGATAATGTCGCGGCACAGTGAACGCCCATCTGTTTCTAGAAGGACAAAGAAACAGGCGGAATTTTCCGTTTTCTGTCCAAGGGAGGACGTTACATGACTTATACACTTACGCGGCGCCTTGCGATTGTGGCGACGGCGAGTTTGGCCTTGTTGGCGGCACCAGCTGCCGCACAGGACTGGAAACCCATCAAGCCCGTCGAAATGGTCATCATGGCCGGACAGGGCGGCGGTGCAGACCGGCTTGCCCGCCTGTTTCAGTCAATTATTCAAAAAGAAAAACTTTCATCCATGCCGCTTCTGCCCGTGAACAAGGGCGGTGGTTCGGGCGCAGAGGCGCTACGCTATCTGCTGGACAAGGAAGGCGATAATCACACCATCATGGCCACGCTCAACAGCTATTACACGACGCCGTTGCGCACGGACATCGGCGTGAACATCGAGGAATTCACCCCGATTGCACGGATGGCGCTGGATACGTTTGTGCTGTGGGTCAATGCGGATAGCGACGTGCATACGTTGGATGATTACGTCGCCGCCGTAAAAGCATCGGGCGGCACATGGAAAATGGGCGGCACCGGCACCGGTCAGGAAGACAGCCTTGTGACAGCAATGCTGGAAAAAGAATTCGGGATCACCATGACCTATGTGCCCTATGGCGGCGGCGGTGACGTGGCTAAAAATCTGGTCGGCAAACATGTGGATTCGACCGTCAACAACCCATCCGAAGCCATGGGCTTTTACAACGCAGGGCGCCTGCGTCCCATCGCGGCCCTGACACCTGACCGGATTGCAGCCTTTCCAGATACACCAACCATGGGCGAACTGGGGCATGATCTGGTCTATTGGATGCAGCGGTCATTTGTTGCACCAAAAGGCATGGATCCGGCAGCCGTCGCCTATTACACCAGCATGTTCGAAAAACTAAGCCAGACCGAAGAATGGCAAAGCTACATGTCCGAACAGGCGCTTTTGAATGAATTCCTGACCGGTGATGCGTTGCAGGCCTATTTCATTGAAGAACGTGGCAAACACGCAGATTTGCTGAACGCCATCGGCGAAGGTTCCTGAACAAATACAAACAAATGGCACAGGCGGGCGGCCCCTTTTTAGGGTCGCCCGTCTGCGACGGGCAATAATTCACGGGGGCTGCATCCATGTTGATGGCGGATAGGTTGATTGCAGTGGGCATCATGGCCCTATCTGCATATTTCATGTGGCATGCAACGGTTTTGCCGATAGGCTGGAACGGTATGACAGGCGGCCCCGGCGGAGGTGCTTTTCCATTTTGGTTATCGGCGGTCATGCTGGTCACGGCGGGCGCCATTCTGATCCGGTCCTTGCGAGGCAAAACCGCCTATTCAGGGAATTTTTTCGACCTTGACACGTTGCGATCCGTAATCAGCGTGTTCATCGCGTTGGTCATCACCATTGCGCTGATCGGCTGGGCCGGTGCCTATGTCGCCCTGCCATTGTTCATCCTTTGGTATTTGAAGATTTTTGGCAAACACGGTTGGGTGCTGACAGCATCGCTGACGTTTGGCACACCGGTGTTCTTGTTCTTCTTTTTCGAAGTAACACTTAAAATCCTGCTGCCAAAGGGCCTGACAGAGCCTGTTTTCACCCCTCTTTACGCAATCTTCTTCTGAGGCGCACAAAACATGGATCTGCTCGCTCATCTGGCCGAAGGTTTCGCCACATCCCTGTCTCCGGTGAACCTGATGATCGTGATCATCGGCGTCACCGCTGGGCTTTTCATCGGGGCGATGCCGGGGCTGGGGTCGGTCAATGGCGTGGCGATTGTGCTGCCGCTGACCTTCATCGTGCCGCCCTCATCGGCGATTATCCTGCTGGCGGCCATTTATTATGGCGCCATGTATGGCGGCGCGATCAGTTCGATTCTACTTGGGATACCGGGTGCATCGACGGCGGTTGCCACCACCTTTGACGGGCGGCCCATGGCCCAACAGGGCAAGGCCGGGTTGGCGCTGATCGCCGCTGCGGTCGCATCCTTTGTGGGTGGCACGATTTCCGTGGTGCTATTCACGCTTTTTGCCGCGCCGTTGGCCGATCTGGCGCTGGCCTTTGGCCCGGCAGAAGAATTTGCACTGGTTTTGCTGGCGTTCACCACTTTCGTGGGCTTAGGCGGCGACGACGTGCTGAAAACGATCATCATGATCTGCCTTGGTCTGGTGCTGTCCACTGTCGGGCTTGACCTGATTTCAGGCCAACCGCGGTTGATCTTTTTCGACCAGCCAGGGTTTTATTCGGGCATGAGCTTTCTTGTGCTGGCCATCGGCGTTTACGGCGTGGGCGAGATTTTGCACACGATTGAAACCTCGAAAACCGCACCACAGGTGACGCCGGCCCGGCTGACATTTGGGTCGCTTTGGCTGGGTATCAAGGAAATGAACAAGCTATGGCGCACCATGAGCTTTGGGTCGTTCATCGGGTTTTTTGTGGGTATGCTGCCTGCCGCCGGGGCCACGCCCGCCGCGCTGATGGCCTATGGCCTGGCCAAGCTGATGTCCAAGAACCCAGACAGTTTCGGCAAGGGCAACATCGAAGGGGTTGCCGCCCCCGAAACCGCCAACAACGCCGCATCAACCGGATCGCTGTTGCCGATGCTGACGCTGGGCATCCCCGGTTCACCCACCACGGCGCTGCTGCTGGGCGGCATGGTCATGTGGGGGCTGGTGCCCGGCCCAATGTTGTTTATCGAACAACCCGATTTTGTCTGGGGGCTGATTTCGTCGCTTTACACCGCCAACCTGTTTGCGGTGCTGGTGAATATCGCGCTGATCCCGGTTTTTGTCTGGGCGCTACGGATGCCGTTTACCGTGCTTTGCGCGATGGTGCTGGTTTTGTGTATCGTTGGCGGCTATGCGCCCAGCCAGAAAATGCACGATGTCTGGCTGATCGCGGGCTTTGGCGCCGGGGGCTATCTGTTGCGCAAGGCAGATTATCCTTTGGCCCCGTTGGTGCTGGCTATTGTGCTTGGCCCCCTGATGGAGAAAAGTTTCCGCCAGACTTTGATTGCAGAACAGGGGAACATGATGGCATTTATCGAACGTCCGTTGTCAGCCACCTTCATTGCGATCAGTGCAGTTTTCTTTCTGTTGCCGCTTCTGAAACACTTTCGCCGCATGACGCGCCGCAACGGCGCGTCTGAACGGCCTGCCGAATAACACCAAGAACGAAGGACACCCCCCATGCACACAACGATGAGCGCCCTTTTGTCGGGCCACAACGGCGCCGCACCTGCCATCGGCGCACCAGACCGCCCATGGCTGACATATGACGGGCTGCGTGGCTTGACCGATGAGGTGCGCACGGCGCTGAACGCCATGGGCATCGGGCGCGGAGATCGCGTGGCGATTGTGCTGCCCAACGGGCCGGAAATGGCAACGGCCTTTGTCACCGTCGCGCAAGTGGCAATAACCGCACCGCTGAACCCCGCCTACCGCGAAGAAGAATATGATTTCTACCTGTCCGACCTGAAAGCCAAGGCGCTGGTTGTAATGGCAGGTGACGACGGCCCCTCTGTTGCCGCCGCAACCAAGGCGGGCATGGCCATCATTCGCCTGTCGGTGCCCGAAGGGGCAGCAGCCGGGGCGTTCACGCTGTCGTCTGACGCCACAGGCAGTGGCGATGCCACGCCCCCTGCCGCCGATGATGTCGCGCTGATCCTGCACACATCGGGCACCACATCGCGCCCCAAGATCGTGCCGCTGCTGCAATCGAATATCGCGGCCTCTGCCGAACACATCAAGGTTTCGCTGGACCTTACCGCGGCCGACCGTTGTCTGAACGTCATGCCGCTGTTCCATATTCACGGGCTGATTGCCGCTGTAACGGCTTCGCTGGCCGCAGGGGGGTCAATTTTCTGCACAGGCGGTTTCAACGCGATGAACTTCTTTGCCATGATGAAAGAAAGCCAACCCACATGGTACACCGCCGTGCCGACGATGCATCAGGCGATCCTGTCGCGCGCGGGCCGCAATGCCGATGTCATCGCCGAAACCCCGCTGCGGTTCCTACGGTCGTCGTCCGCCTCCTTGCCTGCGCAGGTCATGGTCGCGCTGAACGAAACCTTTGGCGCCCCTGTGGTCGAAGCTTACGGCATGACCGAGGCCGCGCACCAGATGGCCTGCAACCCGTTGACCTCTGGTCGCCAGAAACCCGGTGCGGTGGGTATGCCGGCAGGGCCAGAAATGCGCATCGCGCATGAAACCGAAAACCGCCTGATCGACGGCACCGGCGAGGTCGTGATTTCCGGCCCCAACGTGACACCGGGGTATGAAGGCAACGCAGACGCGAACGCAAAAAGCTTTTTCGAATCCGAAGGTGCGCGCTGGTTCCGCACCGGTGATCAGGGCGCGTTTGACGACGAAGGTTATCTGCACCTGACGGGCCGCTTGAAGGAAATCATCAACCGCGGCGGCGAAAAGATCAGCCCGCTAGAGGTGGACGGCGTGCTGCTGGATCACCCCGATGTTGCGCAGGTCGTCACCTTTGCACTGCCCCATCCCAAACTGGGCGAAGAGGTCGCCGCCGCTATCGTGCTGAAAGACGGGGCAACCGCGACGGAAAAGGACATTCGCGCCTTTGCCGCCGATCACATGGCCGATTTCAAGGTGCCGCGCAAGGTGATCATCATGGATGAAATTCCCAAGGGCGCCACCGGTAAGATGCAACGCATTGGTCTGGCTGAAAAGCTGGGTCTGGTGGAAAAGGCCTGACGCTCATGAAAATCTGTATTTTTGGGGCTGGCGCCATCGGCGGCTATATGGGCGTGAAGCTGGCGCAGGCGGGGGCTGATGTCAGCCTGGTGGCGCGCGGGCCGCATCTGGCCGCGATGCAGGACAAGGGCCTGACCCTGATCGAAGAAAGCGGTGAACCGGTCACGGTGCCCGTTACGGCCAGCGATAATCCCGCCGATCTGGGGCCGCAGGACTACGTGATTGTCACGCTCAAGGCGCATTCGGTGCCGCCAGTGGTGGACAAGATGCAACCGCTGATCGGGGACCATACAACCATCGTCAGCGGCGTGAACGGCGTGCCGTGGTGGTATTTCCACAAGATCGGCACCGATCTGGAAGGCACGCGGCTGGAATCCGTGGACCCCGGCAATGCGCAATGGGATGGTTTTGGCCCCGACCGGGTGCTGGGCTGCGTGGTGTATCCCGCAGCCGAGGTCATCGAACCCGGCGTGATCAAACATATCGAAGGCAACCGCTTTTCGCTGGGCGAACCCGATGGCAGCAAATCGGAACGGGCCGTGGCCCTATCGCGGGCGTTATCAGCGGCGGGGCTCAAGGCGCCTGTGCGCCCGCGCCTGCGCGATGAAATCTGGGTGAAACTGTGGGGGAACCTGTCGTTCAACCCGATTTCCGCGCTGACGCACGCAACGCTGGATGTGCTTTGCACCGACCCCGGCACACGCGCCGTGGCGCGGGGAATGATGATCGAAGCGCAGGAAATCGCGGAAAAACTGGGCGTGAAATTCCCCATCGACGTGGACCGCCGGATTGATGGCGGGGCCGCCGTGGGTGCGCACCGCACATCCATGTTGCAGGATCTTGACGCAGGCCGCCCGATGGAGATCGACGCACTGGTGGGGTCGGTGCAGGAACTGGGCCGCGTGACGGGCACCCCGACCCCCACCATCGACACGGTGCTGGCGCTGATCAAACTGCGGGGCCGCACCGCAGGGCTTTACACCGGCTGAAGGGGCATATCATGGCCATCAAGAACATCCTTGTCGCCTATAACGGCCTGCCCGGATCAGATGCGGCACTGCATGGTGCGGTTGCGATGCAACGGCATTATGGCACACATCTGACCGGCCTGTTCGCGCATGGCGGTTCAAAGTTATCATCCCAATTCAAACCTTGGATGCCGCAAAAGGTGCAGGATGCGATCATGCAGGTCGCAGACGAGGCACATACAGAGCTGCGGGGGAAATTTGATCAGATTTGCGCCGCAGTTCCCGATCAAAAACGGCACTGGGTTGACAGTGGCGGCCCCGTGCAGCCAACAATCACCGCTTATGCCCGGCTTTACGATATTACGATCCTTGGCATGCATGAGACCGCAACAGCCTATGGCCAGTCGCATATCGAGATTTACCCCGATCGCATCACCTATGATAGCGGGCGCCCGGTCATCATCTTTCCTTCCTCCTATAGAAAGCCGCATTTTGGCAAGAAAACCGTGGTCGCCTGGGATGGCGGGCGGGCCGCGTCGCGCGCGTTGGCCGATGCCACCCGATTTCTGGAAAAGGATGATCCGGTTGAAATCGTGTCGGTCGGGCGGTCGCCATTTTCAGGGTCATTGCCGGGCATTGACGCAGGTCAGATCCTGCAACGCCATGACCTGAACGTCACGCTGACCGAACTGCCGCGCGACAGGCGGTCTATTGCGGATACGCTGGTGGATCATTGCCAGCAAACCAACGCCGATCTGCTGGTCATGGGTGCCTATGAACATTCACCCCTGCGCGAAGGCCTGTTCGGCGGGGTCACGCGCGACATCGGAATGCGCGCGAATATCCCCGTATTGATGAGCCACTAAGACGGCGCAAACTGCGCCCGCAGCTGCGCCTTTTGCACCTTGCCCATCGTGTTGCGCGGCAAGGCAGGCAAAAAATAAACGTGGCGCGGCAATTTGAACCGCGCCAGATCATCGGCAACCCCTGCCCTGATCGCATCAGCATCCAGATCGGCACCGGGGGCCAGCACAACGGCAACGGCCACCACCTCGCCCAGATCTGGATCGGGCAGGCCAAAGGCCGCGCTTTCCGCCACGCCAGCCAGCGCATCGATCAGGGTTTCCACCTCTTTGGGGTAAATGTTATATCCGCCTGAAATGATCAGATCTTTGGACCGGCCCACGATCGTCAGATAACCGTCACGATCCAACTGCCCCAGATCGCCGGTCTTGAACCAACCATCGGGGCGCATATCTTCGGCTGTTTTGTCAGGCATCTGCCAATAGCCCGCAAACAGGTTCGGCCCGCGCACTTCGACCCCGCCGACAGCACCTAGCGGCACCGGCGCAGCCGCGTCATCCACCACGCGCAGATCCACACCCGGCAGCGGCAGCCCCACGGTGCCGGGTTTGCGCAGGCCGGCATAAGGGTTTGACGTGCTCATCGAGGTTTCGGTCATGCCATAGCGTTCCAGCACCCAATGCCCGGTGCGGTCGTGCCAAAGGTGGTGGGTTTCGGTCAACATCGGGGCGGACCCGGAAATGAACAGGCGCATATGGCGCGCGGCATCGCGGTTCAGGCCGGGCAGGTCCAGCAGGCGGGTGTAGAATGTCGGCACCCCCATCAGCGCCGTCGCATGGGCGAAATCATCCAGCACCGCGCCCGCATCGAATGCGCGGTGCAGCAACAGCGCCCCACCCGCCATCAGCGTGACATTGATCGCCACGAACAGCCCGTGTGTATGAAACAGCGGCAGTGCATGGATCAGCACATCATCCGCCGTGAATCGCCACAGATCGCGCAAGCTGGCCGCATTCGATGCAAGGTTATCATGGGTCAGCATCGCGCCTTTGGACCGGCCCGTGGTGCCCGATGTATAAAGGATCGCCGCCAGATCATCCGCCGCGCGCGGCACTGCCTGTGCGATGGGGGTGGCCTGTTGCAACGCATCGGCCAATGTGCCCCCGCCATCCGCATCCAGCGTCAGGACCGTGTCCACACCGGCCTTGGCCGCAACCGGACCAAGCGCCGCCAGATTGGCCGGACAGCAAACAAAGACACGCGGGCGCGCGTCGGTCAGGAAATAATCGATCTCGGTCGCGGTATAGCCGGTGTTCAGCGGCAAATGCACCGCACCGCACAGAACCGTGCCCAGATATAGCGGGATCGCCGCAACAGATTTCGGCACCTGCACCGCCACCCGATCACCGGGGGCCACGCCAAGGGACACTAGAACACCTGCCACCTGTTCCGCCTGCTGCCAGACTTGGGCATAGGTTGTCATCATTCCGGTCACTCGGTCGGTGACAAAAGGCGCGTTTTCAGTGCCCAGCGACCCTACACGCAGGGCATAGGCCAGCGGGTTTACATCATACATGATCGGTCCCTTTTCGATATATTTGCCGTGATAAATCACCGGAACCGCCGCCGCAATCGGCCAGCCAGCGGCGAACGTTTTATCTGTATCGCGCACCGACAACAAAAAACCCCGCCGCAGTTGCCTGCAACGGGGTCATTCATTTCAGTTGAGAAACCGAATTATCCGTCACGCTTCAGTGCTGCACCCAGGATATCGCCCAAGGATGCACCGGAATCAGAAGAACCGAACTGTTCGACCGCTTCTTTTTCTTCCGCGATTTCACGTGCCTTGATCGACAGACCCAGCTTGCGGGTCTTGCTGTCGATGTTGGTGACGCGCACGTCGACCTTATCGCCAACGCCAAAACGCTCTGGGCGCTGTTCGGCACGGTCACGCGACAGGTCGGAACGACGAATGAAGGATTTCATGCCTTCATACTCGACCTCGATGCCGCCGTCTTCGATCTTGGTCACTTCAACAGTGATGATCGAACCGCGCTTCACGCCGCCAACAGCTTCTGCGAATGGGTCGCCGTCCAGCGCCTTGATCGACAGGCTGATGCGTTCTTTTTCAACGTCAACTTCGGCAACCTTGGCTTTCACGATGTCGCCCTTGCGGAAATCACCGATGACGTCTTCGCCACGGCCTTCCCATGTCAGGTCTGACAGGTGAACCATGCCGTCAATGTCGCCTTCAAGGCCGATGAACAGACCGAATTCGGTGATGTTCTTGACTTCGCCTTCAACCTCGGTGCCCTCAGGGTGGGTTTCTGCAAACACTTCCCATGGGTTGCGCTGGGTCTGTTTCAGGCCAAGGGAAACGCGACGCTTGGCTGAATCAATTTCCAGAACCATGACTTCGACTTCCTGGCTGGTCGAGACGATCTTGCCGGGGTGAACGTTTTTCTTGGTCCAGGACATCTCGGACACGTGAACCAGACCTTCGACACCGGCCTCCAGCTCTACAAACGCGCCGTAATCGGTGATGTTGGTCACGCGACCCTGATGCACGGAACCCAGCGCGAACTTCTGCTCGACCGCATCCCATGGATCGTCTTGCAGCTGCTTCATGCCCAAGGAAATACGGTGGGTTTCCTTGTTGATCTTGATAACCTGCACCTTGATCGTTTCACCAATCGACAGGATCTCGGACGGGTGGTTGACCCGGCGCCATGCCATGTCGGTGACGTGCAGCAGGCCGTCAACGCCGCCCAGATCAACGAAGGCACCGTATTCGGTGATATTCTTGACCACGCCGTCAACTTCCTGACCTTCGGTCAGATTGCCAATGACTTCGGCACGCTGTTCGGCACGTGATTCTTCAAGGATCGCACGACGCGACACAACGATATTGCCCCGGCGACGGTCCATTTTCAAAATCTGGAACGGCTGCTTAAGACCCATCAACGGGCCAGCATCGCGCACGGGGCGCACATCAACCTGTGATCCGGGCAGGAAGGCGACAGCGCCGCCAAGGTCCACAGTGAACCCGCCTTTGACGCGGCCAAAGATCGCGCCATCGACACGTTCTTCGTCAGCATAGGCTTTTTCCAGACGATCCCAGGCTTCTTCGCGACGGGCCATTTCACGGGAAATGACGGCTTCGCCACGGGCGTTTTCGACCTGACGCAGGAACACTTCAACGGTGTCACCCACTTTGATTTCAGGCTCTTCGCCGGGATTTGCGAATTCTTTCAGATCAACGCGGCCTTCCATCTTGTAGCCCACGTCGATAATGGCTTGGCCCGCTTCGATCGCGATAACCTTGCCTTTGACAACAGACCCTTCGGCCGGTGTGTCCATTTCGAAGCTTTCGTTCAAGAGTGCTTCAAACTCTTCCATTGTGTTTGCCATGTGGCGTCGTTTTCCTAACGTTTGGTTTTATACGGGCCGTGCGGTTGTCTCCGCCGGTCTTTGGGATTTCATTTGGTTTGGGCGCCAAGGCGGGCCATAAAACAACAGGGCCGGTTGACACCGACCCCGCCCAAGTCTCAAGCCCGCGCCTGTCCCGGCGCTTCGACAGGGGGCGTATACGCCGGATGAGGCTTGTTTGCAAGGGGGTTGCCCCGCCCCGCGCCTGCTGTGGGCGGTCAGGATCGGAACGGTGCTATTTGCGGGCCGGCGTTTTACGTGGTCCATAAGGGCCAGATCAGCGCAACAGATTGACCTGCCGATCCGCAACGCCACAGGCCGGCTATCGCTTTCGTCGGTGTGCCGCTTCAACCACCGCCACGGCGCGTGCGATGGCGGCATCAACCGACAGATCAGATGTGTCGATCTGCACCGCATCTGCGGCAGCGACCAACGGGGCAGTGGCGCGGTCACTGTCACGGGTGTCGCGCGCCATGACATCGGCCAGAACGGTTTCAAATGTCGCCTCGATCCCCTTCTCGGCGAGTTCCTTATGACGGCGCGCGGCGCGGCATTCAGGGCTGGCGGTGATGAACAATTTGGCATCGGCGTCAGGGCAGATCACCGTGCCAATATCACGCCCATCCAACACGGCACCACCGGCGCGGCGGGCAAAGCCACGCTGGAAATCCACCAAAGCGCTGCGCACATCAGAAATGACGGCCACCTCGCTTGCGGCTTGCGCGACAGCGGGTGTGCGCAGATTATCGTTTTCCAGATCGACAGGGTCCAGCGCACGGGCCACCGCGACCGGATCCCCCCCCGCCAGCACCCTGGCCCCTACCGCACGGTAAAGCAGCCCGGTATCCAGATGCGCCAGCCCGAAATGTTCTGCCACAGCGCGCGAAATGGTCCCCTTGCCCGCCGCCGCAGGGCCGTCGATAGCGACGATAAAGCTCATGTTTCTTCTCGCTCGATCTGCGCGCCAAGCCCCGCCATCAGCGGTTCAAACACCGGGAAAGACGTGGCAATCGGCCCGCCGTCATCCACGCGCATCGGTTTTTGCGCGGCCATGCCCATGACCAAAAAGGCCATCGCGATCCGGTGATCCAACTGGCTGGCGACCGTCACACCCCCCGGTACATTGCCATGGCCAAGCCCCGTCACGCGCCACCAGTCCGGGCCTTCGTCCACGGTGACACCGGCGGCGCGCAGGCCCTTGGCCATCGCATCAATCCTGTCGCTTTCCTTGACGCGCAGTTCCTTGACGCCCTGCATGTCGGTCACGCCAGTCGCAAAGGCCGCCACAACCGACAGCACCGGATATTCATCAATCATGCTGGCCGCACGCGCAGGCGGCACGGCGATGCCGTTCAGATCAGGCGAATAACGCGCACGCAGATCCGCCACAGGCTCGCCACCTTCCTCGCGCAGGTTTTCATAGGTCAGATCGGCCCCCATTTCCTGCAGGGTGGTGAACAGGCCTGCACGGGTCGGGTTCAACCCGATATTGGGCACCAGCACGTCCGATCCGGGCACGATCAGCGCTGCACAAACCGGAAACGCCGCCGATGAAGGATCACGTGGCACGATGATTGTCTGCGGTTGCAGATCGGGCTGGCCGGTCAGGGTGATGACCCGGCCTTCGTCCGTTTCTTCCACCGTCAGGGTTGCGCCAAAACCCTGCAACATCCGTTCGGTGTGATCGCGGGTTGCTTCTTTTTCAATCACGACAGTCTGGCCCGGCGCATTCAACCCCGCCAACAACACCGCCGATTTCACCTGCGCCGAGGGCACTGGCACGGTATAGCGCACGGGCACCGGATCAGCAGCGCCGACAATCGTCATGGGCAAACGCCCACCGGCACGCCCCACCGCCTGCGCACCAAACAGCGTCAGCGGATCAGTCACGCGCCCCATCGGGCGGCCATTCAATGACGCATCACCGGTAAAAGTCGCCGTGATCGGCGATGTGGCCATCGCCCCCATGATCAGGCGCACACCAGTGCCGGAATTGCCACAGTCAATAACCTGATCGGGTTCGGCAAACCCGCCCACACCCACACCCTGCACCGACCATTCGGCGCCGCCATGATCCGTGACAGTCGCGCCAAAGGCCCGCATCGCGCGGGCGGTGTCCAGCACGTCTTCGCCCTCCAACAAGCCGGTGATGCGTGTTTCACCCACACACAGCGCCCCAAGGATCAGGGACCGATGCGAAATCGACTTGTCCCCCGGCACATTGGCCGTGCCGATCAAGGGGCCACAGGGGCGCGATGTCATCGGAATGGGGGTGCCGTGGCCAGCCATGATCATGTCCTTGTTTTATCTCAGCCGCGTGATAGCGCAGCGCTGCGTCATGGTCCATCACGCCCCGCTTCTGCCGCGGATAAATATCCCCGCCGGGGCTTCGACGCTTATCGCTTGCGAAAAGTCAGATAATGGGGCGTGCGACCTTCGCGCAGGGCCTTTTGTTCATAACGGGTCGACAGCCAGTCATCCCATGGATTGCGCCAATCATCCGGCCCCTCTGCCAGCCAGTCAAAACCGTGACGCGGCACTTCTTCCAATGTTTGCCGCACGTAATCGGGAATATCCGTCGCAACCCGCAGGATCGCACCGGGTTTCATCACGCGGTGCAGCGGCACCAGATGTTCGGGGGTTACGAACCGGCGGCGGTGGTGGCGTTTCTTGGGCCACGGGTCGGGATAGTTCAGAAAGACGCGCGACAGCGTCGCATCCGGCAGCACATCGAACAGATCGCGCACATCACCCGGATGCACCGCAAGGTTTTGAACCTTTGCCTTGCGGATCTTACCCAAGAGCATGGCAACACCGTTGATGAAAGGTTCGCAGCCGATCAGGCCAATGTCTGGATAACGCTGCGCCATATGCACCAGATGTTCGCCGCCGCCAAAGCCGATTTCAAGCCAGATATCCCTGTCCCCGAACAGACCCGCCAGATCCAGCGGCGTGCGGTCGGGGTTGTCTTCCCAACTGACAGGGCCGGGCGACAACGGGGCCAGATCGTTTTCCAGATAGTCATGCTGGCTGGCACGAATCGTTTTACCGCGAAAGCGGCCATAGAAATTGCGCCACGGCGCGCCCGAGGGGTGTTTGGTCTTTGTCATGGCGCGGGATGTAGCAAGGGCTGTGTGCGGGTGCAATCGTGTGTAGGGTGGGTCGAAACCCACCCTGGTTTTCAAACACCGCGCGCCAATGCCGCAGCCAGATCTGTATTTTCCCAGCTGAACCCACCATCTGCGTCAGGTTCGCGGCCAAAATGGCCATAGGCCGCCGTGCGTTCAAAGATCGGCTGGTTCAGTTTCAAATGCTTGCGAATGCCGCGCGGCGTCAGGTCCATTGCATGCGCAATGGCACGTTCGATCGCTGCCGGATCAACCTCGCCGGTGCCATGCGTGTCTGCGTAAATCGACAGCGGGCGCGCCACCCCGATGGCATAGCTTAGCTGGATCGTGCAACGTTCCGCCATGCCCGCCGCCACGACATTTTTGGCCAGATAGCGCGCGGCGTAGGCGGCAGAGCGGTCCACCTTGGTCGGATCTTTGCCGGAAAATGCACCGCCACCGTGCGGGGCAGCACCGCCATAGGTATCCACAATGATCTTGCGCCCGGTCAGGCCCGCATCGCCATCAGGGCCGCCAATCACGAATGTGCCGGTCGGGTTGACCCACCATTCGGTTTTCGGCGTGATGAACCCGTCTGGCAGAACCTCGCGGATGTAGGGTTCGACGATCGCACGGATATCGGCACTGGTCTGGCTTTCGTCGCAGTGCTGCGTGGACAGCACGATCGACGTCACCTCGACCGGCTTGCCGCCCGCGTAACGCAACGAAATCTGGCTTTTGGCATCCGGGCGCAGGGTCGGCTGTTCGCCAGATTTGCGCACCTCGGCCAGACGGCGCAGGATCGCATGGGCATATTGGATCGGCGCGGGCATCAATGCGGCGGTTTCAGTGGTGGCATAGCCGAACATGATCCCCTGATCGCCGGCGCCCTCTTCCTTACCTTCACCGCCGTTCACGCCTTGGGCGATATGGGCGGATTGTTCGTGCAACAGGTTGGTGATTTCCAATGTGCGCCAATGGAATTCATCCTGTTCATACCCGATTTCGCGCACGCAGCGCCGCACGATATGGGCAAGGTTATCTTTTAGCTCTGTCAGTTTTTCCTGGTCAGATAGCCCGACTTCCCCGCCGATGACGACGCGGTTTGTTGTGGCAAAGGTTTCACAAGCGACGCGCGCTTCCGGTTCCTCGGCAAGGAAAGTATCCAGAACCGCATCTGAAATGCGGTCGCACACTTTATCCGGGTGTCCCTCGGATACCGATTCCGAGGTGAAAGTGTAGTCTTGTCTTGCCATGGGGAAGTGCTCCGATAAAAAAAACTGCCACGTCAGGAAGCCGTTGTGACAGAACCAAATTCGCGTTTATGCCTTGGACCGAATGGCGTCAATTGCCAAACCGACGACCGCCGGCATAGAACCCAAAGGTTAACAAAATCAATACGCCTACAAATGGCCATTCCCCCCGTCGGGCATAGGGTGTCGCGGGCAGGGCGAGCGGCAAGGGCACATCAATCGCCCCTGCGACGCCCAAGGATACCTGGTCCACAATGCGCCCTTTGGCATCAATCATCGCGCTGATCCCGGTATTGGCCGCGCGCACCATCGGCAGACCTTGTTCGATAGCCCGCAAACGGGCCTGCGCCAGATGCTGATGCGGGCCTGCCGCCTGTCCAAACCACGCATCATTGGTGATCAGCACCATCAATCGCGGGCGCGTCGGCCCGGTGACGATTTCTTCGGCAAAAATACCTTCGTAGCAGATCAGCGGCACAGCAAGCCCAATGCCGGGTATCATCAACGGATCGCCCTGTGTGCCGGGGGTAAACCCTGTGCCGACCAACCCGGCAAGGCCGGGTAATCCCAGTTTTTCGATCTGGCGCGCACCCGGAATATATTCTCCGAACGGGACCAGATGGCGTTTGTCATATATGTCGCGAATCACACCACCCGGCCCCATGACGACCATACTGTTATAAAATGCCCCTGCCGCATCCAGACGCTGGATACCAAAGACCAGCGGCGCGCCACGGGCGGCACCCTCCAGCAGGCTCAGGTCGGATTGGACGTAGTTGAGCAACGACGGCACGGCTGTTTCGGGCCAGACCACCAGATCAGGGACAGCCCCCTGCCCGGTCAGATCAAGCAGACGATTCAGAAACACATCGCGATAGGCCGGATCCCATTTGAGGTGCTGCGGCGCATTCGGTTGCACGATGCGCACAAGGGGGCCATCTGACCGTAGCTCTGGTGTAGGTCCGCTACCCAAAACCCCAGCAACACCACCCAAAACGACAATCACAATCGGCCCTGGCACCAACCTGCGGTGCCACAGCGTTGTCAGCGCCCAAGCCGCCAGAATGGTGATCAAACTCAGCAGATGCGGCCCGCCAAAAGCCGCCAGTTGCGCCAGCGGGGTCGGCACCCAGATGTGCCCCAACAACGCCCATGGAAACCCCGTCAGGATCAGCGCGCGCGTCAGTTCGGCCCAGACCAGCATCAGCCCAAAGAACATCGCCCCGCCCGGCGCGACCCGCCGCGCCAGCCAACCCGCCAGCGCCCAGAACAGCGCCGCGCCCCCCGCCATCAAGACCAGCGCAAAAGGGGCCATCCAGCCATGCCGGGCAATATCAACAAGAAAGGGTTCCACGATCCAATGCAGGGTAAAACCGAAATATCCCAGCCCAAAGCACCAGACATCAAGCGTTGCCCGCCGCGCAGTCGGCGCGACGGTATGCACCTGCAAAAGTATGGCCAGGGCAATGATGGTCGCGGGCCACAGATCAAAGGGGGCCTGCCCCAGCCCGCCCACAACGCCCAGCAAACTCAGCAGCGCAAACCGCTGCCACACCGGCAATGCCGCGAGGCGCGCAAAGATGTCAGGCATGCGCAGCGCTTGGCAGACAGACACGCAACCGCTTGATCCGGCGCGGGTCGGCATCGACCACCTCGAACTCAACGCCGATCGGATGCACGATCACCTCGCCCCTTGCGGGCAGATGCCCGGCCAGCATTGTAACCAGCCCCCCCAAGGTTTCGATCTCTTCTTCGTCGATTTCTTCATGGGCAGTCAGGTCAAGCCCGATTTCCGCCTGAAAATCCTCAAGATCGGTGCGGGCCTGCACCATATAGATACCGGGCTGTTCCAGCACCCAGCTTTGGGCTTCTTCGATGTCGTGTTCGTCTTCGATATCGCCAACAACCTGTTCGATCAGATCTTCGATTGTGACCAGACCATCGGTGCCGCCATATTCATCAATGACCAGGGCCATGTGGATGCGTTCTGCCTGCATTTTCTGCAACAAAACCCCCAATGGCATCGACGGCGGCACGAAAAGCAACGGGCGCAACATGTCGCGCAGGTCAAAATCCGGGCTGTCGCCGTTGAACCCGTGGCGCAGCGCGAAATCCTTAAGATTCGCAATCCCGATCGGCGTATCAAGCGTGCCATCGTAAACCGGCAGACGGGTCAGGCCGCTGTCGCGGAACACCTTGACCAGTTCATCCTTGGCAACCGTGACAGGCACCGCCACGATGTCGGCCTTTGGTACCGATACATCCTCGACCCGCTTGCGGCGCAGGTTCAAAAGACCAAGCATGGCATTTGCCGGTCTTGCCGTTTCGCGGGGTGTTTCCTCTGCCGCGTCAGTCGCGGTGTTTGGCTGAAACACATTGCGGATCCGGGCGAAAAACCCGTCTTCCTGTGTGCCTATTTCATCGTCTTGCGCGCTTTGCGCAGCCATAGACGGACCGCCGTCAGTATCGCCCATTTCATCCTTACCAAAATTGGGCCCCGTGGCCCGCTCAAATCCTATATGGGTCAGCAAGACCCAGTTTGCCAAGTATCTCTGTTTCCAGCCCTTCCATAAGGGTGGCATCGCGGTCACGCTCGTGATCGAAACCCAACAAATGAAGCGTGCCATGAACAAGTAAATGGATCGTGTGATCAGCCATGGATTTGCCTGCTTCCGCCGCTTCGCGCGCGCAGGTTTCAAAGGCGATGGCGATATCGCCCAGTTCACTTTCCGGCCCCGGCACAGGGGGCAAAGGCATTTCGCCGTCCGCCACGGCTCCGCGCTCTTGCGATGGCCAACTCAGCACGTTTGTCGGCTGCGGCTTGCCGCGAAAATCAGCATTCAGCAAAGCGATACGCGTATCACCACAGGCTAACACACTGATTTCAAAAACAGACGATTCCATCCCAAGACGTTCCAGCACCGCATCTGTCGCGGTCTGTGCAAGGCTTTCGATATCACCCCAACGGGGATCTTCGATCAGGCAATCAACAGTCACCGGGGCTCATCCGCCTCGTAGGCTTCGATGATGGCAGCCACCAGCGGGTGCCGCACCACATCCTTGGAGGTGAAATAGTTAAAGCTGATCTTTGGAATGTTTTTCAGCAACCGTTCCGCATCCCACAGGCCGGAATTTACCCCGCGCGGCAAATCAATCTGGGTGCGGTCGCCGGTGATGACCATGCGCGACCCTTCGCCCAGACGGGTCAGGAACATCTTCATCTGCATCGTGGTCGCGTTCTGCGCCTCGTCCAGCACGACAAAAGCGTTGGACAGCGTGCGCCCACGCATAAAGGCCAAAGGCGCGATTTCGATGACTTTTTCTTCCATCATCTTGGCCGCTTGTTTGCCGGGCAGAAAATCGTTCAGCGCATCATAGAGCGGCTGCATGTAGGGATCGACTTTTTCCTTCATGTCGCCGGGCAGATAGCCCAGTTTTTCGCCTGCCTCGACCGCAGGGCGCGACAGGATAATCTTGTCCACATGACCCGAAATCAGCATGTTTACGCCCACGGCGACCGCCAGATAGGTCTTGCCCGTGCCTGCCGGGCCGATCCCAAAGGCCAGTTCATGATCGAACAGCGCATTGACATAAGCCTTTTGCGCATCGGTGCGCGGTTCGACCAGTTTCTTGCGGGTCTTGATTTCAACACGCGCGGTGTCACCCTTGAACAGTTCGATCTGGTCAGCGGGGCTGGCATCTGCCGCGTGGCCCATCCGCAGTTCACGGTCGATATCACCGGGATCAAGCGACCGCCCCGCCTCGAGCCGGCTATAAAGCGCGCGCAACACGTCCAGTGTATCGTGGCGCGGCCCGTCTTCGCCGATAATAGCCAATTGGTTGCCACGGCGTAAAATTTGCACGCCAAGGCTGTTTTCAATCGTAGTCAGATTACGGTCATATTCGCCGCACAGGTCGATCAGCAAGAAATTATCGGGAAATTCCAACAGGGATTCTGTTACATCCTTGGCGGATGGGGTCAGGGCACCGGTGGCCACATGGCTCTCCTTTGAGTCGCAGATGTCTTAAGGTGGCAAGTCACGGCAAGCGGCGCAAGGACTGCGGAGCAAATGTCACGTATTTGACATCACAAAGCCCGCGATGCGGCACGAAGTGTCACATAAGGTCGATTTGCACCCACCCTACCCGATCAGTTCGCCCTTCAGCGAATTGGGGCTGTCTTGCAGAATTTTCACGCGCCGCACCTGCCCCAGCACCTCTGGCGGGGCATCGGCATAGACAGCATGCAGATATTCGGATTTGCCGATCATCTGGCCCGCCTCGCGGCCCGCCTTTTCAAACAAGACCTTGACTTCGCGCCCCACCATACTGGCCTGCGTTGCATGTTGCTGTTCGCGCAAAAGCGTCTGCAAGCGTTGCAAGCGGTCGTTCATCACATCCTCGGGCAGTTGCGGCTTTTCTGCTGCCGGGGTGCCGGGGCGGGTGGAATATTTGAACGAATAGGCCTGCCCGTAATGCACATCGCGGACCAGTTGCAGCGTGTCTTCGAAATCCTGTTCGGTCTCGCCGGGGAAACCCACGATGAAATCCCCCGACAGCAAAAGATCGGGGCGCGCGGCACGAATTCGTTCGATCAGGCGCAGATAACCTGCGGCCGTGTGTTTGCGGTTCATCGCCTTCAGAATCCGGTCAGACCCCGACTGCACCGGCAAATGCAGATATGGCATCAGTTTTTCGCAGGTGCCATGGGCGTCGATCAACGCCTGATCCATGTCATTGGGATGGCTGGTGGTGAAACGGATGCGGGCCAGCCCGTCGATCTTGTCCAGTTCCCAGATCAGGCCCGCAAGCCCCTGTTCATGCCCGTGATAAGCGTTCACGTTCTGGCCCAGCAGGGTAATTTCGCGCACCCCTGCATCGACCAATTCATGCGCCTCGCGGATGATCCGGTCAGCGGGGCGCGATACCTCTGCCCCGCGGGTATACGGCACCACGCAGAAGGCGCAGAACTTGTCACAACCTTCCTGCACGGTCAGAAACGCTGTTGGCCCGCGCTTGGCCTTTGACCGCGTTTTCAGCGTGTCGAATTTGTCATCCTCGGGGAAATCGGTGTCCAGCGCCTTGGCCCCCGTCTGCACCACATCATCCATCGCGGGCAGGCGGTGATAGCTTTGCGGGCCGACGACCAGATCAACCAGTGGCTGGCGGCGCATGATTTCCGCCCCTTCGGCCTGTGCAACACAGCCTGCCACGCCAATTTTCAGGTCGGGGTTGTCCGCCTTCAGCCCTTTGAACCGGCCCAGTTCTGAATAAACCTTTTCCGCCGCCTTTTCGCGGATGTGGCAGGTATTCAGCAGGATCATATCGGCGTCATCGGGCGTATCGGTCTGGACATAGCCCTTGCCGCCCAGCGCCTCGGCCATGCGTTCGCTGTCATAGACGTTCATCTGGCAGCCGTAGGTCTTGATATAAAGCTTTTTGGGCGCGGACATGGGCGGACTCTTTGCGGATGTGACGGATCGCGCCTTTCTAACGGGATGCGCGCGGGCTTGCAATGCGGGGCAATTTGGCCGATTTTGCAGCGCATCTTCAGGCCCATGGACACCGATGCATTACCCAGACCTGCCCGCCCTGTTCGCTGATCGCCGCCAACACCTTGCCAAGGGGCCAATCGCGCTGATCCTGATCGAGGACGCGATCGAGGTCGCAAGCACCATTGCGCATCACAAGACCCTCGGCTTCGCACAGATCATCGCATTTTGTCCCGCCGACATGACCCTGCCCGCGCTTGACGATACCGTGCATCGCGTCGATTATGACGTCATCGGTGCGGACGCACCCGAACGGATCGTGAATGCCGTCATCAAGGCCGCGCCGGGCGCGTGGATATATTTCAGCTTTAACGCGGAATACCTGTATTTTCCGTTTTGCGAAGACCGCAGTATCGCCGATCTGACAAATTTCGCCATGGAAGAGCGGCGCAACAGTATTTTATGCTATGTAATTGATCTATATGCATCTAATCTGAACGAGGCGCCCAATGGCGTTGCGCGCGATGCTGCATGGCTTGATCAGGCAGGCTATTATGCATTGGCACGTCATGATGCGACAGGCGCCCGACCAGAGCGTCAGGTCGATGTTTATGGCGGCCTTCGCTGGCGGTTCGAAGAACATGTGCCTTGGGATCGGCGCAGGATCGACCGACCGGCTTTGTTTCGCGCATATCCGGGCCTGGAAATGGGGACGGACCGTTTATTCAACGATCCTGAATACAATACCTACGCCTGCCCATGGCACCATAGCCCCACCGCAGCGGTCTGTTCGTTCCGCACGGCAAAGGCATTGCGGCACAACCCCGGCAGTCGGGATGCAATCGATAGCTTTGTCTGGCCGGGCAGCGCCCCCTTTACATGGCATTCATCCCAACTGCTGGATCTGGGGATGATGGAACCGGGGCAGTGGTTTTGATGCCGCAGGATCAGGTCCGGCGCAACCGGATCACCACATCAACCGATGTGATTTCAGCGCCATCAGGCACATGAGGCAAGCGGCGAATTTCCAGTTCCTCGGCGGGCGCATCGGTCAGGCGGGCGGTATCTTCCCAATAAAAATGCGGGTGATCTGTGATATTGGTATCAAAATAGCTTTTTGAGCCATCAACAGTGATTTCCCGCATCAACCCGGCATCACAAAAAGCGCGCAGCGTGTTATAGACCGTCGCCAGCGACACTTTTTCACCCGCGTTGGACGCAGCGTCGAACAGGCTTTCGGCGGTGACATGGCGGTTTTGCCCGTCGCCCACAAGAAGGCTGGCAAGCGTCAGGCGCTGCCGGGTCGGGCGAAGCCCGGCACCGGCCAGCCAGCTTGCACTCCGTTCTGTTGCATGTTCGGTCATCGGATCTCTTTTACTCAATCCAAGACTTAATATGGCAGGAAACGCCCGGGATCAAATGAAAACATGGAAAACCAGCATAGACTTGCCCTTGCAAAGCCCGTGGTGCTAGACGTCATATAAAGCATCAGGCAAGAAATGAGACCCCTTTATGGCGCAATTACCTACCAGTTTTGATAAAGACGCCTTGCTGAAATGCGCCCAAGGAGAGCTGTTTGGCCCCGGAAATGCGCAACTGCCCGCGCCGCCCATGCTGATGATGGACCGAATTACCGATATTTCGGGCGATGGTGGCGCGCATGGAAAAGGGCATGTTGTCGCAGAATTTGATATCACCCCCGATCTGTGGTTTTTCGATTGCCATTTCCCCGGCAACCCGATCATGCCCGGTTGTCTGGGCCTGGATGGGTTGTGGCAGTTGACCGGCTTCAACCTTGGCTGGCGCGGCTGGAAGGGGCGCGGGTATGCCTTGGGCGTGGGCGAGGTCAAGCTGACCGGCATGGTGCGGCCTGATCGTAAAATGCTGACCTATCGGGTCGATTTCACCAAGGCAGTGCAAACGCGCCGCTTGACCATGGGCGTCGCCAACGGGATTGTAGAGGCCGACGGCGATGTGATTTACCAAGTGACCGACATGAAGGTTGCGTTGTCGGAAAGCTGAACCAAACCTACAAGGAGAGCGCCAATGCGCCGTGTCGTCGTTACCGGTCTTGGGATCGTCTCGCCCATTGGCAACAATGCAGACGAGGTGACAGAGGCCCTGAAAGCCGGGAAATCCGGCATTGTTGCCAGCCCTGAAATGGCCGAACACGGCTTTCGCAGCCAGATTGCGGGCACGTTGAAAATCGACGTGGCCGATCACGTGGACAAACGCACGCTGCGCTTTATGGGGCCCGGCGCGGCCTATGCCCATATCGCGATGGGGCAGGCGATTGCCGATGCCGGGCTGGACGAAAGCGTGGTGTCACACCCGCGCACGGGGTTGGTCGCTGGCTCTGGCGGGCCGTCAACATCGGCCATGTTCGCCGCGCATAATGTGGTCAAGGATACCGGCGCGACCAAGCGGATCGGGCCGTTTGCGGTGCCGAAATGCATGTCGTCCACCGTGTCGGCCAACTTGTCCACGGCCTACAAGATCAAGGGCATCAACTATTCCATCACATCTGCCTGTTCAACCAGCCTGCATTGCATCGGCAATGCCGCCGAACAGATCATGATGGGCAAGCAAGACGTGATGTTCGCCGGCGGTGGCGAAGAACTGGACTGGACCCTGTCGTGCCTGTTCGATGCGATGGGTGCGATGTCCAGCAAATACAACGACACGCCGGAAAAAGCATCACGCGCCTTTGATTCGGGGCGTGATGGGTTTGTCATCGCGGGCGGCGGCGGGATCATCGTGCTGGAAAGCCTTGAACATGCGCAGGCGCGAGGCGCGAAAATCTATGCCGAGGTGACAGGCTATGCCGCCACATCCGACGGGCACGATATGGTCGCCCCTTCCGGCGAAGGCGGCGAACGCGCGATGCGGCTGGCGCTGGCAACCCTGCCCGCGGGTCGCAAGGTCAGCTATATCAACGCGCACGGCACATCGACGCCCGTGGGTGACGTGGGTGAAGTGCAGGCCGTGCGCCGCGTCTTTGGCCAAGGCAGCACGCCGCCGATCAGTTCCACCAAATCCATGACCGGCCACAGCCAAGGCGCTACCGGCGCGCAAGAGGCGATTTATTGCCTGTTGATGTTGCGTGACGATTTCATCGCGCCATCCATCAATGTCGAAACGCTCGACCCGGCGCTGGATCCGTCCGAGATTGCGACAGTGCGCGTGGACAATGCCGGGCTTGATACGGTGATGACAAACTCTTTCGGTTTTGGCGGGACCAATGGGTCCATGCTGCTTTCTCGGTTTCAAGGTTCATGAAATGACACTTTCAATGCAAGGCAAACGCGGTCTGGTCATGGGCGTGGCGAACGAACGGTCCATCGCTTGGGGCATCGCCAAGGCCATGGCCGACGCGGGCGCAGAGCTGGCCTTTACCTATCAGGGCGAGGCTTTCGGCAAGCGGCTTGAACCGCTGGCACAATCTGTCGGGTCCGACATTATGGTTGATGTCGATGTGACAGACGATACCAGCATGGATGCGGCCTTTGCCTTGCTTAGGGAACGCTGGGGCAGTCTTGATTTCGTGGTTCACGCCATTGCATTTTCTGACAAAAACGAACTGACGGGGCGGTTTATCAAGACCAGCCGGGCCAATTTTCAGAACTCGCTGACGATTTCGTGCTATTCCTTCATCGACGTGGCGCGGCGCGCGTCTGAAATGATGCCAGATGGTGGAACGCTGCTGACGTTGACCTATCAGGGGTCAAACCGCGTCACGCCGTTTTACAATGTCATGGGTGTGGCCAAGGCCGCGTTGGAAAGTGCCACGCGCTATCTGGCCAATGATTTAGGGCCACAGGGGATTCGCGTGAATGCCATCAGCCCCGGACCGATGAAAACATTGGCCGGTGCGGCCATCGGTGGCGCGCGCAAGACCTATAAACACACCGACACAAACGCGCCACTGGGGTCGAATGCCACGTTAGAGGCGGTGGGCGGCACGGCGGTTTACCTTGCTTCGGATGCGGGGGCCTGCACCACGGGCGAAATTATTCGCGTTGATGGCGGTTTTCACATTCTGGGCATGCCGCAACCGGAACATCTGGGGTAAAGACACGAGGCTTGGCAGGTGCGTGCAAGCACGCACCCGACCAATCTTATGCCGCCTTGATATCCACAATTTCGATGTCGAACACCAGATCCTTGCCCGCCAGCGGGTGATTGGCATCAAGCGTGACCACTTCATCCGTCACTTCAGCCACGACGACCTGCACCACCTGCCCTTGGGGCGTCTGCATTTGCAGCTGCGTGCCGGGGTCCAGCGGGATATGATCGGGGATTTCCGCGCGCGGCACGGCCTGGCACGCATCGGGGTTGGTTTCACCATAAGCCAGCGCACAGGGCACTTCGACGGTTTTGGTATCGCCCACGGCCATGCCGGGGATCGCGGCGTCAAGACCGGGAATGATCTGGCCGGAACCGACAACGAATTCCAGCGGGTCGCGCCCGTCAGAACTGTCGAATGTCTCGCCGGTTTTCAGGGTGCCGGTGTAGTTGATGCGAACTGTGTCGCCTGATTTTGCCTCGCTCATTGGTCTGGCCTTTCGTTTGCTTCAATTGAATGGCGCAAGCTAGGGAAGGTGAAACCGGTTTGCAAACAGGTTTCCCCTTTTCGCCGCAAGCTGGGCGTGACAAGCTGCCCCCAAAATCAAAAAAAGGCCAGATCATGCCAATCACCACCTGCGTTTTCGATGCCTATGGCACCCTGTTCGATGTGGGTGCAGCCGCCGCCCAGGCAGCAAAGGAACCAGAGCATCCTGCGCTCGCCACTGTCTGGCCCGCGATTGCGCGCGACTGGCGGCTGAAACAGCTGCAATACACGTGGCTGCGCGCCGTGGCCGGGCGGCATTGTGATTTCTGGCAGGTCACGCAAGACGGGTTGGATTGGGCATTGGAGGCGAACAAAGTCACCGCCCCCGCGACCCGCACCCGCCTTTTGGAACTTTACTGGGAACTTGCCGCCTACCCCGAGGTGCCGGCGATGCTGGCCGCGCTGAAAGACCGGGGGTTGCACACGGCGATCTTGTCCAACGGCAGCCCCGCGATGCTGGATGCGGCTGTGCAATCGGCAGGCATTGGCGATTTGCTGGATAAGGTCTTGTCGGTTGAAGATGTGGGCGTTTTCAAGCCCCACACCCGTGTCTATGATCTGGTCGGCCAGCATTTCGGCTGCGCCAGGAACGAGGTGCTGTTCGTATCGTCCAACGGCTGGGATGCAGCGGGGGCTGCCGGTTACGGGTTTCACACCGTCTGGGTGAACCGCGCGGGCGAACCTTTGGACAGGCTTTATGCCGCGCCGCAACACGTCTTGCCCGACCTGACCAAAATACCGGAGCTTGCCTGATGCCCACCTACCAAAGCCATGACGGCCTTGCACTGCATTACACCGACCAAGGCACCGGCCTGCCAGTCATCGCGCTGGCCGGGTTGACGCGCAACGGCGCGGATTTTGACCATGTGGCACCGCATTTGCCGGTGCGCCTGATCCGGCCCGATTATCGCGGGCGCGGGCAATCCGACTGGGCCGATCCCGCGACCTATACCGTCCCACAAGAGGCGGCGGATGTGCTGGCGCTGATGGATCATCTGGGACTGACGCGCGCCGCGATCCTTGGCACATCACGCGGCGGGCTGATTGCGATGATGCTGGCCGCAACGGCCAAGGACAGGCTGCTGGGCGTCGCGCTGAACGACATCGGGCCGGAAATTTCGCAACAGGGGCTGGACATCATCATGGATTATGTCGGGCGCAATCCGGCCCAGAAAACCTATGCTGACGCGGCTGCGTTTCGCGACACCTATTGGACAAGGTTCGATGATGTCCCAATGGACCGCTGGCTGGCCGAGGTGCGTGCGCATTACGCACAAACCCCCGATGGCCTGCGCATCCGCTATGATCCGCAACTGCGCGATGCGATGCTGGCCAATCAGGATAAACCCGCGCCAGACCTGTGGCCACTTTTCGATGCGCTCGACGGGCTGCCGGTGGCGCTGATACGCGGGGCGAATTCCGACCTGCTGACAACGCAAACCGCCGATGAAATGGCCCGCCGCCGCCCCGATATGATCCGGGTGGATGTGCCCGGGCGCGGGCATGTCCCGTTTCTGGATGAACCACAGGCACTGGCCGCGCTGCACGCATGGCTGGAGAAGATGCAATGAACATCGACATGATCCGTGCCGCAGCGCAGCGGTTGGCAGGCCACGCGCGGCACACCCCGATCCTGACCTCGCCGTTTCTGGACGACATCGCGGGCCGGCGCGTTTTCGTCAAAGCCGAATGCCTGCAACACACCGGGTCGTTCAAGTTTCGCGGCGGCTGGTCTGCTGTGTCGGGCCTGTCTGATGCCGCGCGCAAGGCGGGCGTGATTGCTTTTTCCAGCGGCAACCATGCGCAGGGGGTTGCATTGGCCGCACGCACCCACGGCGCGCCTGCGGTCATCATCATGCCCGCCGATGCGCCCGCTGTGAAAATCGCCAATACCCGCGCCTTGGGGGCCGAGGTTGTGCTTTATGATCGCGCCACCGAGGACCGCGACGCGATTGGCGCCCGCCTGTCACAAGCACGCGGGCTGACCTTGATCAAACCCTTTGACGAACCGCAGGTGATCGCAGGCCAAGGCACCTGCGGGCTGGAGATTGCCCAAGACATGACTGCACTTGGCGTCACGGATGCGGAAGTGACCGTATGCTGCGGGGGTGGCGGGCTGACATCGGGCATCGCGTTGGCGCTGGCCGCGGATGCGCCGGGGATGCGCGTGCGTCCGGCTGAACCCGAAGGGTTCGACGATGTGACGCGATCGCTGGCCGCGGGCCGAATCCTGCGCAACGACCGGCTATCAGGGTCGCTGTGCGATGCGATCATCACACCACAACCCGGTGATCTGACCTTTCCAATCATGCAGGCCCATTGCGGCCCCGGCGTGGTCGTCACAGAAAACGAGGCCCTGCGCGCGGTCGGGCTGGCCTTTGACCGTCTGAAAATCGTGCTGGAACCGGGCGGTGCTGTGGCGCTGGCGGCGGCCCTGTTTCATGCAGATGCCTTCAGCGGCGATGCAGTTGTGGCGGTTGCCACGGGCGGGAATGTGGACCCTGACGTTTTCAAGCAAGCATTGGACACTTTGCCATGACCCGATTCACCATTGCCAGTTTCAACATGAAAAACCTGATCGAGGCCGATCAGGAATATTACCGGTTCGAGGCATACACCCCCGAAGAATACGCATGGAAACGCGCGTGGCTGGCAGACCAGTTACTGACGATGAACGCCGACATCGTGGGTTTTCAGGAAATTTTCTCTGAGGCGGCGCTGCGCGACGTGGTGATCGAAACCGACGAAATGGGGATGGCTGCAAATGCTGCGAATATCCCGCACCGATCCAAAGAATATGCCCGCAGGGCGATTTTCCGCAAACTGGCCTATGAACCTTATACCGAGGCCGCGTTGGCCTTTGCGCCCAACAGCTTTGACGGGGAACCGGGGCAGCGGCGGCCCGGTGTCGCGATCCTGTCGCGCTATGGTTTCAAGGGAACGCCCGAGGTTATTCAGGATCTGGCCAAACCGCTGATCATTCCGTTTAGCGATATTGATGGCAGCGACGGAGGGCATTACCGCGTCAAACGGCTGAGCCGGCCCATTCTGAAAGCGCGCGTGCCTGTCGGTGATGCCGTCGTGACGGTATTCAACTGCCACCTGAAATCGAAACTGGGGGAACTGCCCAAGCCCGAAGGCGCCGCCTATCCGCCGGCTGCCGATCTGGTGAACTATGACGCAGAAACGCGCGCGCTGGGGGCGCTGCGCGCCGGTCTTCGCCGGATGGCCGAAGCCTGGGTGCTGCGCCGCGCCATCCTGCAAGAACTGGCGTCAGGGCATCCGGTGATGGTGCTGGGCGATTTCAACGACAGCGAAAACGCCGTTTCAACCGAAATCATTACCGGCGAAGCCCCGTTCAAGAATTACGCATGGATGCGCCGGCATGACGCCGAAACCCACCGCGACCGTTATTCCGATCAGGAAGACGCGACCATTCAGGAAAAAATCGGCGCGGTCAGGCTCTATTCCGCAGAAAAGCTGTTTGTGCGCAAATCCTTGCGCGATGCGGTTTATACATCGACCTTTGGCGGCGTGTTCGAAAGCATCGACCAGATCCTGATGTCGCGGCATTTTCATCCCGATTTCGTCGGCAAGATCGGCGAGATGGAATATTTCAATGTTTTCAACGATCACCTGACCGATGCCTCTCACCCCGAAGCGCCCTATAACAAGCTGGCGTCAGATCACGGGCAGATCATGGCGCATATGGTGCTGGGAGACCCCAATGCCTGAAGGAGCAACACAGATGAAAATCAACCGCGATGGTGTGGCGTTGCACGCGCGTGTCGATGGGGTGGACGACCCCGCCGCGCCAACCATCATGTTCGCCAATTCGCTGGGGACCACCCTGCATTTGTGGGATGGGGTTGTGCCCTTGTTGCCCGCTGGCCTGCGCATCGTGCGCTATGACATGCGCGGGCACGGGCAATCGGATGTGCCGGATGCGCCCTATACGATGGGCCAGCTGATCAGCGACGCCGCGGCGATCTGCGATGCGCTGGATGTGCGCGATGCGTTGTTTGTGGGCCTGTCGGTGGGCGGGATGGTGGCGCAGGGGCTGGCGATCAAACGGCCCGACATCATCCGTGCGTTGGTGCTGTCAAACACCGCCGCCAAGATCGGCAGCCCGCAGATGTGGCAGGACCGGATCGACACTGTGAACTCCAAAGGGCTGGCCGCGATGGCCGATGGCGTCATGCAACGCTGGTTCGGCCGCGATTTCTATGGGACGCCAGCGATGGCGCCTTGGCAGGATATGTTGGTTGCCACCCCCGCGCAGGGCTATGCGGGCACCTGTGCGGCGATTGCTGGAACCGATTTCTATACCCCCACCAGCGGGTTGCGCCTGCCGACGCTGGGCATAGCCGGGGCAGATGATGGCGCCACCCCGCCTGATCTGGTGCGCGAAACCGTCGATCTGATCCCCGGGTCACAGTTTCGGCTGATCCCGCGCGTAGGCCACCTGCCCTGTGCGGAAGACCCCGCAGGTTATGCCACGATCCTGAACCAGTTTCTGAAAGATACCGGCCATGTCTGATTTCCTGCTTATCCACGGATCATGCCACGGGGCGTGGTGCTGGGATGACGTGATCCCACATCTGCAGGCAGCGGGTCACACGGCCCGCGCGATTGATCTGCCGTCGCATGGCGCAGACACGACCCCGCCCGGTGACGTGACGCTGGACCTTTACGCCCGCGCCATTGTCGATGCGATTGACACGCCAGTGGTGTTGGTTGGTCATTCCATGGCCGGTTATCCGATTACGGCGGCGGCCAACCTTGCGCACGAAAAGATCAGCAAACTGATCTATCTGTGCGCCTATGTGCCGATGGCGGGCAAATCGCTGGCCGATATGCGCCGGATGGCCCCCAGACAGCCCCTGCTGGATGCGATTGTGGTCGATGCGGACCGTGTGACATTCACGGTCGATCCGTCACGGGCAGCGGAAAAGTTTTATCACGATGTGCCCCGCGACCGCGCGGATTGGGCGGTCGCACAGCTGTGCCCCCAGCCGATCCTGCCGCAGGAAACGCCGCTGACACCCGCCCATGACCTGCCGCGCCACTACATCCGCTGTCTGGATGACAGGACCATTCCACCGGAATTTCAGGTGACAATGACCGCCGACTGGCCCGCCGCAACCGTGACCGAAATGCCCACGTCGCATTCGCCGTTTCTGGCCGACCCTGCCGGGCTGGCCGCGCATCTGATCCGTATTGCAGGGTGATCATCTCGGGGTTTGCAAAGTGAACCGAACGGTTTAACGCTGCACCGCATGAAAAGCCGCCTGCCCGTTCTGTTCATCCTGATCACCGTTGTGATTGATGCCATGGGCATTGGTCTGATCATGCCCGTGATGCCCGCCCTGATCCAAGAGGTCGAAGGCGCGGGGCTGGCCCGTGCCGCCGTTTGGGGCGGGATACTGGCCACGATCTTTGCGGCAATGCAGTTTTTGTGCGGCCCGACCCTTGGCAGCCTGTCAGACAGATACGGCCGCCGCCCGGTGCTGATCGTGTCGCTGGTGATCATGGCGCTGGATTACGTGCTGATGGCGCTGGCCCACACGATCTGGCTGCTGATCATCGGGCGTATCATCGGCGGGATCACGGCGGCGACGCAATCCACATCCGCCGCCTATATGGCCGATATTTCCAAACCCGCAGAAAAAGCCGCGAATTTCGGCCTGATCGGTGCGGCCTTTGGCGTGGGCTTTGTGCTGGGGCCGCTGATCGGCGGGGCGTTGGCAGAATCTGGCACGCGGGCGCCGTTCTGGGCGGCGGCGGCGCTGGCGGCGGCCAATGCGGTGTTCGGCTATTACATCCTGCCCGAAACCGTGACCGACCGCATCCGCCGCCCGTTTCAATGGCGCCGCGCCAACCCGCTGGGGGCATTCGCCAATATCGGCGCGCTGCCGGGGCTGAAACGCCTGATGCTGATCACATTTGTCTATACCGTTGCATTCTTTGTCTATCCCGGCGTCTGGGCCTATTTCGGGGCCGAACGCTTTGGCTGGGGGCCGGGGATGATCGGGCTGTCGCTGGGCCTGTTCGGCATTGGTATCGCGATTGTGCAGGGGCTGTTGATCCGGCCCATTCTGAACAGGATCGGGGAACGTCGTGCGGTGGTGCTGGGGCTGGGCATTGATGTTGTGGCCTTTGTGCTGCTGGCCTTTGTCACCAATGGCTGGGTCGCGCTGGCGCTGACGCCGCTGACCGCCCTTGGGTCCATCGCCGGGCCTGCCTTGCAAGGGATCATGTCGCGCACCGCTGCGGACGACCAACAGGGCGAATTGCAAGGCACCGTCACATCCATCAACGCGGTGGCAACCATTGTGGCCCCACTGATCGTGACCCAGACGTTCTGGTATTTCACCGCGCCCGGCACGGTGTTCTACATGCCCGGCGCGCCGTTTCTTTTGTCGGCGATCCTGACCGTCTGCTGCATCTTGGTCTTTGTGCAGACCCCACGGCGCACAAAATCGCGCGTTGCGTGACGAAAACGCCCTTGCGCATCGCCGGCCAATTTCACACGGTGGCGCAAAGCAACACCAGACCAAAGGCCCGCCCATGCCACAAATCAAAGCCGCCGTTTGCCACGCCTTCGGGCAGCCCTTGCAGATTGAAACCATCACCCTTGCCGCCCCCCGGATGGGCGAGGTCGAGGTAAGCTTGCGCGCCTGCGCGATCTGTCATTCGGATATATCCTATATCGACGGCGGCTGGGGCGGCACGCTGCCAGCCGTTTATGGCCACGAGGCCGCAGGCCATGTCAGCGCCGTGGGCGAAGGCGTGCGCGGTGTGGCGGTTGGTGATTCTGTCGTTGTCACCCTGATCCGCGCTTGCGGCACTTGCCCGTCTTGTGCGAGTGGCAAACCCGTTGCTTGCGAAACCGATATGGCCAGCGGGCCGCTGCGCACCGCAAATGGCGGTGCATTGCATCAGGCGATGAACACCGGCGGCTTTGCCGAACGGGTCGTCGTCGACCAAAGCCAGGTCGTCAAACTGCCCGAAGGCATCGGGATGGAGGCCGCATCGCTGCTGGCCTGCGGCGTGATCACCGGCGTTGGCGCAGTGGTGAATGCCGCTGGCTTGCGGGCGGGGCAGGATGTGGTTGTGATTGGTGCGGGTGGCGTTGGCCTGAACGCCATTCAGGGCGCGCGGATCGCGGGTGCGCGCCGGATCGTGGCCGTGGACATGTCGCAGGAAAAGCTGGCCATTGCGCGCGAATTCGGGGCAACCGACGGGGTGCTGGCAACCGCCGAAAAACCTTGGCGCGCCGCCAAACAGGCCATGGGGCGCGGGGCGGATGCGGTCTTTGTCACCGTTGGCGCGATCCCTGCCTATGATCAGGCACCGCAATATCTGGCCAACGGTGGCCGGGTGATCATGGTCGGCATGCCCCATTCCGGTGCGATGTCCACCTATGAACCTGTGATGCTGGCCGCGACGGGGCAAGGCATGGTCGGGTCCAAGATGGGCGATGTCGTGATCGCACGCGATATTCCGTGGATGGTTGATCTGTATAAACAAGGGCGGCTGAAACTGGACGAGCTGATCTCGGGCCGCTGGACGCTGGAACAGATCAACGAAGCAATCGCCGATACAAAGACCGGCAGCGCAAAACGCAATGTCATCGTGTTTGATTAGAACCGCGCCGTAGGGTGCACCCTACCGATCAGCCCGCGACATCCCCCGGAAAGGCAGACAATGAAGCTCGCTGAACTAGATATCATCGTCACCGCCCCGCCTGCCCCCGGCTGGGGTGGGCGCTATTGGATCATTTCCAAGGTCACGACCGACACAGGCGTGGTGGGTTACGGCGAATGCTATGCCACATCCGTCGGGCCAGCGGCGATGAAAGCCGTGATCACGGATGTGTTCGAACGGCACATGGCGGGTGAAAACCCCGAAAACATCGAACTGATGTTCCGCCGCGTCTATTCATCGGGGTTCACTCAGCGTCCCGATTTGACCGTGATGGGCGCATGGTCGGGTCTTGAAATCGCCTGTTGGGATATTCTGGGCAAGGACCGCGACCGCCCCGTGCATGCCCTGATCGGCGGGCGGATGAACGACCGCATCCGCGCCTATACCTATCTTTATCCCCGCCCCAGCCATCCGCTGCCCGCCTTCTGGTCCAGCCCCGACATGGCCGCCGAGGTGGCGGTGGATATGGTGGAAAAAGGATATACGGCTGTCAAATTCGACCCCGCCGGACCCTACACGATACGCGGTGGGCATATGCCGTCACGGCCTGATATCGCGCTGTCGGTCGCGTTTTGTGCGGCGATCCGCGATGCGATCGGCGACCGGGCCGATCTGCTGTTTGGCACGCACGGGCAATTCAGCACGGGGGGTGCGATCCGGCTGGGGCGCGCCATCGCGCCCTATGATCCGCTGTGGTATGAGGAACCTATCCCGCCGGATAACTTTACCGAAATGGCCAAGGTCGCCCACGCTGTGGGCATCCCCGTGGCAACGGGCGAACGGATAACAACCAAGGCGGAATTTGCACCCATCCTGCAATCAGGTGCCGCGACGATCCTGCAACCGGCACTGGGCCGATCAGGCGGTATCTGGGAAACCAAGAAGATCGCCGCCATTGCCGAAATATATAACGCCCAGATCGCCCCGCATCTTTACGCCGGCCCGATCGAATGGGCGGCGAATATCCAGCTTGCCGCGTCAATCCCCAACATCCTGATGGCCGAAACAATTGAGACCCCGTATCATTTTGCACTGATCAAAAACAGCATCACCGTTGAAAACGGCTATGTGTCCGTGCCGCAAGGCCCCGGTTTGGGGATCGACGTTGACGAAGATCTGGCCCGCGCGCACCCATACACAGACGACGGGCTTCACCTGCAAATGCAGGAAGACCCGATCGGCTATCACGGTGTGAATACATTTGCGGGCGGCGCCCCGGTCAAAACCTGAGCCCCGCACCCCGCGCGATAAACTGCGGCAATTTCGACAGGTTCTTGGTCACCAGCGTGCCGACACCGCCAACTCCATGGGTGCGGATCGCGCGGTAATCCTCGCGGCTTTTGTGCAGCATCTGGGCCAGCGACCGGTTGCTGGCGCCCCCCAGCCGCATCCGCACCATCACATGCGGGATATAGGCCAGCCGCACTTGCCCTTTGGTCAGCCAGCGCAGCATCCCGTCATAATCGCCCGCAATCCGATAGCTGGTATCATAAAGCCCCCAGCGCTCAAACACCTTGCGGCGCAAGTAAAGCGTGGGGTGCGGCGGCATCCAGCCACGGCGCAGCCGCTGCGGCGTGTAAACCCCCGCCGACCAATGGCGGATCACGCGGGTATCGTCATCGCGCGCGACATATTGCAGATCACCGTAAACCCCGTCGATGGCTGGATCCGCCAGTGCGGCAGCGACACGGGCCAGCACGGCGTTATCCGCCAGAAAGTCATCAGCATGCAGCAGGCCGATGACATCGCCCGAAGCCCGCGCAATGCCCGCGTTGATCGCATCATAGATCCCTGCATCGGGGGCCGACACCAGCGCCATGCCGTGGTGTCCGTTTGCTGCCAGCCAAGCCAGCGTGCCATCGGTAGACCCGCCATCCTGCACCACATGTTCGACATGCGCATGGGTCTGGCGGCGCAGGCTGTCCACCGCGCGGGGCAGCGTATCGCCACCATTGTAAACAGCCGTGACCACGGAAATTTTCATCGCTTTTCCTTTCCGATGATAATCTGCATCGGGTTGCCAACGCCGGTACTGCGCGGCGGCAGATCACGCATCGCCACCGCTCGCGCACCCAGGATCGCCCCCGCGCCGATCCGCACGCCCGGCCCGACAAAGGCATCGGCACAAACCCAGGCATCCGGCCCGATGGTGATGGGCGGTTTGCACAAGGTCCGCGCCGGATCACGGATGTCATGGGTGCCCGCGCACAAGTGCACGTATTGCGACACCGTGGCCCTGTCGCAGATCGTGATCGCCCCCAACGCATAAAGGATCGCGCTGTCCCCGACCGTCACCTGATCACCGATTGACAGGTTCCACGGCATCAGGATGCGCACCGTCGGATGCAGATGCGCCCCACGCCCCACCTGCGCCCCGAACCGGCGCAACAGCCACGCGCGCCAGCCCCACATCGGGCGCGGGCTGAACCGGAACAGCGGCAGGCACAACGCCCAAAGCACGCGCGCGACCTGCGTGCGGCGGCTGTATTTGCGGGCGGCGCGGTTGGCGCTGACATCCAGCTGCATCGTCATGCGGGCACCATCGCCGCGCGTCCCTGCGCCAGCCTGTGATAAAGCGCCGCAAAGGCATCGGTCATCGCATCAGGGGAAAAATCACGCGCCATCCATGCCCGCCCTGCCGCACCCATCGCGGTCAGATCGTCTTGCAACATTACCGTGATCGCTTGCGCCAGTGACACGCGGTCCAGATCGACACAGCGCCCGCAACCCATGCTGTCAAGCGCCGCCCACGGGGTTGCGGTGGTCGTCACGACGGGCACGCCATGGGCCAGCGCCTCGGCCACGACAATCCCGAAATTTTCCGAATAGCTGGGAAAAACGCAAAGGTCCGCGCGCGCAAAAGCTGCTGTTTTCGCAAAACCATCGACATGGCCGTGCAGACGGATGCGACCGGCGGATGCGACAGCGTGGGCCTGCAAACCGGCCAGATAGGCCGCATCGCCGGTGCCGTAAACATCAAGGCACACACGGTCGGGCAGGGCCGCCATCGCGTCGAACAAACGCTCTAACCCCTTTTTGGGGTGCAGCCGCCCGATATACATCAGCCGCGCAGCCCCCGTTTTGACCTGTGGCATAAGCGCCGGGATCGTCACACAGTTGGGAATGCAGGCGGTTTGAATGCCGGTCAGGCGGGCCACGCTGTCACGCGCCTCGGACGGGGCTGTGACATGCAAAACAGTTGCATCGGGTCGGATTATTTGCGCCAGCGTTTCGAACCTGCGTTTCATGGCTTTGCGCGGGGCCGCATCCCATGTCTGGGTGGCCTGCAACGCCCCGCGCGGCGACCACACCAAAGGCCGCCCGATGATCCGCGCCAGCGCCAGCACAGGCAAGGTCGGGAAACTGTAGGTTGCCGTCAGATGCACCACATCGGCCCATGCGATGGCCTGCGGCAATCGCGCGAACAGCCCCGGCGCGATACTGCCCCCCGCGACACGGCGCGCAAAATGCACCGGATAGGGCAAAGGCACTGGGGTCACGCGGCCCGGCCCTGTCGGGCTGGCGGCATCTGTTGTCAGCACGCGCAACGCCATATCGGGGCGTGCGGCGATCCCGTCGCAAATCGTCTTGGTTGAAAATATCGGCCCACCCCAAGCAGTCGCAGGGTAAAAACTGGGGCTGACATGCAGGATGTTCATGCGGCCTCCTGCCGGTTGGTCTGGCCGATGACCCGCGCAGGGTTGCCCGCAACGATAGCCCCCGCGGGCACATCGCGCGTGACGATGGCACCGGCGGCGATCACAGCACCCTGCCCGATCCGGCGGCACTGCGGCAGAATTACCGCGCGCATCCCGATCCAGACATCGGGGCCGATCACCTTAGGAATTGGCAGGGGCGCGCTGCGCGGGTCCAACCCGTGATCATGGGTATAGATCACGACGTCTTCGGAAATCAGCGCCCTGTCACCGATCTGCAAACCGCCCGTGATATCCAGATGCACATCACGGTTGATCTGCACCCCGTCACCAATCAACAGACGGCCCCCCGGCAGTTCCGACAGGGCCGTGCAACCGCGCCAGAAATAGCCGTTTGCGCCGATCTGCACCGCGTTGGGGGCGGCAAAATGCACACCGGCCTGAAACCGGCACCCTGGCCCGACACGCGCCAGCACGGCGCGGTGCAGCACCGTTGCGGCCCACAGGCCAACCCTGCGCCAGACAGCGCCCCCGATCCGCACCGCACCGTCGATTGATTTAAGCAGCATCGGCCGCCCCCCTGTGATAAAGCCGCGCCTTCACCGCATAACGCGGCACAAAAATCGCGATCATCGCGGCAATCATGACAAACTGCGCAACCGCCAGAACAATGAAGGCACTGAATGATGATTGCAGCGTCGCCTGCACAAAGGGGTAAAACAGCAGCGGATATAACAGAAACGCGCCATGGCGCAGCGTGGCGCGCGCCGCCAGCACCGCGGCCTCGCCCTTGCGGTAAAGCCAGCCCAGCACAAGGCCTACGCCAACCCCGCCCCATCCGAAATTGATGAACGCCTCGCCCGGGCCGGTGACATTATAGCCGCCCCCGGTGTAAACCCCCATCAGGTCACGCTTGAAAAACACGCCCAGATCAACGGCGGGTTTATCGACCCAGATGGCGCGCGGCACCCAGCCGAAAAGCCACCAGAAATAGCTTTGCCCCAGCATCATCTGGTCCGGTTCCATCCGGTCGGTGATCATGATGGCCGCGTTCAGATCCAGAAAATAGGTCGAACCAACCAACTGTGACGCCAACAGGCCAAAACCGCCCCCCTGCCCCAGCCGCAGTTCGGTCATATAGACCGACAGGGCGACAATCACTGCCCCTACGCCCACCAGCCAGACCGCTGCGCGCCCGCTGATCCGCCCGCCCAGCATGAGAGAAGTGGCCAGCGCATAGATCAGCATTTCCACCAGTTCAAACCGGTCGCCCGAGATCAGCGCGATCCCCAACAGCAGCACCGCCAGCGCCGCCGCTTGCACCAGCGCCAGCCGCGCCCGCGCCGCGACGCCATGCGCAAGCAGCAGAACAAAGGCGCATTTGGGCACAATAAACAGGGTTTTCAGCCCGGCCAGCGTGCTGCCCACGCCATTCGCACCCACGTTGATCTGCTTCGCGCTGTTGACGCCCGCCAGCAAATCAAGATCGAGTGTCGCGCCGCGTGCCCGCAGGATCATCAGCGCCGTGGCCGCTGCAACCCCGAACGCCAGCCCGAACAGCCACCCGCGCCGCGCGATACCCGTGGCAATTATCCGCGCGGCTTGTATATTGTCGGGCTGGCGCACCGGCGCACAAGCCAGCCGATACCCCAGACAAATCGCCAGAATAAACAGCGCCAGATACAGCGCGCCCAGCAAATCACCCCAGGGGTTATCGACAAAGCGACGGTAAAACGCGAACTGCGGCGCCATGGCATAGACCACGGCCTTTGTTGTGAAACCGAACAGGCAAAACCAGCCCAGCAGATGCATCGGGGACACCAGCCGGACCAGCCCGTATCGCTGCCCCAGGGCAAAGGGCACAGCCGCACAGACAAGGCCCAGCGCGATGATCAGGGCATTTTCCATCGTTGCCCCCTTGGACCCGCACACACTGCGAAGGCAGACGTGTCAATTTGTAGCCGCAGCCACAACAGCCACCACAGCAAAGCGCCGCCCGCGATGATGCCCGCCAGATAGGCCAGCGCGTTGCCCGTGGTTGTCGCAGCCCCCCCCGCACCAAAAGCGATGGCCAGATACACGCCAAGGCTCGCGAGTCGTGCAAGAACCGCGCTTTTTTCCAACCCACAGAGCGTTGCCACCGTGAAACCGGATGCCAGCCCCACCTGCACAAGTGCCCCGCTCAGCAGGATCACCGCCAACGGGCGCGCATCCGCCAGACCGGGCCACAGCGGCATGGCCAACAGGGCCACCGCAAAAAACGCGCCCCCCGGCAACAATGCAATGCGACTTCCCACAGCACTTGCCCTGCGCAATGCCACGTGGTCGCCGGCGCCGAAGGCCGCAGCGATCGGCGGGGCACTGACCCACGTCGCCACGCTGACCGGTAGGGCCACCAGATTGGCAATCCGGCGCACCAGCGCATAGATCCCGATCTGGTCGGCCGACAGCACGCCACCAGCAAGCACGATGTCGATTTGGGCCGTGGCCATCCCCAGCACCGCATTGGCCCACAGCCCGCCGCGCACAGCGCCCCGGTCGCCGCTGGCACGCAAACGGGTGCGCAGGCCCGGGTGTAAAAGGCACACCAGCAGCACAAGCAAGCCCACCCCGCCCATGGCGCAGGCCGCCACAATCAAGATGCCAACGGCCTTGCCCGTCAAACAAGCCGCCGCCCCAAGCGCCAGTTGCGGAACGCCGTCACGCAGTGCCATGGACATTTGCACACTGCCCAGCGCGCGCAAAACGCTGGCAAGGCACTGCAACGCATTGAAAGCCAGTCCCGTCAACAGGATTGCCCCCCATGCGGGCCCTGGCAGGATCATATGCAACACCCCCCCCGCCAGCGCCGCCAGTGCCACCGGATACAGGCACATCAGCCGGATCAGGCCGCTGGCCCGAAGGCCCGTGCCATCGGTCATGACCCGCAAGATAAGAACCGGCGCACCCACAGACATGACCGTGCCCGCAACAAGTGCCATCCCCCAAAGCACCATCAGATTGCCAAATTCGGCCAATCCCAGCCACCAGACCAACCCCACCATGATGCCAAAGTTCCCGCCCACGATTCCAAGACGCCACACGAAGGCCGACCACGCGAACCCTTTGACCAGCCCTGACACGTGCCATCTGCGCATAAAGCTCACTTCAACCTCCGGGCAGGATTAACCAAATTAAATCTTGGTTCATTGGTCCTTCATGAAAATTAATTTCAGGTTAACTTTCCTATGGTTGAGTGCTTGCTAAACGGCGAAGGCAGGCAAAATGTTTCACCAAGTCAAGAATGGGCATCCGGCATTTCAGCAGTTTGGGGTGGCCGATATCCAGCCAATAGCCCCATTGGACATAAGCGGGCTTTTGCGTCGCATATGGCTGGGCAAATATGTCATCATGATCTGCACGCTTTTGGCGGTTCTGGCGGCGGGCTTTTATGCATTCAGGGTGGCGCAGCCTCGTTATGCCGCGACGACAACGCTGGAAATCAACAGATCGAGCGTTCCCTACACAGAGATCGGGCAAATATTTTCAGACCAGGGGACAGACCCTGCCCACATCAACACGCAAGTCGCTATTCTGCAGTCGAAGCATCTGCTGACGCAGGTCGTGGCCGCACGCGACTTGATGGCGGATCCTGAATTCAACCGCTACCTGACACCAATTCCACCGCTGTCGCTGATCGGGGTGCGCAATCTGTTGCGCAATTTTTTGACCGGGCAATCTGACGTGACCCCCGACAGCCATGCGGTGCAGGAAAAAACCGTGCAGAATCTGCGCGCAGCCGTCACCGCCACAGCGCTGCGCGACACCTATGTTTTCCAGATCACTGCGATCACCAGCACGCCAGAAAAATCCGCGCAGATCGCCAATACGTTGGCTGATGTTTATCTGGCTGATCAGGTCGCCGGAAAACGCGCTGAAACCGAAATGACACTGCGGTGGCTGTCCGACAAAGTGTCAGAACTGCGCGGGCAGCTCGAAATGCGCGAAGCCGCGATAAATGATTTGCGCACGCAAACCCATGTCAAGGACCAAACCACTTTCGATGCGCTGGACCGCCAGGCGACTGACGCCGCGCGGCGCCTAGCGGCTGCTCAGGCAGAACTGGACAGGGCACAAACAGCCCTTGACCGCACAACACGGGCGAAACCGATCGCAGCGCAGACTGGCACGATATACTATGACAGTTTGTCAGCCGACGTTGCGCGCTACACCCGTCAGGTGGCCGCGCTGTCACAGTTTCAAACCAATCTGCAACGGCAACTGGCGGAAAGCTCTGCCGGGATGATCCAGTTGGACCAGTTGCGCCGCGAGGTCGACGCAACCCGCGTCACCTATGAAACCTTTCTCGCGCGGCTCCAGCAGGCCAGCACCCGGCGCGGGTTGCAAACAGCGGGCAGCCGCGTTCTGGCCACGGCCAGCCCCGGCACCTATGTGGCACCGCGCAAGGTGTTGATACTGGCTGCGGCGGGATTGCTGGGGGCGCTGGGGGGGGGCGGCCTTGTGGTTTTGGCGGGGGCTTTGCGCAGCGGTTTTGGCACCGCCGCAGCCCTGCACCATGCCACAGGTCTGCCCGTGATGGCCCAAACCCCGCGGATCGCAGGCCGGACCAGCAAGCAGGTGCTGGACTGGCTACAACAAAATCCCAACAGCGCGGCGGCAGATGCATCCCGCAGCCTGCGCACAGCGCTTTTTCTGGCGGATCACGGCAAGGTGCCACAGGTCATCATGTTCACGTCAACCCTGCATGGCGAAGGCAAGACGACAAATGCCATCGCTCTTGCCAATACACTGGCAAAGCTTGATAAATCGGTTCTGTTGATCGAGGCGGACATGCGTCACAGCAGCTTTTACCAGTATTTTCAACAGGTACCACAGATGGGGCTGGCCGCCGTCTTGCAAGGTGACACCCCTGTCGCAGAAGCGATTTTTCCCGATACACACAACGGGTTTGATATGCTGGCAGCCCGTCCAACGGCGCAAAACCCTGCAGATCTTTTGGCCAAACCCGCCTTTGCTGCGCTGTTGACGGGCCTGCGCCAGACATATGATCATATCATTCTGGATGCACCGCCCGTCCTGCCCTTTGCCGATGTCGCGCTTTTGGTGCAACAAACCGATGCCGTGATTTATACTGTCCAGTGGAACAAGACACCGGCGCATCTGGTGCTGATGGGGTGTGATGCTCTGCGCGCGGCGCGGGCACCGATGACGGGGCTCATTCTGGCACAGGTGGCAGGGCAGGCGTAGCACCATGCATGTGGCGTCTCATCCGTTGGAACGCAGGGCCTGCTTATTTATCGGGCCGGATCACCTCGATTTCCAGGTGACCGACCTTGGGCGACACCCATTGCTGCGACCAAAATAGCCTGCCTTTTGCGTCAATGTGATACAGGTTGCGAAAGGGATCAGGGCCTCGGCAATCTTCGCGCAAAACCGTGATCGCGGGGTTCTGCGGCTTTGACCGGTCAGGCGCAAGCACGCAGCGATATGGCTGAACCGATGTGCGCAAATCCCCCATGATATGGCTGAGCGTGCGTTTGTATTCCCCCGGCCCTCCCGCAATGGCAGCCGCAATCCCATCAAGATCAGAGGCTGCCAGATCAAACCCCAGACCATGGGTGGCCACGACAAGCCCGTCGCGCGTGGCAATCTGCGCGCCATCGCGCGTTTGCCAGATGCGCACCGGCCCGTTTTGCCGAACAGGGATCAGCGTGGCAGCCGTCTTTATCTGTGGCGCACTGACAAACAGCATCGGCACTTGCAACCTGGCAATTTGGTCTGTCGTCAATTGGGCACGCAATGCTGCCGGTGGGATCGGGGCGGTGCAGGCCGCAAAAAGCAGACAGAATAAAAGCCACCTCATCGCCAGAACATCCCCCAACTGTCGTTGATTGCACGGGCGCGCAACGGCGCTGTCAGCGGGTATAGCCGTCCATCAACCTGCACCCGCGCGCCGCCGTCCCGGGTGACCGGGCGCAATGTTGTGGCCAGCGCATCCCGCCGTGGCCGGCCGCTGACCCAAGAAAGCGGCACCGTCAGCACGATCCCCTTGTCGAATGATCCTTCACCAAAGGTTTCAAAAGGCACATCCGTCAGCGTGGCAAAGGCCCCCAAGGACCAACCGTTGCGAAACTGGCGCGCCAGTGTCAACGTGCCCCCCCAGTCGCCGGCAAGGTAACGCCCCGCATCAAGCTGGGCCGAATAGCCCCCCTTGCCCTGCCAATAAATCGAGGCGTGGCCGCTGGTCATCGCATCATCACGAAAGCCCAATCCACCGTCATAGTCGCGCTGGCGCAGGGCGTTCAATTCGATCCCAAATGCCAGATCGCGACCGCCAGGATACCACAGAACCTCGCTCGACATGCCGCCATACATCGTCTCAAAAAGGCCGATCGAGACCCGCGTGGCAACATCGCGAAGCGGTTGCGCATACCAATGCAGCGCCAGTTGCGCGATGTCGCCGTTACCTTCACGCTCGTAAAGCGCGAAATCGCTGCGCACGTGGGGCAAGGCAGAATCAGACTTTCGCACGGTCTGGTCAAGGTTGCCTGCCAGCCGCTGCTGCACCGTTGCGCGGCCAATGACACCAGCGGCCAGTTGCCATTGGGCATCCAGTGCAATGCCGACATCAGCGCGCAGCGGGTCATCCGGGTCAAACAGATTGGGCGTGATATAGGGCCGCAGGCTCCAGTCGAAAACCGGATAGCGGTTATCAAAACCGGCAGCGGCGGTGGCAAATTCAGCCTGCTGCCCGATCTGTGCCGTTCCGTTTGGCGCAAACTCCAGCGTGGCCAGATCACTGCGTTGCAAAACGACAGCCGGCCCCCGAAGCCCGGGCGCATCAAGCGTGATGGCAAAGGCATCTATGCCTTTCGGCGCGATCTGTGCCAGAACCCGCGCCGCCCGCCCGATGGCCTGCGCACTGTCGGGAAAGCGGGTGTTTTGAACGGCAATATCCATCCGCCCATCCACCACCTGCGCCCCCGTCAGCACCAGACCTTCGGCCGCCAAAGCGCGGGCAAGCGGTGTGCCCGCGCGCACCGTGGCCGGCCCCCGCGCGTATCCACTGCCGTGGGGCGGGCGTGTGGGGTTCAGCGCAAAGGTCAGCTGTGCCCCGAATTCAGCACCATAAAGATACTGCGCCGCCACCTGCACCCCCGGCCGGAGGGTATAATTCAACCCGAAATTAAACGGCGTGCGCCTGACAAATGCGGCCGGATCTTCGTAGGGATAGCGATCAGAGGAATATTCCAGCGTTACCCCCAGCTTGGGTGTCGGTTGCCACTGAACCCCGCCAAAAAAGGCGACATCACCGCGAAAAAACGCATTACGTGTGATGGTGCCACCCTGTGCAAATACGCGATCAGGCCGGTCGGCAAACGCAGGCCCCAACGGGTTGGCAAAGCCACCCACCCCCGCATACCGCCCCCATCCAACCCCCAGCGTCACCGCCAGATCGGGGCGCAAAGCTTTTGTGGCAACCAGATATTCCCCGCCATAGATTCCGGTGCCAATGAAATCGGCCACACCAACCGCCACCGCCGGCCGGCGCCGCGTTTCATCCAGAATCCGGTAGTGAAGCGCAAGGCTGCGATCCAGAATACGATCATAGATCACGCCGTGTTGCCCCATGATCTTGCGCAGCGCGGCATAGCGAAAACTGGCCGAAAGCCGCGGGCTGGCTTGAAAAGTCAAGGTGTTACGGGTTTGCCGGGCAAAGCTGGACAGGGTGAACGCCAGTTCTGCATCAGGGGCAGAACTGGCGACAGGCATGTCGATCAAACCCGATGCCCCGAACGTGTTATAGCGCAAAGCCACCCCTTGCGCGGCTAAACCACATGGTAAAATGCATGCGACCAGCCAAATCAACACCCTTGCCGTCATTCACGCCCCATCTGCTGCCTGATCCCGTTTTGGGCCCCCAGCACCAACGGGTGCCGGGACAGAATGGCAGGCAGTCAAATGGTTCCGAAAACATGCCGGCTGAAAAAACCCAACACATCACCCGCACCAAATGTCAGCCCCCCCGGCGCGCCACCTGTAACATAGGCTTTGGCCTTCCAATCGAGGCTGCCACCTTCTGTCGTGGCCTCCAGATTAGGGCGTAAAAAGGTGTCGATTCGATTAACTAAATTATCGGTTATCGGCAAAGCACCCGCGCTTAGACCATAGCGCAGAACAATGTCGTCCAAACTGGCGGACATCCCGACACTGCGGGCTGCGGGGTGCATGATATTGGGCGGGGTCTGCCCTGCAAAATCTGCCAAGATCACCGCAGGTGCATCACCGACTGCCACAGTATCAAACACCGTCGTGCCGCTTTTGCCATCCCAACGCACCATCGGGACCATCCCGATATAGAGCCAATCTACACTGGCGACCGGCCCTGTTGCCGTGACTGTCACATCATGTGCAACGGTGCCGGGGGTTATCTGCCGGATCAGGGTGCAATCCGCCAGCGGCCCGCTGCTGGTTTGCCAAATGGTCGTTTCCGTGATCGTCACATGCGCCCCGACACGCAACCCGTTGCCGGTCGTCCTGGCCAGAAAGGGCGCGCCATCCAGCATGACGCTGCGATTTTGCAGCGCCTCGTTGCCATGGGTCTGGCCCCCAATTTCAGTGGTCACACCATCCACAGCGCAGCGGATCGCATATTCACGTTCTGACGGATAGTCGATGCACACAAAACGGGGGTAGGTGCTGCGCGTATCGGCCCGCCAGTCAAGCGCCCCGTCCGACCCGACCCCGGCAGTATGCGCGGGTGGATGAGCGCCGCTAATCCCCGTGGCACGGGCCGCGTAATAAACCCCGCCATACTGCACCTCGTCCCCGATCGTGTAGGTATGACCAGCTTGCCAAACAGGCGGCAGAATGCGCGGGTCTGACAAGCTGCCACTGATCGCCACCGCTTCGATCATCAGTGTGCTGCCACCAGGGTGGGCGGCGCCGCCATGCTGCAACGTCACAGTGTGTTGGCCGGTCAGACCGCTGGCCACCTTGACAGAACGACGGCGGTGCAGGTCAATCGCGCTATGGGTCGAAAACGCCTTGAAACCCAAGCCAGCGGGATCGTCGATTTCATTCACCAGGGTCTGCGTGCCGTCAATCGCGACCCGGCAATAGGCACCCGCCACGCGCCCGGTGTAATGCACCCACAGATCATAGGGTGCGTCGCGTCCCACCAAAACACTGGCCTGCGCTTGGGCCGATGTGGTGCTGACCGCCCGATTGCCTGTGTAACTGCCCGCAAGACCAGAACCAGAAGATTGCATTTGCACCCAACTGCCCGTCAACGTCAGATCACCTGCCGGATATATGTTGCGCAACGTGGCGATCAGCGTTTCACGCCATGACAGACGCGTGCCGGATACGGTATTGTCAAGCCGCAGGCAGGCTGCAACATGCGGCGCGATTTCTGTCCAGACCGACAGCCCGCCCCCCGGTGCCGCGCCAATGGCGACTGCCTGCCCGCCGCTGCGGGAAAAATATTCTGCCAGCGGCGCGGGGTTTCCACGCTGTAGCTGGCTCGGAGTCAATTCCAGCCCGATCATCCTAGAACCACGCAACAAGCTGGGCAGTGGTGCCAGTTGCCATGACCCGCAAGGGCCGGATACTCAGGATTGCACCTGCAGCCAGATCATAATTGATGATCGTGCCGTGTTTGTCCTGTAACGCCGCAGTGCCACCTATACTGACAAAAAGTGCGCGCGGACGCACCGGCAAGTCAGTCACGTCCGAAGGCACAACCGCATAATGCGACACGGCGGGCGACGTCAGGTTGACGTAATCGGATTCAAACGGGTCAGACATTGTGTTCACCTCACTTTGGTTAAAGTGCAGGGATACACCAATTATCCTTTCCAACCGCTTGGGCCAGCGTTCGGTGGCCCCTAACTTCCCCGATGGGTGGCGATCACAACCAGCGTGCGCCACGCGATCCACAGATCAAACGCCAGTGTCGCATGGGCGATGTAATAAAGATCTGCCGCCACTTTGCGATGCACCCCGTCCAGCCCATCGACATAGCCAACCTCTGTCTGGGCAAACCCGCTGATGCCCGGCAAAACGTCATGGCGCGCGCAATAGCCAGGCACCGTGCGCAGGTAAACGCAGGCATGCTCGAAATGATCCGGCCTTGGCCCAATCAGGCTCATCTGGCCGCGCAGCACGTTGATGATTTGCGGCAATTCATCAATACGCATCTTGCGCATGATCCGGCCCAGGACGGTGATCCGGTCTGTTTCAAGCGCATCGAACGCCCCACGGGCATGACCATTGGGCGCCGTCATCGTGCGGAATTTGAAGGCTGCAAAAGGAACGCATCGAAACCCCATCCGTTCCTGCACAAAAAACAATGGTCCACGGTTAAATAACGGGTTCAATAAGCAAAGAAGCAGCGCAGAAACCCCCAAAGGCAGCAAAAGCATAATCGCCCCCGCCACGTCAAACAGCCGCTTTGAAAGCGCCAGCCGAGGCTTTTGGACCCGCGGAAGCGAAGGGTGGGCACGATCCGCTTTGGACAACTCAACGACGTCATTCTGGAAGTCAAACATAGCCAGGACCCTTGTGATGGCGAAAAACCGCGCGCGTTTTGCCGCAGCTTGCATCACTGAATCTGTTAGATCAGGGTTAATGAGCTATTAATGATGGAGGCGTGAAAAGCATAATTAACATTTATTTTCAGTGTATTAAGAAGATTTTTGTTAACACTTTCGCCTACGGGCCTCATTTTTCAGGGAAATGACAAATTTAGACGTTTTCGGCGCAAATCTTAAGGTCAACCGATTCTTAAATGCGCTGTCGTCATTTCACCGCGTGGAATCACACCTGATGTGTGGTGGGATATGCTGGGGAAAGATATGGCACCATTATGCTGGGGCGCGCAGCCGTGGTTGCGCAGGGGCGTTGTTGGCTTGATCCTCTGGATGATGGCAGGACTGGCCCAGGGGCAGACCATGCCCTTTGTGGTTGCCAATGACCGCGGAGGATTGATCGGGGCGCGCGTGATCGAAGTTGCGCAACTGAATGCACAGCACCGCCGGGTCGAACTGCGCGGGCGGTTTTGTTACTCGTCCTGCACCTTGTATCTGGGTGTCGAAAACCTGTGCATCAGCCCTGATACGATCTTTGGTTTTCATGGCCCCAGCCGCCATGGGGCCGCATTGGATCGTGCGCAATTCGAACATTGGTCACAAACAATGGCGCAGCATTACGCGGCACCGCTGCGCGACTGGTTCCTGCGCGACGCACGCTACCAGATCAAAGGCATCCATCGGATCAGCGGCGCAAAGTTGATCGCCTTGGGCTATCCGGCCTGTTGACCGGCATTATTGTGTGTCCGGCGTGGCATTACCGCCTGACACCGCCGCAGCCACCGCCACCGCCGCCCCTGCGGTCAAGGCCGGGCCAAGCGCACCCAGCAATGGCACAAAGGCGGTTGCATCCGTATTGCACACGGCTTGGACCGTGCCATCAGCAGCCAGCGATGCAGAGGCGACCCCAAAGGGCGCGCAAATGCCGTTTTCTTCTGCCACGGCCACAGGGTCCGGCACAGTTTGTGCCAACACGGCATTGGTCAGAGCACCCAACAAAAATAGACAGCCCAACAAAAATGATCGCATGACCACACCTTCCCTTATCCGAGGGCCGCCCAAAACAGAGGCCCTGAAAGATAAAAGACGCGATCACAGTTAAGAAATTATTGCCGCGACAGATATTTCTGCACCGAACAGAAGTCGTCAAATAGCGTCATGCCCGTTTGGCAAGGCGGATCAGGAACAGCACAATCACCGCGCCCAAAGTGGCATGAACGATAGACGCCAGAATCCCGCCGCCAAATCCCAATCCGATCACCGGAAAAATCAGGCCAGCCACAAAGGCGCCCACGATTCCCAGCACGATGTTTCCCAAAAGACCAAAGCCAAAGCCCTTCATGATCTGCCCTGCCAGCCAGCCGGCAATCGCACCGATAATCAAGATGACCAAAAGACTTTCGATACCCATTTTAATATCCTTTCAAGGATCTTTGTCGCCCAACATGATAGCCTGAAACACCGCGTCATCTTTTACCGGAACAACAAGCAAAGACAGCACAGCGCGTTCTACGCACCCTCTAATCCTTTCAGGATCGGACAATCGGGGCGGTTGTCACCGGCGCAGTCGCGCACCAGTTCCGACAGTGTATCACGCATCGCTGTCAGTCCGGTGATTTTTTCTTCGATCTCGGATAAATGTTCATTGGCAATCGCACGCACATCAGCGCTGGCGCGGCTGCGATCCTCCCATAGGGCCAGCAGGTTGCGGCAATCCTCGATCGAAAAACCCAGCGCCCGCGCCCGCGCCAGAAACGCCAGTTTATGCGCGTCTGTCCGGGCAAACACGCGGTAACCGTTCGCCTCGCGTTTCGGCGTAATCAGACCGATATCTTCGTAATAACGGATCGTCTTGGCGGGCAGCCCTGTCTGCGCGGCAACTTCCCCGATGTTCATGATAATGTTCCTTTCACCCAACGCAGGCGCAGCGCGTTCGAAACCACCAGCACACTGGACAACGCCATCGCGCCTGCCGCCAGCGCAGGTGACAACAGAACACCCCAGACCGGGAAAAGCACCCCCGCCGCCACCGGCACCAGCAACACGTTATACCCGAAAGCCCAAACAAGATTTTCACGGATATTCCGCATGGTCGCGCGGCTGACCGTGATGCCGTTCAGCACACCCACAGGATCGCCCGACATCAGCACCACATCGGCGCTTTCGACCGCAACATCGGTGCCGGTGCCAATCGCAACCCCCACATCAGCCGCCGCCAGCGCAGGCGCATCATTGATCCCGTCACCGACAAAGGCGACCCTGGAGCCATCCGCCTGCAAGGCCCGGATCGCATCGACCTTGCCCTTGGGCAGAACATCGGCAATTACATCCGACACGCCCAGTTCCGCACCAATAGCCGCCCCTGTGCGCGCGGCGTCGCCGGTAATCATCACCACCCGCAATCCACGCGCCGTCAGCGCGGCAACCGTCGCCTTGGCGGTGGGGCGGGCCTGATCGGCCACGGCGATAACACCGGCCGGTTTGCCATCGATCGCGACCATGATGGCGGTCTTGCCCGCTTGCGCCAAGGTCGCGGCCTGATCAACCAGCGGTGCGGGATCAACCCCTTCCTTTTCCAGCAAACGCGCCGCGCCCACCAGCACGCGGCGACCATCCACATCGCCCGTCAGGCCGTGCCCTGTGACAGCGGCAAAGCCGGATACCTGCGGCAGGGGTCGTTCTGCAGCCGACACGATCGCATGCGCCAGCGGGTGTTCCGACAACGATTCGACCGCGGCGACATTGCGCAGCAGCGCATCGCGGCCGCCATCCAGCGCGATGACATCGGTCAGCACCGGCCTGCCCCGCGTCAGTGTGCCGGTCTTGTCAAAGGCCACCACATCAACGCCCTGCAACGCCTGCAACGCATCCCCCTGCCGGAACAGCACCCCCAGATCGGCGGCACGCCCGGTGCCAACCATGATGGATGTGGGCGTCGCCAGCCCCATCGCACAGGGGCAGGCGATGATCAGCACAGACACGCCAGCGACCAGCGCATAAGACAGCACCGGCGATGGGCCGAACACCAGCCAGACCAGCACCGTCAGCGTGGCAATCACCATAACGGCAGGCACGAACCACGCAGTGATCCGGTTCACCAGTTCCTGCACCGGCAGGCGTGCGCCTTGGGCGTCTTCGACCATGGCGATGATCCGCGCCAGCATGGTGTCGGCCCCCACCGCCGTGGCGCGCATCTGCAACGCGCCATTGCCGTTGACCGTGCCGCCGGTCAGCGTATCACCCTTGGTCTTTTCCACCGGCACGGGTTCGCCGGTGATCATGCTTTCATCAACGAACGATGTGCCGTCCCGGATCACCCCGTCGGTAGCAACGCGTTCACCCGGGCGCACCAGCAGGATATCGCCGCGCTTGACCTCGGATATCGGGGTTTCCACTTGCGTCCCATCGCGCAAGACGGTCGCCGTGGCGGGGCGCAGCCCGATCAGCCGCTTGATCGCCGCCCCCGTCTGGCCCTTGGCTCGCGCCTCGAGCCAGCGACCCAGCAGGATAAGCGTCACAATCACCGCTGCCGCCTCGAAATACACAACACGGGTGCCTTCGGGCAACAGCGCCGGTGCGAACAGTGCGACGGTCGAAAACGTCCAGGCGGCCCCTGTGCCCAGCAGCACAAGTGAATTCATATCAGGCGCCATACGCAACAGCGCCGGGCCACCCTTGGTAAAAAATCCACGGCCCGGCACCGCCAGCACGATAGTGGTCAGAACGAACTGGATCATCCAGCTGGTGGTCATGCCGATTGTGTTAGCAATGAAATGATGCGCAGCGGGGAAGACATGCCCGCCCATTTCCAAAACAAAGACCGGCAGGGTCAGCACTGCGGCCAACAGGAAATGCCTGAAATATGTCTGCGCCTCTGCGGCGCGGCGGTCGTCGGTCCGGTCTTCGGCATCGATCGGCGTGGCATCATAGCCGACGGCAGACGTCGCCTTTTGCAAAACATCCACATCCGTCAGCGTCGTGACCGTTGCTGTGCCTTCGGCAAGGTTCACCGTCGCAGACAGCACCCCCGGAACGTCCCGCAGCGCGGATTCGACCCTGCCCACACAAGAGGCGCAGGTCATCCCGTCAATCGCCAAACGCAGCTTGCGCGGCAACGCAGGGTATCCCGCCGCCTTTAGTGCGCCGGCAACCGCCTGTGCCGCCTTGGCGTTATCCACCTGCACTCGGGCCGACGCATCGGCCAGATTGACCTGCGCATTTTCCACGCCCGACACCGATCTGATCGCCTTTTCAGCCCGGCTGACGCAGCCCGCGCAGGACATGCCATCGATACCAAACCTGATTTCTGCCGTAGACATAACAAAACCTTCCCATGCTTTGGCACCTCACATAAGGGTTCCAGTCATGGGAAGGTCAAGTTATGTTTTCAGTTTTTCCGCAAATCAGCCCTTGCCTTTCCAAGGCACAAGAATCCGTTCTGCCCAGCGCATCAGCATGTCGATGGAAAAGCCGATGATCCCGATCAGAATGATCCCCATCAGCACGATGTCCGTGCTTTGGAATTTCGACGCAACCATGATCATCATACCGGCCCCTTTTTCCGCCGCGACCAGTTCGGCGGCCACTACGGTGCCCCAGCACACACCCATGGCGACACGCGCACCGGTGAAGATTTCGGGCAGGGAATTGGGCATGATCACATGGCGCATGATCTGCCATTTCGACGCCCCAAGGCTATAGGCCGCATGCACCTTGGATATGCGCACACCCGACACGCCCGACCGCGCGGCAATCGCCATGATCCACAACGCAGCAAGGAACAACAGAATGATCTTGCCGGTTTCACCGATCCCCGCCCAGATGATCACCAGCGGGATCAGCGCCAGCGGCGGCACGGGGCGCATGAATTCGACAATCGGGTCGAACCAGCCGCGAAACCAGTTCGACAGGCCCATAGCATAGCCCAGCGGGATCCCCACCAGCGCGCCCAGCGCAAAGCCAACGATCACCCGAAACAGCGAATAGCCCAGATGTTCGGCCAGCGTCGAATTGCGATACCCCGTCGTCGCGATTTCGCCCAGCCGGGTCCAGACGGCCTCGGGGGCGGGCAGCCAGATCGGTTCCATCTGCATGCCTGTGTCGGGAATGATGTTCAGCGTGCCCTTGTCAGACATGGCGACGCGCCCGAATTCAATCGCTACACTTTGGCCCGGTGCGATGGGCTGGCTGTTGATGGCGGTGATGAAGGTATCATCATCACGGCCCATTTCATCATTTTGGTCCACCCGCAAAAGCTGGCTGCGGTATACCGCAATGGCGGTGGAATCGTTTTTGGCAATCCCCGGACCCGGTTCAACCTCTGGCGCATCGGCCGGCTGGCCTGTGGGATGCACGACAACGCTGACGGTCGCGTCATCTGACTGCCCGTCCGGCGTGGTGATTGTATATGTAAAAGAACCTTCACCAATAAATGGCCCCGGTGCGTGCAGGAAGCCGGGCAGCAGTTTTGATCCGGTAAACGCCGCCCAAAGCAGAAAGATCAGCACGACCGAAACGACCGATGCCACCGTGTTCGAACTGACCGCGCTTTCATCCCCGAACGTTACGGTTTTCAATGAACTATAGTCATGTTTCGGCGTGAGCAGCCGCTTGATCCCGCTCCAGATCACCATCGTCAGCAGGATCAGCAGCACATAACCAATGATATAGGGGGCCGCTGACACCAGCGTCATCAATACCGCCCAAAGTTCGCCCCAAAGATCGCCCAGCAGTCCCATTACGCGTCCTCTGTCCGGCCCATGATTTCCTCTTCCATGTCCCAGATCATGCTTAATATCTCCTCGCGGGTGGTGCCAAAATCAGGGTGTTTCTTGACCTCGCGCAGGTCTTGCCCCACGCCCATTTCTGCGAATGGCAGGCGATATTCCTTGTGGATGCGACCGGGGCGCGGGGCCATGACGATCAGGCGTTCGCCCAGCAACAACGCCTCTTCCACGGAATGGGTGATCAGGATGATCGTCTTGCCGGTTTCCTTCCACAGTTTCAGGACCAGTCCCTGCATCTTTTCGCGCGTCAGCGCATCCAGCGCACCCAGCGGTTCATCCATCAGGATCACATCGGGTTCATTGGCCAGACAACGCGCCAGTGCCACGCGCTGCTGCATGCCGCCCGACAATTCATAAACCGCCTTTTCCTTGAAATCCTGCAAACCGACGACATCCAGCAGATGATCGACAATCCTGGCCTTTTCAGCCTTGGGCATGCCTTTCATCGACGGGCCAAAGCCCACATTCTCGCGCACGCTCATCCACTCGAACAGCGCGCCTTGCTGGAATACCATGCCGCGTTCCGGGCCGGGGCCATAGACGGGTTTGCCGTTCAGAACGATGCGCCCTGCGGTGGGGGCCAGAAACCCCGCCACGATATTCAGCAACGTCGTCTTGCCACAGCCCGACGGCCCCAGCACAGACAGCAATTCCCCCGCTTTCAGGTCAAGCGACACATCCTGCAAGGCCTGCACCGATGACCCGTTGGGCAAATCGAACCGCATGGAGAGTTTGTCTATTTGAAGTCCTGACATGTTCTGCCCCCAATCATTTTCACAGCGGCGAGGCCAACGCCGCGCCGATCTGAAAATGATTGGGCCGGTGCGCGCGCGCACCAGCCCATCATGGGGCTTACATATCGGCGGCTGCTTGCAACGGCCCCGTGTTCACGGCACCTTCATAGCTGCCAAGCACGCTCGGGATCGACCCCGAGTCAACAAAGACCTGTGCCACACCCTGCATGAATGTCGCCGCATTGCCGCCCAGCCAGCCTTGGCTCAGCTGTTCTTCGATGCTGGGGAAGGTGAAGGTAGCCATGAAGTCACGCACGGCCTGTTCGTCCATGCCGCTGTCCTGCGCGATCACGGGGATCATTTCTTCGACCATCGAACCATCGTTCCAACCGGCGTTCGCTTTGGCTGTGACAGCCAGAAACTTGGCCACCAGATCAGGGTTTTCGGCCACAAAAGACGCCGGTGCCGATGTTACGTCGAACACCAGAATGCCCAGTTCCGTTTTTTCAGCGCCGGTCAGCAGGACGTTGCCATATTCCATCGCCGTGCGCAGAGACCCCCCGAAACCGCACATCATATCAACAGACCCTTGCGCCAATGCTGCGGCCCCTTCGGGCGGCGCCATGTCAACGACTTCTATGCTGGCAATGTCGACGCCAAAGTGTTCCATCTGCTTGAGGAAACCATAGTGCGCGGCGGTGCCAAGCGGCACAGCGGCCTTTTTGCCGGCCAGTTCATCTGCTGAATCCTTGTCGACCTCAAGGATGCTGGCCACAACGCAGTTGTCATTTTCGGCATAGCTGACGGCAACATCAAGCACCTGCAAATCCTGTCCCGCGCTTGCCGCGATCACGAAAGGCGGCACACCCTGGCTGACCGCGATCTGCACATCGCCCGAGGCCATCGCCGCCGACATCGCGGTGCCGGTGTCAAAGCTGACCCAGTTGACGGTGACGCCCAGTTCTTCGTCATAGGTGCCGTTTTCCTTGGCATATTGGAACGGCATCGGCCATTCGAGGAAATAAGCCACCGTGATTTCACCATGCCCACCGGCAAAGGTCTGGGTCGCGCCGGTCATCAGCGCAACGCCAGCAACGGCGCTCAGCAGTGTTTTTTTCATATGCATTCAATTAACTCCCGTTTTATGCCCCTTTTCGGGGCGAAATTGCGAACGGTGTTTGCACCGCTTCGATTTTTTCAGCTGACCATGATTTCCGGCAGGATGATACCTCAATCAAGTGCAACGCGATACAGGTGGTGAACGTTTCACCGTTGCTTTCTTGCAGGGCACCCGCCACCGCAAGAACAGCTGATTCAAAGCGAAATGAATTACCGCCGTTGCGTCAATGATAACGGTTATAGCGCCAACCGCTGAATTTTGCGGCACCCGGCACAAAAATTTATATTTTTTTGATATTTATTAATGCTTTAGTAGCCTTAAAGTAGCGTTGATTCCTTGCCCTTTCTCAAAAACTGGCACTATTCATGCGACAACACTGGCCCTATTCGACGGGCATATCCTGTAGGCACTGTGTTGAATAACTTGGCAGGTTGCGAACTGGATTCGCCCTGACACTTTTCCTTGGCACGATGGAGTAGCGGACATGGACCTGCATTCTTATACCAACGATCCCGATCAGGTTGTCGAGGCGGACCGCGCCCATGTGTGGCATCACCTGTCGCAGCACAAACCTTATGAAACCATTGACCCGCGCATCATCGTCGAAGGGCGCGGCCTGCGGGTCTGGGACATCAAGGGCAAGGAACATATCGACGGCGTGTCCGGCGGTGTCTGGACGGTGAACGTCGGCTATGGCCGCGAACGGATCAGCAAAGCCGTCGCTGACCAGCTGACCAAGATGTGTTTCTTTGGCGGCATGGCGGGCACGATCCCCGGTGCGCAGTTTTCCGAAATGCTGACCGACAAGATGCCGGGGCTTGACCGGGTCTATTACGCCAACTCGGGGTCAGAGGCGAACGAGAAGGGCTTTAAAATGGTCCGCCAGATCAGCCACAAGCATCATGGCGGCAAGAAAAGCAAGATCCTGTTCCGCGAACGCGATTATCATGGCACCACCATTTCTGCCTTGTCCGCCAGCGGTCAGGAAGAACGCGCCGCGCAATACGGCCCCTTTACGCCCGGTTTCGTGCAGGTGCCGCATTGCCTTGAATACCGCTCGCAAGATGGCACCGTGGGCGAAGAATATGCCGCCAAGGCCGCACAGGCGATCGAGGATGTGATCCTGCGCGAAGGCCCCGACACCATCGGGTCGCTGTGTCTGGAACCGATCACCGCCGGTGGTGGCATCATCGTGCCGCCCAAAGGGTATTGGGACCGCGTTCAAGAGCTTTGCCGCAAATACGAGATTTTGCTGCATATAGACGAGGTTGTTTGCGGTCTTGGCCGCACCGGCACATGGTTTGGGTATCAGCAATTCGGCGTGCAGCCCGACATCGTGACAATGGCCAAGGGCGTGGCGTCCGGCTATGCCGCGATTTCGTGCTGTGTGACCACTAATGCCGTGTTCGAAATGTTCAAGGACGACTCCGATCACCTGAGCTATTTCCGCGATATTTCCACCTTTGGCGGCTGCACCGCCGGGCCGGCGGCCGCCATCGAAAACATGCGCATTCTGGAAGAGGAAAACCTGCTGGCCAATTCCACCAACATGGGTGTGCATCTGAAGGACAATCTGCACGACCTGATGGACAAACACCGCTGGATAGGCGACGTGCGCGGCATGGGCCTGTTCGCCGGCGCCGAACTGGTGCTTGACCGCGAGACAAAGGAACCGGTGCCGGAAAAACAGGTGGCCGCGATCGTGGCGGACTGCATGGCGCAGGGTGTGATCATCGGCGCAACGAACCGGTCGCTGCCCGGCTATAACAACACACTGCTGTTCGCGCCGCCCCTGATCGCAACCAAGGATGATCTGAACCAGATCACCGATGCTGTGGATCAGGCGATCACCCGCGTTTTGGGATAAAAGACAAGGACCGGGCTGTTTGGTCCGGTCGGCCAAGCTGCACATCGTTCCTGTTGGATCATCGGCCAAATCCGGGTTAATCAAAACCCAGATGCGATGCGCCTGCGCACACCGCAAAACCCGAAAGAACGATCATGATAAGATCATTTGCGGCCAATGCCGGACGATTGCAACCGTTTGAGGATGGCACTGGCGCCGTGGCGCAGGCCGTCTGGGTTGACCTGATGACCCCGACCCCCGCAGAAGAAGCGGAACTGGAACGGACACTGGCCGTCAACATCCCCACCAAGGAAGAGATGGAAGAGATCGAAATCTCTTCGCGGCTTTTTACCGAAGACGGGTCGGCCTATATGACGGCGATCTTGCCAGCCAATGCCGACGGTGACGATTTCGAAATGTATCCCGTCACATTCGTGCTGACCCCGACGCATCTGATCACCGTGCGCTACCACGAACCGCGCGCATTTCGCACCTTTCCGATCCGCGCGCAAAAAATTGCGATGGGCTGCGAAACCGCCGAAGGCGTGCTGATTGCCTTGCTGGAAGCCGTGGTAGACCGCCTTGCCGACATCCTCGAACGGGCCGGACGCGACATAGATGCCATTTCCCGCAGTATCTTTCGCAAGAACAGCGGCAAATCCGCGAAAAGCGCCGACCTTCAGAACACGATCGAGGCGATAGGCCGCAAGGGTGATCTGACCTCGAATATCCGTGACAGCCTTGTCACGATGGAGCGTCTGGCGGGGTTTCTGACGCAGGTGACACAGCAAAGGAAACGCGCCAAGGATACGCCCGAACGGATCAAGACCCTGTCGCGCGACGTCCGTTCGCTAGAGGATCATGCTGGGTTTCTATCGCAAAAGATCACCTTTTTGCTGGATGCCACGCTGGGCATGATCAACATAGAACAGAACGCGATCATCAAGATCTTCTCGGTTGCGGCGGTCGTATTTTTGCCACCGACGCTGATTGCATCCATCTATGGAATGAACTTTGCGCATATGCCGGAATTGCAGTGGCCTTTGGGGTATCCCTTTGCACTGGGCATCATGCTGCTGTCGGCCATCCTGCCCTATCTGTTTTTCAAGTATCGCGGCTGGCTTTAGGCACTGGCCGGTCAATCAGCCGCTTGCAACGCGGGGTGTAAAGCTGCTCTTATAAGGCCAGTGCAGCCCAAATATCAGGCCAGTTATGTCAATTTCTGTCGAAACCTTCTTTCTTGATCCCGCAGGCGAAGGCACGCTGCAATCGCGTATCCAGCAAATGGTGGCGCAAGGCATTCTGGCGGGTCGGTTCCGGCCCGGTGAACGGCTGCCATCCTCGCGGAAGATGGCGCAGCACCTTAGCGTCAGCCGGATCACCGTAACGCTGGCCTATACCGAACTGGTGGCCGATGATTACCTGACGGCGCGGGGGCGGTCAGGGTATTTCGTATCCGAAAACGCGCCCGAACCCCCTGCCTTTCCGGCAAGACGGTCTGACCATGGCACGGTGGACTGGACCCGCGCCATCGCACAGCGTTTCACCCCCGGCCTCAGTCTTGACAAACCCGCCGACTGGGCAAGCTATCGCTATCCTTTTATCTATGGGCAGGCCGACAAAACATTGTTTGACAGTGCCAATTGGCGGCTTTGCGCCTTGCAAGCCTTGGGTATGCGGGATTTTACCGCGCTGACGTCGGATTATTTCGACGGGGATGACCCGATGCTGGTTGATTTCATCGCCCGCCAAGCCCTGCCGCGCAGGGGTATTTTGGCCAGCGCAGATGAAATCCTTGTCACCATGGGTGCGCAAAATGCGCTTTGGCTGTCTGCGCAAGTCCTGCTGAACAGCCGCCGCCACGCGACGATCGAAGACCCCTGCTATCCCGCCCTGCGCACCATCCTGACGCAATCGCGCTGCCATTTCACTGCTGTTGCCGTAGATGCCGACGGCCTGCCGCCCGACCAGTTGCCCGATGATACTGATGTGGTTTTTTGCACACCCAGCCATCAATGCCCCACAACGACGACGATGCCCATGAGCCGCCGCAAGGCCCTGCTGGCCAAAGCCCAGGAAAAGGATTTTGTCATCGTCGAAGATGATTACGAATTCGAGATGTCTTTCCTGAAGTCGCCCACACCATCGCTCAAGTCTCTGGATCGGAACGGGCGGGTCGTCTATGTGGGATCATTTTCCAAATCATTGTTTCCGGGGCTGCGGCTGGGGTATCTTGTCGGCCCTGCACCCTTCATCCGCGAAGCCCGCGCGCTGCGCGCCACGGTGCTGCGGCACCCGCCCGGGCATATCCAGCGAACGGCAAGTTATTACCTGTCGATGGGCCATTATGATGCGCTGGTCCGCCGGACAAGTAAGGCCTATCACGAACGGCGCCAGATCATGCTGGCAGCTTTGGCCAAACACCGGCTAACCCTTGCTGGACAAGGGACATATGGCGGGTCATCGGTTTGGTTGCGCGCCCCTGACGGGATCGACACAACCGTGCTGGCCGGCCAGTTGCGCAAGGACGGCGTGCTGATCGAACCCGGGGTGCCGTTCTTTTCAGGGCCAACGCCGCCAACCGAATATTTTCGCCTTGCCTATTCATCGCTGCCGCCAGAACGGATTGGCCCCGGCGTTGCGCTGATCGCCGCAGGGTTGACCAATTACCACAGCAATCTGGCGCTAATGCAGAGGGGCAACTGGCCCTAACCGAAAGCCCTTACAAAATCTAGGGTCACAGCGTGAGGACAGGGCCTTTGGCCGTGCAGCGAATTGATCCAACAGGGGACCCCAATCATGAAAATGACCACCGAAGAAGCTTTTGTCAAAACGCTCCAAGTGCATGGAATCAAACATGCATTCGGGATCATCGGGTCTGCCATGATGCCGATTTCCGACATCTTTCCAACTGCTGGTATCACCTTCTGGGACTGCGCCCACGAAGGCAGCGCCGGCATGATGGCCGATGGTTACACCCGCGCCACCGGCGAAATGGCGATGATGATCGCCCAGAACGGCCCCGGCATCACCAACTTTGTGACTGCTGTCAAAACCGCCTATTGGAACCATACGCCGTTACTTCTGGTCACACCGCAGGCCGCCAACAAGACCATTGGCCAGGGTGGTTTTCAGGAAGTCGAACAGATGAAACTGTTCGAAGACATGGTTGCCTATCAGGAAGAGGTCCGCGACCCGTCCCGCATGGCCGAGGTGCTGACCCGTGTCATCGCCAAGGCAAAACGCCTGTCAGGCCCCGCCCAGATCAACGTTCCCCGCGATTTCTGGACGCAGGTCATCGACATCGAAATCCCCGAGCCCATCGAATTCGAGGTCAGCCCCGGCGGCGAGGCATCCATCGCCAAGGCTGCTGAACTGCTGTCAGAGGCAAAATTCCCCGTCATCCTGAACGGTGCTGGCGTTGTTCTGGCCGAAGGCGGAATTGCTGCATCAAAAGCACTGGCCGAACGGCTGGATGCGCCGGTTTGCGTGGGCTACCAGCACAACGATGCCTTTCCAGGCAGCCACCCGCTGTTTGCCGGACCGCTGGGTTACAACGGGTCCAAGGCCGGGATGGAGCTGATCAGCAAGGCCGATGTCGTGCTGGCGCTTGGCACCCGTCTGAACCCGTTTTCAACCTTGCCGGGCTATGGCATCGACTATTGGCCCACCAATGCAAAGGTGATTCAGGTCGATATCAACCCCGACCGAATTGGCCTGACCAAGAAAGTGACCGTCGGCATTGTCGGTGACGCGGCCAAGGTGGCCAAAGGGATCACCGCACAACTGGCCGACACAGCAGGCGATACCGGCCGCGATGACCGCAAGGCGCTGATTGCACAAACAAAATCGGCATGGGCGCAGGAACTGTCTTCGCTGGATCACGAACAGGATGATCCCGGCACCACATGGAACGAACGCGCGCGTGCGGCCCGCCCCGACTGGCTGTCACCCCGGCAGGCATGGCGCGCGATCCAGGCGGCCATGCCCGAAAACGCGATCATTTCCTCTGACATCGGCAACAATTGCGCCATCGGGAACGCCTATCCGTCTTTTCCGACGGGGCGCAAATATCTGGCCCCCGGCCTGTTCGGCCCCTGCGGTTACGGCCTGCCATCCATCGTCGGTGCCAAGATCGGCCAGCCTGACGTGCCGGTGATCGGCTTTGCCGGTGACGGCGCATTCGGCATCGCGGTGAATGAACTGACGGCGATTGGCCGCGAAGAATGGCCTGCGATCACCCAGATCGTGTTTCGCAACTACCAGTGGGGCGCGGAAAAGCGGAATTCGACCCTATGGTTCGATGACAACTTTGTCGGCACAGAACTGGATATGAAAGTATCCTATGCGGGCATCGCCAATGCCTGTGGGCTGATCGGCGTGCAGGCGCGCACGATGGAAGAACTGACCGCGCTGCTGAATCAGGCGATCAAGGACCAGATGGAAAACAACAAGACCACCCTGATCGAAGTGATCCTGAATCAGGAACTGGGCGAACCCTTCCGCCGCGACGCGATGAAGAAACCCGTGCGCGTGGCCGGTGTTTCGGCCTCTGACATGGCGGCAGAATAGGTTTGCCATTCGATCTTGGCGCCGGCACAGCGGCGGCCCTTGCAATCGCGTTGCTGGGGGCCGCCTTTGTGCGGGGCTATTCGGGTTTCGGGTTTTCTGCAATTTTCATCGCCTTTGCGGCCTTGCTGACGAACCCGTTGCCACTGATACCGGTGATCTTTGCATGCGAAATCATGATGACAGCGTTTCAGGCCCGCGGCATCCGCGCCCATGTGGACTGGCCGCGCGCGCTGGCCTTACTGGCAGGGGCGGCGGTGGCGTTGCCGGTGTCGTTGACGGTGATGATGTCGATCGGGGTAGACAATGCGCGTCTGGCGATTTCGGCCATGGTGGGGATCATGGCGCTGGTGCTGTTGTCAGGCTGGACGCTGAAACAGCGCATCGCAACACGCGGCAATCTTGCGGTTGGCGTGGTGGCAGGGCTGGCCAATGGCGCGGGCGTTGGCGGGTTGCCGGTTGCAGTATCCATGGCGGCACAACCCATTCCAACAAACGTGTTCCGCGCCACGATGATCGTGTTTCTGACCGGCATCGACATCATGAGCTTTCCAATCCTGTGGCGCGGCGGTTTGGTGACCGGCGACACGTTCATCGGGTTGCTGTTGGCCTTTCCGATTCTCTGGGTCGGGGTCATGTTGGGCGGGCGACAGTTTTTGTCTGCCTCCCCTTCGACATTCCGGCAATTTGCTGTGATGCTGCTTCTGACACTGTCCATCATCGGGCTGTTGCGCACATTTGTAGGGTTTTGATATGACATCACCTTTTCTGTCTACCCGTCACGCCGAAATTCCACAGGACCTGCTGGCGCGCGCCCAGCGCTTTGCCCCGCCACGCGTTGCGATTGCCCGCGCGGGTGCGGCACTGCCGATGCAAGCCGCACAAGAGGCGACGCAGGCAGGGATCATGCAACCGATTTTCGTGGGCGAGGCCGACCAGATCCAGGCCGAGGCCGCAAATCTGGGCTGGGACATCGCCGCCTATCCCATCCACCAAACCAGCGGCGAACAAGAGGCCGGCCAAACCGCCGCCGCGCTTTGTGGCGCGGGCGCGGCAGATGTGCTGATGAAGGGCCATTTGCACACTGACGTTTTCATGCGCGCCGCCGTCAGCCGCGCTGCGGGTCTGCGCACCGGCCAACGCTTTGTGCATATTTTTCATATCACGCATCCCGACGGTGGCCGCCCCATTCTGATTTCCGATGCGGCGGTGAATGTGTCCCCCGATATCGCGACACGGAAGGCCGCCATCGTTTCGGTCAAGACACTGTTGAACCAACTGGGCAACGACCACCCCAAAATCGCCATTCTTTCCGCCACAGAAAGCGCGCTGCCCGCTGTGCCAAGTTCCATGGAAGGGGCCGCGCTGGCAGCTTGGGCGCAGGCTGAACTGACAGATGTGCATGTATCGGGGCCGCTGGCCTTTGATCTGATCATGTCGCCGAATGCCGCGGCCACCAAGAACCTGACAGATGATCCCGTGGCAGGCCATGCCGATGCAATCATCGTGCCGGACATCGTATCGGGCAACGCCCTGTTCAAGGCGTTTGTTTACCTCAAGGGCGGCTGTGCGGCCGGGATTGTGACCGGCGGCAAGGTGCCGATCCTGCTGACATCGCGCGCGGACCCGCCTGCGGCGCGCATTGCATCGGCGGCGTTGGCTGCCATCAGTTGCGGGCTGCCGAAATGAAGGTGGGTTGCCCATGATCCTTGTTTTGAACGCCGGTTCGTCGTCGATCAAGGTCGCGGTGTTCGACCGTAACCTGTCGTCGGTGATCCGTGGCGCAGTGACACGAATCGGCAGCGATGGCGAAATGAAACTGGGCGACACCTGCCGCCAGATCACGGCATTGGATCACGCAGATGCCCTTGCGCAGATGTTCGCCGCGCTGGCAGATGCGGGGTATCCTTTGTCATCCTTTACCGCCGCCGCCCACAGGATCGTGCATGGCGGCGCCATTCTGACCAAGCCTGCCCGCGTCACACCACAGGTCATTGCCGCGATTGAAAGCGTGGTGCCCTTGGCCCCGCTGCACAACCCCAATAACCTTGTGGGCATCACCGCGCTACTGGCCGCCGCGCCCGCGCTGCCGCAATATTGCAGCATCGGCACCGCCTTTCACGCCACCAACCCGGCCATTGCCGTGCGCTATGCGATTCCACAGGCAGAACATGACGCAGGCATCCGGCGCTATGGGTTTCACGGCATATCTTACGCCAGTCTGGTCGCGTCCTTTGGTGATGCACTGCCGGCCCGCCTGCTGGCGCTGCATCTGGGCAACGGCGCCAGCCTTTGCGCCATTCACCATGGCAAATCCATCGCCACGTCGATGGGGTATTCGCCGCTGTCGGGGCTGACGATGGGCACCCGTGCTGGCGATATCGACGGGGCCGCCGTGCTGCACATCGCCCGCGAACTGGGGGTCGCTGAAACCGACGAGATGCTGAACAACGAAAGCGGACTCAAGGCGCTGGCAGGTGACAGCGACATGCAGAACCTGCTGGCGCGCGACGATCCCGAGGCACAATTCGCAATCGCGCATTTCTGCTATTGGGCGGCACGGCATGCTGGGTCTGCGATTGTTGCCATGGGCGGGGTTGATGCCGTCGCCTTTACTGGCGGCATCGGTGAAAATGCCGCGCCGATACGCGATGCCATCATGGGGCATCTGGCCTTTCTTGGTGAAATTCCCGTACATGTCGTTCCCACCACCGAAGAAAAACAAATCGCCCGCGATGCGCTGGCTCTGATCGCGGCGGGCCAGTAAATGCACCCTGTCCGTGCCCATATCCGCAAGAAAAGTCTTGAAAGGTCGCCATATGTCTCTTGATCAGCCACAACTCGACACATCGCCTTTTGTGTCCGACGAGGTCCGCAAAACGACCTGTTACATGTGCGCCTGCCGCTGCGGGATCAATGTGCATATGAAGGGCGGAAAAGTTGCCTATATCGAAGGCAACAAGGATCACCCGGTCAATCAGGGTGTACTGTGCGCCAAAGGGTCGGCGGGCATCATGCAGCACAACGCGCCGTCGCGGCTGCGCGCGCCATTGCGGCGCGTCGGCCCGCGCGGGTCGGGAGAATTTAAAGAAATCAGCTGGGAAGAGGCGCTGACGCTGGCGACAGACTGGTTGAAACCGATTCGCGAAAAGCACCCTGAAAAGCTGGCGTTTTTCACTGGGCGTGACCAGTCACAATCCTTTACCAGCTTTTGGGCGCAGGGGTTTGGCACGCCGAACTATGCAGCACACGGCGGGTTCTGTTCGGTCAACATGGCCGCTGCGGGCATCTACACCATGGGCGGGGCATTCTGGGAATTCGGCCAGCCCGACTGGGACCATACCAAACTGTTCATGCTGTTTGGCGTGGCCGAAGACCACGACAGCAACCCCATCAAGATCGGCATCGGCAAGATCAAGGCACGCGGCGCGCGGATGATCGGGGTAAACCCGATCCGCACCGGCTATAACGCCGTGGCAGACGATTGGGTGGGGATCACACCGGGCACCGACGGGCTGTTCATCCTTGCGATGGTGCATTGCCTGATGAAGGCAGGAAAGGTCGATCTGGACTATCTGGCGCGGTTCACCAATGCCGCCGTGCTGGTGAACCAAGATGCAAGCTCTGATCAATTCGGGCTGTTCCTGCGCGATGCAGACGGCCAGCCGCAAGTCATTGACCGGCGCACCGGCAAACTGGCGCCATGGAACGGCCAAGGTGTCGAACCCGATCTGGCGGCCACCCATATGGTCAAGGGCATCACGCACCGGCCCGTGTTTCACCTGATGGCAGATCGTTACCTTTCCGATACATACGCCCCCGAGGCGGTCGCCGAACGCTGTGGTATCCCCGCGAAACGCATTCGCGCCATCGCCGCCGATCTGGCGCGTGTGGCCTTTGACGAAGCCATTGAACTGGACCGCGCATGGACCGATTTCCGCGGTATCAGACATGATAAAATGGTCGGTCGCCCCGTGTCTTTCCACGCCATGCGCGGGATTTCGGCGCATTCCAACGGGTTCCAGACGTGCCGCGCGCTGCACACGCTGCAAATCATCCTTGGCGCTGTCGAAACCCCGGGCGGCATGCGGTTCAAACCGCCCTACCCAAAACCGGCCACTGCCCACCCCAAACCGCATGGCAAGGTCACACCGGGGGCGGCGCTTGATGGCCCGCATCTGGGCTATCCCCACGGGCCAGAGGATTTGTTGCTGGATCCCGACGGCAACCCCACCCGGATCGACAAGGCCTTTAGCTGGGAAAACCCCATGTCGGCGCACGGGCTGATGCATATGGTGATTTCCAATGCCCACGCGGGCGTGCCTTACAAGATCGACACGCTGTTCATGTATATGGCGAACATGTCGTGGAATTCGTCGATGAACGTGGGCGGCGTCCACAAGATGCTGACCGATACCGATGAAAACGGCGATTATGTCATCCCCCGCATCATCTATTCCGATGCCTATTCATCCGAAATGGTCGCCTATGCCGATCTGATCCTGCCCGACACGACCTATCTGGAACGGCACGATTGTATTTCGCTGCTTGACCGTCCGATCTGCGAGGCGGACGGCGTGGCCGACGCGATCCGCTGGCCGGTGGTGGAACCCGACCGCGACGTGCGCGGGTTTCAGTCGGTGCTGTGCGAACTGGGCGCGCGGCTGGGCCTGCCCGGTTTCGTGAACGCGGATGGCAGCCAGAAATATCGCGACTATGCCGATTACATCACCAACCACATCCGCCGTCCCGGCGTTGGCCCACTGGCGGGTTTCCGCAACGCCGACGGGTCAGGCAAGGGCCGTGGCGATGTGAACCCCGACCAATTGCAAAACTATATCGACAACGGCGGTTTCTGGATCGAACACGTGCCGGAAAACGCAGCCTATTACAAACCATTCAGCAACGAATATCAGGCTTGGGCGGTCAAAATGGGGTTCTACGATGTAGAACAGCCCTATATCTTCCAGCTTTATGTCGAACCGTTACGCAAGTTTCAGGCCGCCGCTGAAGGCATCGGCACGCGCCAGCCCCCCGACCACCTGCGCGGGCAGATCAAAAAAACGATGGATCCGCTTCCCATCTGGTATCCGCCATTCGAAGACGGGCACGTAGACCCAGAGGAATACCCGATCCACGCCCTGACACAGCGGCCCATGGCAATGTATCATTCATGGGGCACGCAAAATGCATGGCTGCGGCAGATCCACGGGCATAACCCGCTCTATTTGCCTACAAAGATATGGGCGGCGAACGGCTTTAAGGATGGTGACTGGGCGCGCGTGACATCCGCACATGGGTCGATCACCGTGCCGGTCGCGCATCAGGCGTCACTGAACGAAAGCACCGTCTGGACATGGAACGCCATCGGCAAACGCAAGGGCGCGTGGGCACTGGATGAAAAGGCGCCAGAGGCAACCAAGGGATTCCTGCTGAACCACCTGATCCACGAATTGCTGCCGCCCAGGGGCGACGGGCTGCGCTGGGCCAATTCGGATCCCGTAACAGGGCAAGCCGCGTGGTTCGACCTGCGCGTGAAAATCGAAAAATCCGCCACCCCGAACGAGGCGCAGCCCGTGATGCCTGCGATCAAATCGCCCGTGGCCAAAGGCCCCGACAGCATGACATGGAAGGTGGGCAAATGACCAACCAACAGGTTCTTATGCTGATTGCGGGTTTTGTTTTTCTCACATTCGGCAGTTTCATCTGGTTTATCGCGACATGGGATGCGGACGCGGAACAGTCAATCAGCCAACGCGCACCAATGACGATTGAAAAGGCACTTGCATGACCCAATTACCACCACCTTCCGCCAAGAAACTGGGGCTGGTCATCGACCTTGATACCTGTGTCGGCTGCCACGCCTGCGTGGTGTCCTGCAAAGGCTGGAACACCGAAAACTATGGCGTGCCGCTGTCGGATCAAAACCCCTATGGTGCTGACCCGTCAGGCACATTCCTGAACCGCGTCCACAGCTATGAGGTGCAGCCGGAACAGGGTGCCGCCCAGCTGATCCACTTCCCCAAATCCTGCCTGCATTGCGAAGACGCGCCCTGCGTTACCGTCTGCCCCACTGGCGCCAGCTATAAACGGGTCGAGGACGGGATCGTGCTGGTCAACGAAAGCGACTGCATCGGTTGCGGGCTTTGCGCATGGGCCTGCCCCTATGGCGCGCGCGAACTGGACGCAGCCGCAGGCGTGATGAAGAAATGCACGCTGTGCGTGGACCGCATCTATAACGAAAACCTGCCCGAAGAAGACCGCCAGCCCGCTTGCGTGCGCACCTGCCCTGCCGGTGCGCGGCATTTCGGTGATCTGGGGGATGAAAACAGCGCTGTGTCCAAACTGGTGGCAGACCGCGGCGGGTTTGACCTGATGCCGGAACAAGGCACCAAGCCGGTCAATAAATACCTGCCGCCCCGGCCCAAGGATGTGGAGCCCGAATACGACATTCTTGCGCCCTACCTTGAACCCATCGCACAGGATGGCAAAGGTTTTGCGGCCTGGCTGGACAAAACCCTTTCGGCCCTGCCCGGAGGCACAAAATAATGCATCCTGCAACACACGAACACCAAGGACTGATCTGATGCATCCGGCACCTTCTGTCATCATCTTTACGACCTTCTCGGGCCTAGGTTTTGGCCTGCTGTTCTGGCTTGGCATGGGCGCGATCGTGCCAACGGGGCTGTCGGCCTTTATCTGGTTTGCCATCGCTTATATCGCAGCTGTCGGTGGCTTGCTGGCCTCGACGTTTCACCTTGGGCATCCCGAACGCGCGCACAAGGCGTTCAGCCAATGGAAAACCAGCTGGCTCAGCCGCGAAGCGGTTGCCGCCGTTGTGACCCTGATCACCATGGCGGTTTACGGCGCCGGGCTGGTTTTTGCGCAAACACAGATTGTGGTTTTGGGCTGGATCGGCGCGGTGGGGGCGCTGGCGACGGTTTTCACAACCTCGATGATCTATGCACAGTTGAAAACCGTGCCACGCTGGAAACACTGGACCACGCCCGCGCTGTTCATGTCACTGTCGCTGGGCGGTGGGGCTTTGCTGGCGGGGCAAGTCGCCATCGCACTGCCCCTACTGGCCATTGTCGGCATCCTGCAAATCTATGCATGGGTTTCTGGTGACACGCGGCTGGCACGCTCCGGCACGGATATGGCCAGCGCCACGGGGCTGGGCCATATCGGCAAGGTCCGCGCCTTTGAACCGCCACACACCGGCACCAATTACCTGATGCGCGAATTCATCCATGTGGTCGGGCGCAAGCACGCACAGCAATTGCGGATCATCGCGCTGGGGCTGGCCTTTGTCCTGCCGATCATCCTGCTGGTCTTACCGTTCAATCACATCTTTGCGGGTCTGGCCGTGCTCAGCCACATCGC
>NZ_JACUUJ010000064.1 GCF_014859355.1 Yoonia sp. | reverse complement strand
TAATACAGATAAAACATCACCAGGCAACACTTATAGGTTGTCAGCCTGACGGCGCAGGCCGCAAAGATAAAAACCATCACAATCGGAATTGGGGATCAATTGGTGGAAAAAAACCACCTGCCATTCCGGGTTGCCGGAGACAAAGCGCGTTATTATGTCTTTGTTCTCGGCGCGCAGAACCGAACATGTCGCATAGACCAGCATCCCATCTTTCCCGGTCAGACGGGCGGCTGCATTGATCACCTGTTCTTGCGTCTGGTTGAGCTGCGCCAGATCGGTCGGGCGCAATCGCCATTTGGCATCGGGTGCGCGGCGCCATGTGCCACTGCCACTGCATGGGGCATCGCAGAAAACCACATCAAAAGGCCCCGCCCCTGCGCAGGCATCAGGCTTTACGATGGTCACGGCCACGCCAGCCCGCGCCGCGCGCGCAGGCAGATCAGCCATCCGCGCTGGCGAAATATCATGCGCAAAGACCGCCGCATCATGCTGGTCTGCAAACCCAAGCGCCTTTCCCCCGCCCCCGGCACAGTAATCCAGCACACGCCCTTGCGCTGGCACAGGCACCACAGAAACGGCGAATTGCGATGCCGCATCCTGCAATTCCACCAACCCATCCAGATAAGCCCGCGCCTGCTTTATCCGCCGGGCATTGCCCGTGACCCGCAAACAACCAGTCACGGTTGGATGCCGCACGGTATCGATGTTGTCTGTCGCCAATGCCGATATCGCACCGCCAACCGATCCGCGCATGACGTTGACCCGCAAAAACACATCTGCCCTTTTTTGCTGGGCCAATGCCGCCGCCCTCGCCTGATCCCCAAGGCTGTCACACCATGCGGGCCACAGCCAATCGGGCAGATCATGCATTTGCGGCTCTGACATCGTGGAAGGTGCTGCGATCTGCGCACGCTCAGTATCAGTCAGGGGCATGGGCGCGTGGCCCGCACCATCAAAGAGCGCATCAAGTCCAAGATCATCACGTAGCGCCAGCCCGATCATCACCCCCCGCCCCGTCAGCGCACCGCCGCGCGCGGCAAGGCTGCGTTTTGCGCGCAGTGCGTCAAAAACATGGTCGCGCACCGCCGCACGGTCCTTGGACCCGGCAAAGCGGCTGGCGCGCGCCCAAGCGGTCAGCGCCTGTTCGGCGGGCTGGCCGGCAAGGATGCCGTCAAGTATGAAGATCGCCGCGGCAACCCGCGCACCGGGGGTCATCGTGTGTTATTCCACGCGGCAATTCGGGCTTTCCCGGAGGATCTGCACGTCATGAAGGTGGCACGCGTTTGAATGATACATGGATATTCCCTAGTATAACTTGCAAATATTCTGTTCGACTGTATCGGTGCGTTTCAGCCCAGCCGCGTCTGAACGCAGGTTACACGTGCAAACGACTGAAGAGAAGGCCACCAAAAAACCACCGCGCGTGTGGTGGACAGATGTCAGATGATCCGCTTTCGGATACTTGTAGACAACTGCTCGAAAGCAATTACAACCAGAAGGATAACCAAAATGATCGCGGCGGCCTGATCGTAACGGAATAGCCGCATGGCGGTGGACAGTTCAACGCCGATCCCGCCAGCCCCCACAAGACCCAAGGTCACGGCCGACCGGATGGCCTTTTCGACACTGAACAGCGATGTTGCCGTCATCGAGGCAAAGCTTTCAGGCAGAATGGCACCAAAGATCACCGAAAGGCGCCCGGCGCCGGTCGCCGTCAACGCTTCGGACGGGCCTTTCTGAACCTCCTCGAACCGTTCGGAATAAAACCGCGCGGCAAAGCCGATGGTGTCCATGATGATGGCCAGGATACCAGCCAGCGGCCCAAGGCCGACGGTGACGACGAAAATCAACGCCCAGATCAGATCAGGGATCGTGCGTGCGACAGAAATGACGAACCGCGCGATGGTGCGCACCACCATATTGGGCGCGGTGTTGCGGGCCGCCAGAATGGCCAACGGGACCGAAAAGAGGCACCCAAAGGTCACGCCAACAATCGCGATATTCATTGTTTCCAGCATAGCATCGGCGATATTGGGCATGCGCGTGAAATCCGGCGGCACAGCTTGGCCGACGAACCGGACAAGGTTATTGGCACCCCGGACCAGTCGTTCAATCGAGATATTGGACGCGATCATCCCTTGGATGAAAAACGCGGCAAAGCCGACAGCCACCACCCAGGTCAGGGCGGACGGTGCACGAAAACGCGGGGGAAGTTTGCTGTTATCACTCATGCTGCGGCTTCTGTTGGCTGGGCGTCTACGCGGGTCATCCCGGAATAAAGCGCGTTCAATTGAAGAGTGTCAGTTTCGGCAACGGGCGCGTCGATTTCGACATGGCCAGCCTTCATGCCCAATATCCGATCGCCATACTCCTGCGCCAGTTCCAGCTGGTGCAGGGTGCACAGCATCGACAGCTTTTCCTCGCGCACAATGCGCCAAAGCAGGTCCAGCACTTCACGCCCTGCCTTGGGGTCTAGGCTGGCGATCGGTTCATCTGCGATCACCACTGTCGGGTTCTGCATCAACATCCGCGCAATGGCGACGCGTTGTTGCTGGCCGCCGGACAATTCTGACGGGCGATGCTGTGCGCGGTCTGCCATGCCAACGCGATCCAGGCAATGCATCGCCATTTCACGGTCAGCGGCAGATGCAGTCAGGCCCAGGCAAGACAACAGTCCGAACCTGTGCCGCCCCAGCGACCCGAACAACACGTTCTGAAAGGCGTTCAATTGCGGCACCAGATTGAAATGCTGGAAAACATACCCCATGCCCAGCCGGATCTGACGCAATTCGCGGCGGGATGCGCCGGACAACGCCGCGCCATGGATACGGATTGTGCCGGATTGCAATTTTTCCAACCCGTTCAGGCTGCGCATCAAGGTGGATTTGCCACAACCATTCGCGCCCAGCAGCACAACACCTTGTCCCGCCGGAATGATAAATGAAATGCCGCGCAATACGTGCAGCTTGCCATAGCTTACGCGAAGCTGTTCGGCTTGGATTGCCGGGGTCATGACCTTGTCCTTTCCCTGTTATCAATAGTAAAAAGGGCGACCAATCCTGTTGGATGGCCGCCCTTGGTCAGATGTAGCGTTGGTTAATCGTCCAGCGCGATGCCGGCGACTTCGTAGGCGCGGCGCACAATGTCATATACCGCCGGATCAGTATCAAAAGACATGAAGGAATCGTCTTCGATGAACTTGTCGGCGTTCCGCTCGGTCGCAGTCAGGGCGGCCCACAATTCGTCTGCATTGTCCTGCAAGGTGGCGCGCAGTGCATCGCGGCAGTCTTGTGGCAGGGTTGCGCGCATCACGACCGGATCACCGGGCAGGGTTTCGGTCTGACCGATCAGGCGGTATTCCGTGTCGGGGTCCTGGCGGCGTACGGCGTTCCAGTCTTTGTTGCCGCCGCCCATGGCATCGACATCACCGTTGATCAAAACCTGAATGCGCGCATCGCCTGCCATGATGATGTCGGAATCGCTCATCGGGTCAAGACCGGCTTCGGCCATCATCATCATTGGAAAAATGTGGCCCGAGGTGGACCCAACATCCTTTAATGCGACGCGGCGACCTTTCAGGTCTGCCATCGTCATGATGTCGCTATCGGCTTTGACCACAAAGCTGGAGCCATAGCTGGGGCGCACAACGGAAAAAAGCACATCCATTTCAGCCAATTGCTGGAACAGCACGAATTCGGATGGGCCTGCGAAGACAAATTCAACTTCGTCAAATTGCAGGGCGGTGCCTGCGGCGGTGCGGTTGGACAAAGAATAAAGCGCCAGTTCTACGCCGGTGATTTCTTCAAACTTTTCAGCGAAAGGACCAAAGGCCTCGGACAGATCGCCCATGCCTTCGATACCTGTATCGGCCATACGTAGCGGGGCTGGGCAGGTTTCGCTTACCGATTGTGCAAATGCAGGTGCAGCAAAAAGGACGCAAGCTGCAACAGCAGAAAAGCGCATCCCGTTAAACGTTGTCATCTTGTCTCTCCTGGGTCGGTTCTTGTCGCGCATGATGTAACAACGTCAGATGTCAGCTGTGTGACAATCGCAACAAGAGACATTGTTCTTGACCTTCGCCACAACATGTTCACGTCGAAAATCAGGGTTTTGGCGCGATGACGATTACGCATCAAATTCGCAGCTTGTCGCATGTGGAAATGCCCCACTGCCACGGGTTGTTATCCGGCTTTTGTCAAAAAGGGTGTCCACTGATTTCGGTTACGAGGTTCAACCAGAAAGGTCTGGCGGACGACCAGTTCCGGGTTTGTCCCGACCCGTTTCGCAGATGACAGCATTATGAAGGGTCGGAGCGTATTATCGCTCTGACCCATATAAATATTCTTAAAACAGACGCTTAGCCAATTCTGTAATTAGGCGATTCTCGCGTAATCTGCACGTCATGGACATGGCTTTCCTTTAGTCCCGCGCCGGTTATTTTCACAAAGGTGCAATTCTTGCGCATGTCATCAATCGTGGCGCATCCGGTATAGCCCATGGCAGCGCGCAAGCCACCGATAAGCTGATGCACAACGGCATGCGCCGAACCTTTGTAAGGCACCTGCCCTTCGATCCCTTCCGGCACCAGTTTGTCGCTGGCGGCCTCTTTCTGGAAATAGCGGTCAGCGGACCCGCTGGCCATTGCCCCGAGACTTCCCATCCCGCGGTAGGATTTGAACGACCTGCCCTGATACAAAATGACCTCGCCCGGGCTTTCGTCGGTGCCTGCGATCATCGACCCGACCATGGCACAGGATGCACCGGCCGCGATTGCCTTTGCAAAATCACCCGAAAACTTGATGCCGCCATCTGCGATGACAGGCACATCACCGGATGCCTTTGCGCAATCCATGATGGCCGTCAATTGTGGCACGCCGACACCAGCGACCATTCGCGTCGTGCAGATCGAACCGGGGCCAATCCCTACCTTGACCGCATCTGCACCGGCCGCAATCAGCGCCTCGGCGGCCGCGCCGGTTGCGATATTACCGGCAATGATCTGGACTTCATTTGACAGGGCCTTGACCCGTTCCACCGCGCGCGCAACGCCTTCGGAATGGCCGTGGGCCGTATCAATCACGATCAGATCAACGCCAGCATCAATCAGGGCCGCTGCGCGGTCTATGCCCGCATCGCCAACACCTGTCGCGGCAGCAACGCGCAACCGGCCCAAGCCATCCTTACAGGCGATCGGGTTCAAAACGGCCTGTTCGCTGTCTTTCAAAGTCAAAAGGCCGGTCAGTTTGCCCGCCTGATCTGTGATCAGCAGCTTTTCAATCCGACGGGCCTGCATCAGTGACCGCGCTTCGTCCAGATCAGCAGGTTCGTGCAGAATCGCAAGATCGTCAGATGTCATCATCAAGCGAACCGGCGTGTTATCGTCCTGTGCGAACCGCATGTCGCGGTTGGTGACAATGCCCACGACCTTGCCGCCTTCCCCCACAACCGGAAAACCGGTGATACGATAGCGCTCCATCAATGCTTTGGCATCGGCAAGCGTCTGATCGGGGCGCAGGGTGACCGGATTGTAAACGGTGCCTGACACAAAGCGTTTGACACGGCGCACTTCCTGCGCTTGCGCCTCGGTGCTGAGGTTCTTATGGATCACACCGATACCACCGGCCTGCGCCATGGCAATCGCCATACGGCTTTCGGTCACGGTATCCATCGCGCTGGACAATAGCGGGATGTTCATGGTGATTGTCTGTGTGACGCGGGTGCGTGTATCTGCTGTAGACGGCAAGACGCTGGACGCCCCCGGCACAAGTAAAACATCGTCAAAGGTAAGTGCCTCGCGAATCTCCATCAACCAGTCTCCTTGGGTGGCATCGTTGGCACGTCCCTATCGCACGGTTGTTCATTGCCTGAAAGGGTAAAATGCTGCAAATAGCACTTGCGGCCTCAAGCGGTTGATCGAAACAAGAACTATGAACAATGACCCCCCCCCTGCCGCGCCTCTTCCCCTGTGGCGCCGCGCGCTGAATACCGGCCTGCGGCTGGGCGTCGTGCTTGTTGTGGTGCTGCTGGTCAAGATGGGGCTGTCATTTGTGACCGATCAGCTTGCCCTGATGGAAAGCGATGTCGCCGCGCGGGCGCGCATTGGACTGGTTTTCATGGTGTTGTTTTTCTACGCCCTGTTGCTGGCAATTCCCTTTGTTCCCGGCGTTGAAATCGGCATCGCGATCCTGATGGTCGAAGGGGCTGGCGCGGCACCTTTTGTTTATCTTGCCACTGTCACGGGGATGTCACTCGCTTTTTTTATCGGCCACCATGTTGCGCTGGGGTGGCTGATCCGCTTTTGCAACGATTTGGGGCTGCACAGGGTCGGTCGCCTGCTCAGACGGATCAAGGACCGCAGCCATGATGAAAGGCTCGCCGCGTTTGCGGAACGGTTACCAAGGGGGCTTGGCCTGATCGTGGTGCGGTATCGCTATGTGATGTTGGCTGTGCTGATCAACATTCCGGGCACGATTGCCATTGGCGGGGGTGGCGGCATCATGTTGGCGGCAGGGTTCAGTCGGCTGTTCCATCCTGCGCTGGCCTTTTTGACCATCGCGCTGGCCACTCTGCCCGTGCCACTGACGGTCTGGGTGATGGGCACGCAGGTGCTGCAATAGCGGGACGTATTGCATCATCATTATGACGCGTTCTGCCCTTCCCTCTGCGCGGCGGGGGGTTATGTTAAACGCAACCAATTGCAGGCAATTATCATGACGACTGAACATCTTGTTATCTTTACCCCATCAGGCAAGCGCGGGCGCTTTCCCGTCGGCACGCCGGTTCTGACGGCGGCGCGCCAGTTGGGCGTTGATCTCGACAGCGTGTGCGGCGGTCGGGGGATTTGTTCGAAATGCCAGATCACCCCGTCTTATGGTGAATTTGCCAAACACGGTTTGACCGTCGCAGACGACGCGCTGTCGCCGTGGAACGCGGTCGAGGCGCGCTATAACGAAAAACGCGGCCTGAAACCGGGACGGCGGCTGGGCTGTCAGGCAACGATCCAAAAGGATGTTGTGATCGACGTGCCCGCCGAAAGCCAGGTGCACAAACAGGTGGTGCGCAAACGTGCCGAGGCGCGCGAAATCGTCATGAACCCGTCAACCCGGCTGTATTACGTCGAAGTTGCCGAACCCGATATGCACGACCCGTCGGGCGACCTGGAACGGCTAGTGACAGCGCTGCGCCGCGACTGGGATTTGCCGCATCTGGAGGCGGATCTGACGGTGCTGCAAACTCTGCAAAAGGCGCTGCGCAAGGGCGGCTGGAAAGTCACCGTCGCGGTGCATCTGGGGGATGCGGTGTTCAGCCCGCGGATCATCCATATATGGCCGGGATTCTACGAAGGCGCGCTTTACGGGCTGGCCGTCGATCTGGGGTCAACCACCATCGCGGCCCACCTGTGCAACCTGCAATCAGGCGAGGTGATTGCCTCATCCGGCATCATGAACCCGCAAATCCGCTATGGCGAAGATCTGATGAGCCGGGTCAGCTATAGCATGATGAACCCCACCGGGGCCGCTGAAATGACCGCCGCCGTGCGTCAGGGTATGAACGCGCTGTTCACCCAGATCGCCGAAGAAGCACAAATCGACCTCACGCAGATCGTGGACGTCGTTTTTGTCTGCAACCCGGTCATGCACCATCTGTTTCTGGGGATCGACGCCTATGAATTGGGGCAGGCCCCTTTCGCGCTTTCCACATCTGATGCGCTGTCGCTGCGCGCGGTCGAACTGGACCTGAACCTGCATCCCGCCGCGCGCGTCTACATCCTGCCTTGCATTGCAGGCCACGTCGGCGCCGATGCCGCCGCTGTCGCTCTGTCCGAGGCTCCTGATAAATCCGAAGACCTTGTGCTGATTGTGGACGTGGGCACAAACGCCGAAATCATCTTGGGCAACCGCGAAAAGGTGCTGGCCTGCTCATCCCCCACCGGCCCCGCGTTCGAGGGCGCGCAGATCAGCAGCGGCCAACGCGCAGCACCGGGGGCGATTGAACATGTGCGCATTGATCCGGCGACGAAACTGCCGCGTTTTCAGGTCATCGGGTCTGATCTATGGTCGGACGAAGACGGATTTGCCGCGGCGATCGCACAAACCGGTGTCACCGGCATCTGCGGGTCCGGCATCATCGAAGTGATCGCTGAAATGCGCATGGCCGGTATCGTGGACGGGCCGGGATTGATCGGGTCTGCCGAACAGACCGGGTCGCCCAACTGTTTTGCCGACGGGCGGACGAATTCCTATCTGCTGTATGACGGCACCGCCGACCGCGGGCCGCTGATTACCGTGACCAACACCGACATCCGGCAAATCCAGATGGCCAAGGCCGCGCTTTATTCCGGGGCGCGCCTTCTGATGGATAAATTCGGCGTGGACAAGGTAGACCGGGTGGTGCTGGCGGGGGCCTTTGGCGCGCATATCAGCCCGTTGCACGCGATGGTGCTGGGCATGATCCCCGACGCCCCGCTAAGCAAGGTCACATCTGCCGGCAATGCTGCGGGCACCGGCGCGCGGATTGCCCTGCTGAACACCGATGCACGGCGCGAAATCGAACAGGTGGTCCACAAGATCCACAAGATCGAAACCGCGATCGAACCGCGTTTTCAGGAACATTTCGTCAATGCATCCAACATCCCCAACGCGGTGGAACCGTTTCCGATTCTGCGATCGATTGTCGCCCTGCCCGATGTCAACCATAACGAAGGCGGCGAAGGCGGGCGACGCAGACGCCGACGCGCCTGACGGTGACTTGCGATATCAGCTTGACGGGATCAGCTGGGGCGATTAACTCAATCCCTGTGATGCGGGTATGGTGAAAAGGTATCACGAAAGCTTCCCAAGCTTCAGTTACGGGTTCGATTCCCGTTACCCGCTCCATTATGTGCGACAATCGAATGCTTTTTAGTTGCGTAGG
>NZ_JACUUJ010000063.1 GCF_014859355.1 Yoonia sp. | reverse complement strand
CCGCCACGGGCAATGAATTTACCGCCGTGATCGGCAATCGCAGGGCCGGCCAGTTCCGCGTATTTCTTGTAGGCCGCATCATCCGTGACAGTGACGTGGGCAATCCAAAGTGCGCTCATTTCAAGCCCTCCAATATGTTTTTCGCAGCCGCAATCGCAGCGTCGGCATTCGCTGCAGACGCGCCACCGCCTTGCGCCATATCAGGGCGACCACCGCCGCCCTTGCCGCCCAATTCTGGCGTGACAGCACGCAGAATATCCACCGCGGAAACGCGTCCTACCATGTCGTCGGTCACGCCCACAGCAACAGCCGACTTGCCGCCGGTATCGGCGATCAGCAAAACCGCCCCGCTGCCGATCTGCGCCTTGATCTCGTCGATCAGGGCGGGCAAGTCTTTGCCGGTGACGCCCGACAGCACTTGCGCCTGAAACGGCACGCCATTGACAACATTGACCGGGGCCACCTGCCCTGCGCCGCCGCCCATCGCCAGTTCGCGGCGCAGTTGCGCCACCTCGTTCGCCAATGCGCGCCGTTCGTCCATCAGCGCCTTTACGCGGTCCGCAACCTCGGCCGATGGTGCCTTGAGCGTCGTGGCCACCTGTGCCAACCGAGCATCTTGTGCGCGCAGATAATCAAGCGCAGCTTCGCCCGTCAACGCCTCGACCCGGCGGACACCGGCACTGGATGCGCTATCACCCAACAGCACGAATGTGCCGATTTCACCCAGTTGTTTGACGTGCGTGCCACCGCAGAGTTCCAGCGAATAGGTGTCGCCGGTGGTGCCCTTGCCAGAACCGGCCTGCCGGCCCATTGACACCACGCGCACCTCATCGCCATATTTTTCACCAAACAGCGCCTGCGCGCCCAAGGCGCGGGCGTCATCCGGCGTCATGATGCGGGTTTCAACGGGGCTGTTCTGCCGGATCACCGCATTCACGTCGTGTTCGACCTGCGCCAGTTCATCCGCAGACAGCGGTTTGGTATGGCTAAAGTCAAACCGCAGCCGGTCGGGCGCATTCAACGACCCGCGCTGCGCGATATGATCACCCAGCGTTTCGCGCAGTGCTTCGTTCAGCAAATGCGTGGCGGAATGGTTCGCCATGATCCTGCCGCGCCGCGCAGGATCAACCGACAGTTCGGCGCCCTGCCCGGTGTTGATCGTGCCGTCCGTCACCGTGGCGAAATGCACATAAAGGCCCGCCACTTTCTTGGTGTCGGTAATCTGGGCGCTGCCGGTTTCGGTTTTCAGCCAGCCCGCATCGCCCACCTGACCACCGGATTCGGCGTAAAACGGGGTCTGGTTCAGCACGATCTGCACAGCGCCACCAGCATGATCGACCGTGTCGCCATCAACCACCAGCGCCAAAACCCGGCCTTCGGCGCTCAGCGTATCATAGCCCAGAAAATCGGTCGTGCCGTGTGTGTCGGCAATATCGAACCACACCGCGCTATCCGCCGCTTCGCCGGTGCCGGACCATGCCGCGCGCGCCTTGGCCTTTTGTTCGGCCATGGCGGTATCGAACCCTGCGGTATCCACCGCGCGGCCCTGTTCGCGCAGCGCATCCTGCGTCAAATCCAGCGGGAAACCATAGGTGTCATACAGCTTGAATGCGGCTTGCCCGGGCAGTTCGGCGCCATCAGGCAGATGCGCCAATTCCTCGTCCAGCAGCTTGAGTCCGCGATCAAGCGTCTGTTTGAACCGCACTTCTTCGTTCAGCAGGGTTTCCTCGATCAGGCGCTTGCCCTGCCCCAGTTCAGGATAGGCCCCGCCCATCTGTTGCACCAACGCAGGCACCAGGCGGTGCATCACCGGATCCTTGGCCCCCAGCAAATGCGCGTGCCGCATCGCGCGGCGCATGATGCGGCGCAGAACATAGCCGCGCCCTTCGTTCGACGGCAACACGCCTTCGGCAATCAGGAAAGAGGTTGATCGCAGATGATCCGCGATCACCCGGTGGTGGGTATTGCCAGGGCCGTCAGGATCGGTCGAAGTGACTGTGGCCGATGCTTCGATCAGGGCGCGCATCAGGTCGGTATCATAATTGTCGTGCTTGCCCTGCAACAGCGCGCCAATCCGTTCCAGCCCCATGCCGGTATCGATCGACTGCATGTCAAGCGGGCGCAAGGTGCCATCCTCGAACTGTTCGTTCTGCATGAACACAAGGTTCCAGATTTCAATAAACCGGTCGCCATCTTCTTGCGCCGAACCAGGAGGGCCGCCCCAGATGTGATCGCCATGATCATAGAAAATTTCGGTGCAGGGGCCGCAAGGGCCGGTTGGCCCCATACGCCAGAAATTGTCATCGGTGGGGATGCGGATGATCTTGTCATCGCTCAGCCCTGCGACCTTTTTCCAGATCGCGGCGGCCTCGTCGTCGGTGTGGTATACGGTGACCAGCAAACGGTTCTTCTCGATCCCGAAATCCCGTGTCAGCAGTTCCCAGGCAAAGGCGATCGCATCATCCTTGAAATAATCGCCAAAGCTGAAATTTCCCAGCATTTCGAAAAATGTGTGGTGGCGCGCGGTATAGCCCACGTTGTCAAGATCGTTGTGTTTGCCCCCGGCGCGCACGCATTTCTGACTGGTGGTCGCGCGGGAATAGTCGCGGGTTTCGATGCCGGTGAACAGGTTCTTGAACTGCACCATGCCCGAATTGGTGAACATCAACGTCGGGTCATTGCGCGGCACAAGCGGGCTGGACGGGACAACCGCGTGCCCCTGTTTTTCAAAGTAGGACAAAAAGGTGGATCGGATATCAGCAAGGCTGGACATGGCGCGCTTTCAACACTTGAATTTGTTCTGCTGAGAAATAGACATGCGGCCCGCCACTGTCCACAGGCAGACTACGAAAAAGGGCGCCGCGACCGCAGCACCCTTTCCCAGAGTATTCTCCACCGCGGTCAGCGATGTGGGCGTTTGCGCAGTCGCCATCTGCGACTGTTACACCTCGACCAGATCGTCACCAGCATTATCGTCGCTACCGGCCATGTCAAATTCAAGGCCATGGGCGGCGCGGATCTTGTCCTCGATCTCATTGGCGATCTTTGGATTTTCCTTGAGGAACAGTTTAGAGTTTTCACGCCCCTGCCCGATCCGTTCATCGCCATAGCTAAACCAGGCGCCGGATTTTTCCACCACACCGGCCTTGACGCCCAAATCCAGCAATTCGCCGGTTTTTGAGATACCTTCACCATACATGATGTCGAATTCCACCTGTTTGAACGGCGGCGCGACCTTGTTTTTCACAACTTTCACGCGGGTTGCGTTGCCCACGATTTCGTCCCGGTCCTTGATCGCGCCGATGCGACGAATATCAAGACGGACAGAGGCATAGAATTTCAATGCATTGCCGCCTGTCGTGGTTTCGGGGCTGCCGAACATCACGCCGATCTTCATGCGAATCTGGTTGATGAAGATCACCATACAGCCCGAACGGTTGATTGAGCCTGTCAGCTTGCGCATGGCCTGGCTCATCAAACGGGCGTGGACACCGACGGAACTGTCGCCCATGTCGCCCTCAAGTTCTGATTTCGGGGTTAGCGCGGCCACCGAATCGATCACAACCAGCGCCACCGCACCAGAACGCACCAGCGTATCGACGATTTCCAGCGCCTGTTCACCGGTATCGGGTTGCGAAATCAGCAATTCATCCAGGTTCACGCCCAGTTTTTTGGCATATTGCGGGTCAAGCGCGTGTTCGGCATCGACAAAGGCACAAACGCCGCCTTTTTTCTGTTCTTCTGCGATGGCGTGCAGCGTCAGCGTGGTTTTCCCCGACGATTCCGGGCCATAAATCTCGATCACGCGGCCTTTGGGCAAGCCACCGATGCCAAGCGCAATATCAAGGCCAAGCGAGCCGGTCGATGTCGCCTCGATATCGGGCATCTGGTTCTGGCCGCCCAGTTTCATGATCGAGCCTTTACCGAACTGCCGTTCGATCTGTGCCAGCGCACTTTCGAGCGCCTTTTCCTTGTCCGCGGATTTCTTGTCAGCCATTTTGAGGAGTTCTGCCGTTGCCATGTTTCCCGTCCTTATTTCATGCCCCCTGCCGGGCGGCAATCATTGCTTTTGTTCTTATTATGTTCCCAACTATGTGAGGCCAAAAGAAGAACATTGCAACAAGATTTTTCGTCTTCACCTTTGGCCATCAGTGGTTAATGATTGCTTTACGCGGGCAAGATCATTTGCAAAATTCCAGAGGTTTCCATCCAAATGCTTGTTTTCTGGCAAGAAAACCTTGTTCTATTAGCCGTTCCCAAAACCGGAACCACAGCATTGGCAGGCGCTTTGGCCCCGGGCGCATCCATGGTCCTGCGTGATCCGCCGGGGCTGAAACATATGTCATGCCGTCGCTACAACCGATTCCTGCGGCCGTTATTGCTGCAGCCAGACGGACAGGCCCCCGAACTGATGGCAGTTGTGCGCCAACCCGTTGACTGGTTGGCCAGCTGGTATCGGTATCGCAGTCGCGACGCCCTGGTGGGCCACCCCAACAGCACCCGGGGGATCAGTTTCAACGATTTTGTAATGGAATATTGCAAAGACCAACCGGCGCCTTTTGCCGCCGTCGGTTCACAGGCAAAATTCCTGCGGGTGGACAACGATAAAGTTGGCGTCGATTACCTGTTTCGCTACGAATCATGGGATAAAATCACCAATTTTCTGGCGCAGCGTCTCAATAGGCCGGTTGCGCCAAAACAGATCAACGTTTCGCCTGTCATGCCGACGACGTTGTCGCCATCCGTTGCAGCCCAATTGCACGACAAACGCGCCGCCGAATTTGCGATCTGGCAGACCGGCCAAGCCTGAGCCTAAGCGGCAGGTTTGCTCAGCGTTCGGGCGACCGCATCTTTCCATCCGGCATAGCGCCTGTCGCGCGTCACCGTATCCATCTGCGGCTTGAAACGTCGGTCCAGCGCCCACTGCGCGGCAAAGCCTGCCTGATCGGGGTAAATCCCTGCCCGCATCCCCGCCAGCCAGGCAACGCCCATCGCGGTCGTTTCAGACACCTGTGGCCGGTCAACCGGCGCACCGATGATATCGGACAAGAATTGCATCGTCCAGTCAGAGACGCTCATACCACCGTCCACCCGCAAAATTCCTTCGGAATCAGGATTCTGCCAATCGCTTTTCATCGCTTCAATCAAGTCGCGCGTCTGAAACCCGACGCTTTCCAAGGCCGCGCGGGCAAATTCAGCCGGACCGGAATTGCGGGTCAGGCCGTAAATCGCGCCCCGCGCTTCGGCGTCCCAATAGGGCGCGCCAAGCCCGGTAAAGGCAGGCACCAGATAGAGTTCATGCCCGAAATCGGCGCTTTCGGCCAAGGCCTGCGTTTCACCCGCTTCACGGATCATGTGCAGCCCGTCACGCAACCATTGCACAACAGCCCCGGCAATAAAAATAGACCCTTCAATGGCATAGGTCGGTTTGCCGTCAAACTGATAGGCAATCGTGCCCAACAGGCGGTTTTTGCTTTCAACCAAGGTGTCGCCCGTGTTGAGCAAGGCAAAACAGCCGGTGCCATAGGTTGATTTCACCATCCCCGGCTTGAAACAGGCCTGCCCCAGCGTGGCCGCCTGCTGGTCACCGGCCACCCCCAAAATGGGCAGCGGGGCGCCAAAAAGCGCCTTTTCAGTCATGCCGAAATCAGCAGCCGAGTCCTTCACCTGCGGCAACATGACCATGGGAATATCAAAGCGATCACAGACTGAGGCGCTCCAGCATCCTTTGCGAATATCATAAAGCATGGTGCGCGCGGCATTCGTGGCATCGGTCACATGCGACGCGCCGCCTGTCATTTTCCAAATCAGATAACTATCCACCGTGCCAAACAGCAGATCACCCGCTTTGGCCCGTTCCTGCGCGCCTTGCACGTTTTGCAGGATATAGCGCAGCTTGGTGCCTGAAAAATACGGATCTGCCAGCAAGCCCGTTTTACGTGTGATGATCTGGTCAAACCCTTCGGTGCGCAATTCTTGACAAAAATCCGATGTGCGCCGGTCCTGCCAGACGATGGCATTATGCACAGGTTCGCCTGTGTTTTTATCCCAGACAACCGTTGTTTCGCGCTGGTTTGTGATACCAATTGCGGTGATCGCACGCGCGGTGATGTCAGCCTTTGCCATGACATCACGGCAAGTCGCGACAACTGATGCCCAGATATCCGCCGGATCATGTTCAACCCAGCCCGATTGCGGAAAATGCTGCGGAAATTCCTGCTGCGCGGTGGCAACAACCTTCATGTCCTTGTCAAACAAGATCGCGCGGCTTGATGTGGTGCCCTGATCAATCGCGAGAATATAGGTCATGTGTGCCCCCTGTTTTTCATCAGCCTAGCGGAGTTTGCGGTCCCGCCTCAACCCGCCATATGTGCATCAAGCGCCGCAATCTGGTCGGGCGTCATGCGCAGGCCCAGTTTGCTGCGCCGCCAGACCACATCTTCTGCGGTCCGGGCATATTCACGCGCCATCAGCCATGCCACCTCGGCCCCGGTCAGGGTTGCGCCAAAATCCGGCCCCAGATCGGCGGTTGTTTTGGCATCACCCAGAACCTGGCGTGCATCGGTGCCGTAAGCGCGGATCAGGCGCAGCGCCCAAGCTGTTGTCAGAAAAGGGTAATCTGCCTGTAAATCAGTCACCAGCCGGTCGCGGTCACGCACCTTGAAATCGCCCCCCGGCAGGGGCGCATCGGCCGTCCAGTCACAGGTGCCGCCGATCAGCGGTATCAGCTTGGCCAGCGCGTTTTCCGCCAGCTTGCGATAGGTCGTGATCTTGCCACCAAAGACGTTGAGCAATGGCGCGCCGGTGTCATCCAGCGACAGAACATAGTCGCGCGTCGCGGCCGTTGCGGATTTCGCCCCATCATCATAAAGCGGGCGCACGCCGGAATAGGTCCAGACGATATCATCGCGGGTGATGGGTTTTTCGAAATACTGCGAAGCGAAAGCGCACAGATAGTCCTGTTCTGCGTCGGTTGCGACAGGCTTGGTGTTCAGATCGTCATGTTCCTGATCTGTGGTGCCGATCAGGGTGAAATCCGTTTCATAGGGAATGGCAAAGATGATCCGCCCGTCTTCGCCTTGAAAAAAATACGCCTTGTCGTGATCAAACAACTTTTTCGTCACGATATGGCTGCCACGCACCAGCCGCACCCCTTCAGAGGTATTCTGATGCGCTACCTGCCGGACAACATTTTCAACCCAAGGCCCGCCAGCATTGACCAATGCGCGGGCGGTGAATGTTTGTTCCTTGCCCTGTGACTGCGTGACGATACGCCAATAACCTTCCACCCGATCTGCGCGGATCACCCGTGTGCGGGTCATGATCGTTGCCCCGCGGTCAGCGGCATCGCGGGCGTTCAGAACGACAAGGCGTGCATCTTCGATCCAGCAATCGGAATATTCATAGGCCTTTTCGAATTTACCTTTCAGCGGCGCGCCTTCGGGCTGTCGGGTCAGATCGACAACACTGGTTGCGGGCAGAATTTTACGCCCGCCAAGGGTGTCATACATGAACAAACCTAAACGGATCAGCCACGCCGGGCGGCGGCCTTTCATCCATGGCATGACCAACGTCAGCAAGCGCGATGTGGGCGTGTCGCCTTCGAACCGCATGTCGGGGTGATAGGGCAGCACGAACCGCATCGGCCAACTGATATGGGGCATATTGCGCAACAAAACCTCGCGTTCGATCAGCGCTTTGCGGACCAGCCCGAATTCGAAATATTCCAGATAGCGCAATCCGCCGTGAAACAGCTTGGTCGAGGCGGATGACGTGGCCGACGCCAGATCGTTCATTTCCGCCAACCCCACGCGCAGCCCACGCCCTGCCGCATCCCGCGCAATGCCGCAGCCGTTGATACCACCGCCAATGACGAAAAGGTCAAAATCCGTTTGCATGATGCGCCCCGTTTTTTTTGCAGGCCGTAAGGGCGTTATGGCGCAAGCGCAAGAACGGGTTGCAAAACTGTTCGCCTGTGACAAAGCGAACACCAAGCGAATAAAAAATCATAAATGATTACGCGCATTAAAACTTGTATCATTTTCGCATGCAATTAATACCGAACATATGGATACAGACACGCGCCACAGCTTGATCCGCGCTAGGGCACAACAAACAGGCAAGGTGATTGCCACCGATCTGGCAGATGAAACCGGCGTCGCGGTGCAGACGATCCGCCGCGATCTGCGCCAGCTTTGCGCGGCCGGCCTGTTAGAGCGGATCCACGGCGGGGCGGTTCTGCCGTCGGGTGTCAGCAATATCGGCTATGGCGACCGCCGTGCGCTGAACCGCGATACCAAGATCAGGATTGCGCGCGCCACCGCAAGGCTGATCCCTGACAATGCGTCGCTGTTCCTGAACATCGGCACCACAACCGAGGCTGTCGCCCACGCCCTGCACGCGCATCGTAACCTGATGGTCGTGACCAACAATCTGAACGTGGCGAATATTCTGGCGGCGAACCCCGCCTGCGATGTGGTGGTCGCCGGTGGCAGCCTGCGCCGGTCCGATGGCGGGTTGGTGGGGGATCTGGCCGCCCTTGCGATCGACCGCTTTAAGGTCGATTTTGCAGTGATCGGCGCATCGGCGATCGATCAGTCCGGTGACCTGCTTGATTTCGACCCCGAAGAGGTCCGCGTCAGCCAGCAGATCATTGCAGCCGCGCGTGCCACGATCCTTGTGGCGGACAGCAGCAAATTCACCCGCAAGGCGCCGGTGAAAATCGCGTCACTGGCGCAGGTTGATCATTTCGTGACCGACAGGGTGCCATCAGAGGCGCTGATCAATCACTGCACCGATTGGGAAACGCGGCTAACCTTGGTCTGACGCGTCTTGCGCGCCCTTGAACCCTGTCGCTACCACGAATTTTTCCGAACTGTCCGACCGTGACGCAGGCGGTTTGACGTTGGCGACCTTGGCAAAGCGCGATTTCAGCAATTTCTGCAAATCGCCTTCGGCGCCGCCGGCCAGCACCTTGGCCACAAATGTGCCGCCGTCCTCTAATACGTCGAACGCGAAATGCGCCGCCGCCTCGCACAGCGCGATGATCCGGTTGTGGTCGGTCTGTTTGTGCCCGGATGCCGATGCGGCCATGTCGGACATTACCACATTTGCCTTGCCGCCCAGCCACGCCTTTACCTTTTCATCAGCATCATTTTCCAGAAAATCAAGCTGGTGAATTTCGGCCCCTGCAA
>NZ_JACUUJ010000062.1 GCF_014859355.1 Yoonia sp. | reverse complement strand
CAACCCACCAAAGCAAACGGAAAAAACCCAAGCCTAAAGTCTAAAAGCCACCGTCTCAAAGTCGTTGACACGTTCCGCCCGTTGCTGTCAAAACATTCAACTTAGCCCATAAGTTCCGGAAGGTCGCGATACCATTCGGCATGGCAGCCTTCATGGTTCGGCATGCCGGGTCGCGTCAGGCAGCCTTTGGGTGCGATGTAGCTGTCGATCCGTCGTTCAGGGTTTTCGTGCCATGCCAGGTTAAATGCTGCGAGCTTTGGGAAGAAATACATGCTCGCATATGGCAAGTGGTCGTGCACCCACCATGCCAGTGCACGCCAGTCCATGCCTGCCTCAAACCTATCTGCAAAGGATGGTATTACAATACAAGCTGTAGCCCCCGCAAAGCCGCCAGCATCACGGCGGTCCCATATGTGACCAGCAAAGTTCGCCTCGTTTGATGAGCAGGTGTAGCCTGACTTGCCCGCTCTTTGCTGTTCGTTGCAAAACCCATTCACTGAGCAAGAGCGGAACGCCGACCGGATGACGACTTTGCCAAACGTGCGCTGGAGTGGCTCCAACAGTTCTTCGCATAGACGCTTGCCGACCATGATCGCAAGGTCGGGATCATCCGGTATGTTGGGCATGCCGTGAAAGTTTGCGACGTCTGAGTAGAGGAACTCCCGCATCCAGAAATTTTCTGAAAGCCGAACGCGGCCCAGTGTATCGAGGCTTGTCACTGTCTTAGGAGGCTTCATAAATTGCTGTGCTCAAGTGTTGTTTCTGTTTTGTGAACTGAGACAGTATTAAAATCCACAATTTTCCGCATATCTATGAACAGTGCAGTTTTCACTGTGTTGGAAGCCAGCTTTCTCAGATGCACGAACAAACCATACAGGGCGATGCTGACAGCAACTTGTAACACTGTGTTCAAAAACAGTGTCGACTTACGGTGTTTTAAGACTGTGTTGCATTTACTGTGTTGCCACAGCGAATCCAAACACTGTGTTCAACACAGTAAATCAGCCCACCAACACATATTAAAACTGTGCGATCGTTAAGTTTATGATCTTTATGTTTTAAGTTGGTGCCCGGGGGCGGAATCGAACCACCGACACGAGGATTTTCAATCCACTGCTCTACCCCTGAGCTACCCGGGCATCGGGACGGGCGCCTAGGCGACCCATCGGGTAGCGGGGTTTTAGACGCGGGGGCTGGGGGTGTCCAGAGGGAAGTTGCGCTCAATTGCACTCTTAATGCGGTTTGTGTTCTTCTGCGGCGCGCAGCTCTTCTTCCAGTGCGTCCAGATCATCGCGGTCTTGCGCCGGGATGGCGTAGCTGCCTGTCAGCCATTTGCCCAGATCAATATCCGCGCAGTGTTTCGAACAAAACGGACGGAACTTTGCCGCGGTTGGTTTGTTGCAGATCGGGCAGGCCATCAGATACCTTTTATTAATGTTCCGGGCAGTGTGGGGCGTTCGCGTTTGCGCTGTAATTCGAACAGGCCCATCTGTGTCCAACCCACCAGCGACGTCTCGATCGGGTCGGTCTTAAAGGCCGCGCGCAGCGATTGTTCAATCTGTTTGCGGTGCGCCTTGGACATCGACACGAAATCAATGCTGATCTGTCCGGCCAGGCCGCGCAGGCGCAGCGCGCGGGGCAGGGCGCGGGCGGCGGCAAGGTTTGCCTTGAGCGCGGCGGCGGGCGAGGTATCGCCGCCGGTATTCACATCCACAGCAACCAGCGCGCGCGTGGGTTCGACATACATCGTGCCTTCGCCCAAAGGCACCAGCGGGCTGCCCAGCGCGCTGATCTGGTCCAGCACCCCGTGGGCGTCAAAGCTACCGGCATCGGTGATAACCGTGGCCGCACCGGCCCAATCGCGCCAGGCCAGCGTATGCGGGCCGTCGCCTTCGGTCAGGGCCTCTGGGGTGTTGCCTGTCGCATCGGCCAGCACGGCATCGGCCAAGGCGGACATCGCAAGGATATCGTCGGCAATTTCAGCCGCATCGGCGCCGTCGCAGGCGGATCGCAGAATCAGCCCGTGGTCGCCGTCATAGACCTCATGTGCGACGGCCAGCAGCGCATCGCGGGTATCTTCGTCGGCGATCTGGCGCGAGATGTTCAGGCCGGGTTTGCCGGGAGTCACAATCGCATAGCGGCTTTTGAACAGCACGCGGTCGGTGACCGGCACCGCCTTGCCATCTTCGGCATGGCCTGTGACCTGCACCAGCAGCGGTTGACCGGGGCGCAGGCCTTTGCCTTGGCGTAGGAACGCGGTTTCACCATCTGGCAGGCGCAGCATCATGCCGCCTTGCCCTTTGATCGGGCGGTCGCAAATCGCACGGAAAATAGCGCCGGGTCGGGGGCCATCGGCGTGGTCGATCAGAAGATCGTCCAGTTTTCCATCTACCAGATAGGCGGCGGCTTCCATATCATTGATATGATCAAGGATAATCATCCGACCCTTCATGTGGCACCTTTATATAGCGGAAAACCGGCCGCTGTCAGCAGCCCTGCGGTTTCGGCCAGCGGCAACCCGACGATCCCAGTATAAGATCCGTTGATCCACGGAATGAACGCGCCCGCAGGGCCCTGAATGGCATAGCCGCCGGCTTTGCCCTGCCAGTCGCCCGTCGCCAAATAGGCGTTCACTTCGGCATCTGACAGTTGTTTCATCGCGACAGTGCTTTGCGCGTCTTTCAGCCAGATCCGGCCACCGCGTTTGACGGCCACCGCGGTAATCACCTTGTGCCGCCGTCCCGACAGGGCATACAAAAACTGCGCCGCTTCGCCCGCATCAGCGGGTTTACCCAGAATCCGGCGCCCCAGCGCCACTGTCGTGTCAGCGCACAGCACGACTTCACCGTCACCGGCCACCACAGCTGCGGCCTTTTCATGCGCGATGCGCTTGACGTAATCGCGGGGCACTTCACCCTTGCGGGGGGCTTCGTCAATGTCGGGGGGGCGGATGGCGGCAGGTGTCACACCAAGCTGCGCCAAAAGCTCCAGTCGCCGGGGCGAGCCAGAGCCGAGGATCAGCGCAAGCGTGGGATCGAGGGACAACGTTGTCATGCGATATTATCCGCAAGCGGGCTTGGTAGGCATTTTGCCATTGGCAAAACGCTTAGCCGCGCAGCGTAAAGCGTTGCTTCACGCTATTTGAAACGATAGTTGATCCGACCCTTGGTCAGATCATAAGGTGTCATCTCGACTTGCACCTTGTCGCCAGCCAGAACGCGGATGCGGTTCTTGCGCATCTTTCCTGCCGTGTGCGCGATGATCTCATGGCCGTTTTCCAGCTCGACCCGAAACGTCGCGTTTGGCAGAAGTTCTTTCACGACACCTGGGAATTCGAGCAGTTCTTCCTTGGCCATGTGATCTCCTGTGTTTGTCTTCCGCGTAATTTTGCGGACGGCGCTTAGATGCGCCTCATTTCGCTATTTTTCAAGGGCTAATCAGCGCCCCCTTAGCGCAACGACACGGATGTGACGGATTTGATGCGCCCGTCCTGTTCCGGCCAATGGGCAAAGTTGCCGACCTGGCCGGAGTTTCGTGCCCTGCCGATGTGGGCCAAGTCAACATCGGCGATGGTCCAGCCGGGCTGATTGGTATCCCCCTGGGCAATGATCCCGTCGCTGGGCAGCCCGTAATCGGGCGGGCAGAACAGGCCAGCGCGCCCGGTGTTGGTGTCTACGATATCGCAGCCGGGCACGCGCCCCACCAGCGGGGATTGCACGACAAGGCATTGCCCTTCGATCGCGCGGGCGCGGGCGGATTGGCGCACGCGGGTCTGGCCTGCGGGCTGTTCGGTGCAAGACGGCACGAGGATCATATCGGCACCGGCCTGAAGCAAGGCGCGGGCCAGCAGGGGGAATTCGCTATCGTAGCAGATCAAAACGCTAACGCGCCCTAGGGGCGTGTCGCACACTTGCAAGGCGGCACCTGCTGTCAGGCCCATGTTTTGTCGTTCGTAGGGCGTCAGGATCATCTTGTCCTGTGTGCCTGTTGCACCGCTGGGCGCACACAATGTCGCGCGGTTCACCGGCCCGTCCGGCCCTGCGGCGTTCAGACTGCCCGCAAGGATGGTCACGCCATGCCGCATCGCCAGATCGCGGTGCAGGGTGGCCCACCTATCCGCCGCACGCACCATCGCATCGCGCCAGCGCACCGGATCGCCATTGCCATCGGGCGCGCCGATCAGCGCGACCTCGACCCCCGCATATTCGGGAAACACCAGCAATTCGGCCCCTTGTGCCACCGCGTCGGTAACCCATGCATCAAGCTTGGCCACCATCGCGGCCCAGTCGGGGTGCCATTCCGGCTGATAAGCGGCGGTTGCGATCTTCATAAGGTTTTGCACCAGAATTGCATTGGCTTGGCGGTTTGCGCCGCATCCCCCACATCGGTCCATGAAAAAGATGCCATGACGCCGGGCAGGGGCGCATAGCCGCGTTTGCGCCAGAACGGATCAAGCGGGGCGTAGCCTGCGGGCCGTGCGGGGTGATCATCCGGGCGTTTCACTGCGCAAAAGGCAGATATGCTGCGGCCCAACCGGCGGGCGTGATCCTCGCGCAGATCAAAGAACGCATGCCCGATCCCGCGCCCGCGATAGGCGGGCAACAGCACCGATTCGGCACAATAGAATATATCGCTTAGCGCCATATCGGTGTTGGTAAAGGCCGCCGCGAAGTCATCGGCGTGATCTTCCATCGGGGTGCCGGTTGCCGCACCCACCAGCACATCGCCATCAAAGGCCCCGATAAGGATCGCGCCCGCACTGTCGCGATAGCTTTGTAGATAGCGGTGTTCGTAGTCAAAACTGCCTTCATAAAGATAGGGCCAGTCGCGGAACACGGCCATGCGCAGGCGCGCGACATCCGGCAGCACGGCGGTCAGATCGTCACCGGTCAACTGACGCACATCTATGGTCATGACACCTGCTGCAACCAGTCGGCCAGATTGTAATAGGTCGTCACGCGGCTAATCTTGCCATCCTGCAAGGTCATGAACGACCCGCCGGGCAAACAATAGGTCTGGCCGTGCGCATCCGGCAGGCCGGGGTCGGTTTGCAGATAGGTGCCGTTGACGGTGAATTCTGCCGCCGCGCGCGTGCCGTCCTGGGCAGAAAACAGCACGATATCGGTCAGTTCCTCGGCATAGCAGTGGCTCATGTGGGCGCAGAATTCGGCAAAGGCCGCTTTGCCCCTGCGCACCTTGCCTTCGTTCACGTGGTGGGCCACATCATCGGAAAGTTCCGCCAGCATTGCATCGACATCGCCAGCATTGAAGGCATCGAAATAGCGGCGCAGCGTGTGCGTTGCGTCAGTCATCGATGTTTTCCTTTTCCGGTCCCCAGCGGTCTGTCAGCCGTTTGATGATCTGGTCACGAGCCTGACGATAGCTGTCCAATTTTGCCTCGCGGCTGTCACCCAGACCTGTGGGGTCAAGGATCGGCCAATATTCCACATCAAGATGGTAGAACCGCGTCAGATCAAGCGCGCGGCGCTGGCTGGCGGGCGATAGCGCCAGCACCAGATCAAACGATGACAGATCGTCGCCCCAGTCTTCCATTTCATCGAATGACCGCGACCTGTGGCGCGACAGTTCCACCCCGATTTCCGCACAGACTGCGATGGCGAAACCGTCGATTTCCATATCATTCTTGACGCCGACCGACTGGATATAACACTCGGTGCCATACAGCTTTTTCATGATGCCTTCGGCCATGGGGGACCGCACGGCGTTGTGATCGCAGCAAAACAGCACCGATTGAGGCAGGGGCCGATATGTGACGCCATCCCCCAAATCAGCCCCCGAAATGCAGCACACAGATCAGCGTGAACAGGCGGCGTGCGGTGTCGGTGTCGACCTCGGCCTTGCCTTCAAGCCGTTCCTGCAACACCCGCGCGCCTTCGTTGTGGATGCCGCGGCGGGCCATGTCGATGGTTTCGATCTGGCTGGGGGGCAGGGTTTTGACCGCGTCGAAATAGCTTTCGCAGATCTGGAAATAATCCTTGACCACCTGCCGGAACGGTCCCAGCGACAAATGGAATTCACCTGCGGGTGTATCATCCTCGGTGCGGACGTCAAATACCAGCCGACGTTCGCGAATCGACAGGCCAAGGCGGTAAGGGCCATCCGGCACGCTGCGCCCGTCGCGGGCGGGCAGGGCAAAGCGGTTGTCTTCCAGCAGGTCGAACATGGCGACCTTGCGTTCCTGTTCAATCTCGGGCGTGGGGGGCGGCAGGGCGCTGTCATCCAGCGTGATATGGGTGATCTTGTTCATGCGTTGTCCCCCCTGTTTAAACGGTCCAGACGCGCCCGCACCGACAGGCCGTGTGCTTGCAGGCTTTCGGATTGCGCGAGCCGTTCGGCAGATGGGCCAATCGCGGCCAGCGCAGCGGGCGTCATGCGCGACAGGGTGGTGCGTTTGATGAAATCCATGACAGACAACCCACTGGAAAACCGGGCCGACCTTGCGGTGGGTAGCACGTGGTTCGGCCCGCCGATATAATCGCCAATCGCCTCGGGTGTCCAACTGCCGATGAAAATCGCCCCTGCATGGGTGATCCGGTTGGCAAGGGATTCGGCATCGGCTGTGCAAATCTCCAGGTGTTCGGGGGCGATCCGGTCAGACAGGGCCACCGCCTGATCCATGTTGTCCACCGTGATGATCGCGCCAAAGTCGCGCCAGCTGGCCCCCGCAATTGCGCGGCGTTCCAGCGTTTGCAATCGCGCGTCAACGGCATCGGCCACGGCACGGCCAAAATCCGCATCGTCCGTGATCAACAGCGATTGCGCGCTTTCGTCATGTTCGGCTTGTGACAAAAGATCAAGTGCGATCCAGTCGGGGTCATTGTCGCGATCGGCAATCACCAGAATTTCCGAAGGCCCGGCGATCATATCAATCCCGACCTTGCCGAACACGCGGCGTTTCGCGGCGGCGACAAAGGCATTGCCGGGGCCGGTGATCTTGTCCACCGGCGCGATCGTTTCTGTCCCATAGGCCAGCGCCGCAATCGCCTGCGCGCCGCCGATGCGATAAATTTCATCCACCCCTGCAATCCGCGCCGCCATCAGCACCAGCGGGTTCACGACGCCGTCGGGGGTGGGCACCACGATGGCCAGCCGTTGCACACCCGCCACCTTGGCGGGTATCGCATTCATCAGCACCGATGAGGGATAGGACGCCAGCCCCCCCGGCACATACAGCCCTGCCGCCGACACTGGCGTCCAGCGCCAGCCCAGCATCGCACCTGTACCATCGGTCCATTGCGCATCATCCGGCATCTGGCGCGCGTGATAGGCGCGGATGCGTTCAGCGGCCAGTTCAAGCGCCTGTGTATCCGCATCGCTGACGCGCGCACAGTAGTCCGCAATTTCGTCGGGTGAAAACCGCATCGTTGCGGGGGTCAGTTCCAGCCGGTCGAATTTCGCGGTCAGTTCCAGCACGGCGGCATCGCCGCGCGCGCGCACATCGGCGATAATTCCGGCAACCACATCGTCCACATCGGGGCTATCCTCGCGCTTGGCGCCCAATAGAGTTGCAAAACGGGTGTCAAAATCAGCGTCAGAGGTGGACAGAAACTGCGGCATGGGTGACTCCTTTGCGCCACGACATAGCGGGGTGCTGCCGCTTCATCAATGCGGTGCGATCATTCGGGGTGCGACGGGGCCTTGCCCGACGGGGCGTTGTAGGGGCGCGTGACATCGCGCAGGATAACCTCAAGGGCTTCGACCTCCAGCGCGATCATCCCGTCGCCGGCCAGTGTCAGCTCGATCCGGCCCGCGCCATCGTTGCCCGATTGAAAGGCGATGGACAGCAGCGAAAACACCAGATCGGTGTCGGATTTATCGATGCCTTGGGTCTGCACACGCATCACATCCTCGATTGCCAGCACCGCCTGCACACGTTCGTAACCACCCCCGCGCTGGGCAGCACGCGCGGCATTTTCCCAACGAAACCGGTTCAGCAGCAGGGCGAAACGCCGCGCCTTGCGGTCCCATTTCATTTGGACAGCAGGAAACACCGCATCCTGCACAAGCGCTGCAATGACGGCCAGATCATCGGTATCCAGCGCCCTGAGCCGCAACGGGGCCGCGCGCCCGTCTTCGAATCTTGCGTCTTCGGTCATGATCCTGTCACCCGTTCGATTTTTGCGCCCACCGCGCGCAGTTTTTCTTCGACATGTTCATAGCCGCGATCCAGATGATAGACGCGGCTGACAACAGTTTCCCCCTTTGCGGCCAAGCCGGCTAAGATCAAAGACACCGATGCGCGCAAATCGGTCGCCATCACCGGCGCGCCTTTCAACCGGTCCACGCCGCGCACCGTGGCGGTGCCGCCATGCACCGAAATATCGGCCCCCATGCGTACCAGTTCAGGGGCGTGCATGAAGCGGTTTTCGAAAATCTTTTCCTCCAGCACCGATGTGCCGTCAGCGGTGCAGAGCATCGCCATCATCTGCGCCTGCAAATCGGTCGGAAAGCCGGGGAACACCTCGGTTGTGATGTCTACGGCGCGCGCGCGGTCCGCGCGGCGTTTCACCTTAAGCCCATCCGCAGTTTCGGTCACATCTACCCCCGCCGCATCCAGTTTTTCCACAAAGGCTCCCACCAGATCCAACCGGCCACCCAGACATTCGACCTCGCCGCCAGCAAACACAGGCGCGAGCATATAGGTGCCCAGTTCGATCCGGTCAGTGACAACAGGATGCGTCGCAGCACCCAGCCGGTCCACCCCCTGCACGGTGATCGTGCTGGTGCCTTCGCCGTCAATCTGCGCTCCCATGCGGCGCAGGCATTGCGCCAGATCAACAATTTCGGGTTCGCGCGCGGCATTTTCGATGATTGTGGTGCCTTTGGCCAATGTGGCGGCCATCAGCACATTTTCGGTGGCCCCGACACTGGGAAACCGCAACGGCACGCGCGCGCCGCGCAACCCGCCCTTGGCGATGGCGTGCAAATAGCCGTCTTTCAATTCAATGGTCGCGCCCATCGCCTCTAGTGCGGTGATGTGAATATCCATCGGGCGCGCGCCAATGGCGCAGCCGCCGGGCAGGGACACAACAGCCTGATGATGCCGCGCCAACAGCGGACCCAGCACAAGGTTGGACGCGCGCATCTTGCGCACGATTTCATAATCGGCGGTGGTCGATGTCATGTCGTGGCTGGACAACACCTGCACCTTGCCCCCTTGCAGCGCCGTCACCTCGACCCCAAGCGATTGCAGCAGCGCGGTCATTGTCTTGATATCCGACAGGCGCGGCGCATTGGTCAGCGTCAGCGGTTCCTCGGACAGGAGGGTCGCGGGCATCAGGGCAAGGGCGGCATTCTTGGCCCCCGCGATCTGTATTCTTCCGTTCAGCGGTGTGCCGCCCGTGACCACGATGGAATCCATACCTGTTATTCTTTCTCTTTATTGGGTGTCGCGCCCGCGCGCGCGCGCGCCTGTGCCTTGCGCTTGGCCATATTGGCCCTGAGCGCCGCCTTCAACCTGTCTTCGCGGCTGGCGGCGGGTTTGGCCGGTTTGGTCTTGTTGTGTTTGTCGTTCATGACCGCCCTGTTATCAACAAGGGCAAAAACCGTCCAGAGAGGGCTTGCACCACGCCGCAATTGCCGCTAATTCCCCGCCTCACGGATGCTGTGGTAGCTCAGTGGCAGAGCACACCCTTGGTAAGGGTGAGGTCGAGAGTTCAATCCTCTCTCACAGCACCAT
>NZ_JACUUJ010000025.1 GCF_014859355.1 Yoonia sp. | reverse complement strand
TGGCCCAAGTCTTCCAAAGCCAGCGCGACGCGCCCGAGCAAAGCGGAAAGATATGGCTGTGATTGCGGGACATGTTCAAGTGTCATAGTCGGCCAACCACACTTTCGATACACTGTTTCATGCTGGCAGTGGAAAACGGTTTTTTGATAATATTGTTCAAACCTAATGCCTTTCCCTTTGTCACCATCTCGGGCGTTGGGTTGCCTGTCACTAGAATAAAGCCAATGCGCGCCGTTGATCTGTTCTGCCGCAGTGCTTGGAGCAGGGCCAACCCATCCATGCCCGGCATGTTATAATCAGACAATACAAGGTGGACCGGGTCCGCCACCAGCTTGGCCAGTGCTGTCTGGCCATCATTTTCGGCCTGGTTCTTCCAGATACCTATTTCTTCAATGGCCTGAACCAACAGCCCGCGGCTGACACCCATATCGTCAACCACCATCACACGTAAAGAATCTTTCAGGCTCATGTTTTGTTATTCCTTTTTGGGAAGATTTGCTTTTTAGGCGGTTGTGTTGATTTTCTGATAGGTTGTGATGCCAGTGCTTTTGAAATGCTGTGCTGCTGGCCCCGAAAGCCTTTCCGAATGACCGATCATCAAATAGCCCCCCGGCGTCAGCGCTTGTTCAAAACGCGCCCACAGATTTGACTGTGTATCTTTGTCAAAATAGATGGCGGCATTGCGGCAGAAAATCACATCAAATTTCCGCTTCATTGGCCATGCTTCGATCAGGTTCAATTGACCGAACGTGACAATGGCACGCACATTTTGCTGCACCGTGAAATGGTCTGGCGAATCTGCAATCTTACTGACCATGATGTCGCGAAACACTGGCGGAATCGCATTCAACTGTTCGTTCGGGTAGCGCGCAGCGCGCGCTTGCCCAAGGATTGCAGCATCTACATCTGTCGCCAGCACCTTGATATCGTGCCTTTGCGCATCAGGAAAAGCGTCTAGGATCGTCGCTGCCATGCAGTAAGCCTCTTGCCCTGACGAGCAAGCCGACGACCAGAGCCGGATACTGCGGCCTGCCTGCGCCTTTTCAATCAGCTCTGGCATAATTTTATGACGCAAGGCATCAAAATGATGCATTTCACGAAAGAAATGCGTGACGTTCGTGGTCAGCGCTGACAGCAGATGGGGGTGTTCCGTCTCGCCTTTAGATGTCTGAATGAAAGCGCAATAGGTATTAAAAGAATCCATCTGTAGCGCGCGAAGCCGACGTGCCAGACGTGAATACACCAGCGCCTTCTTTGAAGTTTGCAAATGAAGACCGAACTTCCGGTTTGCCAGTTCTGCAATCATCGTAAAGTCTGCATCCGAAAACGCATATGCTTGCGGCGGACTGACATCCAAGGGAAGGGCGCTGAGCTGGGTCATGCCGCCACCGGTTCGGAATTTGTCAATAATGTCGACAGGTTGATCACTTTTGTCATGTCGTCGCCAACAGCGATTACGCCAAGGATCGCCCGCATCGTTGTATCATCAGGGCTGCGCGGCGTTTCGCGCACCATATCGGATCGGACACCCAGAATTTCTGATACTGACTCCACTAAAAGTCCGACAATGCGGTCTTCGATTGCGGTGATGATGATCACGTGACGCTCGGTCGGTGAAATGCGATCAAACCCAAGTTTTGCGGCCAGATCAATAATCGGAATGACTGCACCACGCAGGTTGATGACGCCCAGTACGTGGCTGGGAGAATGCGGCAGAATGGTCACTGGGGACCAGCGGCGGATTTCGCGGATTTGTGTGATTTCGATGCAAAAGTTCTGCCCGCCTGCAACAAGTGTCACGAATTCCAACTGTGTACCTTGGGTGTTTTCATCAGGCGGCGACATATGACCGACCTCCTTCTGTTGGTTGCGCGATTTGTGATTGGACGCTGGTAGTATTCGTTATCGCTTCGGGGTCGATGATCAGTGCAATCTTGCCATCACCAAGAATCGTTGCTCCTGAAACGCCAAGGATGTAGCCGTAGTTGCCCTGCAGGCTTTTGACGACAACCTGACGCTGATCGTAGATATCATCGACAGCCAGCGCGCATTGTGCGATGCTTTCGGTCTGGATCAGTAACAGGACCCTGTCCGTCAGCGGTCTGCCTGGCGGCGCATGGCCAAGTCTTTCGGCAAGGTCAATGATGGGAACATAATCCCCCCTGATCCTGAGCAGATCGTTATTCAAACCGATTTTCGACAGGTCAGTTTGCGAAGGGCGGATGGTTTCAAGGATATTGGTGATCGGCACTACCATTGTCTGACCACTGACATTGATGATCATCCCGTCCATAACCGCGAGGGTCAGCGGCAGCGTGATTGAAAATGTTGTGCCGCGTCCTGGCACGGTGCTGATTGCGACCCGTCCGCCCAAGCCGGTAATCGTTGTTTTGACGACATCCATTCCGACGCCGCGCCCGGAGAGGTTTGTGACTTCTGCGGCAGTGGAAAACCCGGGCGCAAAAAGAAGTTGATCAATTTCCTGATCGCTCAGGATTGTGTCATCCGCGATCAACCCCTTTTTGATGGCGGTGTCGCGGATTTGCGGTCGGTTTAGGCCAGCGCCATCATCAGCGATTTCGATCACAATACTGCCAGATCGCTGGCTGGCTGACAAACGTATGATGCCCTGCTGCGCTTTTCCCGATTTGATGCGTTTTTCCGGTGACTCAATTCCGTGGTCGATCGCGTTGCGGATCATATGCGTCAATGGGTCAGCCAGACGTTCTATGACGGTCTTGTCAACTTCGGTAGTCTCGCCCTCTGTGATCAACACGACAGATTTTCCCGTCGCGTCTGATGCTTCGCGGGCGATGCGCAACATGCGCTGGAACAAGGGTTTGACTGGTTGTGCGCGAATTGCCATCACGCCTTCCTGAATTTCGCGCGCAAGGAGCTTGTAGTCGTCAAGATCAGCAAAAAGTTCTGACGAATTTGGCAGCGCCGCTTCTTGCAATCGTTGAGAGATCACTGACTGGTTGATGATCAACTCGCCCACGGCATTGATCAGCCGGTCAATACGTTCGGGATCGACGCGTAATGTTGTCGTGGGCTTGATGGCCGTTCGTTCTGCTTGTTCGTCTTTCAGTCCCCTTTGCGGCGCATCTGTTGTCGGTCCGCTTTCAGGTTCGGGTTGTGGTGGGTGATCTGGGAATGTCGTCTGCGCAAAGGGCGCGCATTCATTGTTTTCGATCCTGAGATCGCAAAGGTCATCTACGAATTGAAAAATTTCGCGAATTGGCAAGTCTGAAACCGGTCCTGAAAGGGTGATTGTCCATGTCAGATAACCGTCGTCCCAATGGAGGTTAGAAAAGTTGTTTGGCAAATCGTTGGCTGTCACACAGATCTCTGTCGGGCCAAGATCCTGGATCGCCAAGATCAGAAGGAGCGGATCATGACCAAGCGCATAAAATGTGCGCCCGGGAGTGAACGAAATCCGGTAAACTGGAGAGGTATCATCCTGCCCCCCCAGATCCAGCGACATAGGCTCGAACACGAATTCATCTGTCGCAGTGTCCTCTTCGGGGCCGAGGAACGCCTGAAGTTCGGCCAAAACCGGATCGACAAGGGCGCGGTTCGCGGGTGTTGCATTGCGGGCATTATCGACCAAATCCGCAAGCATATCCCCTGCGCGTTGCAACGTGCGGAGCAAGCTGTCATCGGGTGCCAAGCGTTGCGCGCGCACGTCATCCAGCACCGTTTCAAATTTATGCGCAAAGTTAACAAGGTCATCGAGCGCAAAGGCACCTGCCGCGCCCTTGATCGAGTGCACTGCGCGGAAAACGGCATTAATGGTCTCATTGTCTGCCTGCCCGTCGCGCATTTCTGTCAGGCCATCGGATAAGGCGATGATCAAATCTTCGCATTCTTCGAAAAACGTATCGAGCAGTGATGGTTCATTGTTCATTGTCACCCCCCCGTCAAACGCTTGATCACTGCGACCAGCGATTCGTCATCAAAAGGCTTGACGATCCAGCCTGTTGCACCAGCTTTGCGCGCGCGCTCCTTCAAGGCGGCCCCGCTTTCGGTGGTCAGGACAAGCACGGGTACGGCACGGTTCCTGTCGCCATGGCGGATATCCTCAATCACACCAAAACCATCTTTGTTGGGCATATTCACATCGGTAATGACCAGATCGGCACCTTGATCGAGATATTTATTGACGCCATCAACGCCGTCGACCGCCGTAGTTACACGAAATCCCGCTTTTTCAAGTGTCAGGGACAGCAAACTGCGAATCGTGCGCGAATCGTCGATGGCAAGGATATGTGTTGTCATGCAACGCCCTCTTTTTCCGTCAGCAAATCATCAAGTCCGAGTGCCCTCAGGCTGTCGCGAAACCCTGGCGAGGGCGCGACCAGCTTGAATGGCACACCTTGCGCTGCCCAGATGGTGGCCGCAATTTTGATCAATTGCGCCGCCAGCCCGCCCAGCCGCGTCACGGATGCACATTCAAGGATGACCGGGGTGCCGCCTGACTGTTGCAGAAAACCATGCAGGTTCTGACAGTCTTCGATTTTCATGATCGGCGGCAGATCAAAAGTTCTTGTGTCCAAAGTCATTGTCGAGCGGTCCAATCCAACTGGCATAGTCACAACCAGCTTTATGGATCCGGTGACTTAATTTGGCGTAAACAGGACCGGAAAATGCCGGACAAGGGCACGTTTCCCAAATGGTGGAAAGATAAACGCCCTGACAACTGTAATGGCGTCAGGGTTGAACATGGTGTTGACGGGCTTTCAACCTGATAGGTTGGGGCCTATTCTGACGATTCAGGTTGTCACGTCGGGCTCTGACCGGTCGAGATGTCCGCGAAAATCTGCCAGCGCCAGCGTGGCGGCGCGCACGGCATCCAGTTTTGCCGGATTATTCAGATCATCGGCGCTATAGGCCTCCAGATAGCAGCGGATCGTCGCGCCTTCGGTGCCGGTGCCGGATGTGCGCAACACGGCGCGCGCGCCGCCCTCATACCAGATGCGCAGGCCCTGATGCGCGCTGACAGAACCATCAACGGGATCAAGATAGCTGAATTCATCGCAAGCCTTGACCGTCAGGTCGCCGAACATCTGCCCCGGCAGGGTGCCAAGCCGGGCGATGACGCCCTCAAGCAAGGCTTGCGCGGCCTCGGTTGGCACCGCTTCAAAATCCAGCCTTGTATAGTAGTTGCGGCCATAGGTTTGCCAGTGATCGGCCAGCAGTTCGGCCACGGATATCTTGCGCGCGGCCAGAATATTCAGCCAGAACAGCACCGCCCACAGCCCGTCTTTTTCGCGGATATGGTCCGACCCGGTGCCGGCGCTTTCTTCGCCGCAGATCGTGACCCGGCCCGCATCCAGCAGATTACCAAAGAATTTCCAGCCTGTCGGGGTCTCAAAAATGCCGATGCCCAGCTTTTCGGCCACACGGTCTGCCGCCGCGCTGGTGGGCATCGACCGCGCGACACCGGCCAGACCGCCCTGATAGGCAGGCACCCGCGTGGCATTGGCCGCCAGCACCGCAAGACTGTCTGACGGCGAAACATAGGCCCCGCGCCCCACGATCATGTTGCGGTCGCCATCGCCGTCGGACGCTGCGCCAAAATCGGGCGCGTCCGGCCCCATCATGCGGTCCATCAGATCATGCGCCCAGACAGGGTTGGGGTCGGGGTGGCCACCGCCGAAATCGGGTGACGGCGTGCCGTTGACGACGCTGCCCTTGGGCGCGCCCAATGTATCCTCAAGGATCGCATGGGCATAGGGGCCGGTGACGGCGTGCATCGCATCGAAACTGATGGTGAACCCGCCCGCAAACAGTGCGCGGATTGCGTCGAAATCAAAGATCGACCGCATCAAGGCTTCATAATCGGTGACGGGGTTGACCACGGTGATTTTCATCCCTGCCAGCGTCTGTGTGCCTTCGGTTGCAAGGTCCACATCGTCGGCATTCACGATATCATAGCCGTCGATGGTTTCGGTCCGCGCAAAGATCGCGTTGGTCACGCTTTCGGGGGCAGGGCCGCCGTTGGGGGTGTTGAACTTGATCCCGAAATCTTCGTCCGGGCCGCCGGGGTTGTGGCTGGCTGACAGGATGATCCCGCCATCGGTTTTGTTCAGACGGATCAGATGCGATGCGGCAGGGGTGGATAGCAGACCGTCGCGGCCCACGATGATATGCGCCGCCCCATTGGCAGCGGCCATTTTCAGGATCGTCTGGATCGCACGTTTGTTGAAATAGCGCCCGTCGCCACCCAGCACATAGGTCTTGCCCGCCGCCCCGCCGATGCCGTCAAAGATGGCTTGCACGAAATTTTCCAGATATCCGGGCTGCATGAACACACGGGTTTTCTTGCGCAGGCCGGATGTGCCGGGTTTCTGGCCGCTGATCGGTGTGGTGGCGATACGTGTCATTTCTGCTCCCCCTTGTGATATTCCAGTGTGATGGCGATGACGCTGGCGGCCTGAATGGCAGCACAGGTTTGATCATGTTCCACCCGTTTGTGGCCGGTCGGGTTGCCGGTGTCGATGTGGCGCACCCACTGCGCGCCGGGTGGTGCATCGGGCAGTTTGACCTGCGCACGCTTGCCCGCGCGGTTAAAGGCGATGACAACCACGTCGCGGTCGTTTTCCGTCAAAGTCGTTTCCGCCGAAGGGCGCTTGATCAGGCAAAAGCGTGACAGGGCAGGGTCGCGCCATTCCAGCGGGTGACCATCAAAATCGGTCCAGACGACATCGGGCAACCCATCGCTGGTGCGGGTGCGGCTGTGCAGGAAGTGCGATTGCCGCAATGTCGGATGGTCGCGCCGAAAGGCCGCCAGCCGCACGACAAAATCGGTCAGCGCCCGGTCGGGGGTGGCCCAGTTGATCCAGCCTGTGTCGTTGTCCTGACAATAGGCATTGTTGTTGCCGTTCTGGGAATTGCCGATTTCATCCCCTGCCAGCAGCATCGGGGTGCCTTGGGACAAAAACAGCGTGGCCAGCATGTTGCGCGCGCGCCGCCCCCGCCGGGCGAGGATCACCGCATCTTCGGTTGGCCCCTCGACCCCGCAATTGTCGGAATAATTCGCCGAATGCCCGTCGCGCCCGTCTTCAAGGTTGGGTTCATTGTGGCGTTTGCTATAGGCGCAGGTATCGGCCAGCGTGAAACCATCGTGACTTGTCACGAAATTAACCGACGCCCATGTCCGCCGCCCGCTGCGATCAAAAATATCGGCCGACCCCAGCAGTTTTGACCCCAGTTCCTGTGTGGAATGATCATGGCCTTTCCAGAACCGGCGGGTTGTGTCGCGGAACGTGTCGTTCCATTCCGAGAATTCAGTCGGGAAATTGCCCAGCTGATACCCTCCTGGCCCCAGATCCCAGGGTTCCGCGATCAGCCGGACCTGTGATAAAACCGGGTCTTGCCGCAGTGCATCAAGGAAACCACCGTTGGGATCAAAACCATAGCTTTCGCGCCCCAGTGTTGTTGCCAGATCAAACCGGAACCCATCTATGCCCATCTGCGTCACCCAGAACCGCAGGCTGTCGGTGACCATGCGCAGGACATGCGGGTTGATCATGTTCAGCGTGTTGCCGGTGCCCGCGTCATTGACATAATAGCGCGGCTGCCCGCCAAGCAGCCGGTAATAGCTGGCGTTGTCCAACCCGCGAAAGCACAGGGTGGGGCCGCGGTGGTCGCCCTCGGCGGTGTGGTTATAGACAACATCAAGGATCACCCTGATCCCGCCCGCATGGAATTTCTGCACCATCTTTCGAAAGCCGATAAAGCCTTCGGGGCCGAAATAGCGCGGTTCGGGCGCAAAGAACCCGATGGTGTTATAGCCCCAGTAATTGCGCAGGCCCTTTTTGACCAGAAACCCGTCATCGGGAAAGGCATGAACCGGCAGCAATTCAATCGTGCTGACGCCGATTTTGTGCAGATGGTCGATGACCGCGTCTGACGCCAGCCCCTCGTATGTGCCGCGCAGATGTGCCGCGACGTCTGGGTGCAGTTGGGTCAGGCCCTTGGCGTGCGCTTCATAAATCAGTTCTGACGTGGGCGCGTCGGGCAGGGGGGCCATAGCAGGCAAAAACAGATCGGGGTGCGAAATGACGGATTTCGGCACAAAAGCTGCGCTGTCGGTCGCGCTGAACGACAGATCGTCACCGGCGACGTCATAGCCATAGATTTCGGGCGCATCGGTGAAACGGCCATGAAATTCGCGGGTATAGGGGTCAATCAACAGCTTGTTGGAATTGAACCGATGCCCTTGATCGGGGGCGTAAATTCCGTGCGCGCGATACGCGTAAAGCGTGCCATATGGCAGGCCGGGCACATATCCGTGCCAGACCGGACCGGTGCGTTCGGGCAGGGGGATGCGCTGCGTTTCGGTTTTGCCATCGGGGGAAAACAGGCACAGGTCGATCCGCGTGGCATGTGCGGAAAACACCGCGAAATTCGCGCCGTCGCCATCATGTGTGACGCCCATCACCTTGGGCGTGCCGCTATTGATCGCAAAGCGGGTCATATCAAGGCTTGAAACAGCGTCTGATAGGCCCGCGCGGATGTTTCCCAGCCGACCGATTGCCGCATGGCACGGCGCTGCATCGCGGCCCAGACTTTGGGTTGCGCAAACAGATCGCAGGTGCGCGCAATGGCCTGTTCCAGCCCCATCGCGGTGACGGGCGCAAATTGCACACCCGTGGCGCAGCCGGCATCAAGGGCGGCCAGATTTGCATCGATCACCGTATCGGCCAGCCCGCCGGTGCGTGCAACCACCGGAATGGTGCCATAGCGCAGCCCGTAAAGTTGCGTCAGCCCGCAGGGTTCAAACCGTGACGGGATCACAATGGCATCCGACCCTGCCTGCATCAGATGCGACAGGCTTTCGTCGTAGCCGATGATCACGCCAACCTGTCCGGCATGACGGCTGGCCGCATCGGCAAAGGCCTGTTCCATCCCCTTGTCGCCCGTGCCCAGCAGCGCCAGTTGCGCACCGTGGGCCAGCAGCGATGGCAGCACCTCTAACAACAAATCCAGCCCTTTTTGCGTGGTCAACCGGCTGATGACGCAGAACAACGGGCCAGCGTCTGGCGTCAGGCCAAAGCGGTCTTGCAGTGCAGATTTGTTCTGCGCCTTTTTCCGCAGGTTGCGGGCAGAATACGGTGCCGCAATGGCCGGATCGGTTTCGGGGTTCCAGACATCCAGATCAATACCGTTGACGATCCCCGTCAGGTCGGCACGGCGCGCCTGCATGACGCCATCCAGCCCCATGCCGAAACCCGGGTCCATCAGTTCGCGGGCATAGGTGGGGCTGACAGTGGTCACCTTGCTGGCCAGCATCAGCCCGCATTTGAGAAAGCTGAACCGCCCGTAATATTCGCCCTTATCCACCGTGAACATGTCGGCGGGCAGGCCCAGCGGGGCCAGCACATCGGCGTCAAACACGCCTTGAAAGGCGATGTTGTGGATCGTCATGACTGTGGGCACCGCGCTGCCCGCCGCATGCAGATAGGCGGGCACAAGCGCCGCCTGCCAGTCGTGCGCATTCACCAGATCGGGCACCCAGCCATCCAACGCACCCATGGCGATCTGTGCGCCGACCTGCGAAAGCGCGCCGAACCTCAGCGCGTTGTCGGGCCAGTCCGTGCCATCGGGACCAAGGTAGATATTGCCCGCGCGGTCAAACAGATGCGGCGCGTCGAGCAAAAACAGGTCTAGCCCGCGCGCGGTAACCGCCACCACCCGCGCCGGACCACCCAGTAGATCGGGCAGGGGCAGCACCTCGCGGCCCCGGGCCAGTTCAGCCGATAGGGCGGGGTAGGCGGGCAGCAAAATACGCACCTTTGCCCCCAGCGGCGCCAGCGCTTTTGGCACCGCGCCGATGACATCGGCCAGACCGCCGGTTTTGATAAAGGGCGCACATTCGGACGCCACAAAAAGGATATTCATCTAGGTTTCCAAAGCATCAATCATCTTTTTTGTAATCAGGCATATCCCGTTTTCGGTGCGGCGGAAACGCTTTGCATCTGCGGCGGCATCTTCGCCCACAACCAGACCTTCGGGAATTTTCACGCCTCTGTCGATCACCACATTGGTCAACCGCGCCTTGCGGCCGATTTCGACATAAGGCATCGCTATCACGCCCTTTAATTCGGCATAGGAATGGGTGCGCACGCCGGTAAACAGCAGGCATTGGTCCAGCGTCGATCCCGAAATGATACAGCCCCCCGACACCATCGAGGATACCGCATGCCCCCTGCGGCCTTTTTCGTTGTGGATGAATTTTGCAGGCGGGGTCAGTTCCGAATAGGTCCAGATTGGCCATTCGTTGTCATAAAGGTCCAGTTCCGGTTTGAAATCGGTCAGGTCGATATTGGCCTGCCAGAACGCATCAATGGTGCCGACATCGCGCCAGTAATCCTTTTCTTCCAGCCCGGTGCGCACGCAGGACCGGCTGAAGGGATGCGCGATCGCCTTTCCGGTAGCGACGACCTTGGGGATGATATCCTTGCCGAAATCATTGTCGCTTTCGGGGTTTTCGGCGTCTTCGCGCAGCAGTTTGAACAGGTATTCTGTCTCGAACACGTAAATGCCCATACTGGCCAGCGCATGATCAGGGTCGCCCGGCATCGCAGGCGGATCGCTGGGTTTTTCGACAAATTCCAGAATGTTGTCGTTGTCATCCACATGCATCACTCCAAAGGCGCGCGCTTCTAGCCTTGGGACCTCGATGCAGCCGACGGTTACGTCTGCGCCGCTGTCCACATGGTGTTTGATCATCAGCGAATAATCTTGCTTGTAAATATGATCGCCGGCCAGAATGACGATATATTTTGGCGCATACCCGGCAATGATATCAATGTTTTGCGTCACCGCATCGGCGGTGCCGCGATACCAGTTGTCTTCGCCCAGCTGCTGGCTGGCAGGCAGGATATCAAGGCTTTCATTGCGTTCGGCGCGAAAGAATGACCAGCCGCGTTGCAGGTGCCGGATCAGCGAATGCGCCTTGTATTGGGTGGCCACCCCGATGCGGCGAATGCCGGAATTGACCGAATTGGACAGGGGAAAGTCAATGATCCGCGTCTTGCCGCCGAAATACATCGCCGGTTTGGCGCGGATATCTGTCAGTTCATACAAGCGGCTGCCGCGCCCGCCCGCCAGAATAAAGGCCATGGATTGTTGTGCTAGGCGCTGTGATTCTGTATCCATAATGGTCTCTCCTCCCAAAGAGTTCAGTCTAATGTGAAAATCAGCGTGGCAAGCGGCGGCACTGTCACAACGATGGAATGCGGCCGCCCCGATGCGGCAACGTCTTCGCTGTGCACCCCACCCAGATTGCCCAGGCCGCTGCCGCCGTATTCCGCCGCGTCGGTATTCAGCCGTTCGGCCCAGAACCCCGGTGCAGGCACGCCCACGCGGCGGCCATGCCGGGTGACGGGGGTCATGTTGCAGATCACCAGTGCCGGTTTGCTGCCGTCCTTGCCAAGGCGCAGCCAGATAAACAGTGATTCCGCGACAGCGCCGCCTTCGACCCAGTCGAAACCTTGCGCCTTGGTGTCCAGTTCATGCAGCGCAGGTACCGCACGATAGGTCGCGTTCAGGTCGCGCACCAGCGTCTGCACCCCGCGGTGCAGGTCATTGTCCAGCAAATGCCAATCAAGGCTGCTGTTGTGGTTCCATTCGCGCCCTTGGGCAAATTCGCAGCCCATGAACAACAGCTTTTTGCCCGGATGCCCCCACATGAACCCCAGATAGGCGCGCAGGTTGGCGAATTTATCTGCCCCGTCGCCGGGCATCTTGTCCAGCAGCGACCCCTTGCCGTGCACCACCTCGTCATGGCTGATCGGCAGCACAAAGTTTTCCGAAAACGCGTAATGCAGCCCGAACGTCATCTTGTCGTGGTGGTATTTGCGGTTGATCGGGTCTTCGGCCATGTAACGCAGGGTGTCATTCATCCAGCCCATGTTCCACTTATACCCAAACCCCAGCCCCCCCTGATTGGCCATGCCGGTGACACCGGGGAATGCGGTGGATTCCTCGGCGATCATCGCAACGCCGTCCACTTCGGCATACACGGTGGTATTGGTCGATTGCAGGAATGAAATGGCTTCGAGGTTTTCGCGTCCGCCGTATTGGTTGGGCACCCATTCGCCATCCTTGCGCGAATAGTCGCGATACAGCATCGAGGCCACAGCATCGACGCGCAGTCCGTCGATGTGGTGTTCGTCCAGCCAATACAATGCGTTGGCGGTCAGGTAATTCGCCACTTCGCGGCGGCCATAGTTGAACACCAGCGTGTTCCAGTCAGGGTGGAAACCCTCGCGCCGGTCGGCGTGTTCATAAAGGGCGGTGCCGTCGAACCGGCCCAGCCCATGCGCGTCTTCGGGAAAATGCCCCGGCACCCAGTCAAGGATCAGGCCGATGCCCGCGGCATGGCACGCCGCGACCAGGGCGCGGAATTCGGCCAGTGTGCCGTGCCGGATCGTGGGGGCGAACAGGCCCACGGGCTGATAGCCCCACGACCCGTCAAAGGGAAATTCCGAAATCGGCATCAGCTCGATATGGGTAAAGCCAAGATACTTGACGTAACCCACCAGATCATGCGCCAGTTCATCGTAGGACATGGGGCGGTTTCCATCCTCTGGCACGCGCCGCCATGATCCCAGATGCACCTCGTAGATCGACACAGGCGCATCGACTGCAATTGCCTTTCTGCGCCGCGCCAGCCAATCGGCATCGGCCCAGTCGCACCCGTCAAGGCGGCGCACGATGGATGCCTGCGCTGGTGGATGTTCAGATCCGAACCCGAAAGGGTCGGCCTTTTGCGGCAGCAGCGTGCCATCGGGGCCAAGCAGTTCGTATTTGTAACGTTCGCCTTCACCGATGCGCGGGATGAAAATTTCCCATACCCCCGTCGCGCCGCGCCTGCGCATCACGTGTCGCCGCCCGTCCCATGTGTTGAAATCCCCCACCACCGACACGCGGGCCGCATTGGGCGCCCAAACCGCGAAATGCACGCCAGCCACGCCTTCGTGGATCATCACATGCGCGCCCAGCACGCGCCACAGTTGGTGATGCGCGCCTTCACCGATCAGGTGTTCGTCCAGTTCCCCCATGACCGGGCCAAAGGCATAGGGGTCTTCGGTTTCCCATATGTGCCCGTCTGTCGTGATCCGCAGAACATAGGCAAAGCGGGTCTTGCGCCGCGCCGCCACACCTTCGAACAGACCGTCGCCATGGGGTGTCAGCTCCATGATCCTGCGCGCGGTTGCGGCATCCAGCACGTCGATCCGGTCTGCGCCGGGAACATAGGCGCGCACCACCCATGTGCCCGCGATCTGGTGCAGGCCCAGCCGCGCAAACGGGTCATGACACGTGCCTGATGTGATCGCTGCAATTTCTGCCTTGGTCAGCGTGGTCATCGTGTCCCCCCGTTCGCTCAAAGCAAGGACTTTGCGCCCCAGATATCACGGGCATACCCCGCAATCGTGCGGTCGGAACTGAACCAACCCATGCGGGCGGTGTTCAGTGCGGCCTTGCGCACCCATGTGCCCTGATCCTTGTAATCTTGGTCAATCGCGCGTTGCATGTCAAAATATTCATCGAAATCAGCGGTGACGAGGAAATAATCGTGGTCATAAAGCATGCCCAGAATATCGCCGAACACGGCATCACCGTTTGAAAAGACACCATTTGCGATCTGGCCTAGCACGCGGGTCAGGCGGGGGCTGTCGCCAATCGCGCGGCGGGCGTGGTCGGGTTCATTGCGACGGGCGCGAACCTGATCGGCGCTCAGCCCGAACAGATAGAAATTATCCGCCCCCACATGGTCGCGGATTTCCACATTTGCCCCGTCCAGCGTGCCGATGGTCAACGCGCCGTTCAGCGACAGTTTCATGTTACCGGTGCCCGATGCCTCTTTGCCCGCCGTGGAAATCTGTTCCGACAGATCGCACGCCGGGATCAGCATTTCCGCCATCGAGACGTTGTAGTTTTCGGGGTAAACCACCTGCAACCAATCCCGCGTGACCGGGTCGGCGTTGATGGTGCGCGCGACGCTGTTGATCAGGTAAATGATGGATTTCGCCATCGCGTAACCCGGTGCCGCCTTGCCGCCGAAAATCTTGACGCGCGGGGTCCAACAGGCGTTGGGGTCATCACGCATATCGTTCCAAAGGGCGATGGTTTCCAGAATATTCAGCAACTGGCGTTTGTATTCATGGATCCGCTTGATCTGGATGTCGAACATCGCGTCAGGGTTCAGGATTGCGCCGTCGCGGTCCTTCAGCCAGTCGGCCAGCCGCGCCTTGTTGTCACGTTTGGCCACGCCGAATGCGGCCTGAAACGCCGGATCGGCGATATGCGGTTCCAGCCCTTTCAGCTGTTCCAGATCGCTGATCCAGACATCCCCGATGGTGTCGGTGATCAGCCGGGACAGCGCGGGGTTTGCACCATGCAGCCAGCGGCGCGGGGTGATGCCGTTGGTCTGGTTGATGATCCGGTCGGGATAGGCGCGGTGCAGGTCGGCGAAAACCGTCTGTTTCACCAGTTCGGTATGCAGCGCTGAAACCCCGTTAACCTTATGCGCCATGACAAAGGCCAGTTCGCCCATCTTCACGCTGCCATGTTCAAGAATATGCGTGCCATTGGCCGCGACAGTTTGGTCATGGATGTGGCAGATGATCTGATGATGCCGCGGCAGGATGTGGCGGAACATGTCCTCGTGCCAGCGTTCCAGCGCCTCGGGCAGCAGGGTGTGGTTTGTATAGCCAAGACAATCGCGCGCCAGCATGATGGCCGCGTCAATTTCAAGCCCGTGGTGATCCACCAGCAGGCGGATCAGCTCTGGCCCGGCAAGGGCAGGGTGGGTGTCATTGAGCTGGATCGCCACATGATCGGCCAGCGTATGAATGGCAAAGCCTTCGGACAGGAACCGCCGCAGCAAGTCCTGCAAGGACGCAGCGGTAAAGAAATATTCCTGCTTGAGCCGCAGCGCCTTGCCTTCGTTTGTCGTGTCGTCGGGGTAAAGCACACGGCTCAGCGTGCGCGCCAAAGCCTCGGGGACGGATGCGCCGATATAGTCGCCGCGATTAAAGGCGGCGAGATCGAAAAGCACCGTGGGCAGCGCCGCCCACAGCCGCAAGGTGTTCACCCATCTGGCCTGCCAGCCGACGACAGGCGTGTCGTATGCTTGCGCGATGACGGTTTCGGCCGGGTGCCACGTTGCCTTTCCGTTTTGATCGTCCACGTGGCCGCCAAACCCGATGTGATAACGCACTTCGGGGCGTTCAAATTCCCAGACATGCTGTTCTTTCAGCCAGCCTTCGGCGGTTTCAATCTGGCGACCGTCCTGAAAATGCTGCGCGAACAGCCCGTGTTCATAGCGGATGCCATAGCCATAGGCGGGGATGCCAAGGGTGGACAGGCTGTCCAGAAAACACGCCGCCAACCGGCCCAGCCCACCGTTGCCAAGTGCGGCATCGGGTTCTGTGGCGACCAGCGCGTGATAATCCTGCCCCAGTGCCGCCATGGCAGCGGCGGCGATATCTTCCAACCCAAGGTTGGTGGTGACATCCTCGATCAGCCGCCCGATCAGGAATTCCATTGACAGATAATAGACCCGCTTGCCCTTGGCTGCATAGGTGGCGCGGGTGCTGTCGAACCATGGGTCCACCACATGGTCGCGCACCGCCAAAGACAGCGCGACGCGCCAGTCATAGGCAGAGGCATTGGCAGGGTCTTTGCCCAAGGATGTTTTAAGGTGGTGGTTGATTGTTGCGCCAAAGGCGTTGGTGGTCGGCAATGGCATGGTGTCTTTTGGCATCAACAAACGGTCCCTGGTCGCAATGTTCCATTGCGACTAAGAGGCAATAAAAGCGCTTTGAAAAGGTCAAATCGTAAAAAAATGCAGCCGGGGGGCGAAAGGTGGGTCAGACCCACCCTACGTTACCTCATGCCAGATAGCGGTTAAACCACGCCAGCGTGCGATCCCACGCCAGTTCGGCCATTTCTTCATCATAGCGCGGGGTGCTGTCATTGTGAAAACCGTGATTCACGCCCGCGTAGATATAGCCCTCATATGTCTTGCCATGTGCCTGCAATGCCGCCTCGAACGCGGGCCATCCTGCGTTGATTCGTTCATCCAGTTCCGCGTAATGCAGCAAAAGAGGTGCCTGAATTTTCGGCACATCCTCGACTGCGGCCTGTCGTCCGTAGAACGGCACCGAAGCCGCCAATTCGGGATAGGCCACCGCCAGCGCGTTGCACACACCGCCACCATAGCAAAAGCCCACAGCGCCGACCTTGCCGGTGCTGTCGTCGCGTTCCAGCAAATGTTCAAAACCAGCAAAGAAATCATTCATCAGCTTTTCACCGTCCACGGTGCTTTGCAGTTCGCGCCCTTCGGCGTCGTTGCCCGGATACCCCCCGACCGATGTCAGGCCATCAGGCGCCAGCGCCATGAAGCCGGCCTTGGCCAGCCTGCGCGCGACGTCTTCGATGTATGGGTTCAGCCCGCGGTTTTCATGGATCACCAGAACGGCGGGCAGGGGGGCAGTGGCATTGGCGGGTTTGACAAAATAACCGCGCACCGCGCCATGCCCGTTGGGCGATGGGTAGGTGATATATTCCGGCACAATATCAGGGTCGTTGAATGACACCTGTTCGGCCAGCGCGTAATTCGGGCTGAGCATCGTCAACAGGGCGGCCGCCGTCACGCCGCCAACGGCGAATTTGCCCGCCTTGTCCAGAAATTCCCGTTTCGAGATTTTACCGTGGGCGTAATAGTCATAAAGTTCGATCAATTCCTGATCAAAATCCTTGGCGGTCATACGTGTCATGGCGTGGTCTCCTGTTGGGAATGATGGCCTGTGTCAAGTCTTAAAGGATACTAGGGCGCTCAGATCATCGGGCAACAGGATATCAGCGTTCAGGCGTCGCGCCACTGCCCCGGTATCAGATCATCAATCGCCCAGTCCCCCACACGCCACCGCACCAGTCGCAGGGTGGGAAAGCCGATATGCGCCGTCATCCGCCGGACCTGCCTGTTGCGCCCTTCGCGCAAAGTGATCTCGATCCAGCGATCTGGCACCGATTTGCGAAACCGCACCGGCGGAACACGAACCCAAAGCGCAGGTGGGGCGATCAGTCGAACCTGCGCAGGCCGTGTCGGGCCGTCTTTCAACGTCACGCCAGCACGCAGTGGTTGCAGATCGGTGTCGTCCGGCGCGCCTTCGACCTGCACTAGATATGTTTTGGCCAGCTTGTGTTGCGGGTCTGCGATCTGCGCCTGCAAGCGGCCATCATCGGTCAGCACCAACAAACCTTCGCTATCGCGGTCAAGCCGGCCAGCGGGATAGACCCCGGGCACATCGATGAAAGCGGAAAGCGTCGGGCGCGCCTGCGGGCTGCCCGCATCGGTGAATTGCGACAGAACGCCAAAGGGTTTGTTGAACAGGATCGTGCGGGCCATGGCATTGATCATATCCTACCGTTTTGGTCCGGGTCCACCGGCAACCGCCTTTGGCGCGCCCGAACCACGCCCAAACCACCCCTGTGCAGCAGGGAGATATGCACTGATTTTACGCAAGCCATGACGTCAGTGCATAGCATTGAATTTAATTGATAATATCGCGATTTTTGGCACGACGCCGAACTAATTTATCAGTGGTGGCCATTTGTGAAAAAAATCCCTTGCATCGAATCCCGACTTGCCCCAAATGCGCATTCATAGACGCCAACGCACGCGCCTCTGGCCGGTGATAGTCAACGCACACGTGTTTACGTAGCGACGGTAACGTCTCTTTTGGAACTGAGCGGTCTGAGGCGGTATAAATCCGTTATGGCCGGGTCTACAGGAGATGACCCATGACTGTACACTTTGCGCCGCAAGCGGCACCCTTTGCTATTGCCCAACAATCCCGTCTAGACAGCTATGTTGCATCGCGCAGCTTTGACAAGCCGACGCTGGTGATGGACCTTGATCGCGTGTCCGACCAGTTTCGCGCGCTGCGCGCTGGGCTGGGTCGTGCTGATATACACTATGCCGTCAAGGCAAACCCGGCCCGTGAAATCATCGCGCGGCTGGTGGACCTTGGGTCGCATTTTGATGCCGCATCGCGGGCTGAAATCGCACTGTGCCTGGCCGAAGGTGCGGCACCGTCCGACGTGTCGTTCGGCAATACGATCAAGCGCGCCAGCGACATCGCATGGGCCTATGCCGAAGGGATCACCCTGTTTGCCGCCGACGCCGAGGAAGAGCTGGAAAAGATCGCCGATAACGCACCCGGCGTGTCCGTCTATATCCGCCTGATCGTGGAAGTTTCTCAGGCCGACTGGCCGCTGTCGCGCAAGTTCGGTTGCGATCGCGATACCGCCCTGCGCCTGCTGGATTATGCCAAATCGTTGGGCCTGAACCCGGTTGGTTTTTCCTTTCACGTCGGCAGCCAGACCCGTCAGGCGGCCATGTGGGCCCCCACGCTGGACGCAATGGCGATCATTTGGAACGATGCGCGCGCGGCGGGTCATGACCTGTCGCTGATCAACATCGGCGGTGGTTTTCCCGCGTTCTACGGCGAAGAAATCGACGCGCCGACCGCCTATGCCGCCAAGGTGATCGACATGGTCGAAGCCCGCTTTGCCGGTGCGGCAAAAATCATGGCCGAACCGGGCCGTGGCATGGTGGCCGAGGCTGGCGTGATCGTGTCCGAGGTGATGCTGGTCAGCCGCAAATCCGACCGTGACATGCACCGCTGGGTCTATCTGGACATTGGCCGTTTTTCCGGTCTGGCCGAAACCGAAGGCGAGGCGATCCGCTATCAGTTTGAAACCGACCGCGATGGTGATGACATGGGCCCTTGCATTCTGGCCGGACCAAGCTGCGACAGCGCCGACGTTCTTTATGAAAAGCGCCCAGTGCTGCTGCCGCACAGCCTGAAATCAGGTGACCGGGTGCTGATCCGCAACACTGGCGCCTATACATCGACCTATTCGTCGGTGTGTTTCAATGGCTTTCCACCGCTGGACGTGGTGGTCATCTGATCGGGGCAGCGGCACACGGTATACAGCTGTGTGCCGCTAACCTTTTGTAAATCCGTAATTTTTATTTACAGTTGCGAAAACACCGCTAGTTTAGGCATCAGACACTTATGCAAAGGCTGGCCTGATGCCCCCAATTGCCGATCATCCCCTGCGTTACGCGATGGCCAACGAACTGCACGCGCGGCCCTTTCCCACCGTGGAAACGCCCAGCCGTGCGGCCTATCTGGCGATCAAGCCTGCTGAAAATGCAGCGGGGCGTGATCGGGGCGCAGATCGCGCGCATCTGATCGACCTGCTGGACAGGTTCGGCGCCCAGCACCCGCAGCCTGATGCAACGCATTATTTTGGGCAGATCGGCAAACATTTCCTCAAATGGGAAAGCCACACCGAATTCGTCACCTACACGATCTTTGGGAAGGGGTTGGCCGAACGCCCCTTTGACGCCGCCACCTTTGCCGTTTTCCCCGAGGATTGGCTGGCGGCCGCCCCCGGCAGCCGTGTGACATCCGCCCTGATCCGGATCGAGGAGGCAGACGGCGATGACGGGATCAGGGAAAAGGTTGATGACTGGCTTGTTCCTGAAAGTCTTGCCATCAGCCGCGTGCTTGAAAATGACCTGGTGCTTGCGGGCGATTTCCGGATCGATACGGCAGGGCATATGCGGTTCGCGGTATTTGCCCGCCCCGGCACAGGCAACCGGCGTGTCGGGCGCGTGGTGCAGCGCCTGTGCGAAATCGAAACATACAAAGCGATGTCGATGCTGGGGCTGTCGCGCGCGCGCGCGCTCAGCCCGCAACTGTCCGCAATTGACATCACGCTGACGCGCCTTTTGGGCGATATGTGCGGCCCGATTGCCGAACCGGCCGCGATGCTGCAATCGCTGCTAGAGGTATCGGCAGAGCTGGAAAACATCGTAGCGCAATCGTCATTCCGCTTTGGTGCGACGGGGGCCTATGAAACCATTGTTCACCAGCGCATCGCAGTGCTGCGCGAAGAACGCTTTGGCGGGCGGCAGACCTTTAGCGAATTCATGATGCGCCGCTTTGATCCCGCGATGCGCACTGTAAAATCGACCGAACGGCGCCTGCAGGCGATGTCAGACCGCGCCCTGCGTGCGGGCGATCTGTTGCGCACGCGGGTCGATGTGGAACGCTCGGCGCAAAATCAGGAACTGCTGACCAGCATGGACCGCCGCGCCGATCTGCAATTGCGCCTGCAACGCACGGTCGAAGGGTTGTCGGTGGTCGCCATCAGCTATTACGCTGTCAATCTGGTGCTGTATATGACCGGACCACTGGAAAAAACGCTGGATATCCCCAAAACGGTGATGGCCGCAATCGCGACGCCTTTCGTGCTGTTGATGGTGTGGTTTCTGGTCAAACGCATCCGCGAAAAGGTTGAAAAATAACGCGCGGCAATCCGCAAGGCGATGGTTTGTGTTGATCCTTTCCTATGCTATTGACCCGAAAGCGATGACACGAAAGCGGGCGATGACAGTCTGGGGCAGGGCGATTGTGCTGACGATCTGGGGCGGGTGTGCGGCGGCGCAAAACCTGCCCGCACCCGTCACCGACGACTTATTCGCGCCTGTCCGGTTCGAAGAGGCCTTGCTGGGCCAAAAACTGTTTTACGACCCGATCCTGTCGGGCAATCGCGAAGTTTCCTGCGCGACCTGCCACCACCCCGCCTTTGGCACCAGCGATGGCCTGTCGCTGGGGATCGGCGACGGGGGCATCGGGCTTGGCCCTGACCGCGTGGCCGACCCTGCCAACATGCCCGAACAACGCATCCCCCGCAACGCGCCGGGCCTGTTCAATCTGGGGGCGCATGAATTCAGTGTCATGTTCCACGATGGCCGGATCGAGACGGACCCCAGCCGCCCCGGCGGTCTGCGCACCCCGCTGGATGCCGATATGGTGACGGGGTTTGCCTCTCTCTTGGCGGCGCAAACGATGTTTCCGGTGCTGAGCCCCGATGAAATGGCAGGCCATTACAGTGAAAACGACGTTGCCGCTGCCGTGCGGCGCGGCGTGATCACCGGGCCGGGCGGCGCGTGGGATATCATCGCCCGCCGGGTTGCGGATATTCCGGTCTACGCGGATGATTTTGCCGCTGTCTATGCCCATCTGGACAGCCCTGACCAAATTGATTTTGTGGATATCTCCAACGCCATTGCGGCTTTTGTGGCCTTTGAATGGCGGTCGGATACGGCCCAGTTTGATGCGGTGCTGCGCGGGCAGGCCACGTTGCCGGAACCGGCGGCGACAGGCATGGCGTTGTTTTACGGTGATGCGGGCTGCGCGTCTTGCCACAGTGGGCCGTTTCTGACCGACCATGATTTTCACGCCATGGGCGCCCCTCAGATCGGTCCGGGCAAGGCCGCGCGGTTTGAAACCCACACCCGCGACGAAGGCCGGTTTCGCGTCACCGGTAGGGCAGAGGATCTTTATGCGTTTCGCACACCATCGCTGCGCAATGTTGCGCTGACTGCGCCCTATGGTCATGCGGGGGCGCATCGTGATCTGCGTGGCTTTGTGCGGGCGCATGCAGACCCTGTTGCGGCGCTGCAAACCTATGATCTGGCGGCGGCTGTTCTGCCTGACCTGCCGGTGGATGATGCGAAAGGGTTGGAAAACAGCGATGCCATTGCGGCAGCCGTCCAATATCGCGTAGATCTGCGCGATGTGGACATCACCGCATTGTTGGCGTTCCTCGATACACTGACTGATCCGGTGGCCCTAACTGGGCGGCTGGGTGTGCTGCAAACAGTGCCAAGCGGTCTGCCGGTGGCGCAGCCCAGTGCGCAAGGACCGCAATAACGCCAAAGGCTGAAAGGCAGGTACGAATGGCACATGACATGCGCGCAGAGGCATTGCGCATTTTTCAGGCGGGGGTGGCGGCGGCCAACCCTGTGGCGGCGGTGTCCGCTGCACTTGACGCGACAATCACGCCGCCTGCGCTGATCGTGGCGTTGGGCAAGGCAGCGGGGTTGATGGCACAGGCGGCGCTGGCCCGGTTCCCGGGCACGCCCACTTTGGTTGTGACCAATCATGAAAACGCGACCCCGATCGAGGGGGCAAAGGTCTTTGCCGCCGGACATCCGGTGCCGGATGACAACGGCGCGCAGGCTGCACAGGCTGTCATTGCGGCGCTGCGTGCCACCGATGGTCCGGTGCTGGCGTTGATTTCAGGGGGCGGGTCGGCCCTTTTGCCTGCGCCCGCAACGCCGCTGACACTGGCGGATAAGCAGCAAGTCAATGCGGTATTGCTGGCCTCTGGCCTTGATATCACCGGCATGAACCTGATCAGGCAGCAATTGTCTGACCTCAAGGGGGGTGGTTTTTTACGGCAGGCGGCGCCGCATCCGGTGACGGCGCTGATCCTGTCGGATGTGGTGGGCGATGATCTGTCGGTGATTGCCAGTGGCCCAACCGTGGCCCCCATCGGCACAGCACAGGATGCGGTGACGCTATTGCAGGCGCGCGGGCTGTGGGAACGGGTGCCGCAAGCGGTGCGCGATCATTTGCTGGCCCCCGGGCCTGCGGTGGATTTGCCCAATGCCATCAACATCCTGATCGGATCGAACAGCCAAAGCGTGGTGGCCATGGCGGCGGCGATGCCTGACGCGCATGTGATCGCTGATCCGGTCATAGGTGATGTGCGCAACGCGGCGCGGTTGATCTGCGGCGCGGCCGGACCCGGTGTCACCTTGTGGGGCGGGGAAACCACGGTGCAGCTGCACGGCACCGGACGCGGCGGGCGCAATCAGGAACTGGCGCTATTGATCGCGCAAGAGGCCGCAGCGCGCGGTTGGGCGGCATGGGCCTGCCTGCAAGGCGGCACAGACGGGCGCGACGGGCCAACCGATGCGGCGGGTGGTCTGGTTGATCAGGGCACGCTGGGCCGGATCGCGGCAGCGGGCGGGGATATTGACGCGTTTCTGGCCAATAACGACAGCTATGCGGCACTTGGCCTTGCCGGTGATTTGCTGATTACGGGGGCGACGGGCACCAATGTCGCTGATCTGGGTGTGCTGATCCGTCGGGAATGACGCCAGCCTTGGCTTAGGGCCACCCGGTGTCGGGTGGCCCTTTTGTTTCAGTTCAGGTCAGCCGCATAGGCGGCATCAAACGCGGCCACGGCTTCGGCCACGGCTGTGGTCATGGCTTCAAGGATACGGTCGCCGCCATCCACATTGGCGCGGAACCAATCCTGCACTGGTGCGGCTGCTTCGGCAAACAGCGCCTTTTCTTCGGGGGTCGGCACATAGATATCGCCACCACCTGCGACGAATTCTTCATAGGCGGCGATGGATTTACGCTTGGGCGATGCGAATGTTGCCTGCTGCAATTCGGCAAAACCATCCACCACGACGCGGCGCAGATCCTCTGGCAGGGCCAAGAAGTTGTTGTTGTTCATCCACCACAGCGCACCCATATAGGCGTGCCCGTCCAGTGTAAGGTATTGCAGGCCGGCATCGGGGAATTTCATGCCCATAATGTCGGTGATGCCGTTTTTGGTTCCTTCAACAACGCCGGTTTGCAGCGAAGTGAACAGTTCGGGCCATGGAATCGGCGTGGGCGATGCACCCAAGGTGCGGGTCAGTTCCTGCGGCAAATCGGCGACCACAGTGCGGATTTTCAGACCGGCCAGATCACTGGGCGTCTGCACCCGGCGTTGGGTGTTGGCAAAGTTACGCCAGCCGCCGGTGTTGCCGATGGTCATCAGGCGGATCGTGTTGTCGGATGTTTCCAGCGCCATTTCGCGCATGGTGCGCACGAAATCACCTGTCAACACATGTTCAGCGATCCGGTCGTTGGCCATCAGATAGGGCAGGTCAAGCACCTGCACGTAGGGGAAAATGCCCGCCGCCCCGCCAGAGGTTGAAATATAGACATCAATCGACCCTTCAGCGACGCCTTCAAGGCATTCCGCGCCGGTCGCGCAAAGCTGGGTGCCGATGAAAAGTTCTACCCCGATGCGCCCGTTTGATGCGGCTTCGACGTAGTTCTTGAACACGACCAGACCGTCGTAATCTTCGTCATCGGTATTTGAATTGGCTGTGGCGCGGATTGTGAAATCCTGTGCCCAGCCGGCCAGCGGTGTGGCCAGCAGCGCCGCGGTTGCCGCGATTTTGGTGAAATGTTTGAACATATGTTCGTTCTCCCTTTTGGTGACTTGGGTGCCGGGGTAAACCCTGGCCTACGGTGTTGGGCTTATGCAAGCCGAAAAGCCGACTTCGGGGCCGCAGCCCAGAAAACCGGTGAGGTAAGGCACTGTCATCGAAATGGCAGGCACATAGGTAATCAGGAAAATCACAAAGATTTCCACGGCAAGAAACGGCAGGATCGCACGCGCGATGGTTTCAACCTTTTCGCCCGACACGGTACTGGCCACGAACAGCACAAGCCCCATGGGCGGTGTCGCCAACCCCACGGTCAGGTTCACGCTCATGATGATGGCGAAATGCACCGGGTGCACGCCCAGATCAACAAAGATCGGCCCAAGGATCGGCCCGAGGATGATGATCGCCGGCCCTGCATCAAGGAACATGCCAACGATGAACAGCAGGATGTTGATCAGAAACAGCAGGATCAGCGGATTTTCCGATAGCGACAGGATATATTCCGACAAAATCTGCGGCGCGTATGACAAGGATACGACGGTCTTGAACGCAACCGCCGCCCCCACCAGCAACAGTACAGCGGATGTGGCCAGCGCAGAACGCGTCAACACCTGCAGCAGGTCGGACATTTTCATCGACCGCAGCACAAAGAACGATACGATCAGCGCATAAGCCACCGCGACGGCTGATGCCTCGGTCGGGGTGAAGACACCGACAAGGATGCCGCCCAGGATGATGATCGGGGTTTGCAGGGGCGCGACAGCCTTTTTGCAGACAATACGGAAATCTGCGCTGACGCGGGCCTTGACCGCCTGGGCAATCGCGTGGGCGATGGGCAGGGTGATCAGGAACACCAGCCAGCCGTTGGGCGGGGTATCCAGAAACTGCGTGACGATGCCGGAAACAGCAAACAGCAGCCCGCCGATGTTGATGCGCAGCAAGGCCCAGCTGACAACGCTTTCGGTGGGGCTGATTGTCTGGTTTTTCTGCACGATCCGTTCGGCCTTGGGCAGGTCATAGCGGTCGGCCATCAGGCGGACCATGACCATCAGGCCCACGCCCACCAAAATGCCCGGCACAATGCCAGCAAGAAACAGTGCCGCAACGCTTTCGCCCATCACATAGGCATAGATGATCATGATGCCGGATGGCGGAATGATCGGCCCGATCACCGAACTGGCCGCCGTGATTGCGGCCGCGAACTTGCGGCTGTAGCCGTTTTTTTCCATTGCGGGAATCAGGGTAGAGCCAAGCGCGGACGTGTCCGCCACAGCCGAACCGGACAGCCCGGCAAACAGGATCGACGACAGGATGTTCACATGCGCAAGCCCGCCGCGCAGGTGGCCCATGAAGGCCTGGGAAAATTCCACCAGCCGCATCGTGATGCCGCCGCGGTTCATGATTTCACCCGCCAGCATGAAGAACGGCAGTGCCATGAGTGGAAAACTGTCCATGCCGTTGTAAAGGTTACGATAAAGGCCCGCGACCACATTGCGTGTGTCGCCTTCGATCATGATCAGCGCGATGGGACTGGCCAACAGCGCGAAGACCACGGGCAGGCCGACCATGATCAACAGCAGGAAAAGAGGAAGGAACCACAAAAGCATCAGTCAGCCCCCACAACTTCGCCAACGTTCAGCGGTTTCAAACGGTCGCCGTGACCGGCGATCTTGATGATCTGGCGGATCATCAGTTCAAGGTTCACAAGGATCAGCAGGTTCACCCCAACCCAAAGCGAGGCATATTGATAGCTGTTCTGAAAACGATTGCCGCATTTGCCGATCTCGAATCCGAAGGGCCAGCGCAGCGATGACGAACACCCGCGCCCTGACAGCGTATCGACATGGTTGTTCAGCCCGCGTTCCCACGCCACAAAAAGCACCCACATCGCGATGCCCATCAGCAACAGGCCCAGCAAATTAGACAACATCCGGGGCAAGGCGCGTTCGACCATGTCGATGGCCACAAACCCGCCCATCCGATAGGCCAGCGGTGCCATCAGACCTGTCATCCACAACATGCCGAACCGGGCGCCTTCTTCTGTCCAGTTGGGGGCGTCGTTCAGAATATAGCGGAAAAACACCTGCCCAAGGATCAAGCAGACCATGATCGCAAGCGCAGTCACCGCGATGGCCTTGCCGATAGCAAGAAGCACGGTATTGAACCGTTCAAGTGGCCATAAAAGACCTAACAGGACCGACATGCGGCTCCTCCCCTGTTTATGTGCGGCTTTTTACCGCGGTTGCTGGGGGCTTTGCCCCCGTCCCGGACGGTGTCCGGGCCTCCCCCAAGGTATTTTGGAACAAAAGAAGAGTTATTGTTCCTGAAATGCCCCGTATTTCCCCCCGTGAAAGACCAGTGGGTCGCCCCCGCCGTGGTGCGCCTTGGTCACGCGGCCCACGACAATGACGTGATCGCCGGCATCATGTGTGGCCTCAAGATTGCATTCGAAAGTGGCAAGCGCGCCTTCGATGATCGGCATGCCGCAGTGTGACAGATGGGTCGGCACCTTGGCGATGGCGGTTTTCGATTCGATAATTGCTCTGCAGATGTCGCGCTGGTCTGCTGCCAGCACATGCACTGCAAAGCGCCGTGCGCCTGCGAAATGTTCAAACCGGCGCGAGGATTTGGCAGGCGACCACAAGACCAGCGGCGGGTTAAGCGACACAGAGGCAAAGCTGTTGGCGACAATGGCGACGGGCCCTTCGGGGGTGTCGGTCGTGACCACGGTAACGCCTGTTACAAATGTGCCAAGGGCCGCGCGAAAGTTGCTGGAGTCGGTGCCGGGGTCGAATGTGACGGGCGTTTGCGTATTCATCAAGGGACCTCTTTTCCCAGAGCGGCGGTGTAGAGTGTAAACCACGTCTGTCGGTCCATTCTGACCTTGAACGCCTCTGACAGTGCCTTGATCCGGGTTATGTTATTCGTGCCCATCACGGGCATGATCTGCGCGGGATGCGCCAGCAACCATGCGATCGCAACCGCGCTGTTGCCTACGCTATTTTCGGCGGCAACGGCGGCCAGCGCGTCCTGCATCGGGCCGGTGCCCGTCATCAGCGCGCCACCACCCAGCGGTGACCATGCCATGACCGGCACGCGCCGTTCCTGCAGATAAGCCACATCGCCGTTGGTGAACCCGTGGTGGGCGGCCAGCGACAGTTCGATCTGGTTGGTAATCAGCGGCGTTTGCATCGCCGATTGCAGCAGTGTCCAGTCGTGCAATTTGAAGTTCGACACGCCAACGCTGCGCACCTTGCCAGAGGCGACGACCGCGTCCAAGGCTGCGCCGGTTTCGGCGGCATCCATCATCGGGTCGGGGCGGTGGATCAACAGGGTGTCGATTTTGTCCACACCCATGAGCCGCAGCGAATTATCGACCGATGCCATGATATGCGCGCGGCTGGTGTCATAGTATTTTACCACAGCGTCTGCATAGCGCCCTGCAGGGGCCACGATATCGCATTTGGTGACGATTTCGATCTGGTCTTTCAGGGCAGGGGCTGCACGCAGGGCATCGCCCAATACCTCCTCGGCGGCGTAACCGCCGTAGATATCGGCCTGATCCATCGTCGTAATGCCCTGTTCAAGGCAAGCCTCGATCTTGGCCTGAACGTGGCCGGGGCTGGTGTCGGTGTCGTCAGATAGCCGCCACATACCATAGACGATGCGGCTGAAAGACAGGTTTTCGGTTATTGTGATACGGTTCAACGGCGGGTTCCTGTGCCAAGGGGCGTTGCGGGTGTTTCGGATGGGACGCGCCCATAAGCATGGGGCAAAGAGCAGGTTTTCAAGTGCGGCATCACTCGTTTTCCGAAATGTTCCGCCTCGTCGATGTGGGGGTAACCCGAAAAGATAAAGGCACGGATGCCCATTTTCTGATAGGTTTCGATCTTTGACAATACCTGATCGGTGGACCCGACAAGTGCCGCCCCGCAGCCCGAGCGCGCGCGCCCCACGCCTGTCCACAGGCCAGGTTCGACATAGCCGAATTTATCGGCCAGTTCGCGCGCCTTTGCTTGGTGCGATACGCCCAGCGATATGCTGTCATGGGCGCGGTCGCGGATCAGTTTGCCGTATTCATCGTCCAGCTTGCTGGCGATGTAATCGGCGTATTCCTTTGCCTCTGCCTCGGTGTCGCGCACGATCATATGCACGCGCAGCCCGTAATCCAGCGTGCGCCCGTGGGCTTCGGCCCTTGCGTGCACGTCTTTCATGCGTTGTTCCAGCATGTCGGTGGTTTCGGGCCACATCAGATAAACGTCGCATTGCGCGCCGCACAGTTCCAGTGCCGCCGGCGAATAGCCCCCGAAATACAACAGCGGGCCGCCGTTTTGCTGATAGGGTTTCGCGGGGTCGGTTGTCAGTTTCGATATCTGATAGATTTCGCCATCATGGCTGACCTCGTCCTGCGTCCAGCATTTACGCAAAATCTGCACAACTTCGTGGCTGCGCTGGTAGCGATAGGCGCTTTCCGCGACCTCGCCGGGGAAATCGGAACTGATAACGTTCAGCGTCAGCCGCCCCTTGAGCATGTGATCCAGCGTCGCGATTGTGCGTGCCAGCATGATCGGCTGCACCTCGCCACAGCGGATGGCGGCAAGGAAATTGATCTTTTCGGTCAGCGGCGCCATGCCCGCCACAAAAGACAGTGTGTCTTGCCCCACCTGATAGGATGACGGGGCTAGAATGTTGCGAAACCCTTGCTTTTCCGCCGTCAGGGCGATGTCGCGGCAGTGTTCCCAACTGCTGCGCAGATCGCCGTCAGGCACACCAAGGAACTGGTAGTCATCCGAACATAGCGCTGAAAACCAGCTGACTTCGGCAGCGTCCAGATTGGCGCTGGTGACCGGCACGATGGTCATTGATTCTGTCTCCCCTTCGGTGTTCTTGCCCCTTGCGTAGCATGTGAATTTATGTGAAACAATAGTATATCAATTCTGCGGGTGCGAGGAGGCCTGCGATGGCTGCCACATCCGCCTTGCCGAAATATATTCAGGTCAGCGAAATGCTGATCCGCGAGATAGCCGCAGGTCATCTGGCGGATGGAGCGCGCCTGCCGCCTGAACGCGAAATGGCCGAGGAACTGGGCCTTGCCGTGGGCACATTGCGCAAGGCATTGGCCGATGTGGAGGCGAAGGGCCTGCTGGAACGGGTGCAGGGGTCCGGCAATTACGTGCGCTACAAACCAGTGGTGGATTCGGTCTATGCGTTTTTCCGGCTGGAATTGCTGCGCGGGGGCGGGTTGCCCACAGCGCAGGTGTTGTCGGTGGATCGTTTGCCCAAACCAGCCGATGCGCCGCCCTTTGGGCCTGATGCGCAGGGGTATCGGATCAGACGCTTGCGGTCGTTGGACGGCATACTGGTCGCGGTCGAGGAAATCTGGCTGGACGGTGCGCAACGCGATGTCATCAAGGTCAGGGATCTGTCTGAATCGCTCTACCATTTTTACCGCCATGAACTTGGGCTGGTGATTGCCTCGGCCACGGACCGTGTCGGCGTGGGGACACTGCCGGACTGGGCACCGGATGTGTTTCACCTGCGCCCCGGTCAGACCGTTGGTTACGTCGAACGGATCGGGCGCACCGGCGCGCAGGATCCTGTTGAATTTTCACGCACGTGGTTCGATGCGAACCGCGCTGCGTATATCTATCGCATGGGAAAAGGTTAGAGAACTTGCAAACTGTAAACTACGGCCTGATTGGCTGCGGCATGATGGGCCGCGAACATATCCAGAATATCAACCTGTTGCCGCATGGGCGGGTGTCGGTGGTCTATGACCCTGTCACAGAGCTGGCCCATGAGGCGGCAACACTGGCGGGCGATGCGCATGTTGCGGCATCGCTTGATGAATTGCTGGCGTTTGAACAGCTTGATGCTGTCGTGATCGTCAGCCCGAACTATCTGCATGTGCCGCAACTGCGCCATATCGTGGAAACGCGCCCCTTGCCGATCCTGTGTGAAAAGCCGCTTTATACCAATCCGTCGGAAAAGCCGCTGCTGGATGATCTGTTCGCGGGCTATCCGCACCCGGTCTGGGTGGCGATGGAATACCGCTATATGCCGCCCGTTGCGGCTCTGATTGCGCAGGTCGAACAGGCTACTGGCGGCATCAACATGCTGAGCATTCGTGAACACCGTTTTCCGTTTCTGCCCAAGATCGGTGACTGGAACCGGTTCAATGCGAAAACCGGCGGCACGCTGGTGGAAAAGTGCTGTCACTTTTTTGACCTGATGCGGCTGATCCTAAAGGCCGAACCTGTGCGGGTGATGGCCAGTGCGGGGCAGGCACTGAACCATATCGACGAACGCTATGACGGGCAGGCACCCGATATCTGGGACCACGGCTATGTCATCGTTGATTTTGACAGTGGCGCCAAGGCGATGCTGGAGCTGTGCATGTTCGCCGAAGGATCGAAATATCAAGAAGAAATCAGCGCCGTCGGCCCCAAGGGCAAGATCGAGGCGCTGGTGCCCGGACCGGGCCGGTTCTGGCCGCAAACACTGGGCGAACCGCCGGTGCCGCAGCTGATTGTCAGCCCGCGCAACCCCAAGGGGCCGTTCGTGTCGGAAATTCCGGTTGATCCGACCTTGCTTGCGGCAGGCGATCACAACGGTTCGACCTTTTACCAGCATCAGCGGTTCAATGCGGTCGTGCGCGGTGAAGGCGTGGTCGAGGTGACGCTGGCCGATGGCGCACGCGCCGTTGCCATCGGGCTGGCGGCACAGGAAAGTGCGGCAACCGGGCAGGCGGTGTTGCTGTAAGACAAAACGGCGCCGCAGGTTTCTGCGGCGCCGTTTCATTGTGCTGTCAGGCCGGATCACGCGGCCAGATCGAACCGATCAGCGTTCATCACCTTGGCCCATGCAGCAACGAAATCCTTCACGAATTTTTCCTTGCTGTCGTCCTGTGCGTAAACTTCGGCATAGGCGCGCAGGATCGAATTTGACCCGAACACCAGATCGGCGCTGGTGGCTGTCCATTTCACAGCACCGGTTTTGCGGTCGCGCAGTTCATACTGGTTTTCGCCTACCGGCTGCCATGCGTTCGCCATGTCGGTCAGATTTACAAAGAAATCCGTGGTCAGCGCGCCGACGTTATCGGTGAACACGCCATGCTTGCTGTCGCCGTGGTTGGTGCCCATCACCCGCATCCCGCCAATCAGGGCGGTCATTTCGGGGGCGGTCAGCCCCATCAGTTGCGCACGATCCAGCAGCATTTCCTCGGGGCTGACGACAAAGTCATGCTTTAGCCAGTTGCGGAAACCGTCCGCCTTGGGTTCCAGCACGTCAAAGCTGTCGGCGTCGGTCATGTCGTTCGTGGCATCGCCACGACCGGGCGCGAACGGCACGGCGATGTCGAAACCGGCCGCCTTGGCGGCTTGTTCCACACCGACGTTCCCGGCCAGCACGATCACATCCGCGATGCTTGCGCCGGTGTCGGCGGCGATGCCTTCCAGCACGCCCAGCACGCGGGCCAGACGGGCGGGCTCGTTGCCTTCCCAGTCTTTCTGCGGGGCCAGGCGGATGCGCGCGCCATTGGCACCGCCCCGCTTGTCAGACCCTCGGAAGGTGCGCGCACTGTCCCATGCGGTGTTGACCATATCGGTCAGGCTCAGCCCGCTGTCGGCGATTTTCGCCTTGACCGCATCCACGTCATAATCGGTGGTGCCGGCAGGGATCGGATCTTGCCAGATCAGGTCTTCGGCGGGAACGTCAGGGCCGAAATAGTTGGCCTTTGGCCCCATGTCGCGGTGGGTCAGCTTGAACCATGCGCGCGCGAAGGTGTCCGCCAGATAGGCCGGATCCTTGTGGAACCGTTCGCAGATTTCGCGATAGATCGGATCAACCTTCATTGCCATGTCGGCATCAGTCATGATCGGGTTGTGCTTGACCGACGGGTCGGTCGCATCGGGCACCTTGTGTTCTTCGGCGATGTCGACCGGTTCCCACTGCCATGCGCCAGCACGGGATTTTTTCAGTTCCCATTCATAGCCGAACAGCAGTTCAAGATATCCGTTGTCCCACTGCGTCGGGTTCGTCGTCCATGCGCCTTCAAGGCCCGAGGTATGCGCGGTGTTGGCCGTGCCTGCGAATTTCGGGTTGTGCCAGCCAAGGCCTGCCTCGGCAATTGGTGCACCTTCGGGGGCTGCGCCAATCTCGGCGTCCATGCCGTGGCATTTGCCCACGGTGTGGCCACCCACCGTCAGGGCGGCGGTTTCTTCGTCGTTCATCGCCATGCGGGCAAAGGTCGTACGTACGTATTTGGCTGTCAGCGCGGGGTCTGGGTTGCCGTTCACGCCTTCGGGGTTCACATAGATCAGGCCCATGTGCGAAGCGGCCAGCGGGTCATACATCGTGTCGGGGTTTGCGACATCTTCGACGCGCATGTCGGACGGGGCGAGCAGTTCTTCGTCATTGCCCCAGTTGATGTCGATTTCAGGGCCCCAGATATCGGCACGGCCAAAACCGAAGCCAAAGGTTTTCAACCCCATGGATTCGTATGCCACCGTGCCCGACAGCACGATCAGGTCGGCCCATGACAGCGCGCTACCGTATTTCCGCTTGATCGGCCACAAAAGGCGGCGCGCCTTGTCAAGGCTGGCGTTATCGGGCCACGAATTCAGCGGTGCAAAGCGAATGTTGCCGGTGCCTGCGCCACCGCGACCATCGCCCAAGCGGTAAGACCCCGCCGCATGCCATGCCAGACGGATCATCAACCCGCCATAATGGCCCCAATCGGCCGGCCACCAGTCCTGACTATCGGTCATGAGGGCGGTCAGGTCTTTTTTTACTGCGTCAACATCCAGCTTTTTCAGCGCGTCACGATAGTTGAAATCAGGGCCCAGCGGGTTTGCCTTGGCGTCGTTCTGGTGCAGGATGTCAAGGTTCAGCGCCTTTGGCCACCAACCAATCGCGGTGTTTTCGACAGCGGTGTTGCCGCCATGCATGACGGGGCATTTGCCCATGTTGTTACCGTCCATGATATCTTTCTCCGATTTCTTGTTTCTGTCGTTGCGGCCAGTTTGTTGCACCGCCCGCAAGTTGTTTCGCGCAAGGTCAGCGACGCACGCGCCGCTGTTACAACCTGCTTAGAACGTTTCAATAACAGAAAAAAGTAATAGGTTTAAGTTGCAAATTCATATGGCTTCAATAGGTATTCGTTATGGTAAATTTCACCCTGAAACAACTGCGCTATTTCGAGGCCGTCGCCCGCCACGGCCATTTCGGCCGCGCCGCCGAGGCCTGCGCGATTTCGCAGCCCGCGTTGTCGGTGCAAATCAGAGAATTGGAAAATGCACTGGGTGCAGCCGTGTTCGACCGGACACCGCGGCAAGTGCGCTTGACGGGGTTTGGCGAACAATGCGCCCAGCAGGTTCGGGCCATCCTGCGCGAGGTGGACGCATTGGGCGATCTGGCGCGCACAGCGGGTGATTTATTGTCGGGGCGGTTGCGCCTTGGCGTCATTCCAACCGTTGCGCCCTATCTTTTGCCTGCGCTGATCGGTGATCTTGGCCGCAGTCACCCGGGGCTTGATATCCATGTGCGTGAAACCGTGACCCCGGGGCTGATCGCTGAATTGGCCGAAGGGCGAATCGACGCTGCCATCGTGGCCTTGCCGATATCTGAACCCAGCCTGGTGGAAACGCCGATTTTCGCCGAAAGTTTCAAATTGGTGCGACACTTGTCAGAACGGGACAAGCCTGTGCCAAACGGCGAGACCCTGCGCCGGATGCGCCTGTTATTGCTGGAAGAAGGACATTGTTTTCGTGATCAGGCGTTGTCGTTCTGTCATGTGGGTCACGCTGTCCCGCGCGAAGGGCTGGACGGCAGTTCGTTGACCACATTGGTGCAAATGGTTGGTGCGGGTATCGGCGTGACTTTGATCCCCGATATGGCGGTAGCGGTTGAAACGCGCTCAGCGCCGGTTTGCGTCGCGGCCTTTCCTGATCCACAGCCTTCGCGCACCGTCGGTATGATCTGGCGCAAGACCAATCCGCTGGCCGATCAGTTGATGCAACTGGCAGACATTGTGCAGCAGTCCGTGATGACCATGCGCAACCAACAGATGAACACGGACGCGGCAGACGCGCATGCCGGTGTGCTTGCGCCTTTGGTAAAAGCGGGTCAGACTTTGCGGTGACAGGGGTATGGGGCTGACCGTATGAAATTTTCCGCAAACCTTGGTTTTTTATGGGCCGATCTGCCGTTGCCGGATGCGATCCGTGCTGCAAAGGCGGGGGGGTTTGATGCGGTTGAATGTCATTGGCCCTATGATTACCGCGCGGCTGATATTTTGGCTGTCTTGCAGGAAACGGGGTTGCCCATCTGTGCATTGAATACCCGGCGTGGTGATGTGGCGATGGGTGAAAACGGGCTTGCCGCACTGCCGGGACGTGAAGCCGAAGCCCGCGCCGCCATTGACGAGGCTGTGCGCTTTGCCGCCGCTGTCCGGGCGGGTGCGGTACATGTCATGGCAGGGATCGCATCAGGTGCGCAGGCGCAGGCCTGTTTTCTGGATAACCTCGCTTATGCCTGCGATCAGGCTGCCCCGCATGGTTTGACGATTTTGATCGAACCGTTGAACCGCCATGATGCACCGGGCTATTTCTTGCGCACCACCGGTCAGGCGCGCGCCCTGATTGCAACTGCGGGGCGACACAATCTGAAGCTGATGTTCGACTGTTATCACGTGGCCCGAACCGAAGGTGACGTAACAATGCGGCTGGCTGATTTGCTGCCGGTCATCGGCCATATCCAATGCGCGGGCGTGCCTGATCGTGGGCCGCTGGACCGGGGAGAGCTGAATTATGATGCGGTTTTCGCGACGCTGAAGGCGCTGGGCTGGCAGGCCCCTTTGGGGGCCGAATATCGCACAAACGGCCCGACCGAACAGACGCTGGGATGGTTGCGCCGACAAAAAGCGCGCTGAGGGGCGCGTTTAGCCTGTGGCGGGGCCGGCACTGTCGGGCGGTTGGCGTTGCAGCGGTGCAAAATCGTCGGGCGTGATCGTTTCACGTTCCAGCAGCATCGCGGCCCCCGCGTCCAGATCGGCGCGACGGCGGGTCAGGATGTCGCGCGCATGCGTATAGGCATCGTTGATCAATTTGCGCACCGCGAGATCGATCTCGCGGGCGGTGGCCTCGGCGTAATCCTTTGTGCCCATGTCGATCTGCGTGGTGTCGAGCCATTGCAAGCGCCGTTTTTCCAGTACAACCTGCCCCAGTTCTGCGCTCATCCCGTGGCGTGTCACAGTTTCACGGGCGATGTCGGTGACCTTGGCCAGATCATCAGCGGCCCCCGTTGACACATCACCAAATACAATTTCTTCGGACGCACGCCCTGCCAGCAGAACGACCATGCGGTCCTTGAGTTCGCCAAAGGTGATCAGGAAACGATCCTCGGTCGGGCGTTGCATGGTGTAGCCCAGCGCGCCGATGCTGCGCGGAATGATCGACACCTTATGCACCGGGTCCGTTCCGGGCAAAGAGGCCGCCGCCAAGGCATGTCCGATTTCGTGATAGGCGACGCGCCTGCGTTCCTGGGGGTTCATCAGGCGGGTCTTGCGTTCGGATCCCGCGACAATGCGTTCCAGAGCTGCGGTCAGGTCGTTGGTTGTGACAGTTTCGCCATCACGGCGGGTTGCGACGATCGCGGCTTCGTTGATCAGATTGGCCAGATCAGCGCCGGTCAACCCTGTTGTAAGGCCAGCGATGTCATCAAGGTTGACCGCCGGGTCCAGTTTGATCTTGCGGGCATGAACCTTTAGGATCGCGGCACGCCCTTTGTGGTCTGGACGGTCAACCACGACTTGCCGGTCGAACCGGCCCGCCCGCAGCAAGGCAGGATCAAGGATTTCGGGCCGGTTGGTCGCCGCCAGCAGCACGATGCCGACGCGTGGATCGAACCCGTCCAGTTCCGACAACAACTGGTTCAGTGTCTGTTCCTTCTCATCTCCTCCGCCCATGCCCGACAGGGCCGACCGCGCCCGGCCCAACGCATCAAGTTCATCAATAAAAATGATACAGGGTGCGGCCTTGCGGGCCTGTTCAAACAAATCGCGCACCCGAGCAGCCCCCACGCCCACGAACATTTCCACGAATTCAGACCCCGAGATGGAAAAGAACGGCACACCTGCCTCGCCCGCGACAGCCCGTGCCAATAAGGTTTTGCCAGTGCCGGGAGGACCGACCAGCAAAACGCCCTTTGGGATATGCGCCCCAAGGCGGCCATATTTTTCCTTATCGCTGAGAAACGATACGATTTCCTGCAATTCCGTCTTGGCTTCGTCCACCCCTGCGACATCGCGGAACGTCACGCCGGTATCGCGTTCCACATAAACCTTGGCGCGGGATTTGCCGATATTGACCAACCCGCCCATGCCCTGCCTTTCAGCCATCCGGCGAAATAGGAATGCCCAAAGCCCAAAGAAAAACAAGATGGGCACCACCCACGACAAAAGCGCCGTAAACCATGTCTGATCCGATGCGCCGGCAAAGGGAATGCCCGATGCCTGCAAGTCGTCCACGACCTCGGGCGCGACCCTTTGGGTGACAAATGCGGTTTTGCCGTCAACGGGACTGTTAAAGGTGCCCCTGATCCGGCTTTCGGTGACTGTGACCTCTGCAATCATGCCACTGCGCAGATGATCAAGAAAATTGCTGTAGGTGATTGTCGCGACCGTCTGGCTGGCAATCCAAAGCTGGATGGCAAAGATGCTCGCAATCACAAATATGATGTAGCCAAGGTTGAATTTGTGTTTGGGTTCCATCAGACGAGCCTTTCACATGAAACAGGGCGGGCCAAAGTGGGCGTGCTGAATTTGAGCGGCATCATGATGTGGCCTGTGCCGTCTCGTAGCCGGCGACCAGATCAAGCAGTTCGCGGGTGATCGTTTCCTGCCGTTTTTGGCGCAGCGCAGCATTCAGGGTATCTTGCCGGTCCTGCAAGGTGCGTGCAGCGTTCTGCATGGCGGCTAATCGGGTGGCATGTTCACTGGCCAGCGCCTCGGCCAACGCGCGGTAAAGCATGACGAACAGCCGTTCGCGAACCAGCCATGACATCAGCGCGGCTTTATCCATCCGGAAAAAGGGCAGGCCCGGGCCAGGCCATTTCGCCTGCCTGCGTTCTGTCAGATAGTCCTGCGGGATGGGCAATAACTGGCGGATGACAGGTTGCGCGGTGTGCTGGCCTTTGCGCCGGTTGTGCAGCAGTCGCACCCGGCGCAGGTGGTTTGTGTCAGCCCACGCATCAATCGTGACAATTACGGATTGAACAGTCGCTGTGAAACCTTCGACCGATGCAGGCACTGCCAACAGCGTTTGCGGCACCTGTCCCGCGGCTTCTAGGCGTGCTGCCGCGCGCGCGCCCAAAACGCCCAGCAGGGGGTCTTGTTCCGAAATTTCCGCAATAGCACGGCGGCTGACGACTTCGTTATACTGGCCGCAAAGCCCACGATCAGACCCGATCACGATCAAGGCCTCGCGCCCGGTTCGGGCATCTTGTCCGGCCGGTTGCACGATGCCATCCGCATGCTGCTGTTGCAAAACGGCTGACAGGCCCAGATCGATCGTGTCCGCATAATCGCCAAGCGCGGTTTCCGCGGTTTCATATTGATGGATGCTGACGGCGGACAAAGCTTTCATCGTGCGCACGATAGACTGGATGTCTTGTGCCGTGCGCAGCGCCGCCGACAGGGTTTCAAGCGTTTCCATTTCCAGCCTCGTTTGCGGTGTCGGACAGGGCATTGCGCAGGGTCGCGACAAGTTTTTCACGATCCGCCTGGCTGAGTGGTTTGCCGCGTGCCATCCTGTCGCAAAGCTCTGGATCCTGCGCGCGCAGTGCCTCTTGGACGGTGTGTTCCGCTTTGGCCATGTCATCCAGCGCGACCTGATCAAACAGACCTTCCGTGGCGGCCAAAAGCACGGCAATCTGCGCGGGCACATCCAGATGTGCGTGTTCCCCCTGTTTGAGAACCTCGCGAACGCGGCGACCGCGCGTCAGCTTGTGCCGGGTTTCCTGATCCAGTTGGGTGCCAAATCGGGCAAAGCTTTCCAGTTCTTCGAATTGGGCATACATCAGGCGCAAATTGCCCGCGACGGTGCGAAATGCCGGGCGCTGCACCTTGCCGCCAACCCTGCTGACCGATGCGCCGATGTCGATCGCAGGCAGTTGCCCCTTTTCGAACAGGTCGGGTGATAGATAGACCTGCCCGTCCGTGATCGAAATGAGGTTGGTCGGGATATAGGCAGAAATATTTTGCGCCTGTGTTTCAACGACCGGCAGGGCCGTCAATGATCCGCCGCCGTATTCATCTTTTAGGTGTGTTGCGCGTTCTAACAGTCGGGAATGAATGTAAAAAATATCACTTGGATAGGCTTCGCGACCGGGCGGGCGCCGCAGCAGCAGAGACAATTCACGATAGGCACGCGCATGGCGAGTCAGGTCATCCAGAACGACCAGAACATCATGGCCTTGCGCCATGAAATGCTCGGCCATGGTCATGGCGGCATAGGGGGCGATGAATTGCAGCCCGGGCGCATCATCACCCCCCGCCACCATAACGATGGTGCGATCGAGCGCGCCGCCTTTGCGCAGGCTTGCAATGACATGCGCCACGGCTGATGCGCGCTGACCGACCGCACAATAAACTGAAATCACGCCGTTATCGCCCTGATTGAGGATCGTATCGACCGCGATCGCAGTTTTGCCGGTCTGCCGGTCGCCCAGGATCAGTTCGCGCTGTCCGCGTCCAATGGGAATGGCTGCGTCAATCGCCTTGATCCCAGTCTGCAAAGGTTCATCCACGGGCGCACGGTGCATGATCGGCGGGGCCGGGCGTTCGACTGGTAAACGGTCTTTGGCGTCAATCGGGCCTGCATCGTCCAGCGGGCGGCCCATCGCATCGACGACCCGCCCCAAAAGCGCATGGCCGACAGGCACATCGACGACGCGCCCCGTTCGCTGAACCTTGTCGCCCGGGCGCAGGCGGTCTGTATCGCCCAGCACAACCACGCCGATCTGGTGTTCTTGCAGGTTTGACGCGATCCCCATCACCCCATGGGGAAAGCGGACCAGTTCATCTGCGTGCAGATCGCTAAAGCCCGTGATCTGCGCCACACCGTTGCCTACTGATGCCACATGCGCGATTTCGGCAATTTCGACCGTAGCACTGACTTGGCCAAGCGCCATATCCAGCGGGTCAAACAGTGTATCGGCAAGTGTGGCGAAGGCATCCATGATCAGCTGCCCTGTGCCGCAGCCGTGATGCCAGTGCTGTCAATGACCTCGTCCAGCGCCGTATCCAGCCGTTTCAGGTGCTGCGCCGCCGACCATTCAACTGTTTGTGTCCCGATGCTCAGGCGCAGCCCCAACACGATGGCTTCATCCTGCGCATAGTGAACCTCGATATCCGTGGCGCAGGCTTTGTGAATGGCGCGGGTCAATCTGGATTTTGCAGACGCGCGAAACGCCACCGATGTTTCAACCAATGCGGGGGATTCGGTGCCTTTTGCGGCCTGCATCAGTTTCTGGCGCATTTGATCATCCAGATCAGCAAGACGGGCGATGAACCCGCTGACCAACGGGCCGGAAAGATCGGTCTGCGCATATGTGTGCAACAAATCCCCCGTGATCGCGATAACCTGATGACCGGCGTGACGGCGCAGGGCATTTGCAAAATCGTCCCGTTCTTGTGCAAGGTGTTCGCACCATGTGTTGCGCCTGGCTTGCATTTCCGTGTGCAGGTCGTCTTCCAGTCGCTGGCGCAGGGCTTGCGCATTTTCCCTTGCGTCATCCAAAACGGCCTGGGTTGATGCCTCTAGCGCGGCTTTCTTGTCTCGCAGGGCCTCTGCCTTGGCGGTGGCATCATCAAGGGCGGCCTGTGCTTGTGCCAGTTGATTGGCGATCACCGCCTCGCGCCGTTGCATCGCGTCGGTAATGGGGCGGTAAAGAAACCGTTGCAACAGCCAGATCAGCACAAGGAAATTGGCAATCTGCGCCACAACGGTCAGCCAGTCGATCTGCACCTGCTTAACCTCCGCTGGCTTGCTGCACCACGTTCAGAAACGGGTTGGCGAAAATCAGGATCATCGACACGACAAAGCAATAAATCGCGGTGGATTCGATCATCGCAAGGCTGACGAACAGCGTGCGGGTGATTGTGTTCGATGCATCGGGTTGTTGGGCCAGCGCCTGCAAGGCCTGTGCGGCGGCCCGCCCTTCGGCCAGCGCCGGACCAATTGACCCGATAGCGATGGTCAGCCCCGCCGTGAAAATCGAAACGATGGCAATCAATGTGAACGCGTCCATGTTCAGTCCTTTTCGTTGGATTCAGATGTGGTGCTGCGGCCCGCCCGGCTGGCCGACGCGATATAGACCATGGCCAGAATGGCAAAAATGTAAGCTTGGATCAGCCCGGTCAGCAGACCCAAAAGCTGCATCACCACCGGAAAGAAAAACGGTGCGATGCTGATCAGGATACCGACGATGACGGTCCCGCTCATGACATTGCCATAAAGCCGCACCGCCAGCGCAATAGTGCGCGATATCGTGGCGACGATGTTCAGCGGCAACATCAGCGGGCTGGGCTGGATATAGGTTTTCAGATAGGTGCCTAACCCGCGTTTGGTGATCGAAAACAGCGGCACCGCGATCAGAACGCAGATCGCCAATGCCGCCGTGGTCGATAACGACCCGGTGGGCGCCTGATAGCCGGGCAAAATCGACAGAATATTCGCGGTCGCGATAAATAAGAACAGCGTGCCAATGAAAGGCAAATATCGCCCTGGGTTTTCTGTGCCGACCTCAGCGATCTGGTCGCGGATCGTGGTCACGATCACTTCGAGCATGATCTGCCAGCGCGATACTGTTGGCCCGCTGCTCAACCCGGTCGTAATGGCCCATGACCCCAGCACAAGCAGCGCCATGATGACCCAGGTAAAAACCACCGTGGCGTTCAGCTGCCAGCCGTGCCAATCATAAACAATCCAGCTGTCGGGGGTTATTTCCATTGGGGTATTTCCTTGCCCTGGCTGGCCATACGCGTGGCCGAAAAACGCATGACCAAAAACCCCAATGTTCCGGCCACAATACCGGTCGCCGGCACCGCGACCATGATCGCGCCGGCCATCACCGAGATCACAAGTGCGGCCCGGGCCAGCCCCAAAAGCACGAAAATCACTGTGCCGCGCGGTCCGGGCAAATGACGCACCGCGGCCCAAAGCAAACCCAGATACACGCCGGCAACTGCGATACCGCCGAAAAAACAGGTTGCAAGCCATGGCATTGTCAGGTCCGGCATGCTTGATGTTCCTTTGCCATATCAGTCATCACGCCCTTCACGTTGAATCCAATACCAAGCATTCAGGCACCCAAGCGCCACCCCGACGAGCATGAAGACCAGGGTCCAGCTTGTTTCGGCGGGCCAGCGTCGATCAATCCAAAGCCCCAATGCCGTGCCCGCGACAATCGGCACTGCCACCGACCAGCCGACCAGCCCGAACATGCCCAGCCCATACCACGCGCTTTGCCGGTGTTTCTTGCGCGCAAGGGCCATACGCGTTGCCTTGCGCGTGATGGTTTCGGTTTCATTGGTGTGTTGCGGGGTCATGGCCTGACCTTTTCAAGGTCGCGAAACCGGTGGATCATCGTGACCTCAAGACGGGCAAGTGCAGCGCGTGCATTGCGCTCGTCCTCATCAAGTTTGCGAAATTCCGTTTCAACCCGCTGTTTGAGCAGATCAAGATCATCACCCGCGATGGCACCATGCACGGCAACCCGCACCAGATCACCGCTTTTGATCAACGTGCCTGAATTGATGGCGACAAAACGTTCGGCATCCGTCTCCTGCGGTGCGTAAACCAGAATGCCGGGAACCAGTTGCGCAACAAAATCGCCGTGCCGTGGCAGAATCCCAAAAAAGCCGGCAGGGGATTCCGCGGTCAGCCGTGTCACCGGCGTGTCGATATAAATGGCCGCGGGTGTTGCGATCCTAAGCTGCATTTCGGTTACTTTTCGTTGCCAGATCGTCCACTGTTCCGATCATGTAGAAATCGCCTTCATCACGGTCGCTGAAGGCGCCCGAAAGGATGCGTTCAAAACTGTTCAATGATTGTTCCAGTGACACAAAGGCACCTGGATTGCCTGTCATGGCTTCGGTTGTGTAAAACGGTTGTGTCAGGAAACGTTCGATCTGGCGGGCTTGTCGCACGGTTCTGCGGTCTTTTTCAGACAGTTCCGCCAGCCCCAGCATTGCAATGATATCCTTTAGGTCTTCGTATTCGGCCAGCGTATTGCGCACATCGCGCGCCACCCGGTAATGCCGTGCGCTGACCGTGCCGGGGGTCAGCATCTTTGAAAAGGATTGCAGCGGGTCGATCGCGGGATAGAGCCCCTCTGACGCCTTTTTGCGTGACAGCACGATCGAGGCCGACAGATGGGCAAATGTATGTGTAGCAGCCGGATCGGTGAAATCATCCGCAGGCACATATACCGCCTGAATTGATGTCATTGCACCACTGGCGGTGGAACAGATGCGTTCTTCCAGTTCGGCCAGTTCGGTGCCAAGGGTCGGCTGGTACCCGACACGGCTGGGGATCCGGCCCAACAGGCCCGACACTTCTGACCCGGCTTGCACAAAGCGAAAGATATTGTCGATCAGCACCAGCACGTTGCGCCGCTGTTCATCGCGAAAATATTCTGCCATCGTCAGCGCGGCATGTCCGACGCGAAACCGCACTCCCGGGCTTTCGTTCATCTGGCCAAAAACCATGATCGTATTACCCAAAACGCCCGCATCACGCATTTCGCGGTAAAGTTCTTCGGCCTCGCGGCAACGTTCGCCGATCCCGCAAAACAGGCTGATGCCATCATATTCGGCGACCATGTTATGGATCATTTCGGTGATCAGCACGGTTTTGCCTACACCCGCACCTCCGAAAAGCCCCGCTTTTCCGCCGCGTTCCAGCGGGCTGAGCAGATCAATTGCCTTGATTCCCGTTTCAAAGATATCGCCTTCGGCGCGGCGCTGTGACAGCGGCACCGGCGCGCGCAGGATCGGACGTCTTGGCAGGTCTTTTAACGGTGGACCATCGTCGATTGTGTCGCCAAAAACGTTGAACATCCGTCCCAACAGCGCGTCCCCCACTGGCACCGTGATGGGGTGTCCGGTATCACGCACGGCAAGCCCAAGGCGCAGGTCCGGCGTAGGGTTCAAAATCAGGCCGCGGGCTGTGCGCGCATCGGGCAGGCTTGCGACCTCGATCACGATTTCGGGGTCGGTCAGCGTGACAAGCCTGGTGCCGATCGACGGCAGGCCATTATTGAATCGAATGTCTGTGACACCGCCCAGAATGGCCGTGATATGCCCGATATGTGCGTCTGGATGGGTCATCCGGCTTGTGTTTTTCAATCCGTTCATAGGGTGCAGCTTAGCGGCGTGCACCAAAGCCGACATTGACCCCGATCAAGTGCCACCGGTCGCATGAGATCCTGTTTCATTAACGCAGATTAATGCGCACCGCTGTGCATCGGGAAAAGCTGTATCGCAGGGCGTATGTTGTCCTGGCAGGATCGGATCAGAATGATGACACAGACCAAAACCGAAGGCACCGACCCAGAGGTCGATCTGCAATCGCGCTTTCCCACTGCTTATACGGTCTTGTTTTTGTTGATCGTTCTTGTCGCGGTGATGACCTGGATCATCCCTGCGGGTCAATACGACCGCGTGATGAACGAAGACATCGGCCGCGAGGTTGCGGTGCCGGGCACCTACCAGACGGTTGCGCCAAACCCGCAGGGCCTGATTGACGTGC
>NZ_JACUUJ010000061.1 GCF_014859355.1 Yoonia sp. | reverse complement strand
GCCAGCCCGCGCCCGCAAGACCCGCTGAAAACCGGCGCGCCCGCATCATTGATCGACTGGGGCACACTGGGCCGGATGGGCCGCGCGATGGTCGCGGCAAGCCCGGATCAGGCGCAGATCGCGGCGCTGACAGGCGCCCCCGCGCAAGACCCGCTGCGGGTCTATGTCGGCCTCAATTCCGCGCCCGACCCTGCCGCGCGGGCGGCGCTGGCGTTGGCCGAACTGAAACGGATCGACGCCTTTGCGCGCAGCACAGTGGTGATTGCCACGCCCACCGGCACCGGCTGGGTGGACCCCGAGGGGCAAAAGGCGCTGGAATATCTGCTGGGCGGCGATGTGGCGACCGTATCGGTGCAATATTCCTATCTGGCCAGCTGGATCGCGCTTTTGACCGATCCCGAATACGGTGTGGACACGGCGCGTGCGGTGTTTTCCGCCGTCTATGATCACTGGCGCAGCCTGCCCCGCGCCACACGTCCGGCGCTGTATCTGAACGGGCTGAGCCTTGGGTCGCTGAATTCGGACCAAAGCCATGATCTGCATCAGGTGGTGGCGGACCCGTTCAATGGCGCGCTGTGGGCCGGGCCACCCTTTGGCAGCCCCACATGGCGCGATGTCACGCAGGGGCGCAATGCCGGATCACCGGCCTGGCTGCCCAGCTACCGCGACGGCAGTGCGGTGCGGTTCATGAACCAGACCGGGCTGACCTCGGATATCACGGCGCCTTGGGGGGGCTTTCGGATTTTGTATCTGCAACATGCCAGCGATGCGGTGGTGTTTTTTGATCCGCACGCCACATGGCGCCGCCCCGCCTGGATGGCCGCACCGCGTGGCCCCGATGTGGCGCCAGAATTTCGCTGGTTGCCGGTCGTGACCTTTTTGCAATTGGGGGTGGATATCATGACGGCGATCAAACCGCCCGCTGGCTTTGGCCATACCTATGATTTTGCCAGCTACGCCCGCGCCTGGGCCATGTTGCTGGACCTGCCCGACTGGACAGATGACCGCATTGCCGCACTGGCCCGCGCGCAGGCGGGCCAGCCGTAACCCTGCGCTGCGGTCAGAACCGCGTGTAACGCGCCTGCAACCGCGCCCGTTCAACGCGGTTTTCATCCAGCAGCCGCAGCGTCTGGTCGGCCAGATCGACGTGGCGCACCGTTTCCAGCATCTGCGCGAAATCCCGTTCCAGATCGGCCAGTTCGGGCGGGCAGGCCATCAGCGTGCTGGCGACAGGGCCGAATGTCACCGCATCATCCTGCTGTGTCAGCGCCCCCATCATCATGTTGCAGCCCACTGTGCCGCTAAAGCGCATGTCGCTGTCCGACAGCAGCAGATAGGCTTCGCGATGGCCTGGCGTCGGGGCGATGGGTGCGCCCCCCAGATGCGTCAGACCCCAGTAAACATTGGCCAGCGGGGCAGGGGTGCGGGCGCCAAGGCAATCCGCATCAGGCGTGGCATGATCGAACTGCGTCACCACGATGGACCGGCGGTCCGGCCCTTCCATCTGCGGGCGCTGCGCGATGTCGGCGGTGAGGCGCACCAGCAAGGGGGCGGCAGGTGCGGGTGCCGCGGCCAGATAGGCGCGTTCCAACGCCAGATAGTCGGCTTCCATCACGATGGGAAACCGCTGGCCTGTCTGGCATTCGGTCAACAGGGCGGCATCGGCGAAATAGGTCATCATCCCGCTGACGGGCAGCGCCAGATCGGTCGGGGTCAGCGGGCCTGACACCAGCGTGTAGGGCAGGTCGGACAGGATCGGGTTGCCGTCCTGATCCATCATGCGGATGTCCTGATTGGTGCCGATCTGCCAGACCGATTGCGCGCCGCCCGAGCCTTGCAAAATCAGCGCGCCGCGCGCTGGATCGACATGCCAGCGCCCCACCTCGTCAAGGGTCAGATCCCGTTCCAGATAGGTGCGCCGCAGGGCATAGCCCTGCCCGTCATCCCACAGATCCAGATGATAGGTGATGCCCGGACAATCGGCACAGGGCAGGGTGCCGGTAAACGTCGCAGGCAAGGCCAGCCCATGCGCCCCAAGGCGCTGTGCAACCGGCTGGCCGGTCAGCAGGGTCGGCAGGCAGAAAAGGCTGACTATCATCCCGAGGAAAGGTTTGCGCATCGCATTTATCCATTTTTGTGTAAAAACAAGGGTGATTTTATCCCCAAAGGGGCAAAAAACAAGGCGATGTTCACAGGCCGTGTTGGCCGATCTGCGATTTTCATTTGCTGGCGCTTGCGCCTTACCAAAAGGCGGTATATTTTTGCGGTATTTTATTGGAGTGTGATTGTATGGCGGCGACCACGAAGCGCAAGACATCTTTGACGCTTGATGCTGCGGCACTTGATGGCGCAAGGGAACTTGGGATCAACGTCTCTGCCGTGGCTGACGCGGCACTGATAAAGGCTGTCGCAGACGCGCGACGCAAGACGTGGCTTGCCGAGAACGCAGGCGCATTCGCGGCCCAATCGGACTGGCACGCGCGCCATGGGCACCCGCTGGCCGACATCATGACAGCGCCTGGCGGGTCTTCATGGACGACCTGACCCGTTTTGATGTTGCGGAATACAATGGTATTTCCATGGTCGTTGTCGAAAGCGGCTTTCTGCCGCCCGATCCTTCTGTCGTCGTCATTCCGCTGCTTTCCGGCTACCCGGCCGTGCAGCACCTGAACCCCGAACTTTTGCATGACGGCAAGCGCCTGATCCTTGCAACACGCCTGATTGCGGCTGTGCGACGGTCAGGTTTGCGCCGCACGGGGAGCGTCGCAGGCCAGGGTGATCTGATCACCCGGGCGGTCGATGTCCTGATGGCGGGCGTATAGGTTTCAGGACCAGCACAATTTGCGAAGATTGCCAAGACAACGTTCATGCGCCAATACCGCGCGCGCGCTGCCAGTGGATTTTCTGGGCAGGCGGCTTGCAATGCCACAGACCATCGTGTCAGTTGAAACCGCAATCATGATCACGATGAAAACAGCATGACACAGACCCGCGCCTATGTCGCAAGCATGATCGCCACGCCCTTGGTCGCATCAACCCAAGCGTGACGTTCTTTGGCATTCTTCACGACACTCTGGTTTCGCGCCGCGGTTTGCAAATTTGTTTTACACCTTCACCACACGGTCCATCGGCAGGCCGCGCCGCGCGATGGCGTTGCGGGTGTCAACCACCGGGCAGCCCAGTGTCAGCAGCGCGCCGTAGTCAATTGCATCGTGATCGGTCGCGATCAGCACAGCGGCAAAGCGGCCGGGTTCCAAGGCGTTGGGGGCGATGGCTTGGCGGGCGGTATATTGGCGATATTCGCGCATGGGCGGGATCTGGGGCACATGTGGATCAAGATAGCTGACGCGCGCGCCGGCCTGATCCAGCAGTTGCATCAGTTTCATCGCCGGGCTTTCGCGCATGTCATGGACGTTTTTCTTATATGCCACGCCCACCAGCAAAATTTCGGCTCCGTTCAGGCCGCGCCCGCTGTCGGCATCGACAATTGCGCGCAGCCGGTCGATCACATGGTGCGGCATGCGGGTGTTGATCTCGCCTGCGAGTTCAATAAAGCGGGTGGGCACTTCGAATTCGCGGGCTTTCCACGTCAGATAAAAAGGGTCGATCGGGATGCAGTGCCCGCCAAGGCCGGGGCCGGGATAAAACGGCATATAGCCAAACGGCTTGGTGGCGGCCCCGTCGATCACATCCCAGACGTCGATGCCCATGGCGTCAAAGACCAGCTTGAGTTCGTTGACCAACGCAATATTGACCGCGCGGAAAATGTTTTCGGTGATTTTTACCGCCTCGGCGGTCTGTGTGGTGGGCACGCGCACCACCTTGTCGACAACCTGTGCGTAAAACGCCGCGACCAGATCGCCGGCCAGCGCGCCTGATCCTGCCACCACCTTGGGGATCGAGCGGGTGTTGAAGGCGGTGTTGCCCGGATCCTCACGCTCGGGCGAGAAGCCGATGAAGATGTCCGCACCCAAGGCCAGGCCGCTGCTGGCCAGAATTGGCCCCAGGACCTCTTCGGTGGTGCCGGGCCAGGTGGTGGATTCCAGCACGACCAGCGTGCCGGGGCGGATATGGGCGGCGATCGTCGTAGCTGTCTGTTCGACATAGGACAGATCGGGTTCACGCTGGCTGTTCAGGGGCGTGGGCACGCAAATGATGATGATCTGGCAATCCGCCAGCCGGGTGAAATCTGACGTGGCATCCAGCCGCCCTGCCGCGCAAACCTCGGCCAGTGCGGCGGGGCTGACCGCATCAATATAGCTGTGTCGGGCGGTGATATGGGCAATCTTGGCCGGGTCCACATCGAACCCGGTCACTGCAAACCCTTGCCGCGCCGCGGTCACGGCCAGAGGCAAGCCGACATAGCCCAACCCGATCACACCCACGCGGGCGGTCTGGCCTGTGATTGCCTGCATTAAAGTCATTGGATCAAATCCCTTTTTCCATAGTTGCCTGTGCCATAATCCGGACAGACCACTCAAAACCAGCCCACAATCGGAACTTTCCTGCGGGTTTTACAACAGAATACGGATTTTGTAGGGCATTCAGTGACAGGATGCTTGCCCATTCTGCGGCAGCGCGGCAAAACCTGTCATATGACCCAGTCCACTGCACCTTCCCGCGCCTATCTCGTCATCTCGCCCGGCCGGAACGAGGCGGATTATATGCGCCGCACGCTCGATAGTATGGTCGCGCAGACGCAGCGTCCGGCGCGGTGGGTGATTGTCGATGACGGGTCCACCGATGACAGCCCGCAGATATTGGCGGACTATGCCGCACAGCATGACTGGATCACCGTTGTCCGCCGCGAGGATCGGGGACATCGCGCCGTCGGTCCCGGCGTGATCGAGGCGTTTTACGCTGGATTAGACACTGTTTCGCTGTCGGATTACACCTATCTGTGCAAGCTCGACCTTGATCTGGATCTGCCGCCGGGGTATTTTGCCGGGCTGATCGACCGGATGCAGGCGGACCCCCGCGTTGGCACCTGTTCGGGCAAGACTTATTACGTCGACAAGGCCGGCCGGAAGATCAGTGAAAAAATCTCGGATGAGATGTCGGTCGGGGCGTCGAAATTCATGCGGGTCAGCTGTTTCAACCAGATCGGTGGTTTCGTCCGCGAGGTGATGTGGGACGGGATCGATTGCCACAAGGCGCGGATGCTGGGTTGGAAGGCAGTCAGCTGGCGCGATCCTGATCTGGCGTTCGAACACCTGCGCCCGATGGGATCAAGCCAGCAAAGCATCTATGCCGGACGGCGGCGGCACGGGTTCGGGCAATATTACATGGGGTCAGACCCGCTTTATTTCACGGCAACCGCGATCAGGAAGATGGCGCATCCCCCCTATGTGCTGGGGGGGCTTGCGACGCTGCAAGGATACCTTGGGGCGTGGTGGCGGCGCGCGCCGCAACATGGCGATGCCGACCTGCGCACCTTTGTCCGCGCCTACCAGCGCGAGGTTCTTTGGCGCGGCAAAGCCCGCACCGTCGCCCGGATCGAGGCAGAGCGGGCAGGGGTGTGGGTGCAGCCGCAGGGTTGATTTTACGCTACGGCTGTTGCAGCTTCTTTGTCGCAAGGTTCCGGTATATGTGAGCCGAGTTTTTATAAAGGGTCAGGTGATTTATGAACTCATCGGTCAGTGTCATTATCCCCGCCTATAACGCCGAAAAATATCTGGAAGAGGCGGTCGCATCCGTTTTGCGGCAATCGGTGCCCCCGGTGGAAATTCTGATCGTCGATGACGGATCAACGGATCGCACGCTTGCGATTGCGCAGGGTCTGGCAGCGCAGCATGCGCAGATCACGGTGCTGACGCGCCCGAACGGTGGGTCCGGGCCTGCGCGCAACACCGGGATTGCACAGGCGTCGGGGGAATACCTGCTGTTTCTGGACGCCGATGACCGGCTGCATGAAAACGCCATCCGCGATCATCTGCGCGCCTTTGCCGACCGGCCAGAGGCGGTTATGGTTTTTGGGGCCAATGATGTCATTGACGCGCAGGGTGTGCTTATCAATCCGAACCCGACACCGGTTGAGGATGTGACGCTGGAGGATCTGGCGATGCGTGTCACGCCTTGTCCGTCGCAGTGTCTTTATCGCCGCGCGGCTGTTCTGAAAATCAATGGTTATAACGAGGCGTTTCAATTTAGTCAGGATGTTGATCTTAACCTGCGGATCATTCGCATTGGTGGTGTGTTCAGTCACGGGATCAAGGTGATGGATTATCGCCGCCACCCGACACAATCCACCAGCAAAGGCGCACGGATTTCCCGCGGCCATATTGCTGTCCTCGAAAGTAATTTTGATCAGTCTGCCCCTTTTCCTGATCCCGGGCTTTTACAAAGATCAAAGGCTATGTTGTATTCCCGCTATGGGCTGGGGCAATTTCGCGCCGCTTTGGGTTTGCTCAGGCGCGGGCGGTTTTCTGATGCGGGTCAATCCGCCCGATTGGCGCTGCTGCGCCTCAAGGCCCGGTTTCAGGGGCAGGTCTGGCCGCCGAAACGGTCATAGAAAACACCGCTCACTCTGCCGGCTTTGGCGGGTGGGGGTTTACCCGGCCGGGGCCGTTGTGGCGGAACTGCATGAACCAGGCCTCATAGGTGCGAAAGCTGATTTCAGAGATCACGATCGCCAAGGCAAAATACAGCGGCAGAACCCAGCCTGTGCCAGGGATGCCCAGAATCTCCAGCGCCTTGTTGACGATGGCCAGCGCAAACAGGTGATAAAGATAGATGCCATAGCTGACCTGCCCGACCCGCGCGATGGGGCGCAGCTGCATCACCGGGGCCATGGCGTTGTCTTCGCGGATCACAAGGCTGATCAGCATCAGCGTCATCAGGGAATGCACCACAAGGTTGGGCAGACCTTCCAGCGCGCCGGGAAACGCGGCCAGCGCGACCAGCAGGGCGATAAACCAGACAAGGGCCGCGCCACGAAACGTGGTCAGCGGGCGCAGGGCAGCAAAACCCGCAGGCCGGTGCAGCAGGATGGCGGCCAGTGACCCCATCAGGATCGGCGCGTAGGTGGCCGCCGTGATTTGCAGGCGCAGATGCGCGATGTCGATGGGATAAATGCCGATCAGGCGGAAAACTTCCAGTGCTGCCAGCACGTTTATGGCAATCAGCACCACCAGCACCGTGACGATCCAGCGCCGGGGCGTCAGCAGCAATAGCGCGGGCCAGAGCATGTAATATTGTTCCTCGACTGCCAGCGACCATGTGATCGACAAAAAGCCGATGTCTTCGCCCACCAGAAAATTTGACAGGAACAGATAGTAGTAGGGCAGGATCGCGAGTTGGTCATACCCCTTGATGACGAGGGCATAAAAGGCGGCGATGCTGACGACCAGAAAATAGATCGGGATGATCCGCAGGATCCGGCGCCAGTAGAATGCGCGCAGGCTGAACGCACCCTTGGCGGTTTCTTCGCGCAGCAACAGCGTGGTGATCAGAAAGCCCGAGAGCACGAAAAAGAAATCAACCCCCACATGGCCGCGCGAAAAAAAGACCGCAATGTCGGACATGGCCGCGCGATTGGGGGCATGATGCCAGATCACCGCTGCGATGCAGATGAACCGCAGCCCGTCGAGGCTGCCGAAATGCCGCGTCGCCAGATAACGGTCATGGGTGATCGGGGCAGGGGTCATGCGGGGGTCCGTATTCGTTTACAGGCTTGTGCGGTTACTGTGAAAGATGGGCAAGGATATGTCGATGGGTCCGGTTTTCAGGCATCACTGATGCGCGGGGCGGCTTGCAGCCGGTCGATCATCGCGAAAACCTCGTCCGGATGGATGCGAAAAGCGGCCCCCTCTTTTTCACCGATGGTGATGCCATAACCCATGCCCAGCAGGCGGGTCCATTCGTGATGCGGGTTATAAAAGCGTTCGGGTGGTTGCAGGATCAGCATCGCACCGCCATCGGCCAGGCAATAGACCCCGTGGCCAGCCTGGCTGCCCTCGACGGTGATGATCATCGCCGCATCCAACACCTCGCGCGCCAGGTTCTGGCCCGCCAGACCCGGTTCGACAATATGAATGCCCGCAGCCGCCAAGGCGGTTTCAAATGCATCCTGATGGGCGATATCACGCGCCGCGCCAAGCTGGCCACGGCGGATATAGACGATCTTGCCTGCGTTGGGGGCTGGGTGGCTGGCGCGCAGCCTTTGGCGCAACAGGCGCAGGCGCCGGGCCTTGTCGCGGTTAAATCCGAGTTCTCTATAAAGCGTCAGTTCACCCACATGGGCAAAGGCGACGTCATGCCAAACGTGGTCAAAGGCGGCCTCATATATCTGCGCATCGGGCCAATAGGCACGCTGCATGGAGATCAGGTTGGGTGTGTCGCGGATATCTTCATAGACAGCACAATCATCACGCAGCCAGTGGCCAAAGTATTTCAGCCCCTGCGCACTGTTAAGCAGGGTTGCCTTGTCATAGCGCCTGATCTTTTGGCCGAGGGCGCGGAAAGGAGAGGTGCTGCTCATGAAAAGACGCCCCTTTTGCGGATAAATCCACCCGCCAGCGATGACCGCATCGCGCAGCGTGTAGCGGGCCTTGGGGCGTTCGATGAAACTGCGCGCGTCAAGCTTGTCGATTTCATGCGCCAGCGTGCTTTTGAAACCACAGGCCAGCACCCGTGCGATCTGATCGGGTTCATAAAGCCCGGGGTGACAGGCGATCGTGTCGGCTGGCGGCCCTTCGGTCGGATCGGGCAGGATATCGATATCTGGCATGACGTCCCGCTTGCGCACCATCGCGGCAATGCTGCGGATTCGGGGAAAAATGAAAGGATTTGACAAGGGCGCGGCCTCTTTGGTTTTGCGGGTCGTATCAGCGGTATTTCATATCCTGGATCTTTCAGGTGGTATCAATCTGAGGCCTGTCATTGCGGATAGTTATGCCATGATGCCCGTCTTTTCATCACTCTATACGCTCCAGCGGCTCTGGTCGCAGGTCGGCCCCGCCCTGACCGGCGAACAGTGCGCCGATGCGGGCGGATTCGATCTGGGCGTCGAAATCGGCGCGCACCTTTGTGCGGCCTGCCGCGCCCATGCGTTGGCGCAGGGCGGGGTCGGCGGCCAGTTGTGCGATCCGGTCGGCCAGTGTGGCCGCATCGCCGGAGGGGACGACAAAGCCGGTGACGCCGTTTTCCACCAGTTCGCTGACGCCTGCGACCTGTGTGGCGATGACGGGGCGGGCGCTGGCCAGGGCTTCCATCAGCACGACGGGCAGGCCTTCGGCGAAACTGGGCAACACCAGCGCGTCGGCCTCGGCCAGCGCCTGTGCCACCGCGTCTTGTGACAGATAGCCCGCGAAATGCACCGCATCGCCCAAAGGTGCGGCAAGCCGTTCCAGATGCGCGCGGTCGTCACCATCGCCCACCAGCGTCAGCTGCAGGTCAGGGTGGGTTTCGCGTGCCTGTGCGAAGGCGTCGAATAACACGCGCAGCCCTTTGACCGCGGCCAGACGACCGACAAAGATCAGCCGTGTGCCGCTGTGTGGGGCGGGCGGGGTCTGGTTGTAAAGATCGGGGATCACCCCGCAATGCACGATGCGCAGTTTGTCCCAATGCACGGGGTCGGAAAACAGCATCGCCTGCGACCGTGCAAAATGGCTGATGCAGGCGACAAAGGTCGCGCGCGCGGCCTTTTCGCGCAAATGCCATGTGTCCGGTGCATAAAGGTCGGATGGCCCGTGCAGCGTATAGCTGAAGGGCACGCCCGACAGCTGTGAGGCCAGCATCGCGACATTGGCGCTGGCGTTGGCAAAATGGTTGTGCAGATGGGCGATGTTTTGTGCCCTCAGGTGCTGTGCCAGGATCAACGCCTCGGCCAGATAGGCGATCTGTTTTGCCCCGCCGCGCAGGCCGGGGGGGGCGGTGCGCCATGCCAGCGTCAGGGTTTGCATCAGCCGTTTGGGTCGTGCCAGCGCGGCCAACAGGGCACGCGGCAGGG
>NZ_JACUUJ010000060.1 GCF_014859355.1 Yoonia sp. | reverse complement strand
GCCGCGAACCGCAGGGGGATCCCGCGCCAGCGCAGCCACAGCCAAATGCAGATCACTGCCCCGGCAGACCGCAGACCGGCAAAAAACACCGGCTGAAGCCCGTCATTGGTGATCTTGATCACCACCTGGTTAAAGGCCAGCAAAATGGCAAAACCGGTCAGGGCTGTCGCGCCGAAAAGATCAATCTGGGATTTGCGTTCCATGCGCACAGGTGATGCGCACGGGCGGGCGGTGTCAAGCGGGTCAGTTGCCCAGCATCCATTCCCCATCGGGCCAGAAGGCGTGGAAGGCAAAGGCGAACATTACGTCATGCGCCAGATCCGCGCCACTGGCATCGCGCACCCGCACATTGCCCACATCGCGGCCCTGCGCCAGTTGCGCGGTATCCAGCGCCGATGCCTGCCCCGCGGTCCAGCTGAATGTCACGCCAGCCTCGGTCAAATCGCCCATTTCAGCCAGACGGGTCAGCGGCCAAGCGCGATCACCCACGCGCACCACGCGGGCCAGCGCGGGGATGTCATGGGGCGGCATTTCGCCGGAAAAAAGAAACGGTCGCTGCGAACTGTCATAGCGCACATAAGGGTTGGTGCCGTAATTGCGCCGGAAATCAGGTTCATCCATCACCAACGCGCCCGGGTTACGGGTGCTGAACGCCTCCCAGCTTTCCATCCAGCTGGGCAGGGTTTGCAGTTCGGTGCCGGTCAGATCACCCACAACCGCCTCGCCCACGGCTTGTTGCCACCAGCTTTCGGTTTCGCGGTCATACATGATCATATCGGAATGGCGCAGCTTGCCCGAAACGCCAAACGACAACACGCCCGCAGCGGTGCGCCGGTCGAATGTGATGCCGGAATTGCACAGCGGGCAAAAGGTGACAGCGACGGGAATGCCGCCCACCACATCGTTCACAATTTCATGCCACGTGAGGTAACGGATTGGATAGGCCCGCGGCACCTGCCCGTCGATTTCCAGCGTGATGACAGGTTCGCGCGGTTCCAGACCTGTTTCATCGGCCACGGCGACAAATTGCGGATCGTCGAGCGCCGGGATGCCGTCCTTGGACGGGCCGCCTGACATGATCTCGACCCAGTTTTCGATGGTCGTTTTTTCAAAATCGGTATTGGGCCATTCATGCACCCAGAAATCCGGGCTGGCCGCCACGGTGGTGGCAGCGGTGCAAACGGCGGCGACAAGGGGAATGATGCGCATGGGAACCTCCGACGATATACGATCAGACTGCCCAAGCAATGCGCCTGCGCCTAGCCCCCTCGCGCAGACGTGAGGGGGCGAAGGCTTTTCGTTACTCGGTCACGCGGACCGCTTGCATCACATCGGGGCGGCCGATGACCAGCCCGTTGGCACCTGTGCCACGTTTGATCGCATCGACAATATCCATCCCGTCGGTGACTTCGCCCACCACGGTATATTGCCCGTTCAGGAAATAGCCCGGTTCGAACATGATGAAAAACTGGCTGTTGGCAGAGTTCGGGTTTTGTGACCGCGCCATGCCGACAACGCCACGTTCGAACGGCAGTTCAGAAAATTCCGCCGGAATGTTGCCCAGATCGGACCCGCCAGTGCCCGCGCGCGACAGATCGCTGCCCAGACGCCCGTTTTGGACATCACCCGTTTGCGCCATGAAACCGTCGATCACGCGGTGAAAGACAACGCCATCATAGGCGCCTGATTCTGCAATGGCGGTGATTTGCGCGGTGTGCAGGGGTGCGACATCCTCGAACAGGTCGATGGTGATCGTGCCGTTCGCCTCGCCTGCGATGTCGATTTCAAGGCCGGTGGCCAGCGCGGGTGACGCCAGCAAGGTCAGGATTGCTGCGGTCTTATACATCGGCGGCCACCTTGACGCTGATCATGCGGTCGGGGTTTACGGGCGGTTCGCCGCGCGTGATCGCATCGACATGTTCCATGCCGGAAATGACCTGCCCGTAAACGGTGTATTGCCCGTTCAGAAAATCATTGTCCTTGAAGTTGATGAAAAACTGGCTGTTGGCGGAATTGGGGTTTTGCGACCGTGCGGCCCCCAAAGACCCGCGCGCATGCGGAATTTTGGAAAATTCAGCAGGCAGATCAGGCAGATCAGACGCGCCGGTGCCAGCGCGGCCAATGTTGAAATTGTTTTCCATGTTGCCGTTGGCCACATCGCCGGTCTGGGCCATGAACCCGTCGATCACGCGGTGAAAGCACACGTTGTCATAGGCCCCGGCGCGGGCCAGTTCCTTCATCCGCTCGGTGTGTTTGGGGGCGACGTCGGGCAAAAGCTGGATGATGACATCGCCATCTTTCAAGGTCATGATGATGGTGTTTTCTGGGTCTTTGATTTCGGCCATTGGATGCTCCTTTAAAGGCTGTTGCGCAAAGACATATGGCCTGCGCGCGCGATTGCCAACCCGGGTCCGGTTGACGCGGGCGACGCGTTGCCGCAACAAAGCGGATAACCACCTAAAGGAGAACCCAGATGGCATGGAAAACGATCGACGACATGGATTTCACTGGCAAACGCGCCTTGGTGCGCGTTGATATCAACGTGCCTGTGGCAGAGGGCCGCGTCACCGACACCACGCGGATCGCAAGGATCATCCCCACGGTCGATGATATTCGCGCAAATGGCGGCAAGGTCATCCTGATGGCGCATTTCGGCCGCCCCAAGGGGCAGGTCGTGCCGGACATGTCGCTGGAACATATCGCGCCCACGGTGGCCGATGTGCTGGGCCTGCCGGTGACATGGGTGAACGGCGATTACGCCGATGCGGTGGCCAATATGGACGATGACGAAGTCCTGCTTTTGGAAAACCTGCGTTTCAACCCCGGCGAGGAAAAGAACGATGCAGGCTTTGCCAAACGACTGGCCAGCCTTGGCGATATTTACGTCAACGACGCATTTTCAGCCGCCCACCGCGCACATGCCAGCACCGAAGCCATCGCGCATTTGCTGCCGTCCTGCGCCGGCCGCCTGATGGCCGAGGAACTGGGCGCATTGGAAAAGGCGCTGGGAACGCCCGAACGGCCGGTAGTGGCCGTAGTCGGCGGGGCCAAGGTATCAACCAAACTGGAATTGCTGGGCAATCTGGTGACCAAGGTCGATCATCTGGTGATCGGCGGCGGCATGGCCAATACGTTTCTGGCCGCCCAAGGGTTCAACGTGGGCAAATCGCTGTGCGAACACGATCTGGCAGACACCGCGCGCGCGATCCTGACAAAGGCGCAAACGGCAGGCTGTGAAATCATCCTGCCCCGTGACATCGTTGTCGCGCGCGCATTCAAGGCCGGGGCCGACAGCGAAATCCTGCCCGCCAACGCCTGCCCCGATGACGCGATGATCCTTGATGCGGGGCCTGACACGGTGGCCTATATCGGCAGCGTGCTGGACACGGCAAAAACACTGGTCTGGAATGGCCCCTTGGGGGCATTTGAAATCCCCCCCTTCAATGCTGCGACCAATGCGGCAGCCGCCAAAGCCGCCGCCCTGACAAAAGCCGGCAAGCTGATTTCCGTCGCAGGCGGCGGTGACACGGTATCAGCCCTGCATGAGGCCGGAGTAGCGGAAGATTTCAGCTATATTTCAACGGCAGGCGGCGCATTTCTGGAATGGATGGAAGGCAAGACATTGCCCGGAGTTGCAGCGCTGGGCTAAGCTTTTGCGCCCGTTTGCGATAACATCGCCCCCGGTTGCGCTAACACATTTGCAACCGGGTGCGACCCCCCCTATCGCTGCTGTAATGACGCCATACAGCCGAGGGGCCCGCGATGAAAACCACCCGCACCGTTCAGAAAATCCTGTCACATTACGAAAGTGACACACCGGGTGTCAAAGCCAACCTTGCCCGCATCATGATGACCGGCAAACTGGGCGGCACCGGCAAGATGATCATCCTGCCCGTCGATCAGGGGTTCGAACACGGGCCTGCGCGGTCCTTCGCGCCAAACCCCGCCGCCTATGACCCGCATTACCATTACCAGCTTGCCATTGACGCAGGTCTGAACGCCTATGCCGCACCATTGGGCATGATCGAGGCAGGCGCAGATACCTTTGCAGGGCAGATCCCCACGATCCTCAAGGTGAACTCTGCCAATTCCCTGATCCCCGATGCGGCGCCAAAGACGCAGGCGATCACCGCATCGGTCGATGACGCGCTGCGGCTGGGATGTTCGGCCATCGGATTCACCATCTATCCAGGGTCGTCCGCCGCGCTGAACATGTTCAGCGATATCGCCGAAATGCGCCGCGAGGCTGCGGCCAAAGGTGTTGCCACGGTCATCTGGTCCTATCCACGTGGCGAGGCGCTGGATAAAGACGGCGAAACCGCGATCGACATCGCCGCCTATGCCGCGCAGATTGCCGCATTGCTGGGCGCGCATATCATCAAGATCAAACTGTCCACCGATCATCTGTGCCTGGGCGAGGCCAAAAAGGTCTATCAGGCGCAAAGCATCGACATCGCCACCCAGGCCGCACGCGTGCGGCACTGTGTCGATGCCGCCTTTGCCGGGCGGCGGCTGATGGTGTTTTCGGGCGGGGCCGCCAAAGGCACCGATGCGGTTTACGACGACGCCCGCGCCATTCGTGACGGTGGTGGCAACGGGTCGATCATCGGGCGCAATTCGTTCCAGCGCGATCGCGGCGACGCACTGGCGATGCTGGGCAAGCTGGTGGATATCTATCGCGGCAAGGCCTGATTTCCGCAGCGTCATTGCCACCGGGGTAGCGGCCTGCCATGCGCTGCGCATTCGCGCGTGCAAATCCTTGTTTTGCGCCTTTTGGGGGAAATAAGTGATTCACATTGCGATTCGTTTGTGCGACCCTGCTGCCAGCCGCCCGTAAGAGGCCGCAGCGAGGCAAGCAGATGTTCCAACGCTATCGCCCTCCACTGGGTGCATTGTTTTATTTTCTCGGCATGATCATGCTGGGGCTTTATTTCACTTTTGCCGCCGTGCAAGGCGACTATGGCTTGTTCAAACGCATCGAGATCAACGCCGAAGCCCGCGCGCTGGAAGACGAACGCACGCTTTTGCTGGCCGAAGTCGCGCGGATGGAAAACCTGACCCGTCGGCTTTCGGATAAATTTCTGGACCTTGACCTGCTCGATGAACAGGCCCGCGATGTGCTGGGCCTGATCCGCGCCGATGAAATTGTTATCCGCTGAATGCATTTCTGCCATGTCTGGCCCGCGTGGCTGATTGATGGCTTGACCATCGCCATTCGCGCGCGCATGGTTTACAACATAGTTTAAGGCTAAACTATATTGTCCAAGCGCTGGAGGAATGCTCATGCCGCCCAAAAAGGCCGCCGCAAAACCCAACGTCTCAGCCGAAGAATTGCTGGGACATTACCGTGAAATGCTGCTGATCCGGCGGTTCGAGGAAAAGGCGGGCCAGCTATATGGCATGGGCCTGATCGGTGGCTTTTGTCACCTTTACATCGGTCAAGAGGCCGTTGTCGTCGGGCTAGAGGCCGCCGCAGAGGAAGGCGACAAGCGCGTCACATCCTACCGCGACCACGGGCACATGCTGGCCTGCGGGATGGACCCCAAGGGGATCATGGCCGAGCTTACAGGCCGCGAGGGCGGCTTTTCCAAGGGCAAGGGTGGCTCCATGCATATGTTCTCGAAAGAGAAACATTTTTACGGTGGGCATGGGATTGTCGCCGCGCAAGTGCCATTGGGGGCTGGTTTAGCCTTTGCTGACAAATACAAGGGCAACGATCGCGTGACATTCACCTATTTCGGGGATGGCGCAGCGAACCAGGGCCAGGTTTATGAAACCTACAACATGGCCGAACTGTGGGATCTGCCGGTCATTTTCGTGATTGAAAACAATCAATACGCCATGGGCACCAGCGTGGCACGGTCCACCAAATCGCCCAGCCTTTGGGAACGCGGTGCCGCCTACGGTATCCCCGGCGAAGAGGTGGACGGCATGAACGTTCTGGCCGTGAAAGAGGCCGGCGAACGCGCCGTCGCCCACTGCCGCGCAGGCAACGGCCCCTATATTCTTGAGGTAAAGACATACCGCTATCGCGGCCATTCCATGTCGGACCCCGCCAAATACCGCACCCGCGAAGAGGTGCAGAAAATGCGCGATGAACGCGACCCGATAGAACAGGTCCGCGAGATGCTGCTGACAGGCAAACACGCATCCGAGGAGGATCTGAAAGCCATCGACAAGGAAATCAAAGCTGTGGTCAACGAAGCCGCAGAGTTTTCTAAGGAAAGCCCAGAGCCGCATCTGGACGAGCTTTGGACAGATATTTACGCAACCGAAATCCCGCAGGAGGCATGACGCCATGGCAACCGAAATTCTGATGCCCGCCCTGTCCCCCACCATGGAAGAAGGCACGCTGGCCAAATGGCTGGTCAAGGAAGGCGACACCGTATCGTCCGGTGACATTCTGGCTGAAATCGAAACAGACAAGGCCACGATGGAATTCGAGGCCGTGGATGAGGGCGTGATCGGCAAGATCGTGATTGCCGAAGGCACCGAAGGCGTGAAGGTCAACGATGTGATCGCGATTATGGTCGAAGAAGGCGAAGACGTGCCCGCGGCCAGCGCCGCAGCGGCCCCCACCGCCACAGATGCACCGGCCCCAACAGCCGCCCCCGCCGCCAAGGCCCCCGCCGTAGCCGCCCCTGCCGCGCCATCCCCTGATGCAACGCCGGATTGGGCTGCTGATGTGGCGGTCAAGCAGACAACAGTGCGCGAGGCCCTGCGCGACGCCATGGCCGAGGAAATGCGCCGCGACCCGGATGTGTTTTTGATGGGTGAAGAGGTGGCCGAATATCAGGGCGCCTACAAGATTTCCCAAGGGTTGCTGGATGAATTCGGCGCAAAACGCGTGATCGACACGCCGATCACCGAACACGGGTTTGCCGGTATCGGTGTCGGTGCCGCCTTTGGCGGGCTAAAGCCGATCGTCGAATTCATGACGTTCAACTTTGCCATGCAGGCCATTGACCAGATTATCAACTCTGCCGCCAAGACGCTATATATGTCGGGTGGCCAGATGGGCGCGCCGATGGTGTTCCGTGGTCCCAATGGTGCCGCTGCCCGCGTGGGTGCACAGCACAGCCAGGATTACGCAGCATGGTATATGCAAATTCCGGGGCTGAAGGTCGTCATGCCCTATTCCGCCTCTGACGCGAAAGGTCTGATGAAAACCGCGATCCGCGACCCCAACCCGGTGATCTTTCTGGAAAATGAAATTCTATATGGCAAATCCTTTGATGTGCCGGTGATGGACGATTTCACCATTCCGTTCGGCAAGGCGAAAATCGAACGGTCGGGCGACGATGTGACCATCGTGTCCTTTGGCATCGGGATGACATATGCGCTGCAAGCGGCTGAAAAATTGGCCGCGGAAGGCATCAACGCCGAGGTGATCAACCTGCGCACCCTGCGGCCGATGGATACCGAAACCATCCTTGCCTCTGTCCGCAAGACCAACCGCTGCGTCACCGTTGAAGAAGGCTGGCCGCAAGGCAGTGTCGGCGGCTATATCAGCAGCGTGATCATGCAGCAGGCGTTCGACTATCTGGATGCGCCGGTGATCAACTGCACCGGCAAGGACGTGCCAATGCCCTATGCCGCAAACCTTGAAAAACATGCTTTGCTGACCGTCGATGAAGTCGTCGCCGCCTGCAAACAAGTGACCTACCGCTAAGGAGACAATGCGATGCCCACAGAAATTCTGATGCCCGCCCTGTCCCCCACGATGGAGGAAGGCACGCTGGCCAAATGGCACGTCAAGGAAGGCGACAAAGTGTCGTCGGGTGACATTCTGGCCGAAATCGAAACCGACAAGGCCACGATGGAATTCGAGGCCGTCGACGAAGGCGTGATCGGCAAGATCGTGATTGCCGAAGGCACCGAAGGGGTCAAGGTCAACGCCGTGATCGCCGTGTTGCTGGAAGACGGCGAAAGCGCGGATGATATCGGCGCCGCCCCCGCGCCCAAGGCCGAAGCAACGCCCGAACCGCAAGCGGCAGAAGCGCCCACCAAGGCAGACAACAGCGCCCCAGCCCCCGCCGCACCGGTAAAGGATGGTGGACGCGTCTTTGCATCCCCGCTTGCGCGGCGGATCGCGGCGGACAAGGGGCTTGATCTGGGCCAGATCACAGGCTCTGGCCCGCATGGCCGGATCGTCAAGGCCGATGTGGAATCTGCCAAACCAGCAGCGAAATCAGACGCCGCACCGGTTAAGGCAGAGGCACCCAAAGCCGCCGCCATGGCCGCAGGGCCAAGCACCGATGCCGTGATCAAGATGTATGACGGACGCCCCTTTGAAGAGGTCAAGCTGGACGGGATGCGCAAAACGATCGCCGCCCGTCTGACCGAAGCGAAACAATCGGTGCCGCATTTCTATCTGCGCCGTGACATCAACCTTGATGCGCTGATGAAATTCCGCGCGCAGTTGAATACGCAACTGGAAGGGCGCGGCGTCAAGCTGTCGGTCAATGATTTCATCATCAAAGCCTGCGCGCTGGCGCTGCAACAGGTGCCCGATGCCAACGCCGTCTGGGCCGGTGACCGCACGCTGAAGTTTGCAAAATCCGATGTGGCCGTTGCTGTCGCCATCGAAGGCGGGCTGTTCACGCCTGTGCTGCGCGATGCGGAAATGAAATCGCTGTCGGCCCTGTCGGCCGAGATGAAAGACCTTGCCACCCGCGCCCGCGACCGCAAGCTGGCACCGCATGAATATCAGGGCGGCAGCTTCGCGATTTCAAATCTGGGCATGTTCGGGATCGACAATTTCGATGCCATCATCAACCCGCCCCATGCCGCGATTTTGGCTGTTGGTGCGGGTGTGAAAAAACCTATCGTCGGCGCAGATGGCGAACTGGCCATTGGCACGGTGATGTCGGTCACCCTGTCTGTCGATCACCGCGTGATCGACGGCGCACTGGGGGCGAACCTGTTGCAGGCGATCAAGGACAACCTTGAAAACCCGCTGACCATGCTGGCCTGACGCAGGGGCCCGATACAAAACAAAACGCCGGCCTGCGACGGGCCGGCGTTTTGCGTTTTAACGGCGGATCAACGCCTATTTCTTGCGATTGAACAACTGATCCATCGTCAGTGACGGCTGCGCGCAGCCTGCCTCGCCCACGATGCGGGCGGGCACGCCGGCGACGGTTTTCATCGGCGGCACCTCTTCCAGCACGACAGACCCGGCAGCGATGCGGCTGCAATGGCCCACCTTGATGTTGCCCAGCACCTTGGCCCCCGCCCCGATCAGCACGCCATTGCCGATTTTCGGGTGGCGTTCATCGTCTTCCTTGCCGGTGCCGCCCAGCGTGACAGAATGCAACATCGACACATTGTCGCCCACCACGGCGGTTTCACCAACCACGATGGAATGGGCGTGGTCGATCATGATGCCTTTGCCGATACGGGCGGCAGGGTGAATATCGACGCCGAAAATCTCGCTGACCCGCATCTGGATGAAATAGGCCAGATCACGGCGGCCCTGTTCCCACAGCCAATGCCCCAGGCGGTATGCCTGCACCGCCTGAAATCCCTTGAAGAACAGCAAGGGTTGCACAAAGCGGTGACAGGCCGGATCGCGGTCGTATGTCGCCACCAGATCGGCGCGCGCGGCGGCGGATAATTCCAGCGCTGTGGCATAAGCCTCGTCCGCGATTTCACGCAGGATCTGTTCGGACATTTCCGGCGAGGCGAGTTTCATCGACAAGCGATACGCCAGTGCGCCTTCAAACGATTTGTGGTGCAGCACGCTGGCGTGAATAAGCCCGCCCATCAGGGGTTCTGCGGTGACGGCGTCTTCGGCCTCTTCGCAGATGCGGTGCCAGACGGGATCAACTTCGGTCAGGGATTTGTGCGGGTAGGCCATGGTGTCGATCCTTGTTACTTTGCTGCCGTGTTTAAACAAGATAGCACCGCTTCGCCAAGAACAAACGTAAACATCCGCCGAGGGCCGTCTGGCTGATGGGCTGCGAGATTGTTTATCG
>NZ_JACUUJ010000095.1 GCF_014859355.1 Yoonia sp. | reverse complement strand
AATACGGGTTCGCCATCCTTATTAGTGACTTGGATTGCCCCGTCATCGCCCAGGGTAAAATCATAATGGTCGGCAATCTCCGGCTTTACGTGACGGAACGGCACCAGAAACATATCGCCCAGCAGATCCGCAACAGGCTTGTCGATCAGTTCGGCACGTAGCTTTTGCGCGGCCTCCTCGGCCTTGGCTTTCCATTCATCGCGCTCGGCTTCAATCGCACGCCGCTTGGCACGCTCCGCCTTCACTTCGCCCAGCAACTCATCGCGCTTTGCAGTCAACTTCGTAAAATCCATTTCGTCAGCCATCATCAGGCCCCCATTTTTATGCCAGTTAAGAAAATGCCGCTTGGCTTGCGTGCCGAAAGGCAACTGACAAGGCCAGCAACAGCGTTTGCACGGTCATCGTGCGCACCGGGTGCATGGTCGATCATATCCCTGCCAGATCGGCCCGTGCGCCTCTCCAGACCCAGAAATTGACGCGCCAAGACCTGACAATTCGGGATCTGCACCCGCCCCGAATTCATCGCTGCCAGAAATTCCAAATAAAGCCCGCTGCGGTCCAGTTCGCTAACATCGTAACGAATATTGAACCGCAAGAATTCATCACGCGGCCAGCGGCCCGCATATCGGTCGCCTGTCACCCGGCGGATGGAATAGCGGCGTAGAATGTCGGCATATTCCCGCACAATCTCGGCGGGACTGCCAGTCAAGCCACGCACCAGATCAACAACAATGCGTTCATTTTCTTCATGGCCAATGGCAAGCGTGAATTCATCAGAACCACCACCAGCCGGATCCACAAAGGCGCGGTAATCAACGCCACGCATAGGCGGCAACTCCAGCGGCTTTTGACGTTGTGCGCCGTCGATCAGGTCAGACGATATAAGAGCGGAAATGTCGGATCTGAATTGCGCCAGATATTCAGCACAAGCCCTTGCCGCGTCATCGCGCATCGCGTCGTCGATCACACGCTGCGGCAATGTCGGGTTCATCGTTTTAGAAGGTGCCTGCGCGACCAGCACGCGGGTTTCCGTATCGTCGCCAAAGCATCGCTTATAGGTATCCCAAAGCACGCCACGCTTGGCGTAGGGCGATGACAGGGCAATCAGCTTTCCGTCCAGCGTTGCCAATGCAGGGCGCACCGCTGCGATGATCTCGGCGTCAGGCGATGCACCGTCAACATGCCAAAATGCACATTCGTCGGCGATGACTGCGGCCAAGGTATAGCCCCTGACGCTGCGGTGACTGGCGGTTGTGATTTCAATGATTGTGCGGTTGTTCAACTCGATCTGTTCGCCATTTTCTTTGACGATCATGCGTGCCAGCATCGGGTTGTCGGCCATCATGCCGCTGATGTATCGCATCACGGCCCGCGCCTGCTTTCGATCGGCGGCAATGCACATCACGGTTGCGATTTCGCCCGGTGCCAGTCTGTCGCGGTAGTCATGGAAGGCGGCCAGATAGACGGCCAGCAAGCCCGCTGCATAGGACTTGCCACCGCGCCTGCCCACTGCCAGCCATAGTTCGGCAAAGGCCGCTGTCGGGGCTGTCTGACGGGCTGTCAGGGCTTTGAAGGTGTCCAGTTCATCGGGTTCCAGTTCCAGCCCATAGAAGCCGCTTAGAAGCGCACGCCATGCCGTAAAGCTGTCACCGCCAAAGGTGTCACCGAACAACGCGGGATCCGTCATCGCATCGCG
>NZ_JACUUJ010000094.1 GCF_014859355.1 Yoonia sp. | reverse complement strand
TCGGCCGCATCAACCGACGACGACACATCCATCGCCAGCACCAGCGCCAGCCGACATGCATCAACCGGGCTGGCCCAAAGACAGGCGCAGGCCAGGGGCAGACGGCTTACCAATGGCCAGTATTTTTCATGCTGGCCCAAGGCTCAGCCGGAGGCAGGCTATCCCCCGCCTGCAGCAATTCGATCGAAACATTGTCAGGCGACCGCACAAAGGCCATATGCCCATCACGGGGCGGGCGGTTGATCGTCACGCCGTGATCCATCAAGTGCTGGCAGGTGTCGTAGATGTTGTCGACGCGATAGGCCAGATGCCCGAAATGGCGGCTGTCATCAGGAAGCGCATCATCGCCATCCCAGTTATAGGTCAGTTCGATGGGGCAGTCTTCTTGCCCCGGGGGCGCCATGAAAACCAGTGTGAAGCGCCCACTTTCGCTGTCATGGCGCCGCGTTTCCTTCAGCCCCAAAAGCGCATAAAAGGCCATTGATTTTTCAAGGTCTTTCACACGAACCATCGTATGCAGATACGTCAGTGACATCGGAATGCTCCAGTTTCAGTTAGGTTAAAGCCATATGCTAGCCTGCATCCGGGCCGAATAAAACGCGAAACGGGGAAGATTGGCCAGCGCTACGCGCGTTTACCCTGCACCTGAAATGCAAACCCAGTTTGGCAAACGGCTGCGAATCTCTGTCATGACGGGACATGGGGTGGCCTGCCCCCGTAAAACTGGATCATTCAAAAGAAATATTTGTTCTTGCCACGAACCGGATGGCGATGAGGCCAACAATGCGAAAAACACGTTTCACCGAAAATCAGATTGTTGGAATTTCATGGTTAAGGCTGCCGCGCATTGCGTGAATTCCATCAGTTGACGGAAATCAGTCATCTTCCCGTTGCACGGAACCAAGAAGATAAAGGCAATCGGCGGATTGGAGACAGCGAAGATGTCGGATCAGAGGGTTATCAACTTATCGGCCAATCGACAGGCGCGCTTGCAGGAACGTTTGCAGTCGCAATCCTATGCCGATACGCAGGCGCTGCGTGCATATCTTGGTGTTTTAGAGGCAACGGTGCGCCGTGACCTCGTTGATCTGGAGGCCCGCGGCCTTATACGGCGCACGCACCGGGGCGCATTGCCTGCGGTGCAAGTGAACAAAGAATTTCCAAACGCTGAAAGACAGGTCAAAAACACCGTCAGAAAGGCCCAGATAGGCAAAATTGGCGCGGGTTTTGTGCAAGACGGCGATGTTGTTTTCCTGGATGCCGGGACGACGACCCTGGAAGTCGCGCGTCACCTCTTGGATGGGCGGGGCTGACATTCATCACCAATGGCACCGACATTGCGGCCTGCCTCAGCGGTTCTGATCTGTAGCGCCTGTTCGTCGTTGGTGGCGAATATAGTGACATCAACCACAGCTTGATCGGCCCTTTCGCGATCGAGGCGCTACAGTTTTTCGTAGACCTTAGCACCGTGCATGGTATTCATCCGTCCGGTGTTCTGGAATGGGGCACAATGCCCAATGACTTTATTCAGGGCCGTCTTGCGATGGCTTGGCACACAACCGGCAATCTGTCGAACATCCGCAACAATGCGACCTTCGACTTTGGCGTGGCACCTTATCCGGGCAATCCTGAGCCTGCCTCGGTTCTGGGTGGGGGTAATCCGTATATCTTTGCGGGTGCAGACAGAGAACAGCAGGCGGCCGCTTTTGATTTCGTGAAATTCACGACCTCTGCGGCGTTA
>NZ_JACUUJ010000059.1 GCF_014859355.1 Yoonia sp. | reverse complement strand
ATCGCGTCGCTTCACGCTCTGGCATTTTGCCGGCGCGGGTCATTTATCCGGCAAACCTGTCTGGTCTTGCGCCATTGGTCGTTTTGCACGGAATTTCGCGCAATGCCGCCACGTTGGTGGATTTGTTCCGCCCCGCCGCTGCGCACAGCGGGCGTGCGATTGTCGTGCCACATTTCAGCGCAAAAAGCTGGCCCCACTTTCAGCGGCCCTGCCGTGCCGCGCGGCCGGATCAGGCGCTGTTGGCCTTGCTGGTGCATTTGGCTACCGTTGACCCTGCTTTTGCGGGGCCGGTTGATCTGTGCGGCCATTCGGGGGGCGCGCAACTGGCCCATCGGTTTGCCATGCTTTACCCGCACAAGGTCGGGCAACTCAACATTGCCGCAGCGGGTTGGTATTGCCTGCCTGATACCCGCGTGGCCTATCCTTACGGGCTTGGCGATGATGGCGGGGAGGGTGGCCTGCTCTGGGCACGGCGTTACGCCCATGGGCTGCCGGCCTTTCTGCGTCTTGGGGTGCAGGTGTTTGTTGGTACAGATGACGTCGCACGTGACGACAGCCTGCGCCAGACCCCGGACCTTGACCAACTGCAAGGGCAAACGCGGTTGGCCCGTGCAGAAACCTATGTCAGCCGTTTTCGCGCCGCAGCCTTGGCGCGAGGTATCAAGCCAGCAATCACCCTGACGCGTTTGCCCGGTGTAGCGCACGACGTGGAACAGGCCATCCAACAAGGCGGCCTGGCCGAACGCGTGACCGCGCCCGGCACCTTTGGCTATGCGCAGGCCAGCTAAAAATTTTCTGACACACCCAAACAGGATTTTCCCAATGAACACGATCCCTCTTGCTGCTTTGTCCGATGCGAAATGGACCTTTTCAACCCGACGTGTCGATCGCGCCCTTGTCGCGGGCATGAATACCGATTTTGCCGCAGCGCGTGCGGGCGATCTGATCCTTGCGCAGGTCGCAACCCTGGGTCAGCACCGCCGGGTGCAGTTAAGCTCGGGCCGGCCCTCTTTTATCTATCCGGGCGATATGGTGGTGCTGGCCTGTGGTGCGCGTTATGCGCCCGACCAATTTGAAGGGCTGGCCGAAATTGACCCCGATGGCGCGGATTTGCTGGCCGGTGGCGGCTGTATCGGCCGGATGACAGCCCGGAACCAGCGGGTCAAGTCCGCCACACGGCTATTGCCGATGGGCCGTTTGCTGGATGCCGCAGGCGTGCCGGTGAACCTTGCGCGGTTTGCCTTGCCGGCATCGGATCGGGCGGATGATATTCCGGTGATTTTTGTGATCGGCACGGCGATGAATTCGGGCAAGACGTTGGCAACCGCCCAACTGGCGCTGGGCCTGCGGCGCGCCGGCTACCGGGTGGCCGCGCTCAAGGGGACGGGGACAGGTGCCTTTGGGGATTTCAACGAATATGCAGACACAGGCGCTCATGTGGTTGCCGATTTTACCGATGCGGGCATGGTGACGACCTATCAAGAGCCGCTGGCGCGGGTCAAGGCGGGGCTGAACTGTCTGCTGGGGCACGCTGCCGAACAGGGGTGTGACATCGCGGTAATGGAAATCGCCGACGGGCTGTTTCAGCGCGAAACCGGTGCGCTGGTGGCCGACCCCTGGTTCCGCGCGCGGTTGTCGGGCCTGGTCTTTGCCTGCGGCGATGCGGTAGCGGCCGCGGGCGGTGTGGCTGAACTGGCGCGCCATGGCCTGCGCCCGGATGTGCTGACCGGAATCCTCAGCTGTTCACCCATGGCCGTGGCCGAGGCGGTGACGGCGACTGGCGTCATGGTGCTGCGCAAAGATGATCTGGCCGATCCGGCAGAGGCAAATGTTTTTGCCCTGCGCGCGCTGTCGGGTGATCGGCGGGCTGCGTGATGGTGATGCCGCCGCTTCTTGATCGCAATCGCGGGCGGGGCCTTGCGGCTGTCGCGATATTTTCCTTGGTTCAGGGCGCTGCGGCGGGCGCCGCGGCTTTTGCGACGCGGGGGTTGTTTGCGGCCATGCATGAGGGTGCGACACTGCCGGTCACCGGGCTGGTCGTGCTGGTGGCAGCTGGTGCCTTCATCGCGGTTACGCGGGTTGCGGCACGGCAATGGGGTGAACGGATCGGGCAGGATTACGCCCGCGAGATCCGCCGCGCCCTGTTTACCCATGCCGCGCACATGCCGGCCCGCGCTGTCGCGCAACGGCGGTCGGGCTATATGTCGCTGCGGTTCGTGGGCGATATGGGAGCCTTTCGCAACTGGTTGGGCCGTGGGTTGCCGACGCTGGTATCCGGGGTGGTTTTGGTGCCTGTGACTCTGATGGTGCTGTGGCTCCTCAGCCCGGCTTTCGCCTTTGTCGTTGCGCCTGTCCTGGGGTTGACGTTGGTTCTGATCACCTTGGGGGGGTTGCGGCTGGTGCCGCTGCAACGGCGCTTGCGCGTGCGGCGGGCACGCATTGCCGCCGACATGGCCGAACGGATGCCGCTGGCGCCCTACCTGGACCGTTTGGGCCGCCGGGGCAAAGAACTGGCGCAACTGGACAGGCGCACCGATGCCATGATCAGCGCGGCGCTTCAGCACCGTTGCAACGCCGAAACAATCAAGGCGCTGCCGGATGTGGCGGTCGGGATTGCGGCGGCGCTGGTTGTTCTTGCCGGGGTTCGGGCCGGGTTGGATACCGGGCGCGTGGCGGCGGCGCTGGCGGCGTTGGGCCTGCTGGTGTCACCGCTGCGTGATCTTGGCAGCGTGTGGAACGACCGCGCGGCCTATCGTGCTGCAGTTGTGAAGGCCAACGCGGTTCTGATTCGTCCGGGGCGCCGCCTTTACCGGAAGGGTAAATCATTTCCCAAGGGGGTGATTGATGTGGTATTCAGGGATGTCTTGCTACCATCGGGGCATGTGCTGAACGCCACTGTTGCGCCACGCAGCAACTTTTGCCTGTCACTTGGCGAATGGGACGCAGAGGCCGTGATGGACATGCTATTGGGGCTGGATGCACCGGCCGAAGGCCAGATATTGTTGTCAGGTGTGGATTTGTGCGACCTAAGTCAAGGAAGCCTGCGCCGCGGGGTGCTGCGCGTGGGGGCAACACAAGAAATTCTGCAAGGATCATTGCGCCGCGTGTTGCTGCTTGGCGTGACAGATCGCCCCGATGATGCGGCGCTTGATGTTCTTGCGCGCGAAGGAGGGCTTGGCGCATTGCTGGACAGGCTTGGTGGGTTGGACGGCACAGTCTGGGAAGGCGGCAGGAACCTGACGCGGCGGGAACGACAGTGCATCAGTCTGGTGCGGATGCGTTTGTTCCGCCCGCGCCTCATATTGGTCGGCAGCGATTGCGATCTTTCCCAAAGTCCCCAGTTTCGGCGGTATGTCAAACGCCGTGGCGCAACGGTCATCCGGGCATCCGAACTGGTGCAGGCGATGCCATCGGCGGCCTGACGGGCCGGGGTGGTTGCGGCTAGAGACGTCCGGGTGATCTGCATCTGCGCACTGCGAATGCGCAGGATGTCAATATAGCCTGCCACAAATGCACCGTTGGTTACGGTGACAAGATATATAGATGGCTGATCACCAAACAGGGCGCCATTGACACAAGCCAGAACAAGTTTGGCGGGGGCCAGAGCGACCAGCAGTGCATGGAATCCGAGGTGTGATATGCCCCGTCGATGTATAAAGTCGTGCAACAGAACGGCAAAAAGCGTATTTTCTGGTCAAACCCGGTGTCTTTTGTGTCGTCAACGCGGCGTTTGGGTCGGTGCGTGGCGCAGGCATGGCCGAAAGCCGCCCGGCCTGTAACTCCGGCGTGCATTCTTCGCGCGAACTGAGGCCGGACGAGCTGAACAACAGCTATGTGGATGATGAACTGACCGGCACGATCTTTATCGTCGGCGGGCCAGCACAAATTGCCGCCCGCCGTCTTGTGGTTTAGTCGTCAATGCTGACTGGCAGGGTAGCGATATAGTTCATCAGGCTGATGCGGTCCTGCACGGAAAACGCGCGGGTGTTAATCATGGCTGCCCCGGGATGAGCGTTGGCGATCTTGTTATACACTTCGTCGGGTAATTCTGCCGCTTCGGTGCCAACGAAATTATGTTCGTCATCTTCGCCCCAATCCATCGCGCGCCCGTCAAAGCCGTGGCAGGCGGCGCAGGTGGTCTGGAAAATAGCGCGCCCACGTTCAAAATCTCCCGAACCGGGAATAACCCGTCGTGTCTCCATGTTGATGAAGGCCCGCATGTCGGTCAAACCTTGGCTGACAAAGGTTGCGACGCGCAGCATTTCGTCGTCGGTGATCATCTCTTGCGTGTAGGGGTGGTTCGCGTCTCGCAGCGTGCGAAAAATTGTTTCCGCAGGATACCCACGTGCGCCCATGATGCCGGGAATGCCGGTGAAATGGCTGCCTTGGCGATAGATGCCTTCCGCGCCCAGATAGTCCCAGCCGTGACATTCCTTGCAGCGCCACGTGGCTTCGCCTTCTTGCTGGGCGCTGGCGGGATAGGCAGGGTTGGTGCCTTCGGGCGGGTCACGATCAAGCGCTTCCCACCAGTTGTCATAGATCCGCCCACCGGCAGCAAGGATCCATTCCAAAGATGGCAGTTGTGGCGCACCATGCACAAATTCCTGTTGCGCCGGTCCGTGTTCTTGCGGCTCGACCGAGACTTGCGCAGATGCAGCGCCGGTGAACAGTGTCACGGAAATGGCAATCGCGGCGCTGCTAAATAATATTTTTTGTTTCATGGTGGTCGTCTCCTCATCCTCACCTTTTTCGTCATAAAAATCCATCGAAAGCCATCAGCCCATATTGACCAAGACCAACGCAGGGCCATGCCTGATAACAGCTTTCTTTCTTGCAGCATGGGGTGGCAACGCTAAACTGGGCGGTAATTGCCCATAAACCGCGCAATGCGACTTTGGTTTAGGGGCACAGAAGGCATTGGCGCATGAAAAATTCGACTCAGCAAATGTCGCGGACGAAGCGCGTGCAGGGCAAGCTGGAACGGCTGACCTATGTCATGGCAGTTATTCAACTGGTTTGTGGCCTTGGCTTTGGAGTGGATCTGATCCTAGAGTTTCCCGATCCACGCGTCTGGGCCTATCTTGGACCAGAGGCGCTGATCCATCTTTTATCTGAATTGTTAATCATGCTGCTGCTTTTAATCGGCTTTGGTATTGCCCGACAGATACAGCGGTATTTAGAGTTGCAAAGCGATTCAATGGCGCGGGATCTGCGGTCTTTGCGGGGCGATTTCGACAGTATCTTGCATCGCCAGTTCGAGAGCTGGCAGTTGACCGCAGCGCAGCGTGATGTCGCGCTTTTGTGTCTGCGGGGCCTGCGCATATCCGACATTGCGGCGATACGCGGATCGGCCGAGGGCACCGTCAAGGCCCACTTCAGCGCGATATTCCGTGCCGCGAATGTGCGCACCAGAAGCGAATTCGTCGCCCTTTTTATGGAAGAGTTCATTGAACATGGAACCATCAAAGACCATGAAAAAGGCGGAATGGTTCCAGCTGCAAGCTGATACGCAAGTCATGGCAAACGCAAAGGGCCGGCGGCGCGATGGGCAACGACACCGGTCAAGATCTTGTCCTGCATGGCAGGGCATTGTGATGGCTCAGTGAAAATCACGCGATTTTGGCATGATCCGCACATCGCGGGGGTGTCGGTGGGTGCCGGCGGGCAGTGGCTTGCGCAGTTCATCCGCGCGGGCAAGCGGAACATCCATATGATCGTTTGACAGCCGGTCCAATGCGTCGCTGCGATCTTGCAGGTGGTGGGCGACAACATGGATCACATCGTCGCTGCGCTGGACGACGCCGCGCACATCCAGCAATCGGGCCTGCATGACAGGTTTGCGAAAGGCCGCCATCATCTTGGGCCAGATCACCAGATTGGCGTGGCCGGTTTCATCCTCTAGTGTGATGAAACAGACCCCCTTGGCACTGCCGGGGCGCTGGCGGATCAGGACAAGCCCGGCGATGGCAATGTTTTGACCCTGGTGCATCCGGGTCAGATCGGCGGCGGCGCGATAGCCTTGGCGGGCCATGCTGTTGCGCAGAAACGCCATCGGATGCGCCCGCAGTGACAGCCGCAAGGTCTGATAATCCGCGACCACATGTTCGCATATGGGCATTGGGGGCAGCGGAAACATTGCCTCTTGGCCTTCGTCACGGGTCTGCCGGAACAGTGGCAGATCTGGCGCATCGCGCAGCGCGCGGGTATCCCACAAGGCCTGCCTGCGGTCGCGCGCCATGGACCGGAACGTATCGGCAGCGGCCAGCTTGCGCATGGTGCCTGCATCAAGGCCCGCACGGGTTTTCAGATCTTGCATATCGGCAAAAGGCGCATAACGCGCCGCCATGATGCGCAACGCGGCTTTCTGGCCGACGCCATCCACCTGGCGCAACCCCAGACGCATGGCGAAGATACCCGCGCCTTTGGGTTCCAGTGTATTGTCCCAATCGCTATAGTTCACATCGGCGGCGCGTATTTCCACGCCATGCGCGCGGGCATCCCGCACGATCTGGGCCGGGGCGTAAAACCCCATGGGCTGAGAATTCAGCAGGGCTGTGCAAAAGACATCGGGGTAATGGCATTTGATCCAGCAGGAAATATAAACCAGCAGGGCAAAGCTGGCCGCATGGCTTTCGGGAAAGCCGTATTCGCCGAAACCCTTGATCTGGTCAAAACAGCGGCGGGCAAAATCGGGGTCATAGCCGCGCGCGACCATGCGCCCCACCATCTTGTCCTGCAATGCCGCGATGGTGCCGCGCGACCGGAAGGTGGCCATCGCCTTGCGCAACTCGTTTGCCTCGGCAGGGCTGAACCTTGCGGCGTCAATCGCGATTTTCATCGCCTGTTCCTGAAAGATCGGCACCCCCAACGTCCGGCCAAGGATTTTCTTCAGCTCATCAGGGTCGTGGGCAGGGCCTGGGGCTGGATAATCCACCTTTTCCTGCCCGCTGCGGCGGCGCAGATAGGGATGCACCATATCGCCCTGAATGGGGCCGGGGCGGACAATGGCGACCTGAATGACCAGATCGTAAAATTCACGCGGTTTCAGGCGGGGCAGCATGTTCATCTGTGCGCGGCTTTCCACCTGAAATGTGCCAAGGCTGTCGCCCTTGCACAACATGTCATAAACGGCCGGATCTTCCTGCGGGACGCTGGCCAGATCAAACCGTTTGCCGTGATGTGCCGCGATCAGGTCAAAGGCCTTGCGGATACAGCTCAGCATCCCAAGCGCCAGCACGTCGATCTTGAGAATGCGCAAGGCGTCGATATCATCCTTGTCCCATTCGATGAAACTGCGGTCCTTCATCGCGCCATTGCCGATCGGCACGGTCCGGGTCAGTGGCGTTTCCGTCAGGATGAAGCCGCCCACATGCTGCGACAGATGGCGCGGCATCCCGATCATCATGTCTGCCAGCTTGATCGTGCGGGCAATCAGCGGGTCACGCAGGTCCAGCCCCGCCTCGGCGGCGTGCTGCGCACCTACCTCGCGGCCCCAACTGCCCCAGATCGTCTTGGCCAGTGCGGTGGTCACATCCTGCGACAGGCCCATGACCTTGCCGACCTCGCGCACCGCCATGCGCGGGCGATAGTGGATCACCGTGGCGCATAGCCCCGCCCGGTCACGCCCGTATTTCGCATAAATATGCTGGATCACCTCTTCGCGGCGTTCATGTTCGAAATCGACGTCGATGTCGGGCGGTTCGGTCCGTTCTTCGGAAATGAACCGTTCGAACAGCAGATCGCTTTTTTCGGGGTCAACGGCCGTGATCCCCAGCACATAGCACACCGCCGAATTGGCCGCCGACCCGCGCCCCTGACACAGGATCGGCGGGGTTACGGTGTGGCGGGCATATTGGATGATGTCATGGACGGTCAGGAAATAGCGGGCGATATCCAGCTTGCCGATTAGCGCCAGTTCCTTGTGCAGGATCTTGCGGGTCTTGTCGGGGATGCCGTCGGGATAGCGGTCCGCTGCCCCGCGCCAGGTCAGTTCGGTCAGGTAATCCTGTGGTTCGCGCCCTTGGGGGATGCTTTCGCGGGGGTATTCATAGGACAGGTCGCGCAAGTCGAATGTGCAGGCGTCAGCGACAGCGCGGGTGGCGTGGATCGCATGCGGCCACTGGGCAAACAGCCGCACCATCTGGGCGGGGGATTTCAGGTGGCGTTCGGCGTTTGCCGCCAGCAGGAAACCGGCCTTGGTGATGGTCGTCTTGTGGCGGATGCAGGTCATCACGTCCTGCAAGGGTCTGCGTTCGGGCGCGTGGTAATGCACGTCATTTGTCGCAAGGATCGCCATGCCATGCGCACGCGCCAGCCGGTCAAGCCGGTTGATCCGGGCGCGGTCATCCCCGCGATACAGATAACTGGCCGCGATATGGCGCAGGCCGGGCAGGGCGCGCGCCAGTGCGGGCAGGTCTGCGGCAAAGCGGTCAAGGTCATCGCCCGGCAGCGCGATCAGCTGCACACCTTCCGCATGGGCGGCAAGTGCGTCCAGCGTCAGATCGCACGCGCCCTTGGCCTGCCATGCGCCATCCGTATCGCGCATCTTGCCCTGCGACAGCAGCGTGCAAAGCCGGCCATAGGCATCGCGGTTTGTGGGATAGGCCAGAAACGCAGCCCCGGTGACCAGCAGGATACGGCACCCGATAACAGGACGCAGGCAGGCTTTGATTGCCGCGCTGTGCAGGCGCACCACGCCAGCCATGGTGTTCAGATCGGCAATGCCGATGGCATCATGGCCCTGCGCGGATGCGGTCGCCACCAGATCAACAGCGTCAGAGGCCCCATGCAGAAATGAAAAGCAGCTTGTGACCCCCAATTCGACAAAATCGGCGCGCGGATTGGGGGTGAAACCGTCGGCGTTCAGGGTGCGCCTTGGGTGCTGGTGGTCATTCTGGGGCATCAGCCAAACATCCCATGCACAAACCAGCGGGGATCGGCCCCGCGCCCATCCCCGTGCAGGCCCTCGCGGTAAAGCCACAGGCGCTTGCCGCTGTGATCCTCGATCTTGAAGTAATCGCGCAGCCGTGTGCCAGGGCGGTCTGTCCACCATTCCGGCGCGATCCGTTCGGGGCCGGCATAGCGGGCCACCTGATGCGTCTGCCGTCGCCAGATGAATTGCGCCGGCGGGCCTTCGGGAACGGCATAGATGACGCGCACCTCTTCTGGCGGGGACAGCAGGCGAAGGGGGCGGTCCTGATCCCGAACGGATAGCAACGGCGCAGCTGTGCCCAGCACATCACCGCGCGTTTCGGCGCGTTCTGGGATGTGGCTGCCGTAGTGGCGGGGTGCGATCACGGCCCGCGCCCCCAGCCGCGCCACCAGCCGGTCGATCAGCAAGGGCAGATGCAGATCATCCTGCCCCTTGCCATCCAGCCCGACCTGCACCGTTTGCACAGGCTCGACCACGCCCGCATCCAGCGTGATCAGATCAAAGCCAAAGCCGGGGTTGATCCGTTCAAGTTTGTCATTGAACAGGCCGCGCAGATGGGCGGGGTCGTGGCTGGCGGCGGCGGCGGTGGCGTCAAGCGTGCTGATCTGGCCATCGGTGCGATAGACTGTCAGCCGCAGGCGGCGACAGCCAAGCCCGTGCTGCGTCAGCTGCGCGCACAGATCGGTGCAAAGCGCCGCCAGATAGGCGGTGGGATCTTGCACCGGTTCGGGCAAACGGGTCTGCGCCCTGATCCGGGGCGGGGCCGCAGGGCTGGCGACAGGCTCGGCCAGATTGCCCATCGCCTGATCCAGCCGCATCAGCGGATTGGCTGCCAAGGGTGCGCGCACGAACCGCCGGGTCAGCGACAGGCGCGGAACCGCCGCCAGCGCACCGATGGTTTTCAGCCCAAGACGGCGCAGCAGCAACAGCGTTTCCCCCCCAAGCCGCAATCCGGCGACGGGCAAGGGGGCCAGCCGTGCCGCGATCTGGTCGGGCGGGCAGATGGCCCGCACCGGGCCATATCGGGCCAGCGCCCATGCCGCCCCCCATGTGGGGGCGATGGCCAGTTGCGTTGTCAGGCCAAGCAGGGAAAGCCGGGTTTCCATGTCGATCAGCATCGCCGCTTCGCCACCCCACAGATGATCCGCGCCGGTGGTATCAAGGATCAGGCCATCCGGCCCGTCCATAACCGTCCACGGGCACCAGCGCCGCGCCCAAAGCATCAGCCGTTCCAGCGCCACCCTGTCGCCCGCGACATCGGCATACTCCACGCGCAGATCGGGGCAGATCGCCTTGACATCGACAACCCGCGCGCCTGCGGTGATGCCTGCCAGCCGCGCGGCGCGATTGCCGGTATGGACGACCGGGCCATGCGGCCCTTCGGTGGCCAGCACCACGGCAATGTCATCGGGCGGTGCGGCGCTCTGCCGTTCCATCACCCGTTGCCATCGGTCCATCGCGAAATGGGGCAGCGAAATCGACACGATCCGCCGCGCGGTCATAGGTGGCGATCCATGTGCCGGGCGGCTGTCCGCGCGACCGGAACAATTCCGCCTGCCAGCGGGA
>NZ_JACUUJ010000058.1 GCF_014859355.1 Yoonia sp. | reverse complement strand
GACTGGGTGCGCCATTGGCGTGGCTGATCGGCGTGATTTGTGCCTATGTGGCCTGGGCCGAACTGCTGGTCGGGCCAATGAACGCAACGCCGGTGGGGGCGGTGACATCGGGCCTGCCTTATCGGTTTCTGAACAATCTGGATTGGGCCGATCGCGCGGTGTTTTACGCATCCAACCTTGTGACGGGGATTATTTTATTGTTCCTGTTTGCAGGAATCGCTTGGGCCGTCAGGCGCCGATTTCCTGTGCCAGCAAGGATTTAAGCCCGCTGCGATAGTCGGGGTAAAGCAGATCAACGCCCAGTTCGTCCTTGATGCGGTCGTTACGCACTTTTTTGCTTTCGGCATAGAAACTGCGCGCCATCGGCGACATTTCAGTGGTTTCGAAATCCTCCGCAGGGGGGGGCGGCAAGCCCAGCAGTTCGGCGGCATAGGCGATGACATCTTGTGGCGGGGCCGGATCATCGTCGCAGACGTTATAGACCGCACCGGGGTTGGGCCGCGCTATGGATGCCGCCAGCACGCGCGCGATGTCGGCCACATGGGTCCGGCTGAATACTTGACCTTGCTTGATGATCCGCTTGGCGGTGCCCTGCCGGACCTTGGCAAAGGGGCCGCGCCCGGGGCCATAGATGCCCGCCAGCCGGAAGATATGCAGCGGCAGGTTGGGGATGGCGGCCCATGCGGTCTCGGCCGTGACACGTGCGTGCCCGCGTCTGGTTGACGGGGTCAGCGGTGTGGATTCATCCACCCAACCGCCTGCGTGATCGCCATAGACACCTGTGGTGGACAGATAGCCCACCCATTCAAATTGCCCCGCGCGTGCGGCGATTTCATCGTGCAATGCTGCCAGCACCGGATCGCCGTCATCATCGGGGGCGGCTGAAACCAACAGATGCGTGGCCGTGTCCAGCGCCGGAATGATGTTGGCACCGGGCCAGATGCGCGGCTCGATTCCTTCGTTCATCAGGCGGCCGGCCTTGTCGTTTGACCTTGTGGTGCCGATGATGCGCCAGTCTTGTGGTAGCAAGATGCGGGACAGGGCGCTGGCGCTATAGCCGTGGCCGAAGGAAAGAAGTGTGTGTGTCATGGTCTAGAGGTGGCGCAGTTACTGGCGGACTGCAAGTTGTTGATGCTGGCGTGTGATCAAATTTCTAGAAATTTGATGCTTCCTACGCAGGTATTGTTGAACAAAAGAAGGTGGGGTCAGGCTGCATAATCTGACGCTTCGCTATCCAGAATGGCCTTGAGTTCGGCCAGATGCCGCGCATCCTGTTCGGGGTAACTTTCCAGTTCCTGCGCGGTTTTTTCGGCAATCTCGTCGGGCAGCACGCGCAGCGCCTGGCCGGTTTGCAGGGCGCGAATGTATGTTTCAGCGGCGCGTTCGAAATAATACATCCGGTTGAACGTGTCTGCGACGGTATCGCCGATGACCAGCACACCGTGGTTGCTCATGATCATCACGCGTTTTTTCGGGTCGGTGAACAGGGCTGCGCAGCGCGCGCCTTCGTCTTCGAACGCCAGCCCGCCATAGCTGTCATCAATCACATAACGGTTGAAAAAGGTGCAGCAGTTCTGGTCAATCGGCGGCAGGCGGCTGTCGGCCAGCGATGCCAGCACGGTGGCAAAGATCGAATGCACGTGCATCGCGCAGCGGGCGTGCGGCACATGCCGGTGGATGCCGCCATGCAGCCCCCATGCGGTCGGGTCGGGAGCGTTCGGCCCTTGCAGCGTGTCGGGGTCGTTTGCATCGACCACGATCAGATCGCTGGCCTTGATCCGGCTGAAATGCATCTGGTTGGGGTTCATCAGAAACCGCGTGCCGTCGTCATTGATCGCAAGGCTGAAATGGTTGGCGACGGATTCGTGCATTTTTAACCGTGCGGTCCAGCGAAAGGCGGCGGCCAGATCGACCCGTTCAGTCCAGTGGCTGAGATTGACGTGCTGCATGGTGTCCCCTCGTATTCGGTTTGCCTGTTTGATACAGACCTGAAATGATAGCGCCAACATTATAAAAAGGGAAATGACCGATGACCTTCAAACCAGCAAAGTGGCCCCGTAGATTGCGTTCACAAGAATGGTTCGGGGGCACGTCAAAGGATGCCATCTATCACCGGTCATGGATGAAAAACCAGGGACTGCCGGCTGATTTGCTGGATGGCCGCCCGGTGATCGGCATCTGCAATACATGGTCGGAACTGACCCCCTGCAACGCGCATCTGCGCGATCTGGCAGAGCGGGTGAAATTTGGCGTTTACGAAGCGGGTGGTTTTCCGGTGGAATTTCCGGTGTTCAGCCCATCAGAAAGCACCTTGCGCCCCACGGCGATGATGTATCGCAACCTGTGCGCCATGGATGTGGAAGAGGCGATCCGCGGCAAATGCATCGACGGTGTTGTGCTGTTGGCGGGCTGTGACAAGACAACACCGGCGCTGTTGATGGGGGCTGCTTCTGTCGATCTGCCGGCGATCATGGTGTCGGGCGGGCCGATGCTGAATGGGCATTTCAAGGGCGAACGGATCGGGTCCGGCACGCATTTGTGGAAATTCTCCGAAGCGGTGCGCGCTGGTGAAATGACAGCCGAAGAATTCGTCGAGGCAGAGGCGTCGATGTCGCGTTCTGCGGGGTCGTGCAACACGATGGGCACCGCCAGCACGATGGCATCCATGGCCGAGGCGCTGGGCATGGCGCTGTCGGGCAACGCTGCGATTCCGGCCGTGGACAGCCGCCGTCGGGTGATGGCGCATGTGACCGGCCGACGGATTGTGGATATGGTCAAGGACGATCTGAAACCGTCCGATATCATGACCAAAGACGCGTTCGAAAACGCGATCCGCACCAATGGCGCGATTGGTGGATCGACCAATGCGGTGGTGCATCTTCTGGCCATGGCGGGCCGCGTGGGCATTGACCTGACGCTGGACGATTGGGACCGTTGCGGGCGCGACGTGCCGACCATCGTCAACCTGATGCCATCGGGCAAATACCTGATGGAGGAATTTTTCTATGCTGGTGGCCTGCCCGTCGTGATCAAGCGGTTGGGCGAGGCGGGGATGCTGCACAAGGATGCGCTGACCGTATCGGGCAAGGGTATCTGGGACGAAGTCAAGGATGTCCAGAACTGGAATGAGGATGTGATCCTTCCGGTGGAAAAGGCGCTGACGCAATCGGGTGGTGTGGCGGTTCTGCGCGGCAATCTGGCGCCCAATGGGGCTGTGCTGAAACCGTCGGCGGCGACGCCTGATTTGATGACGCATCGGGGCCGGGCGGTGGTGTTCGAGGATATCGACGACTATAAGGCGCGGATCAACGATGACGATCTGGATATTGATGAAACCTGTGTCATGGTCCTGAAAAACTGCGGCCCACGGGGGTATCCCGGTATGGCCGAGGTCGGCAATATGGGGCTACCGCCCAAGTTGTTGAAAAAGGGCATCAGCGACATGGTGCGAATTTCCGATGCGCGGATGTCCGGCACTGCATTTGGCACCGTGGTGCTGCATACCGCCCCAGAGGCGGCGGTGGGTGGCCCCCTGGCCGTGGTGCGCGATGGTGACATGATCGAGCTGGATGTCGCGGCGCGCCGCTTGCACCTTGATATCACTGATGCGGAACTGGCTGCGCGGCTGGCGGAATGGTCAGCGGAAAAATCAGGCGCCAACCCGCGCCCGGCCAGCGGGTATGCGCAGTTGTATCATGACCGCGTGACCGGGGCCGACACGGGGGCTGATTTTGATTTCCTGATCGGCTGCCGGGGCAATGCCGTCGGAAAAGAGGCGCATTGATGACAACGCCAATTTGCCTTGTGGGGATCGGTAAAATCGCCGTGGATCAGCATGTGCCGGCCATCAATGCCAGTGCAGACTGGACCCTTGCCGCAACAGTCAGCCGGTCAGGCACCGTGGACGGCGTGCCTGCGTTTGATAATTTCGATCACATGCTCGCAGAGCGACCGGATATTTCGGTTGTTTCGCTTTGCCTGCCGCCGGTGCCGCGCTTTGATTATGCGGCCAAGGCGATTGCTGCGGGGCGGCATGTTATGCTGGAAAAACCCCCCGGTGCGACACTGGCCGAGGTGCAGATCCTGCAAGCGATGGCGCAGGACGCAGGGGTCACGTTGTTTGCCACATGGCATAGCCGCATGGCGAAGGGCGTGGCCCCGGCCAAGGCATGGCTGGCAGGGAAAACGATCACGGGCGGGCAGATCACTTGGAAAGAAGACGTGCGGCGTTGGCACCCGGGTCAGGACTGGGTGTTTGAACCCGGCGGCATGGGGGTGTTCGATCCGGGCAGCAATGCGCTTTCGATCATGACGGAAATCTTGCCAGTGCCGGTATTCCTGCAAAAAGCCACTTTGGAATTTCCGGCCAATCGCGACACGCCGATTGCGGCGCAAATGCAGTGGTCGCACAATGTCAAAGGCGATTTCGACTGGCGGCAGGAAGGGCCGCAAAGCTGGGATATCACGATCGCGACCACGGCCGGCACTTTGACGCTGCACGATGGCGGCGCGCGGCTGCTGATTGATGGGGTCGAACAGCATGCAGGCCCCGACCGGGAATACCCCGCACTTTATGACAGAATGGTGGACCTGATCCGAACCGGGGCCTGTGATGTGGATCTTGCGCCAATGGTTCATGTGGCCGATGCGTTGACGTTGGGTAAACGTGTCACAGTGGCGCCATTCGCATTCTGACCTGAAAAAAGGTGACTGCGCGTGTTCTAAAACCCTTTTTGTGGCGTAAGGCGGCGCCGCGAAAAATGTTTCTGAAAAAATGCTTGGTGATGGAATAAATGTCGAACTGGATCGTTTATTGTCACAGATCTGTTACAAAACTTTTGCAAAAGCATCACAGATTCGGGTTAGCGCGTTGCATGGGGAGAGGTGTCTCTGCCCGCTTATGACAATCAGGAGTGACAATGTCTTTCACAAAGCTTTCTACGTCAGCACTCGCAATATTGGCCGTTTCGGCGACTGCGGTCGCTGCGCGTGATGAAATCCGTATCGTCGGGTCATCGACGGTGTTCCCATACACACAGGCGGTTGCCGAACAGTTTTCCAACAATACCGGCGCACCGTCGCCGATCGTTGAAAGTACTGGCACTGGCGGCGGCATGCAGATTTTTTGCGGTGGCATTGGCGAACAACACCCAGATATCACAAGCGCATCCCGTGCGATGAAGGCATCCGAATTCGCACTTTGTGTTGAAAACGGCGTGACTGAAATCACCGAAGCGTTGATCGGGTTTGATGGCCTGTCCATGGCAGTTTCACGTAATAACGATTTTGACTGGGATATCTCGCTTGGCGAAATGTATCTTGCCCTTGCCGCGACAGTGCCTGTCAACGGTGAATGGGTGGCAAACCCCTATTCCAAATGGTCCGAAATCGATTCGCGTATGCCTGCAACTGACATCGTTGTGATCGGCCCCCCACCCACATCCGGCACACGTGATGCATGGGTTGAACTGGCTATGCATGAAGGATGCAAACAGCTGGATTATGTCAAGGATGGCGGTTTTGATGGTGCGTGGATCAATGAAAACTGTTCACGGATGCGCACCGATGGGCCGTTTGTCGAAGCAGGTGAAAACGACAACCTGATCGTGCAGCGTTTGCAGTCTGACCCGAATGCGCTTGGCATCTTTGGGTATTCGTTTGTCTTTGAAAACCTGGACACGCTGACCGGTGTGAAATTTGCAGGTATCGAACCCAGCTTCGATACAGTCGCTGACGGGTCATATCCTGTGTCGCGTCCGCTGTATTTCTACATCAAGGCTGCGCATCGCGGCGTGATCCCGAACCTGGAAGAGTTCATCGAAGAATATATGTCCGAAGACGCGCTGGCCCCCGGTGGATATCTGTCAGAGCGTGGGCTGGTGCCGCTGGTTGATGAGCGTCGCGCCGCACTGCAAGATGCCGTCATTCGTGGCATTTCCTTTGCGCCAGAGGAATAAAACCTTTTTGTGACAAAGCCCGGGCCGCCGTGGCGGCCCGGGCAATACATTTTGCGAAAGCTGCACCCATGACTGCCATTCCGTTCATTCTGCTGATCCTTGCCGTGCTTGGGGGCTACTTTATCAATCGCATGGCCGCGCGGGAAATACGCGATACTGGTAACAGGCTGCATTCCCTGACCTCGTATCATGGGATGTTTTCAGCGCTTATGATCCTTGTGCCGGTGCTGACCTTCATCTTGTTGTGGTTGGTGTTTCGGGGGCCCCTTGTTGACCGGCTTGTGATGGGCAATTTGCCTGATGGCGTGCTGGATAATCTGGGAACCGGTGCCATTCAGTTGATCTTGGCCGAGATCAAATCAGTCTCGCGCGGTGTTATTTTTGGAACGCCCGAAGATTGGAAATTTGCAGCAGCAGACCATTTTGTTGCGCTGAACAAACGTGCGGATTGGCTTTTGGTGGTTTGTGCTGGCGCGTTGTCACTGGCCCTGATGTATTTTGCCAGATCTCGTGTCACCGCTGAATTCCGGGCGCGTCAGGGTGTTGAGGGAATTATTTCCGGCTTGATGATCTTTTGTTCGGTCGTTGCCATTTTTACGACGATTGGGATCGTCGCCTCGCTTTCCTATGAAACCTACCGGTTTTTCGAAATGGTGCCGATCACAGAATTTCTGTTTGGCACAAGTTGGGAACCGCAAATCCCGATCCGCGAAGACCAGATTGCCGCTGAGGGGGCATTTGGGTGGTTGCCGGTGATCCTTGGGACTTTTGTGATTACCTTCGTTGCCATCGTGCTTGCCGTGCCGGTTGGATTGTGTTCGGCTGTTTACCTGAACGAATTCGCCCCCCGTAAATTGCGGTCGGTGATCAAACCTTTGCTGGAAATTCTGGCGGGTGTGCCGACGATTGTTTACGGCTTTTTTGCTGTGCTGGTGGTCGCGCCGGCAATTCGCAGTTTTGGCCAATCCATCGGTTTGGATGTTGCCCCCAACACCGCACTTGCTGCGGGTGGGGTGATGGGGATCATGCTGATCCCGTTCATTTCATCCTTTGCTGACGATGCGTTGTCAGCGGTGCCGCAAACTTTGCGCGATGGTGCGCTGGGCCTTGGGGCGACACGCGCTGAAATGATGCTGAACGTGCTGTTTCCTGCTGCATTGCCCGGGATCGTGGGTGGTGTTCTGTTGGCTGTCAGCCGCGCGATCGGCGAGACGATGATCGTTGTGATGGCGGCAGGCCTGATTGCGCGGATGACGATCAATCCGCTGGATAGCGTGACCACGGTGACTGTGCAGATTGTCACGCTACTGATCGGCGACACCGCGTTTGACAACCCCAAGACATTGGCAGCATTCGCCCTGGGCATGATGCTTTTCCTTGTCACTTTGATGATCAACATTTTCGCGCTGCGCATCGTGCGCAAATATCGCGAAGCATACGATTAAGGCGGCCACGATGACCGATACGACCAATGCTGCGGGCGCACCGCGAGGACAATCTGCGGCTGATCTGGTCGCTGCATCGCTCAAGCGACGGCACCGAAAACAAGTCTGGCTTCAGGCGATTGGCATTGGCGCCATTTCAATTGCGTTTACGATGTTGTTTATCCTTGTGATGTCGCTTGTTTCGACAGGCTGGCAGGCTTTTACCCAGACGCATGTCACGTTGGATGTCTATGTCGACCCCGCGGAAGTGCCGGTAGAGCGGTTGCCGCGCGGCGGCTTTGCCGATGTCGCCGGAGCGTCGCTGGGCGCGATGCTGCCCGATGTCGATATGACCGACAGGGCAACGGCGCGATCTGTTCGGAACATTTTGTCGAACGGCGCACAATTCCATCTGCGCGATCTGGTTGTGGCCGACCCGGGGTTGATCGGTCGGACAGTCACGATCAAAGTGCCGGTTTCGGACCCTTTTGACCAGTTGAACAAGGGCCTGATTGATCGGGACACGCCTAATGAATTCCGTCGCGTCAAGAATAATGAGATTGCCTGGTTTGACGCCTTGCAGGATCAGGGCGCAATTTCCAAGCCCTTCAACTGGGCGCTGTTCACCAACGCAGATTCACGCTTTCCCGAACTGGCAGGTTTGAAAGGTGCGCTTGTCGGGTCGTTCTGGGCGCTGTTGGTCTGTTTCCTGATCGCTTTTCCGTTGGGAATTGGCGCGGCCATCTATCTTGAGGAATTCGCCCCCAAGAACAAGATCAGTGACCTGATCGAGGTGAATATCAACAACCTTGCCGCAGTGCCTTCGGTGGTGTTCGGCCTTCTTGCGCTGGCGGTATTTATCGGCTGGTTCGGCTTGCCGCGGTCTGCGCCGTTTGTTGGCGGTCTGGCGCTGGCGCTGATGACGATGCCGACCATCATCATCGCAACACGCGCGGCCCTCAAGGCGGTCCCCCCGTCGATCCGCGAGGCTGCGCTGGGGCTGGGTGCATCGCGCCAGCAGGTCGTGTTTCAACATGTGCTGCCCTTGGCGATGCCGGGTATCCTGACGGGCACAATCATTGGTCTTGCCCAGGCCTTGGGCGAAACTGCACCTCTTTTGCTGATCGGGATGAACGCCTTTATCACATCGGCCGCTTCAAGCCCGTTTGACAGCGCAACGGCCCTTCCGACCCAGATCTTCATTTGGGCCGACAGCCCAGAGCGCGGCTTTGTATCGCGCACATCTGCGGCGATCCTTGTCTTGCTGGGTTTCCTTGTGATGATGAACGGCATTGCGATCTATCTGCGGCAAAAGTTTGAACGCAAATGGTAAGCGTCCCAGAAAAGGACTTTTAGATGAACGACATGAGAAAGATTGAACGGGACGTGCATATGACTGATCTGAAAATCAAAGCCAGGGGCGTCAACGTTCACTATGGTGAAACCCATGCGATCAAAGACGTGGATGTGGATATTGTCGACAAGACCGTGACAGCCTTTATTGGTCCGTCAGGTTGCGGCAAATCAACATTCTTGCGTTGCCTGAACCGGATGAACGATACGATCAGCATTTGCAGGGTCACAGGGCAAATCGAAATTGACGGCAGGGACATCAACGACCGGGCCGTCGATCCCGTACAGTTGCGTGCCCAGGTTGGTATGGTATTTCAAAAGCCAAACCCGTTTCCCAAGTCGATCTACGACAATATCGCCTATGGCCCGCGAATTCACGGGCTGACAAAGTCCAAGGCTGAATTGGACGAGATTGTCGAAAAATCCCTGCGTCGCGGTGCCATCTGGGACGAGGTGAAGGACCGGCTGAACGATTCCGGGACCAGCCTGTCTGGCGGGCAACAACAGCGTTTGTGCATCGCACGCGCCATCGCCACCCAGCCCGAAGTTTTGTTGATGGATGAACCTTGTTCTGCGCTTGACCCAATCGCAACCGCACAGGTTGAGGAATTAATCGACGAACTGCGGCGGGATTATTCAGTCGTGATCGTCACACACTCGATGCAGCAGGCTGCGCGCGTCAGTCAGAAAACCGCGTTTTTCCACCTTGGGCACCTTGTTGAATTCAACAACACCGGGGAGATTTTTACAAATCCGCAGGATAGCCGGACCGAAAGCTACATCACTGGCCGGATCGGATAGGACACTTGGTTATGAATGAAAAGCATATTGTATCTTCTTTCGACCGCGACCTCGAAGGCATACAAGCTGCCGTCATGAAGATGGGCGGACTTGTCGAAATCGCGCTGACCGGTGCGGCGACAGCATTGAAAACACGCGATATCGAACTTGCGGAAAAAATCCGCAGTGGTGATCGCGTGATCGACACCATGGACCAGACCATCAAGATAGACGCTGCCAAGCTCATTGCGCTGCGCGGGCCAACCGCGGGTGATTTGCGCACCGTGCTATCGGTCATGGAGATCAGCTCGCATCTTGAACGCTGTGGCGATTATGCAAAAAACATCGCGAAGCGAACAATCGCGATGTCCGGGAACGGCGAAATCAACGAAACATTGTCCGGTCTGCACAGGATGGCCCGATTTGTAGAAGCGATGATCAAGGATGCCCTTGATGCCTATGTCCAAAGGGATGTGGTGAAAGCCGCAGAAATCATTGAGCGCGATGCTGAGGCCGATCAGATCTACAACACGCTGTTCCGGTCGTTGCTGACACATATGATGGAAGACCACCGTAACATCGCCGTCGGAATGCATTTGCATTTCATTGCAAAGAACATCGAACGTGTGGGCGATCACGTGACGGGCATTGCTGAACAGACGATCTATATGGTCACTGGCGAAATGCCCGGCGATGATCGCCCAAAGGAAGATCAGACATCGCTTAGTCTTGAGCCTAGCGACGAATAACGCAGCTTCCATCACGACCTGATCGGCATAGATGACCGGCCATGTCCAAGGCCCATCGTTAAGGCGCCCGGAATATTCCGGGCGCCTTTCGTTTTTGAACGGCACAATCTTGCTGCGCGTGACAGGCACTTTACACTGTGCGCAGCGATAAGCTGATCGGAAAGTATGCGTGGCGATTCTGGAAGAGGATCGCCCCGACGGGGCTGTCGTAAGGAATCACAGTAAGACAGATCAATGATTCAGAAATTGTTTTAATTCAAAGTATTAGGTGGTGCACTCCATCTGGCACTACATTGACAGATATGGGGATTAAATGCCTGATATGGCCGTTTTTCTGCCTGCCATTTATATTTTTCTGACATAATTATTATTTATAATACAATGAGTTAGGCTTATTTTTTACCTCAAAACGGTCATTTGCTACCTTGCAGGCGAAAAAAGGGGTTGCGGGTGTTTGTTACTGGGCTTAGAACCCCCTTCACCGGCG
>NZ_JACUUJ010000024.1 GCF_014859355.1 Yoonia sp. | reverse complement strand
GCTTTGTCGATGTGGTGATCGCCTGCCGCGACGCGGATCAGGTGGGCGCGGTGCAGCACATCGGTGTGCGTCAGCCCCGCAGGCGGTTCAAACCGATAGCTGGCCAGTTCAATCAGCATCCCGCAAGGATCCCGAAAATAGATGCTGTCCATAAACCCACGGTCCTTGGGGCCGGAATTGGGAATGCCGCGTTCTTTCAGGCGGTTTACCAGTTGATCGAACGTGACTTTTGAAACGTTGAACGCCAGATGGTGCAGGTATCCTTGTCCCTGATCTACGACCTTGCGTTCGGGCTTACGGTCTTCGGATGTGAACACCGTGATCAGTCGCCCGTCGCCGGGATCGAAATACAGATGCCCCTGCGACGGATCATCCAGGTTGGGCTGATCAAAGACAAAAGGCATGCCCAACACACCTTCCCAGAAATCAATGGTAGATTGCCGGTCGGCGCCGGTGATCGTGATGTGGTGAACCCCTTGGGTCTGAAGCTTGCGCATTGTCATTCTCCCTTGTTGCAAAATATCTAATATCTCTTTGCCAAAGTAGAAAGGGCAGCCTATGCGGGCTGCCCTGTGCAAAAATGCAGATGTTGTCGCGGTTCAGGACGCGCGCGACTGCCGCTTGCGTTCATGCGGGTCAAGGAACCGTTTGCGCAGGCGGATCGCGTTTGGTGTGACTTCGACCAGTTCGTCATCGTCGATATAGGCGATGGCCTGTTCCAGCGACATGGTGACCGGTGTGGTCAGGCGCACGGCCTCATCCGTGCCGGAAGCGCGCACGTTGGTCAGCTGCTTGCCCTTCAGCGGGTTCACCTCAAGGTCGTTGTCGCGGCTGTGTTCGCCGATGATCATGCCCTGATACACGGCTTCCTGTGCGCCGATAAAGAATTTGCCGCGGTCTTCCAGTTTCCACAGGGCATAGGCGACCGAGGTGCCGTTTTCCATGGAAATCAACACGCCCTGACGGCGACCTTCGATCTTGCCTTTGTAAGGGGCCCAGCCGTGAAACAGCCGGTTCAGAATGCCGGAACCGCGTGTATCGGTCAGAAACTCACCATGATACCCGATCAGGCCGCGCGACGGGACATGCGCGATGATGCGGGTCTTGCCTGCACCGGCGGGCTTCATTTCGACCAATTCACCCTTGCGCGGGCCGGTCAGTTTTTCGACGACCGCGCCGGTGTATTCGTCATCCACGTCAATCGTGGCTTCTTCGATGGGTTCCATGCGGACGCCATCGACGACCTTGTAAATCACCTGCGGGCGGGAAATCGACAGCTCGAACCCTTCGCGGCGCATGTTTTCGATCAACACACCCATCTGCAATTCGCCGCGGCCCGACACCTCGAATGCGTCGCCTGTCGGCGTATCGTTCACCTTGATCGCGACGTTGACTTCGGCTTCTTTCATCAGACGGTCGCGGATCACGCGGCTTTGCACCTTTTTGCCATCGCGGCCGGCAAGGGGGCTATCGTTGATGCCAAAGGTCACGGTGATGGTGGGCGGATCGATCGGTTGCGCAGGAATGGCGGTATCGACGGACAGATCGCAAATTGTATCGGCCACGGTCGCCTTGGTCATACCGGCCAGTGTCACGATATCGCCTGCCTCGGCCGCATCAATCGGTTGTTGGCCAAGCCCGCGAAAAGCGAGGATTTTGGACACCCGAAACTGTTCGATCTTGTCGCCATTACGCGATAGCGCCTTGACAGTTTCGCCTGCGCGCAGAGTGCCTGCTTCGACCCGGCCCGTCAGGATGCGCCCGATGAACGGGTCAGCCGACAATGTGGTCGCCAGCATCTGAAACGGTTCATCCCGGCGACTGATTTGTGCGGGCATTGGCACATGCTTCAGCACCAGATCAAAAAGCGCCGACATGTCCTTGCGCGGGCCATCAAGTTCGGCGTCGCACCAGCCGTTGATGCCGCTGGCGTATAGCACGGGGAAATCAAGCTGGTCGTTGTTCGCTTCCAACGCCGCGAACAGATCAAACACCAGATCAAGCGCCTGATCGGGTTCGGCGGCGGGTTTGTCTACCTTGTTCAGCACCACGATCGGGTTCAGCCCCAGCGCCAGCGCCTTGGAGGTCACGAATTTGGTCTGCGGCATCGGTCCTTCGGCGGCATCCACCAACAGAACAACGCCATCAACCATCGACAGGATTCGTTCCACCTCGCCACCGAAATCGGCGTGGCCGGGGGTGTCAACGATATTGATCCGGGTGCCTTTCCATTCGACGGACGTGCATTTCGCCAGAATCGTGATGCCGCGTTCGCGTTCGATGTCATTGCTGTCCATCGCGCGTTCGGTGGTTGTTTCGTTTTCGCGGTAAACGCCGGATTGTTTCAAAAGTTCATCGACAAGGGTTGTCTTGCCGTGGTCAACGTGCGCGATAATCGCGATATTGCGGATGTCCATTGGTCTGCCTTATGGGAAAGTTAGACGCGCGATACCGTGCAATCGCAGCAAAAGCCAGCCCTTAAACGCGGAAACAGCGCGTCAATGCGTTGCCGTATTCGAAAAAAGCTGAATAACAACGATCCCCGCGATGATCATTCCCATGCCCAGCACGGCGGCCAGATCGAGCTTTTGCCCGAATACGGTAAAGCCAATCAGCGCGATCAGCACGATCCCAACCCCCGACCATAGCGCATAAAGTATCCCCACAGGGATCACCTTGAGCGCCAGCGCCAACAGATAGAACGATGCCGCATAGGTCACAACGCACAAGACAGAGGGCCAGAACCGTGTGAATTGCGCGCTGGCTTGCAGGGCGGTGGTGCCAATCGTTTCAGTGATGATGGCAAGCATCAGGTAAAGGTATTGGGGCGGCATTTGAATTTCCTGTTGCAGGGGGGGCGTTTTGAAATTGTCGGGTGACAGCCTGCGATCTGTCTGAAAACGACTTCACTTTCTACCGCAACCCGATGGTTTGCCCCCCGGTCCGAAGGCACCTTGCGACATTTAGCAGAGGACGGGGATTCGCGCAAATGCGCGCCGGCCGCGATACCCCAGACTAGCGCGGGGTATAACGGTCGGGCCGGTGGTTGACCGCGATGACCAGATTGGTGGCAACGGCCCCCGCCAGTGACAGCAGGATCGGGGCACCCCCGATTACGAACAGCGCGATGCTGAACAGCACCACATCAAAGACCAGCTGCGTCCAACCCGCGCGAAACCCTGTTTTGTCCTGTAGATACAGCGCCAGCACGCCGATGCCGCCCAGCGACCCGCCATGGCGGAACAAGACAAGCAGGCCGATCCCGATCATTGCGCCCGCCATCACGGCCCCAACCAAGGGTTGCAATCTGTCAAAACGGATCAGGTCCGGCAAGAACAGGCTGACCAGTGACACCATCCCCACCGCGATAAAGCTTTTGAGGGTAAAAATTGCGCCCTTGCGCGTCCAGGCCAAAACGTAGAACGGTAGATTGATGACAAAGAAAACCGCCCCAAAGTTCCATCCGGTCACATAGGATACCAGAACCGCCAGCCCGGCGGTTTGCCCGGTGATCAGCCCCAGATGGCCCAGCATCAGCAACCCAAACCCGCAAAGCGCGGTTGAGAGCACAAAGGCTTGCGCATCTTCGGATAAGGGGTGCGTTTTTTCTGCCATGTGTCTGCCCAATCAAAACGGGCCGCCCTGTGACGGACGGCCCTTTACACTGCAAAAGCAGTATCTTACATCGCGGCGTTCAGGTTTTCATCGATCTTTTCAAGGAAACCTTCGGTGGTCAGCCATTTCTGGTCGGGTCCGACCAGAAGCGCCAGATCCTTGGTCATGAAACCGCTTTCCACGGTATCGACTACAACCTTTTCCAGCGTTTCGGCGAATTTCATCAATTCGGTGTTGCTGTCCAGCTTGGCGCGGTGCTTGATCCCGCCGGTCCACGCAAAGATCGACGCGATCGAATTGGTCGATGTTGCCTGTCCCGCCTGATGCTGGCGATAGTGGCGGGTGACCGTGCCATGGGCGGCTTCGGCTTCCACGATCTTGCCATCGGGAGTCATCAACTGGCTGGTCATCAAACCTAATGAGCCAAAGCCCTGCGCGACGGTGTCGGACTGCACGTCGCCGTCATAGTTTTTGCAGGCCCAGACATAACCGCCCGACCATTTCATCGCTGATGCGACCATATCGTCGATCAGACGGTGTTCATAGGTCAAACCGGCCGCATCGAACTGGTCCTTGAATTCCGCGTCAAAGATGCGCTGGAAGATCAGCAGGAACTGGCCGTCGTACTGTTTCAGGATCGTATTTTTGGTGGACAGGTAAACGGGGTAATTCCGCTTGAGGCCATAGTTGAAAGACGCGCGGGCGAAATCCTCGATTGATTTGTCCAGGTTGTACATCGACATGAACACGCCCGATGATGGCGCATCGAACACTTCTTCTTCCATGACGGTGCCGTCTTCGCCGACGAATTTCATCGTCAGCTTGCCGGGTCCGGGGAACTTCATGTCGGTGGCACGATACTGGTCACCAAAGGCGTGGCGCCCGATCACGATGGGCTGGGTCCAGCCGGGCACAAGGCGCGGTACGTTCTTGCAGATGATCGGTTCGCGGAACACGACACCGCCCAGAATGTTGCGGATCGTGCCGTTGGGGCTGCGCCACATCTTTTTCAGGCCAAATTCCTCGACCCGTGCCTCATCCGGGGTGATGGTGGCGCATTTCACGCCAACGCCGATTTCCTTGATCTTTTCGGCGGCATCAATCGTGATCTGGTCGTTGGTTTCATCGCGTGTTTCGATGCCGAGATCGTAATACAGCAGATCAATATCCAGATAAGGCAGGATCAGTTTCTTTTTGATGAAATCCCAGATAATCCGGGTCATTTCGTCGCCGTCAAGTTCGACGATGGGGTTCTCTACCTTGATCTTGGACATGTGTCTCTCCGATGTGGTGCCAGTGTCTGCGCCGCCATAGCGCAAATTTGCAGCAACGGAAAGACTGTATGCACTTGTATACCGCAATTTCCATACGGGGGGTGGTATGGTAGGCCCGGCAGGACTTGAACCCGCAACCAAAGCGTTATGAGCGCTCTGCTCTAACCAATTGAGCTACAGGCCCCCTGTGACAGGCTTTAACAGACCGGACCAAGCCGTCAAGTTGGCCGGGGAAAAAGACTTGTGAAATTCAACCGCCCATTAACATTGATGCGCTGGATGATCGCGGTTTTGCGGAATGTCGGCAAAATGAAGCGGCGGCGCAGGCCATATATGGAAAACCAAACGCCGTCCGCCCCAAAACCAGCAAGACCGAAAGAACATGAGGAGGGCGCTTTCATCGCTTCCCTTCAATTCGCCTATAAGTCTTAACAAAGGGTGAATGATCCGTTGAAAAAAAGACATTGCGGTGGTTCATGCCGTTGCGCAGCCCTTTGGCATCCGTTATCGCAAAGTCAACTGACAGACGGGGTGTCATTATGACGAAGAACGGGCTGACCTATGCGGATGCGGGTGTCGATATTGACGCGGGCAATATGCTTGTGGAACGGATCAAACCTGCCGCCAAACGCACCGCGCGTCCGGGTGTCATGGCGGGCTTGGGCGGGTTCGGCGCGCTGTTCGATCTGAAAGGCGCGGGATACAGCGATCCGATTCTTGTGGCCGCGACCGATGGCGTTGGCACCAAACTGCGCATCGCGATCGACACCGGCAACGTCGATACGATCGGGATCGACCTTGTGGCGATGTGCGTCAACGATCTGGTGTGCCAAGGGGCAGAGCCGCTGTTTTTTCTGGATTATTTCGCCACCGGAAAGCTGGAGCTGGATCAGGCCACGCGCATCATCGAAGGGATCGCTGCAGGATGTGCGGCGTCTGGTTGCGCCCTGATCGGCGGTGAAACGGCTGAAATGCCCGGCATGTATCATGATGGCGACTTTGACCTTGCGGGTTTTGCCGTGGGGGCGATGGAACGTGGCACTGATCTGCCTGCGGGGGTTGCTGTGGGCGATGTGCTGTTGGGGCTGGCATCGGATGGGGTGCATTCGAATGGCTATTCTCTGGTGCGCCGTGTGGTTGGCCTGTCGGGGCTGGGATGGGGTGATGCGGCCCCGTTTGCCGATGACAGCCTGGGTGCGGCACTGCTGACGCCGACGCGGCTTTATGTCAAACCGGGCTTGGCGGCTGTGCGGGGAGGGGGCGTGCATGCGCTGGCCCATATCACCGGCGGCGGGCTGACGGAAAACCTGCCGCGTGTCTTGCCTGAAGGGATGGGTGCGCAGATTGATCTGGGCGCGTGGGATTTGCCGCCCGTCTTTCGCTGGCTGGCAGAAACGGGCGGTATGGCGCAGGCGGAATTACTGAAAACCTTCAACGCAGGTATCGGCATGGTGCTGGCGGTGGATGCAGGGCAGGCTGGCGATCTGACCGCGCTGCTGACGGACGCAGGCGAAACCGTGCACGACCTTGGCCGTGTCACGATGGGCGATGGCGTGTCCTACACAGGGCAATTGCTGTGACCAAACGCGTCGCCATCCTGATTTCGGGCGGCGGGTCGAATATGGTGGCCTTGGTCAAATCCATGACCGGTGATCACCCCGCCCGCTGCGTGCTGGTGGTGTCGAATGATCCGGCTGCGGGTGGGCTGGACAGGGCGCAGGCGCTGGGTGTGGCCACGGCGGCGGTCGATCACAAACCATTCGGGCGCGACCGCGCCGGGTTCGAGGGCGCATTGCAAAAGGTGCTGGCGGATGCGCGCCCCGATATCATCTGCCTTGCCGGCTTCATGCGTATCCTGACGCCGGAATTCACCGCGCAATGGGCGGGCCGGATGCTGAACATCCACCCTTCGCTGTTGCCGAAATACAAGGGCCTGCACACCCACGCCCGGGCGTTGGAAGCGGGCGACCGTGAACATGGCTGCACGGTGCATGAGGTGACAGCCGAACTGGATGGCGGGCCGATCCTGGGGCAGGCCCGTTTGACCATTGGCCCGACCGACACAGCCGAGACCTTGGCCGCCCGGCTTTTGCCGCTGGAACATGCGCTCTACCCTGCGGTGCTGCGCCGCTATGCCGTCGGGGATCGCAGCTTGATCACACTGCCCGCGAAAGAAACGGCCCCCGACTTTCCATTGCAGGATTGATCGCTTAACACAGGGTCAGCAATGAATGACGGACCAAGCATGAACAAGATCACGACCACCCAAGAATTGGCTGTTTTTTGCGCCGAGGCATCAAAACGTGCTTATGTGACAGTCGATACAGAGTTTTTACGCGAACGCACCTATTATTCCAAACTTTGCCTTGTGCAACTGGCCTATCAAGATGATGCGGGCGCCGATGCGGTTCTGGTGGACCCATTGGCCGAAGGGCTGTCACTGGACCCGCTTTATGCGCTGTTTCGCAACACCGATGTCGTCAAGGTATTCCATGCCGCGCGGCAGGATCTTGAGATTTTCTGCGTCGAGGCTGGGGTCATTCCCGAGCCGCTGTTTGACACGCAGGTCGCCGCGATGGTCTGCGGATTTGGCGAACAGGTGGGCTATGAAACCCTTGTTCGCAAGATCGCCAAGGCCGATCTGGATAAATCGTCGCGCTTTACCGATTGGACCCGCCGCCCGCTGACAGATGCACAACTGACCTATGCCATCGCCGATGTGACCTATCTGCGTGATATTTACGAATATCTTGCCGACAGGTTGGAAAAATCGGGCCGCAAGAAATGGGTGGCCGAGGAAATGGCCGTTCTGAAAGATCCTGCCACCTATGCCGCAAACCCCGATGAAGCATGGCAGCGGGTCAAGACACGCACGCAATCGGGCCGTTTTCTGGCTATCGTGCGTGAACTGGCGCGGTTTCGTGAAATCTATGCGCGCGATAACAACATCCCCCGGTCGCGCGTGTTCAAGGATGACGCACTGGTCGAACTTGCATCGACCAAGCCGCAGAATGAACAGGATCTGGGCCGGTCACGGCTGTTGCTGCGTGAAGCCCGCAGGGGTGATATTGCCCAAGGCATTCTGGCCAGTATCAAGGCCGGGTTGGAAACCCCCACCACGGATCTGCCCAAACCCGATAAATCGCGCGTGGCCATGCAGGTCAACCCTGCACTGGCCGATATGCTGCGCGTGCTGTTGAAGGCCAAGACCGACAACGAAGGCGTGGCGCAAAAGTTGGTGGCGTCGTCGGCCGATCTGGATGCGCTGGCGGCAGGCGAGCGCGACGTGCCTGCAATGACAGGCTGGCGGCGCGAGGTGTTCGGCAATGATGCGCTGCAGCTTTGCGATGGCAAGGTCGGGTTGGCGGTGAAAGGCCAAAGGGTGGTGACTGTCCCGCTTTGATCTGGACGACTGCGCCTGGGGCACCTAGATAAAGGGGCGTAATCAAAAGGCGGAAAAATGGCAAACCCAGATTTCGAAGATCTCGTTGAAACCTTTGAATTTCTTGATGATTGGGAAGACCGCTATCGCCATGTGATCGACATGGGCCGCGCGATGGACCCGCTCGAGAATGCGTTGCGTGTGCCTGCGACCAAGGTTGACGGCTGTGCCAGTCAGGTTTGGCTGGTGCCGCAGGTCAAGAATGGCATATTCACCTTTCGCGGCGCCAGCGATGCGATGATCGTAAATGGCCTGATTGCGGTGCTGCGCGCGCTGTATGACAATCAGCCGGTTGCCGAGATTGGCAAGATCGATGCGCCCGCTGAACTGGGCCGTCTGGGCCTGAACGATCATCTGTCTGCGCAACGCTCCAACGGGCTGCGGGCCATGGTCGAACGGATCAGGCAGACAGCCGCTGCGGCCTAAAGTTCTGCCAGTGCTGTTTGCAAGTCGCCATAACCTGTAAACCGCCGTTCGAACCTCAGCCCCAGCCGCGTGGCGCAGTTCTGCGCCTTGGCCGTCAGCGCCGGATCATCGGTTTGCGCCTGATAAACCAGTTTTTCGTAATTCCCGAAATATATGTCGCGCAGGTCAGGGTGACGGTCCAGCCCCAGCGGTTCCCACACAAAGGCGTCGAACTGGCGCACCAGAAAATCCGTCAGGTAAAACGCCGTCATCTCATCGCGGGCGGCAAAGCTGTCCACCCCTTCAAAAAAAGCATAGCAATGTGGACCGGGCACCATAGCCACATCCAGTACCGCGCAGGCGGCCTGCAATTGCCCGCCCGTGCCGCAATCAGCGTAAACCACGAAAACGCGGTCATAATCCGCGCGATGTTTTTCCACTGCCGCCCGCACAGCCGGCACGATCCGTTCCGGGTGGTTATGCAGGATGGCAGGCAGGCATTGCAGGTCTAGATGATCCCATCTGTTCGCAGCCTTCAACGCCAGAATTTCCCGCGCCAGTGCCCCGCAGGCAATCAGCAGAACAGACCCATCGCCGCGAGGGGCCAACCCCTGTGTGGTCAATGCCGCATCGGACGTCACGACAAACGCACCGCAGTGCCACAGACGATGATTTCAGACACGCGGTGCATGATCGCACAGGTTTCAATGCGACAACTGACCACCGCGTTGACCCCCATGCGCCGGATGTCGTCGGACATGCAAATCAGGAAATCAGTTTTTGAAACGGTCATAATGATCGTCGTCCTTGTTGCCAAGCCGCTCTGCGATCAGGCGCCAAGCCACATAAGCAACAAGCGCCACAATTCCGGTTACGCCCAGCCCAACCAACGGGAGGATTTCTGTGTCCGCAAAAAACGCGGTGAAAAGCCACACAGTGACCGCAGCAGCGGCCACAACACACACAATGATCAAACTCAGTCGATTAAACGGCATCACCCACTCCTTTGTGTCAGATATGAGGGGGCGGGGCAGAAATAAAAAGGGGTCAGGCTTGCGCCGCCCCCTGATTATGCTTGCGCGCCACCAGTGCCTTGGCGGTTTCGACTGCGACAGCGGCATCGCGGCAATAGGCATCAGCCCCGATCGCCCGTCCAAATTCTTCGTTCAGGGGGGCGCCGCCAACAAGGACGATATAATCGTCGCGCACGCCTTTTTCGACGAGGGTGTCAATGACGACCTTCATATAAGGCATCGTCGTGGTCAGCAGGGCCGACATGCCCAGAATATCAGGTTGTTCGGATTCCAGAGCGTCGAGATAGGATTCGACTGCATTATTGATTCCAAGGTCGACCACCTCGAAGCCGGCCCCTTCCATCATCATCGAAACAAGGTTCTTGCCGATGTCGTGGATATCGCCCTTGACGGTGCCAATGACCATCTTGCCCATGCGCGGCGCGCCCGTTGCAATCAGCAATGGTTTCAGAATGGCCATGCCGCCTTTCATCGCGTTCGCAGCCAGCAACACCTCTGGGACAAACAGGATACCGTCTCGGAAATCGTTCCCGACAATGGTCATGCCACCCACAAGCGCTTCGGTCAGAACGCGGTAAGGCGCCCACCCGCGGGCAATCAGGATGTTCACACCTTCTTCGATCTCTTCCTTCATCCCGTCGTAAAGGTCGTCAAACATCTGCGCGACAAGTTCTTCGTCGTTTAGTTCGGACAGGATGATGTCATCTTCTTGGTCGGACATGGGGCACCTATTGAAAAATCTGCCCTTAACTAATGCGCCTTTGCGGGCTTGACCAGCCAGAGAATTGCGACATTCGCACCATCTTCACCGACCTTCGCTTGCGTGTGTTTCTTTTTTTTTGCCTGTCAATTAAGTGCCTAATCCGGAATCGTGCGAACGGGCGCTGCTGTTCTCTCGAACCGGGGTGCCTTGTTGCGGGTTGCGGACATTGAAACCAGCGCACAGAATGATCAACCGCACGATATCTGCAGAACTGGCATTTCTTTGTCCGGTCGGTCCTTTCCGGGGCGGCATAGATCTGTTTGTCAGACCCCGCAACACGTTGATCGTGCGCGGGGCCCTTCTCCTGTTACGGTCATCGACTCCTCAGCCTGTGCCGCATTCTCATGATGGCAGCCAGAGGTTAGAAAAAAGTGAATATCTTCTTTTGTTCAAAAATACCTCGGGGGAGTCCGCGGCACGCGGGCGGGGGCAGCGCCCCCTTTTTTGCCCGGCCTCAGGGTTTGCGGCGGCGGCCACGACGGGGTGTTGCCTCTGGTCCTGCACCATCCGTCCCGTCCGAAACCGAAGAAAACCCGCCCAATGCCGCTGTGATCGTTTCCAGCGTCGGGCGCGGGCCATTGGGCCGCGTTTCCAACGCGGCGCGCATCGCGCGCAAATGCTCGGGTGTGGTACCGCAGCAACCGCCGATAATGGTCGCCCCACAGGCGCGGGCCAGCACGGCATAATCGGCCATCAGCGCAGGGGTGCCGTCATAATGGATGTGGCCATCGTGGTATTTCGGAATGCCTGCGTTGCCTTTGGCGATGATCGGCAACGTGGGGCCTGCAGCCGCAAACCCCAGCACCGTGCGCAACAGGTCAGATGCACCCACGCCGCAATTTGCCCCAAAGGCGAGTGGTGCCGGGTCGAGCTTTCCAACCATCTTGACCATCTCGGCGCTGGTCAGTCCCATCATCGTGCGGCCTGCCGTGTCAAAACTCATCGTGCCACACCATGGCATTTCAGCCAGTGCAAAGGCTTCTGCTGCGGCGCGGAATTCTTCGGCGGCACTGATCGTTTCCACCCAAAGAACATCCGCGCCGCCTGCCTTCAGCCCTTCGGCCTGTTCGTGAAACATTTCGACGGCCCGCGTATGGGTCAGGCTGCCCATCGGGGCCATGATTTCGCCCGTCGGGCCGACGGACCCGGCAACCACGACAGTCCGCCCGGCGGCATCGGCCACGTCGCGGCCAATTTCCGCGGCGGCCTTGTTGAGCGCAAAGACCTGATCCGCGGCGCCATGCAGTTTTAGCCGTGACGCATTTGCGCCGAAACTGTTGGTCAGAAACAGGTCACTGCCCGCATCCACGGCGCCTTTGTAAAGCGTTGTGATTTTGGCGACTTCGCTAAAGTTCCACATTTCCGGGGCATCACCGGACATCAGGCCCATGTTGAAAAGGTTTGTGCCGGTCGCGCCATCGGCCAACAGCCAGTCGCGGGTTTCAAGCAACTTGGAAAGTGCATTGGTCATGATGTTGTCAGGCCCTTGAATTTAACGGGTGGTTGCATGAAATGATGAAAGATCAACTGCAAATGGCGCATGTCCCGGCCGCAACGATGCAACAGGATCTGATCTTGCGTGACAGGGGGTTGCAGGGCCTAGTTTTCGTCCAGCAGTTCGGCTTTGGCGCGCGCCATCAGCATTGTCATCTGTTCGCGGATCAAACGTTCTTCGGCCAGACTGCCCAGATCGGCGGCAAGCTTGCGATACACGTCTTCGTCGCCGGGCTCTTGCATGTCGGCCTTGATCACTTCGGCGGCATAGGTCGTTGCATCATCGCCTGTTTTCCCAAGCAGTTCTGCCGCCCAAAGGCCCAACAATTTATTGCGCCGTGCCTCAGCGCGAAACTGCATTTCAGCGTCATGGGCAAATTTCGTCTCAAAGGCGTTTTCGCGATCTTTGAATGTGTTCATCGGGCCGTCCTCGTGATTTGCAAAGCGTTGCCTATGATATGCCTGCACAGGTGCTTGCCCGCAAGGGGGGCATGCACTATGACGCGCACATGACGCGGCCCGGGGCGGGCATGCGCACGACACAAAGAGGTGAGCATGGCACGCCGCAAAAAGATTTATGAAGGCAAGGCGAAAATTCTGTATGAAGGCCCCGAGCCAGGCACATTGGTGCAGTATTTCAAGGATGATGCGACCGCTTTCAATGCTGAGAAAAAGGCGGTCATCGAAGGCAAGGGTGTGCTGAACAACCGCCTGTCGGAATATTTCATGACCGGGCTGGGCCAGATCGGGATTCCCACGCATTTCATCCGGCGCCTGAACATGCGCGAACAATTGATCCGGCAGGTGGAAATCATTCCGCTAGAGGTGATCGTGCGCAATTTTGCCGCTGGCACGATGGCCAAGCGCATGGGCATGGAAGAAGGCACGCCGCTGCCGCGCCCCATCGTGGAATTTTCCTACAAGGATGATGCGCTGGGTGATCCGTTGGTCCCCGAAGAATATATCATCGCCTTTGGCTGGGCGTCCCAGCAGGATATGGACGACATCGTCAGCCTTGCCCTGCGGGTCAACGACTGGATGTCGGGCGTCATGTATGGCGTGGGGATCAAGCTGATCGACTTCAAGATCGAGGTGGGCCGCGTCTGGGACAATGAATTCCCCCGGCTGTTGCTGGCCGATGAAATCAGCCCAGACAGCTGCCGCCTGTGGGATATCGAAACGGGCCAGAAGCTGGACAAGGACGTGTTCCGCCGTGATCTGGGCAACTTGACCGATGCCTATACAGAAGTGGCGCGTCGTTTGGGTGTGTTGCCGTCGAATGTGACCCACAGACCGAAACCGACGCTCATCAACTGACGGATCGTTTTTGAGTATTTTTGGCAAGATGATGAGGAAAGAGGCGCTGACATGAAAGCTCGCGTGTATGTAATGCTCAAGACTGGCGTGCTGGACCCGCAGGGCGAGGCGGTGCGCCACGCGCTTGGCAGCCTTGGGTTTGATGGTGTGAACGCTGTGCGGCAGGGCAAGGTGATCGAACTTGATCTGGCCGAGGGCACGACCGAAGAAACCGTCAGGTCCATGTGCGAAAAGCTGTTGGCGAACACTGTGATCGAAAGCTACCGGATCGAGGTGCTGTGATGCGCGCGGCGGTCATCGTTTTCCCTGGTTCCAACTGCGACCGTGATATGGCTGTGGCTTTGCGCGCGGCTGGGGCCGACGTCAGCATGGTCTGGCACAAGGACGCAACTTTGCCCGATGGCGTTGATCTTGTCGCTATTCCTGGCGGGTTTTCCTTTGGCGATTATCTGCGTTGCGGGGCAATTGCCGCGCAGTCGCCAATCTCTCGGGCGGTGGTCGCGCATGCCGAGCGGGGCGGATATGTGCTGGGGGTGTGTAACGGGTTTCAGGTCTTGACGGAAACCGGTTTGCTGCCCGGTGCGCTGATGCGCAATGCCAACCTGAAATTCCTTTGCAAGACCGTAGACCTGAGGGTCGCAACGACCGATAGCGCCTTTACGGCGGGTTATCATGCCGATGAGGTGGTTGCGCTGCCGATAGCCCACCATGACGGGAACTACACCGCCGATGCCGATACGCTCGCGCGGCTTGAAGGCAATGATCGCGTGGCCTTTCGGTATGTGACGAACCCGAACGGGTCGATTGCGGAGATTGCCGGGATCCTGTCGGAAAACCGTCGGGTGTTGGGGATGATGCCGCACCCCGAGCGGGCAGTGGACGCGCGCCACGGCAGCACTGCCGGCGAGCCCTTGTTTGCCGGTCTTGTGGGCCAATTGGCGCTGACATGATAGCAGCCTGCTTGTCGCTGCGGTGATCTGCACATAAACTGGTGTCATGAAAAAGACGCAAGCGCAGGGCAGTCGGCATGCGGCGGGCAGATGGTATCTGCGTCTGTCTATCGTCGTCATTTGCGGTCTGGCGCTGATCGTCATTTACGTCAGCAACCATTTCCTGACCGAACGTTTTACCGAAACGATCCGTAACCGGTCAGAGGTGCGCGTTGCACTTTATGTGACCAACCTGATGAGCGAGTTGCAACGCAATTCCGTTGTGCCGCAACTGTTGGCACGTGATCCCGAACTTATAAAAGCCCTGGACAACAAAGATTATTCATTATCGACGGCGCGGCTGCTGTCATTTGTCGATGAAATTGGGGCTGCGAACTTGATGTTGCTGGACCGCGACGGTCGCACAGTGGCGGCCACCGACCGCAACCGGCTTGGCGAAAACCACCGTGCAGCGCCGTTTTTTGTCAATGCGCAGCGCAGCAACCGCACCGTCTATACCACCGTTCGCAAGGAAACAGGGGCCTATGATCTGATCTACGCCCGCCGGATCGACATGGGCGGGCAAATGCTGGGCGTGATCACGATCGAGCTTGATGTCCCCCGGCTGGAACGCGGCTGGGCGGGTGTGTCTGATGCGGTCATTGTGATGGACAGCGAAGGCACGATCATCATGTCAACAGAACCCCGTTGGCGCGGCCTGCAAGAATCCGAAGCGCTCCAGCGCCAGTCGGCCCCATCGGCCATTCAGCGGGCATTGCAGGCAACCCAAGGATGGGCGGCGCTACCCGCCGATGGCTATCTGCGGGGCGAGGCTGTGCTGCGCCGCGAGGCGCGCGTGCCGCATCAGGGCTGGCGGATGGTGACTTTCACCACATATGCATCGGTGCGCGAAAGGGTGAACGGTGTTCTGGCCATCGAAGTGATGGGCTTTGCACTGATCATGGCGGGACTGTTTTGGTTGTCATCGCGCCAAACCGCATCCCGCCTTGTGTTGTTTCAGCGCGAATCTGCGGAATTGCGCGTATTGAACCAACGGTTACAGCGTGAAATCGCCGAACGTGAAAAGGTTGAAAAGACCCTGGAAGTGGCCGAACAGACCATTGCGCAGTCATCAAAACTGGCCGCCTTGGGTGAAATGTCAGCCGCCGTCAGTCACGAGTTGAATCAACCATTGGCCGCCATGAAAACCTATCTGGCGGGTGCGCGCCTTTTGCTGCAACGCCAGCGCCCGCAAGAGGCGCTATCGTCTTTCCAGCGTATTGATGACCTGATCGAACGCATGGGCGCAATAACGCGGCAACTGAAATCTTATGCCCGCAAGGGCGCGGTCGGATTTGAACCTGTCGATACCCGCGCGGCCGTGTCGTCCGCCTTGGCCATGATGGAGCCGCAGTTGAAATCCTCTGCGGTCAATATCATCCGGATGCTACCGAACGAACCGGTCATGGTCTTGGGTGACAGGCTGCGCCTTGAGCAGGTCATCATCAACCTTTTGCGCAATGCACTTGATGCCACGCAGAATGCCGCCGACCCGACCATAGAAATCTGGTTGGCTGCAGGGGATCGGGTCACACTTCAGGTCCGCGATAATGGGGAAGGAATAGACAATCTGGATGATCTGTTCGAGCCTTTTTACACAACAAAGCAACCCGGTGACGGGGTGGGGCTTGGGCTTGCCATTTCATCGGGGATCGTCAACGAACTGGGTGGCCGTCTGACTGCCCGTAATGCCGCAGATGGCGGCGCGATTTTTGAAGTGCAGCTTCCACGCCTGAAACAAGACCTCGCCGCCGCTGAATAAGGACGCAGACTATGAGCAAAGTCATGAAAATTGCGATCGTCGATGACGAAAAGGACATGCGCCAGTCGATCAGCCAATGGCTGGCGCTGTCAGGGTTCGATACCGAAACCTATGCCTCTGCCGAGGATGCGCTGAAAGGATTGGGCAGCGACTACCCCGGGATCGTGGTCAGCGATATCAAGATGCCGGGCATGGACGGGATGCAGTTCTTGCGCAAGCTCAAGGGGCTCGATAGTTCGCTGCCTGTGATCATGATCACAGGCCACGGCGATGTGCCAATGGCGGTTGAAGCCATGCGGTTTGGCGCTTTCGATTTTCTGGAAAAGCCCTTTAACCCCGACCGCATGACCGAATTGGCCAAAAAGGCCACGCGGGCCCGCCGGTTGACGCTGGACAACCGCGCCCTGCGGCGGGAACTGTCAGACGGGTCTGCCTTGATGCAAAAATTGATCGGGCAGTCTGCGGCGATGGAACGGTTGAAAGAGGATATTCTGGATCTGGGCCAAGCCGATGGTCACGTGCTGGTCGAAGGCGAAACAGGCACAGGCAAGACGCTGGTGGCGCATGCGCTGCACGCAGTGGGCGCGCGGGCAAATCGTAAATTCATGCTTCTTAGCTGTTCCGCTTTTGACGAAGACACACTGGCACGGCGGATCTTTGGCCCGGCACAGCAGGACGAACCCATACCGGCTATGGAAGAGGCCCGCGGCGGCACGCTGGTGCTTGAGGATATCGAGGCCCTGAGCGGTGCCTTGCAAGCCCGCCTGCTGACGGCGATCAACGAACAGGGCATCCCGGCAGAAACCCGTATTGTGGCGATCTGCAATCTGCAGGAACAGGATAAAACCTGCGAAAGCGTGCTGCGCCCTGATCTGTTTTACCGCCTGGCCGCGTTGCGCATCACTGTGCCGCCGCTGCGCCAGCGCGGCGAGGATATCCTGACACTGTTCACCCGGCTCAGCGAACAATTTGCCGAAGAATACGGCTGCAACGTGCCCGAGGTCAGCGCACAGGAAGCCGCCCAACTATTGCAGGCCCCTTGGCCGGGAAATGTGCGCCAGCTGATCAATGTGGCCGAACGGGCGGTGTTGCAGAACCGGCGCGGGTCGGGGTCGATTGCATCACTTTTGATGACGGATGCAGACGACAGCAGGCCCGCCATGACGACCGAAGGCAAGCCGCTGAAAGAATTCGTCGAAGCGTTCGAGCGCATGCTGATCGACAACACCATGCGCCGGCACAAAGGGTCTATCGTTTCGGTGATGGACGAATTGTGTTTGCCCCGCCGGACCTTGAACGAAAAAATGGCGAAATACGGTCTGCAACGGTCTGATTATCTTTGATAATTGGCGATGTTGGGGGGGGTGCAAGTCGCCACTTGTGCAAGCCCCCCTTCGTCCCTTATGTATATAGAACGGGTGTTCGTGCGAAGGCTGCACGGTGCCGCCCGGGAGAATTCTCTGCTGTGAACGATGCGACGGGCTCTTCCCGCGTGTTTCCAGCAGCTGATTTGGCTGAAAGGCCAGAAGAACGCCATTGGCCGCGCGGCGTTTTGCGCGGACCGGGCCTTGAATGGGCCCCGGCATGTTCCGGGGTCGGAGAAGAAACGCGATGCGACGCGCGCAACACAGCTGCAATGACACGGTGGCCCTGATGGGCGTCGTCACTGCCCGCGCGGATATCGCCTTTATTAGACATGCGACCAAGACAGCCGGGCCCCCTGGGTCGGTTTTAAGGCCATGTGCGAACGGAAAAAATGCCAAAGAAAATGCTTATCGACGCGACACATGCGGAAGAAACCCGCGTTGTGGTCGTAGACGGCAACAAAGTCGAAGAATTTGATTTTGAAAGCCAATTCAAACGCCAGCTTGCTGGTAACATCTATCTTGCAAAAGTAACGCGGGTCGAACCTTCGCTACAGGCTGCCTTTGTGGATTATGGCGGTAATCGTCATGGTTTCCTTGCTTTTTCGGAAATCCACCCGGATTATTATCAGATCCCGGTCGCCGACCGCGAGGCATTGATGGCCGAGGAAAAAGCTTATGCCGAAAGCCTGAAGGCCGAGGAAGACAACGACGAAAGCCCAAAACCCCGCCGCCAGCGGTCGCGCTCAAGGGTCCGTTCGGCCGCGACCGAAGATCTGGATGCCGTTGCAACCGCAGAGGTCGAAACGCCAGAGGATGTGATCTCTGGTGACGTTGCGGGTATGGAAACCATCGATTTTGCGGATGACGAAGAAGGCAGTTCCCCCATGGAACTTGTCCGCGAAACACCCGTTGAAACCCCAGCTGCCGGGGAAGATGACGATGATGACAACGGCGATACCGACGATCTGGATGACAACATCGAAAGCGTTGTTGAAGACGATGATACCGATGATGTCCTCCCTGCGCGCAAACCCCGCCCCAAGCGCTACAAGATCCAAGAGGTGATCAAGGTCCGGCAGATTCTGCTGGTGCAGGTGGTCAAGGAAGAACGCGGCAATAAGGGTGCTGCGCTGACGACCTATCTGTCGCTGGCCGGTCGCTATTGCGTTTTGATGCCGAACACGGCCCGTGGTGGTGGCATCAGCCGCAAGATTACCAACATCGCTGATCGCAAAAAGCTAAAGGAAATTGCGGGTGAATTGACCGTGCCTGACGGTGCCGGTCTGATCATTCGCACCGCCGGATCACAGCGCACCAAGGCCGAGATCAAGCGCGATTACGAATACCTGCAACGCATGTGGGAACAGATTCGCGAATTAACGCTAAAATCCATCGCCCCTGCAAAGATCTACGAAGAGGGCGATCTGATCAAACGGTCGATCCGAGATCTGTATTCCAAGGACATTGACGAGGTGATCGTGGCAGGCGAGGCGGGCTATCGCACCGCCAAGGACTTCATGAAAATGATCATGCCGTCACATGCCAAGAACGTGAAATACTACGCCGAACAACTGCCCCTTTTCGCCCGCTTTCAGGTCGAAGGTTATCTGGGCGGCATGTTCAACCCGACTGTGCAACTGCCATCTGGCGGCTATATCGTGATCGGCATCACCGAGGCGCTGGTCGCCATCGACGTGAACTCTGGCCGCGCTACCAAGGAAGGCTCGATCGAACAGACCGCGCTGAAAACCAATTTGGAAGCCGCCGATGAGGTGGCCCGCCAGTTGCGCCTGCGTGATCTGGCCGGTCTGATCGTCATCGACTTTATCGACATGGACGAACGCAAGAACAACGCCGCTGTCGAAAAGCGTTTCAAGGACAAGCTGAAAACCGACCGTGCGCGCATTCAGGTGGGCCGGATTTCCGGCTTTGGTCTGATGGAAATGTCGCGACAGCGCCTGCGCCCCGGCATGCTTGAGGCGACAACGCAGATGTGTTCGCATTGCCATGGCACGGGCCTGTTGCGGTCTGACGATAACGTGGCGCTGTCGATCCTGCGCGCGCTGGAAGAGGAAGGCGTGCGCGCCCGCACGAAAGAAGTGCTGGTCAAGGCACCGATTTCCATCGCCAATTTCCTGATGAACGGCAAACGCGAACATATCGGCGATGTCGAAACCCGCTATGGCATGTCGGTGCGGATCGAATGTGACCCGACGCTTGTATCGCCTGACTTTGCCATCGAAAAGTTCAAGACAGCGACCCGTGTGGTGCCTGATGCGGTGCCTTTTGTTAGCGCGGTTGTGATGGTTGACGAAGATGACGATGATATCGCCGAGGATCAAGAGGAACCAGTCGCGCAGACCGAAGTGCAGGCCACAGATGCCGATGGTGATGACAAGCCCAAACGCAAGCGGCGGCGGCGGCGGCGGCGGCGTCCCAATGATGCAAACGGTGATGTTCAGCAGGCAGATGGTGCAACATCTGACGCTGAAGCGACCGACACACCGGCAACCGATGCGCCTGTCGAAGCAGTGACAGAGGTTGCCTCTGAAGAGGAGACTGCGGTCTCGGCAGCGCCCAAACGCCGCCGGACGCGCACACGCAAAACCGCTGACACGCCTGTTGCAGAAGCCGCAGAATCTGTCACAGGTTCAGATGCAGCAGAGCAGGTCGAAAACGAAGCGGCCGAAGCGCCGGCGCCGAAAAAGCGCACGCGGAGCCGCCGTAAACCTGCGACAGCGGCGGACCCTGCTGCGGTCACCGCAGAGGCTGGCGCGGCAGACCCTGCCCAAACCGCCGAGCCCGAGCCAAAGCCAAAGCCGAAACGCCGTAGTCGTGCCAAGCCCGCGCCCGTGACACAAGAGGCACCCGTCGCAGAAGATGCCGCACAAGTCACGCCAGAGGTCAGCGATGACGTCGCCGCGCCGACCGCAGAAAAGACAGCGCCGGTGGCGGCCGTGGCCGCAGAACCGGTTGCCGTCGCTCCGACAGCGCCAACGCCTGAACCAACGCCTGCTGCCGTCAAACCGGACGCGCCTAAGCGTAAAGGCTGGTGGTCACTGGGCCGCGGCTGAATATCAAAAGGCCGCGCTGACACAGCGCGGCCTTTTTCGTTGCGGCAATCCCGATCAGGCCTTGCGGATCAGATAGATTTGCCCTGCATCCGCATCCGCGATCCCCAATAAATCATGTCCGGCCTCGGCGCAGAAATGTGGCACATCGACAATGGCTGCAGGATCGTCGGCCAGCATGCGCAACACTTGGCCAGACGCCAGCGATTGCAGGCGTTTGCGGGCTTTCAGGACAGGCAAAGGGCATAATAGCCCTTTGGCATCAAGTTCAGCATCGTAATTCATGCCACAGGGTTAGGCGGGATGTTTCAACTTGTCCACCAAGATGTGAGATCAACCCACGTGACCTTGCCCTGGGGCTAGCGTAGTTAATGGGCAAAGGGGTATGGTATGTTTGATACAGCTTTGATCTTTGACGCAGGACTGCTGCCTGCCATGATCGTTGCAATGATGGCGGGGCTGTTGTCATTTCTCAGCCCTTGTGTGCTGCCGATTGTGCCCCCCTATCTGGCCTATATGGGCGGCGTGTCCGTGACCGAGATGGAACACGCGCGCGCGGCTCGCCGCCGGGTGTTCCTGACTGCGATATTCTTTGTGCTGGGGCTTTCCACAGTGTTCTTACTGCTTGGGTTTGCCTTTTCCAGTATGGGGCGGATGTTTTTGCAGTTTCAGGATGCCTTTGTCACGATTGCGGGTGTGGTCATCATGATCCTTGGTGCGCATTTCATCGGGGTGTTCCGCATCGGATTTCTGGACCGCGAAGTGCGTGTTGACGCAGGCGACAAGGGCGGGTCTGCCTTTGGGGCCTATGTGCTGGGGTTGGCCTTTGCCTTTGGCTGGACACCCTGCCTTGGGCCTATTCTTGGCGCGATACTGGGGCTTGCGGCATCCGAAGGCGATGTGACCCGGGGCACAGTTCTCTTGGCGTTTTACGCCTTGGGACTGGGCATTCCTTTTTTGCTGGTGGCCGCGTTTTTCCCCCGGCTTAAAGGCGTGATGGCGTGGATGAAACGGCATATGTCACGGATCGAACGGACGTCGGGCCTGTTGTTGTGGACTGTGGGGCTGATGATGCTGACCGGGCAGTTTGCGGCGTTCAGCTATTGGTTGCTGGAACGGTTTCCCGCGCTTGGGTTGATCGGATAGCGCTTATCTTTCTGCGAAAGACCCGCTAGTTTGCCGCCCATGGTATCATGCAGTTTATATCCATGAACGCCCAAGCTGTGCCCGTGAGGCGCCGACAGGTGTTTCATATCCCCGGGTATGATCCGATACATCCACGCCGTTACCGCGAACTTTACCGCAGCGAAGGGGCCGCACAGGCGCAAATCAGCGGTTATCGGATCAATCTCAGTGCCAATCCGGGGGCCGATACCTTTGGGTGGATTGTGGATGGGCAGATCGACGGCAAAGATGTGTCGGCGCAAATTGATGTGCTGGTCTGGTCTGATATCGTGCGCGAAAGCATGGCGCAAAGTATTCCGGCGACATATTGGCAAATGCTGCGCACGGCATGGCTTTATCTTTCAACAGGCACGCTGCGGCGGTTGATGTGGATGCGCAAGGGGCCGGTGATTGCAGCCTTGTATCCTGTCGCGATGTTGCTGGGGCAATTGGCGCTGGCGGCTGTGCTGGGTTGGTTGGCAGGGCAGGTGATGGCGCTGGTGCTGGGGCGGGTGGGTCTGCCGGGAATTTCCAGGCTTCTGCTGCAATACGCGGTCTGGGCGGCGGTGACGATCGTGCTGTTGCGCTGGTTCAAATCGAGGGATGACAAACTCTTTGCTTATTACCTGATGCATGACTACGCTTTTGCGGCAAGTGCTGGCGGCGCGAACCCGCCAGCACTGGAAGCGCGACTTGCCCAATTCACCGACCAGATTGCGCAGGCGTTCCTTGATCCCGTGGACGAGGTCTTGGTCGTGGGCCATTCGTCGGGTGCGCATCTGGCGGTTTGCGTGGTCGCTGACCTGATCCGACAGGGGCGCGTGCCGCAGGGCGGGCCAAGGCTGGCCTTGCTGACACTGGGGCAGGTGGTGCCGATGGCGTCATTTCTGCCCAAGGCACGGCGGTTGCGGGCTGATCTGGCCTATCTTTCGATCCAGGATGCGCTGACATGGGTTGATGTTTCTGCCCCAGGTGACGGATGCTGCTTTGCCCTGTGTGATCCGGTCGCGGTGACGGGCGTGGCCCTGCCGGGCAAACGCTGGCCATTGGTGATCTCGGCGGCGTTCACGCAAACGCTGTCGCCCGGCCGTTGGAAGGCGCTGCGCTGGCGGTTTTTCCGATTGCATTTTCAATATCTCTGCGCCTTTGACCGGCCTGGCGATTACGACTATTTCCAGATCACCGCAGGCCCGATGACGCTCGCGGATCGGTATCGTGACAGACAGGCCTCAAAATCGCGGATTGATGTCGCGGTGTCGAAATACACAGATATTGCACCATGAAAACCAACCTGGCGCCCAAACCGCCCGCGCGACCGGACAAGGTATCGCTGTGGCGCTATAGCCGGCTGTTCCGGCAGGATATTCTGTCTGCCCAACCCGAGCGCCTGTATGGTGCGTGGATGGCGGCGTTTCGCACGCCGTTTTTTCGCAGTTACCTGATCAATGATCCCGCCCTGATCCGCCAGGTTTTGCACGAAAGGCCCGATGATTTTCCGAAATCCGATCGCATTGGCGCCGGATTGCGCCCGCTTTTGGGCAACAGCGTTTTTCTCGCTAACGGAGAGGCGTGGAAACGTCAGCGCCGAATTATCGACCCCGCGTTTGAAGGCGGCCGCTTGCGTGATACTTTGCCCGCCATTCTTGCCGCCGGCGACAGCGCCGTGACCCGCTGGGCGCCACTGGCCGACGAAACACCACACGACATCGAGATATTGACCAGCCATCTGACGGCTGATGTGATTTTTCGGGCCCTGTTTTCAATCCCGATCGACGATGCCGTTGCACGGGACGTTTTTGCCGCCTTTCAGGCGTATCAGCGGGCGCAGCCGCTTTTGAACCTTGCGGCCTTTGTGCCGGGGCCGCGCTGGATGCCACGGTTTTTCCGGCCCGGTGTCCGGCGGCCTGCCCGTCATATCCGCACGCTGATGACGAAACTGACCAAGGCGCGCCTTGCCAGAATTGCGGCAGGGACCGCCCCGGATGATCTGGCCACCAAGATCATGACGACAAAAGATCCGCAGACCGGGGCCGAATTCAGTCTGCGGGAAATGGTTGATCAGGTCGCAATATTTTTCCTTGCGGGCCACGAAACCAGCGCTTCGGCGCTGTCATGGGCGCTTTATCTTCTGGCGCGCTATCCTGATTGGCAGGACAAGGTCGCGCAAGAGGCGGCTGGCTTTGACGGGACATTTGGCGCCTTGTCCAGCCTGAAGGTCACGCGCAATGTGTTTCGCGAAACGCTGCGCCTTTATCCGCCGGTGCCGATGATGGTGCGCGAATCCACACGCCCAGAGGTGTTTCGCAACCGCGATGTGCGCCCCGGTGCGCAAGTGGTGCTGTCGCCTTGGCATTTGCATCGGCACAGGCGGTTCTGGGATGCCCCTGATGCCTTTGATCCGGCCCGTTGGGACAGTGACGCAGGCAAGGCCGCCGCCCGTGATGCCTATATGCCATTTTCTGCCGGACCCCGGGTTTGCACCGGGGCGGGCTTTGCGATGATCGAAGGCGTGGTGCTGCTGGCACAGATTTTGCGACACTATCGCTTTGTTATTGTTTCCGATTCAGAACCTATGCCAGTGGCGCATCTAACGGTGCGGTCACGGGATGGGATCGTGTTGCGATTCGCTAAGCGTTAAACAGATCGTGGCAGTCATATGTGCAAATCGACAGATTTGCTGCATTTGCAGGCCCCCGATGAACACAAGATGTATGGGTTGCCCCAATTGGGACCTATCTGCGCCATTTTTCAAATTGTTGTTTTTCTTACTATGGACAGAAGGACTGGTGTCTGATCATACTCGGGTCAGAAATAGGTGAACAGTCTGCCTTGCTTTTGACCTAAATCACCGTGTTTCGAAAAGAGAAGTCAATGTTTGTGCCTATTGGGGGATACGATGACGATATCGCTGCCAGATCCATCCAAGATTGGCCTTATGGGCCTTCTGGGCAAACGCCGTCGCGACGAAATCAAATTGACCGCTGCGCCAAGACCGCTGAAACCACATGAAATTGCAAAACGTTTCGCAAAATCAGGCCAGCCGGAACAGGCCAAGCCAGCAAGGTTGAGCGATGCCGAAAAAAGCGATCGCGCGCGGTTGTCGAATTTGCGCGGTGCGCTTTATTCCAAGGATTGATCGCGCGTCTGATCGTTAAGCGGGCCATGGTCCGCTAGCGCACGTTCCAGAACAAAAACCCGCAAGGCCGAGGCGAGACTGATATCCCCCCGGCCTTCATCTATTTCAGCGGCCAGACCATTGATCGTTTTGCCGTCCTGATCTGCAATCGTGCGGAATCTGTCCCAGAAGATATCTTCGAGCGAAACGCTTGTGCGGTGCCTGCGCAGGGTCAATGACCGTTTGACGGGGCGTCGATGATCATTCATCTTCGAACTTCATCTGGTCCAGCCGGTCGCGCGCTTTTTGGGCCTGTGCAGCCTCTAACAACCGCTGGCTTTTGGTGCGGCCAAAGCGGATGGCGTTTTCATCCGCTTTGGCCTTTTCTTCGGCCCTGTCGCGCGCCTTGCGCGCCTTGTTCAGATTGACAGGTGTCACTTGGGGCCGATCATGTCTTCGGGGCGAACCACTTTGTCGAACGTCGCCTCATCCACAAACCCCAGATTGATCGCTTCTTCTTTCAGGGTGGTGCCGTTCTTGTGCGCGGTCTTGGCGACGGTTGTGGCATTGTCGTAACCGATAGTGGGCGCCAGCGCGGTGACCAGCATCAGCGATTCCCGCATCAGTTTTTCGATCCGCGTCCGGTCTGCCCGAATACCGACCACGCAGTTGTCGGTAAATACACTGCTGGCATCGCCCAAAAGTTGCATGGATTGCAACACGTTATAAGCCATCATCGGCTTCATCACGTTCAGTTCGAAATGTCCCTGTGATCCGGCAAAACCGACGGCGGCGTCGTTGCCCATCACATGCGCGCAGACTTGCGTAATCGCCTCGACCTGTGTGGGGTTGACCTTGCCGGGCATGATGGATGACCCCGGTTCGTTTTCCGGCAGCATCAGTTCGCCCAACCCGCAACGTGGACCAGACCCCAGCATCCGAATATCGCAGGCGATTTTATAAAGGCTGACAGCGACTGTTTTCAAAGCACCCGAGAGTTCTACCAGCGCATCATGGGCGGCCAAGGCTTCGAACTTGTTGGGGGCGGTGACGAATGGCAGGCCGGTAATGTCCGCCATATGGGCCGCGACCGTTTCACCCCAGCCTTTTGGCGTGTTCAACCCTGTGCCAACAGCAGTTCCGCCCTGCGCCAGTTCGTAAATTGCGGGCAACGCCGATTTGATCCGGCGGATACCCATGGCGACCTGATGCACATAGCCGGAAAATTCCTGGCCCAGCGTCAGCGGCGTTGCATCCATCGTATGGGTGCGGCCGATCTTGATGATGTCGTTAAATTCGCGTTGCTTTTGTTCCAATGCGGCATGCAGTTTTGCCAGACCTGGCAACAACACATCATGTGCGGTGGTTGCCACGGCAATATGCATTGCTGTCGGAAATGTGTCGTTGGACGATTGGCCCATGTTGACATGATCGTTGGGGTGAATGGGGTCTTTTGACCCGATCACGCCGCCCAGAATTTCAATGGCGCGGTTGCTGATCACTTCGTTGGCGTTCATGTTCGACTGGGTGCCTGACCCGGTTTGCCACACGACGAGTGGGAAATGATCGTCCAGCTTGCCAGCGACCACTTCGGCGGCGGCGGCGATAATGGCGTCGGCGCGTTCTGCGTCCAGTTTGCTGCGGTCCTTGTTGGCAATGGCGCAGGCTTGTTTGATCACGCCCAGCGCGCGCACGATGGCAATAGGTTGTTTTTCCCAACCGATGGGAAAGTTTTGCAGCGATCGTTGGGTCTGTGCGCCCCAATAGCGGTCGGCGGGGACCGCAAGCGGGCCAAAGCTATCGGTTTCGGTGCGTGTCGCGGTCATGATCTGGCCCCTTTTGCGTTGCTGTTGGGGGCGGTTTAAGGCCGCGCGGGCCTTGGCGCAAGATCAGCTATTTGCGAAATTTATCAAGGCTGACAACATCGGCTGGTTTGCGGTCGGTTTCCGGTTCGTTCTCGGGTTCGACCATTTCATCCATCGGCGCCTCTGTGGTGGGTTCTTCGGCGGTATCCTGTGTTTCAAACCGCAGACCGAATTCGACAGACGGATCAACAAAGGTCTTGATCGCATCATAAGGGATATAAAGCGTTTCTGGGTTGTCGCCAAAGTTCAGCGTGATGGTAAACCCGTCATCTGTTGCTTCCAGATTGTCGAACCAATGCTGGATTACGACCGTCATTTCACCCGGATAGCGGTCTGACAGCCAATCCGCGATTTCGACATCGGGGTGCATCGTATCAAAGGTAACAAAGAAATGGTGCGCGCCGGGCAGTCCATTTGCAGCGACATCTGCCAGAACCTCCTGGATCAGGCCGCGCATGGCGCGGTGCATCAGATTTCCATAATCGATGGAGCGGGTCACGGCATCACGTCCTTTCCTTTGACAGGTGCAGCATACGGGATTCTGTTGTGGATGAAAGACCCCTGATCAGGTTGCGCGCATTGCCGATCAATCGCAAGGCGCGGCCCCCGCGCGGCCCCGTAAAATCAGCCACAGCACAAACCATGGTAACAGGCTTGCGATCGCCCCGACGACGGTGGTCGTGATGTCTGCCAAAGGTCGCAGACAAGGCCGCCCGTCTTGCGCCGCAGCCATCACCCCAGAACTTGACTAAGCTCGCGGAAAATTTTGGTGCGGATTGCGCGCGGATAATCACGGTGAGTGCGGGCGGTGATGACAAAACCATTCCGGGTGATCAACGCATTGCGGTAAAATCCGGTGATCGCCAGCCCCATCGATTCAATGGCAATCCCGTTGATCGTGACACCGGCGCGTTCGGCGGCATTGCGGGCCGCGCGCACGTCTGACCCTGCATTGGGGGTGCCGTCGCCTGAGACGTCAATCACCTTATGCGCGCAGTCCGGAACCTGTGCGAACAGTTCCAGCGCGAAATAAACCGCTTCTGCGGGGGCCGTATCCGACAGGACAAATGCACGGGGCATCGCGGCAGCTTGCGCGGCCAGCGCCTGCGCGTCCAGACCGGTATTAATGCGTTGCCATGGAATGCTTAGCGCCTGTTGGTCAACGCCCGACCATTGCACAACCGCAATGGCGGTTTGCCCCCGCACCATCGCATCGACAATTTCAGGGTCGCGCAATGCTGCGGCCATGCCATCGGTTTGCAGCCGGTATTCTGCCGCATCGACGGAATTCGACACATCCACCATCAGCACAAGCGCCGTATCACAGGCCCACGCAGCCAGGGGAAAAACAGATAGCGCAAGGCCAAGCAAGGTTCGAACCATAGCCGCATGGTGCGCAGGCGCGGGCGGCAATGCAAGCCATCGTAAGGGGGAAGGTGCAGGTTTCTGTTGCCAGGTACCTGCGGACCCCGCCTATGGTCGCAAAACCATAGGGCTTAAGGTTTCAATAGTTCCGACTGCTTACGCAGCCATCGCCATTGGTGCTTTGTTGTCATTTGCAACTAGCTTTTTTGTACCGATAACGGTGGTAACTCACCGAGACAAAGCAAAACCCCTTTAGACGTTCGTCGATCCTGTTTCGTCCCCATGGCTGCCAAATGAGCAGTTTTTGGTGGAGACGCCGGGTACCGCCCCCGGGTCCGATCCGCGTATTACGAGCGCGTTTATGTCCATAGTCCCGAAAGACATTTGTTAAATAGGGGGTGTGGGGGGCGCTTGCAAGTGGTTGCGCTACAGATTCAGTGCAACAGCTGGCAAGCCAACGCCCAGCTCGACTGCGAAAAATACCCATTTCTTGCGGCTTTGCCTATCCAGCAGCAGCGATGTCGCACGCCCCATCGCGGCACCCAACCAGCAAAACCCCAGCATTGCATAGGCGGTAGGGGTGCCGATGATCAGCGCGCCAATCCCCATTCCCACGAACAATGCCCCGGCGGATGCGCGAATTTCAGACGGCCCCATCCCGCTGCGGCCAGCTGTCAGGTCAAGCGTGGCCAGCGTGTAACGCGGCGCAAGCCAGCCAAAACAGCCCAGTCCGATGCTGGTGATGGCAAAAGCGAGATTAAGAAGATCCATCTGTGTGTTCCTGTTGCTTGCCCGCTGTAACGGTGGCGCGCCAGTGACAGGTCAAGCTGTGGTGATGGCTGGGGCAGGGCGGAACATCATCCGCCCTGCGGGGGGATATCTTAGAAACCGGCTTTGATCAGCTCAAACGTTTCCGCCTGACGTTCGCGCATGGCGTTGGGCAGGGGCAATTGCGCCAGCAGCGGCACATCAACCTCGCCCAGCCCGGATGCGACAAGGTCTTCCTCGGTCACTTGGGCCGCCAATGCGGCGGCGTTGGCCGACCCGAAACCGGCGTCAAGCAATGGCACGACCGAGTCCTCGGACAGCATCGCGTTGACGTAGTCATATGCCTTTTGTTCTACACCCGATCCATTTGCAAGGTTGACATAGCCACACAACCACAGCGACGACCCTTCCACTGTTTCGCGTGCGAAACCGATAGGGCGGCCTTCCTCGACCATTGTAGGATAGGTTTCATTCCACGCCCAGCTGATCAGGATTTCACCCGATGACATCAGCTGTGCCAATTCGGCCGGGTCGGTCCAATAGGTGCGCAGGTTGGGGTGAACCTCGCGCAGCCAGTTGGCGGCGGCGTCAAATTGCGCATCGGTGGCGGTGGTCCAGTCGTCAACGCCGGTGGCCAGATAGGCCAGCGCAAAGGCATCGTCAACGTTGTCTGGCAATGTCATGCGGCCCGCGTATTTGGGATCCTTGAAAATTTGCAGGCTGGTCACATCCTCGACCGGGACAGATTCCGGGTTATAGGCGATCGCGGTTGATCCGAAATCCGTCGGGATGAAATAAGCCGTTTCTGCGCCCACATCGGTGCCGGTCAGGGCGCGGTTCAGATTGTCATATGCGGTGATGCGGGACGTATCCCAAGGTTTGATGATCCCGCTGTCGGTCCAGCGGCTGACCGAACCGGCACAGATATGCGCGACATCGGCCTTGAAACCTGAACGCACCTTTTGAAACGCTTCGTCTTCGTCGCCAAAAAACGCAAAGGTCGGGCTGGCACCGTGCTGGTCGATATAGGCTTGGTGATATGCCGGATCCTCGAACCCCGAATAGTCAAAGACCAAAAGATCGGAATCCTGCGCAATCGCTGCGGTGGAAAGCGCCGTGACGGACACGGCACTAAAGAAAATGTTGGCTTTCATGGTGTTCTGCTCTCATTTGGATTTTGATTAGGTATTCATGACGGTGCGGCACTGCAAGGGCCATTTGGCGCATTACGCAGGTCTGCGCCGTGCGATGACATCTTGGGCAAGTTGCTGGGTGTAAGTTGCCAGTTCGGCCAGTTTTGCATCGGTGTCGGCGGCGCCATGGGCTGCGATCGCGTCGGCGATGTCAAGATGCAGGGCAACGATCCGTTCGCGCGACCGGGCGGTAAATGTGATCATGTTCATCAGCGGTTGCATCGCCTCGACCGCACCGGCCAGTTGATACGACAGCACCGGATTGCCAGCCGCATCCACCAGCGCGCGGTGAAACGCCACGTCGGATGCGCAAAACGCCGCGTCTGTCAGTCCGGGCTGCGCCTGGCGGTGTGCCTCGGCGCGCATGGTGGCCAGATGATCGGCGCTGCGCCGTGCGGCGGCCAGCGGCGCACAGGCCCGTTCCAGCGCATAGCGCGCCTCGCAGGCGGTGGCAAAACTGACATCGTTCATCGACAAAAGCAGCGTCGATGTGGTGATTTGTTGACCATAGGCGTCTTCAAACCGCAGGCGGTTGACGAAAGCCCCCCCCGCAGCCCCGCGCTGGGTGCGGATCAGCGATTGCGCCGCCAGCCGTTTCAGTGCCTCGCGCACGCTGGAACGTGACACATCGAAATGTTCGGCCATTTCCGCCTCGGAGGGCAGACGTTCATCGACGGGCAGCGCGCCCGAGATGATGGCATCCTTGATCGCCTTGGCAATCTGTGCCGACAGATCGGCGGGGTTTTCGGGGTCAATTTTCATTTGTCTGACATTTATGATTTGCCTGAAAGGTAATTGTCTGACAATTTAAATGCAAGCCGTTGAGTCGGGGGTGGACCATGCTGTCAGACCGGATCAGAACGATGGGAATGCCGCATTGGCTGACCCTGTTCGGGGTGATCCTGGGCGCTTGGATCGTGCTTTATACGCTGGCAATACCGGATGATTTGCGCGCGTTATCAAAAGTTTACGGATCAGAGTTTTGGCGATCCCTTTGCGTTGTCACGCTGGATGCCACAGGCTATGCCACCGCCGTTGCGATGTGGGCGCTGATGGCGGCGGCCATGATGTTGCCCACGGCCTTGCCTGCGTTCGCGACCCATGACGATCTGTGCCACCAGACAGGGGCGCGCCTTGCCCCGCTGGTGGCAGGGTATGCGGTGGTCTGGATGGGATTTTCGTTGATTGCAGCAGCGGCGCAGATGGGGCTGTTCAGTCTGCAAATGATCAGCGCCATCGGTGACAGCCAGTCGCTTTGGTTGTCGGCAGGGCTGTTGCTGGGGGCGGGCCTTTACCAGTTTTCACCCGTCAAAGAGGCCTGCCTGAGCAAATGCCGCCAGCCGCTGACATTTTTTATGTCACATTGGGACGAAGGCCCGTGGCGTAATGGGCTGCGGCTGGGGTTGATCTGTCTTGGCTGTTGCTGGGCCTTGATGCTGCTGGCCTTTGTGGGCGGGGTCATGAACATGGCCTTCATGGGGATTGCGACGCTGATCATGGTTCTGGAAAAGATGCAGAACTTGGGGCGATATGTGACAAGGCCCTTGGGCGTTGTCCTGATTTTTGGTGCAATGACACTGGTGGTGCGCGCCGTATAAGGAGGAATGGAAATGGCTTTGGATCAGAATGCAGCGGTGGGAACGATCCCTTGGGCGATCAAGGGCGAATTGATCCTGAACTGCAACTGCACGGTGTTCTGCCCCTGCGTGGTGTCGCTTGGCAAACATGCGCCGACCGAAGGCTATTGTCAGGCGTGGTCGGGTATTCGCATCGACAGCGGGCATTACGGTGACGAAGACCTGAGCGGTCTGAACGTGGGGTTGGTGCTGGAAATTCCCGGCCTGATGGCGCGCGGCAACTGGAAGGCTGCCGCCTATATCGATGAACGCGCCACTGACGCGGCCTATGACGGCTTGCTGAACATCTTTACCGGCAAGGCACGCGGCACCACGGGGCTGTTCAAGGTGCTGGTCAGCGAATTTCTGGGGGCTGAACGTGCACCGGTTCTGTTTGAGACCGAAGGCAAGGCGCGGCGCCTGATGGTCGGCAAGGCCATTCAGGGCGAGGTGGTGCCGGTCGGCGGCAAAGACCCTGATGAAGATATCGTGGTGACCAATACAGGTTACTGGATGGGGCCTGACATCACCGTTGCGACGGCCAACAAGGGCCGCGTGCGCGCCTTTGGCCGGGTGTGGGATTTTGACGGGCGCAGCGCCGAAATCTGCCAGATCGACTGGCACGGGCCGAACTGATCTGTCGGCTCTGAACACCACTGTTTATCTTTCAAAGGTGCCCTTATGGTCGTCATCGCCCCTTCGCGCCGCATCCGGCGCACCCCCTTTACCCCCGGCGTCGAGGCGGCGGGTGTCAAAGGGTATACCGTTTACAATCATATGCTGCTGCCGACGGTGTTTGACAGCGTGGTGGCGGATTATCACCATCTGAAAAACGCCGTGCAGGTCTGGGATGTGGCCTGCGAACGCCAGATCGAACTGCGCGGCCCCGATGCCGCGCGGCTCATGCAGATGCTGACGCCACGCGATCTGCGCGGAATGCTACCGGGGCAATGTTATTATGTGCCGATCGTCGATGAAACGGGGGGGATGCTGAACGACCCTGTTGCGCTGAAACTGTCCGAGGACCGTTGGTGGATTTCCATCGCCGATAGTGATCTTTTATTCTGGGTCAAGGGGTTGGCCTATGGTTATCGGCTGGATGTGCTGGTGGATGAGCCCGATATATCGCCGCTTGCGGTGCAGGGACCACAGGCCGAGGAACTGGTCGCAAGGGTGTTCGGTGATGCGACACGCGCGGTGCGGTTTTTCCGTTTTGGCTGGTTCGATTTTCAAGGTGTCAGCATGGCGGTGGCGCGGTCGGGCTATTCCAAACAGGGCGGGTTCGAGATTTACGTCGATGGCGCTGAAAACGGAATGCCGCTGTGGAACGCTTTTTTAGAGGCGGGCAAAGACCTTGACGTGCGCGCGGGCTGTCCGAACCTGATCGAACGGATCGAGGGCGGGTTGCTGTCATATGGCAATGACATGACGCGCGAAAATACGCCGCATGAATGCGGGTTGGGGCGGTTCTGTTCAACGCAGACGGCGATTGGCTGCGTCGGACGCGATGCGCTGCTGCGCGTCGCCAAGGAAGGGCCGACGCAACAGATCAGGGCGATTGAAATTGCAGGTGAGATTCCCCCCTGTGACCGCGCCTGGCCAATGTTGGCGGGTGGCAAACGGGTAGGGCAGGTGACATCGGCGGCCAAATCGCCGGACTTTGGCGTCAATGTGGCGATTGGCATGGTGCGGATGACCCATTGGGACGCGGGTGCGACTTTGCAGGTGGATACGCCGGACGGGATGCGCGAGGCTGTCGTACACGAGAATTTCTGGCTTTAGCGCCAGTGGCTGTCGTCGGAGCCTCCGGCGGGAGTTTTTTGACCAAGATGAAGGTGGGAGCCCACCAAGGAGGATGTGATGTTCAAGGCTTTGGTTGTCGAAAAGGACGCAGACGGCAAGACACATGCGGGCGTGCAGGAGATGTCGCTGGATCAACTGCCCGAGGCAGAGGTGACCGTTTCCGTGGAATATTCCACCGTCAATTACAAGGACGGGCTTTGCATCGGACCCGGCGGCGGGTTGGTGCGGAATTATCCGCATGTGCCGGGGATTGATTTTGCCGGCACGGTCGCGGCGTCATCTGATGCGCGTTACAAACCTGGCGACAAGGTTGTGCTGACCGGTTGGCGCGTCGGTGAGGCGCATTGGGGCGGCTATGCGCAGAAAGCGCGGGTGCGCGCCGACTGGCTGGTGCCACTGCCCGAAGGGTTGACGACGCGGCAGGCGATGGCCGTGGGCACCGCCGGGTTTACCGCGATGCTGGCGGTCATGGCGCTGGAGGATCATGGGATCAAGGCAGGGCCGGTGCTTGTGACCGGGGCTGCGGGTGGCGTGGGGTCTGTGGCGACGGCGATCCTTGCCAATTTGGGCTATAAGGTGGCGGCGGTGACGGGCCGGCCTGAGACCGAAGATTACCTGCGGTCGCTGGGGGCTACGCAAATTGTGCCGCGCGCGGAATTGAACGAGACGACCAAGCGCCCGTTAGAGGGCGAGACTTGGGGTGGATGTGTTGATGCCGTGGGCGGCGCGATGCTGGCGCGTGTGCTTGGGCAGATGGAATACGGTGCATCGGTTGCTGCTGTGGGGTTGGCAGGCGGTGCAGTATTGCCTGCGACGGTGATTCCGTTTCTGTTGCGCGGCGTGAACCTGCTGGGCATCGACAGCGTGATGCAGCCCTATGACAACCGCCTGCGCGCCTGGGCGCGGATTGCGCGCGACCTGCCGATGGATAAGCTGGAGGCGATGGTGCAGCCTGCCACGCTGGCCGATCTGCCGCAGCTTGGCGCTGATATTCTGAAGGGTCAAATCAAGGGGCGCGTGGTGGTCGATGTGAACGCGTGACCATGTCTTGCGCATGATCCGGGCATAGATCGGAAAAAGAAATGACGTGAAACCGGTTGTTTTGCCGGGTTTCATCCTGTTAGGCTTGTGTGGGGATATCGGGCATTTGTCTTGGTTTCCCGCACAAAAACGCGGCTCTTGCGACCTGCGTGGCCTGTAAGGTTAAAAACCGCCGCGACAGGAGGGAACAATGTTTCACAAGATTATGGTGCCCATTGATTTGGCTCACCGTGACCGTATGGAGACCGCGATCACCGTCGCGGCGGATATTGCAAAGCTTTACGGCGCGCAAGTCTGCTATGTCGGGGCGACCACGCCGACGCCCGGAGCAACGGCACATACCCCGCAGGAATACGCTGCCAAACTGGATGCCTTTGCCAGACAAGAGGGCGTAGCCCACGGGCATGACGTGGCATCGCACATGGTGATTTCGCACGATCCCACCGCCGATCTGGATCAAGATCTGGTCAAGGCCGTCGACGCGGTGGGCGCCGATCTGGTGGTGATGGCAACCCATGTGCCGCATATTGGCGACCGTTTATGGCCGTCAAACGGGGGGCGGTTGGCCACACATACAAAGGCGTCGGTCTTTCTGGTTCGCGCCGACGCATCAAAATAAAAATGAATGAAGGGGGTTAGATATATGGCCGATGAAAGCACGAATACGGGGATTCCTTTACCTGAAGGCAGCACCGACCTTATCGAAACCGACTATACGATTGGGCAAGACAATTACGAGGCCAATGTCGGGCCGTTCGGGCTTGATATTCACAATCCTGTTTTTGCGATTTCCGGGCTGAGCGTTGTCGCCTTTGTCTTTTATGCCCTCGTATTTCAGGAACAGGCCGCCGCCATGTTCGGTGCGCTGCGGCCATGGCTGACCAGCACGTTTGACTGGTTCTTTATTTCCGCCGCAAACGTCTTTGTGCTTTTCTGCCTGATGCTGATCGTTACGCCGCTTGGCACGGTGCGCTTGGGCGGGGCCGAGGCCACGCCTGACTACACTTATATGGGCTGGTTCGCGATGCTGTTTGCCGCGGGCATGGGCATTGGTCTGATGTTCTTTGGTGTGCTGGAACCGGTTTATCATATGGCCATATCGGAACCGCTGGGTGTTGCGTCGCCCTTTGACGCCGATGGAAATGTGATTGCGGCAAATGTGGATGCGGCGCGCGAAATGGGGCTGGCCGCCACGATCTATCACTGGGGGCTGCATCCTTGGGCCATCTATGCCGTGGTGGCGCTTGCGCTGGCATTGTTCAGCTATAACAAGGGGTTGCCACTATCCATCCGGTCGGCCTTCTACCCGATTTTCGGCGAACGGGTCTGGGGCTGGACAGGCCATGTGATTGATACGCTGGCGGTTTTTGCGACTTTGTTCGGTCTGGCGACATCGCTTGGGCTGGGTGCACAGCAGGCAGCTGCAGGGATGGAGTTTGTCTATGGCATCGAAAACACGGTTAACACACAGGTCATTCTGATCATCGGGATCACGGCGGTTGCGCTTGTGTCAGTGATGCGCGGGCTTGACGGTGGGGTCAAGGTACTGTCCGAGATCAACATGATGCTTGCGGCCCTACTGCTGCTGTTCGTGCTGTTTGTTGGCCCGACGCTTGCCATCCTGTCGGGTTTCGGCAGCGGACTGGTGGCCTATATCGCCGACCTTGCACCGCTATCAAACCCCGTTGGCCGGACCGATGACAGCTATCGCGAAGGCTGGACCGCGTTCTATTGGGCCTGGTGGATCAGCTGGTCACCTTTCGTGGGCATGTTCATTGCCCGTGTCAGCCGGGGCCGGACAGTGCGTGAATTCGTCGTCTGCGTTCTGCTGATCCCGTCGCTGGTTTGCGTGCTGTGGATGGCCGTTTTCGGCGGCACCGCAATTGATCAGGTTTTCGCATCGCCGGACACAAGTCTGGTCAAGGCCAATGTGATCGACAGCTATAGTCCGGAACTGAGCCTGTTCGGGATGCTGGCCGATTTGCCGCTGGCCGCGATCACATCGACCCTTGCGATCATCCTTGTCGTGGTGTTTTTCGTGACATCCTCTGACTCCGGCTCGCTGGTGATCGACACGATCACGGCGGGGGGCAAGGTTGACGCGCCTGTGCCACAGCGGATGTTCTGGTGTATCTTTGAAGGTGTCGTGGCGATCGTGCTGTTGCTGGGCGGCGGATTGGGGGCGTTGCAGGCGATGGTCATTTCGACCGGCCTGCCGTTTACGCTGGTCTTGTTGTTGATGTGCTGGGCGATCTTTCAGGGCCTGCGCAGCGAATTGCGCGCCTGACCTGACCGGGTGCAGGGCAAAAACAAGGGGCCGTCCTGTCGGGCGGCCCTTTTTGCGTGTTGACGCGGCGATCCTTGCGCTAGATCAACACGTGGCAGTGACAGGTAGAAGTTTCGTGGAAATATCCCCCATCATCATGTGGTTCCGGCGCGATCTGCGGCTGGGTGACCATCAGGCCCTGACCGCCGCCTGCGCCAGCGGGCGCCCGGTCATTCCGGTGTTCATTCATGATGATCTTGTCGCCGGGCAGGGGGCCGCGCCGCGGTTCAGGCTGGGTCTGGGGCTGGCGGATCTGGTGCATTCGCTGGCGGACAAGGGCAGCCGGTTGATCCTGCGTCGGGGTAATGCGCTGGTGGTGCTGCGCGATCTGATTGCACAAACGGGGGCCGGGGCTGTCTATTGGTCGCGGCTTTATGATCCTGACACGCGGGCGCGCGATACCGCCGTCAAAGCGGCACTGAAATGCGACGGGATCGACGCGCAAAGTTTTGCCGGGCATGTGTTGTTCGAACCATGGACGGTGGCGACCAAGACGGGCGGATTTTACAAGGTCTACACACCGATGTGGAAATCGGTGCGCGATACCGCCGTGCCAGATACCTTGCCAACACCCGCCGCGATACCCGCGCCTGACAGTTGGCCCGCGTCTGATGCGCTGGATGACTGGCAGATGGGGGCAGCTATGCAGCGCGGCGCCGATATTCTGGCCGGCCATTGCACTGTTGGGGAAACCGCCGCAGCGGACAGATTGGGCGGGTTTATCGCCGATCGCGTGGCCAGCTATGCGAAAAACCGCGATCTGCCCGCAGTGAAAGGCACATCAGGCCTGTCGGAAAACCTGACCTATGGGGAAATCAGCCCGCGCAGTTGCTGGCATGCGGGCTGGCGTGCGCTGCACGATGGCAAAGCAGATGCAGAGGTGTTTCTAAAAGAACTGGTCTGGCGCGAATTTGCCTATCATCTGGCCTATCACACGCCGCGGATTGTCAGCGACAACTGGAAACAAGACTGGGATTCCTTTCCATGGAACACCGATGAAAAGCGTCCCGAGGTGGTGGCATGGCAACAGGGTCGCACGGGTATCCAGTTTGTCGATGCCGCCATGCGCGAAATGTATGTCACCGGCACCATGCATAACCGGGGGCGGATGATTGTCGCGTCTTACCTGACGAAACATCTGCTGACGCATTGGCAAATCGGGATGCACTGGTTTGCCGACTGCCTGATCGACTGGGATCCGTGCAGCAATGCGATGGGATGGCAATGGTCGGCGGGGTCGGGGCCGGATGCCACACCGTATTTCCGCGTGTTCAATCCGGTGACGCAGTTGGATAAATTCGACAAGGATCGCGCTTATGTCAAACGCTGGCTGGCCGAACCATATTCCAGACCATCAGCGACGGCGCTGTCGTTTTATGATATGATCCCAATGCGCTGGGGCATGTCACCCCACGATGGTTATCCTGATCCGGTTGTCGCCGCGGATGCCGGGCGCAAGCGTGCATTGTACGCATATGAAAACCGTGGTTTTTGAACGACGCAGGGTCAGTAAAACTTTTTCAAACGTTTTCCGTGACTTCACCGAAACACAGGTTAATTTACTGCCATAAACCGAGCGCGACCCGCCTGAGCGCGTTCAGAACGACAAAAGGACAAGAATGATATTCACCAGCACTGAAGGGCAGGACAAACTGCCCCGGTATTTTTCCGCTGTTTTTGATGTGATGCAAACGATGAAACGCGGACGGATTGACGTGATTTTGCCTGACGGGCGGCATTTTCGCGCCGAAGGAACAGAACCGGGCTATGTGGCTGAAATTCAGGTGCATAACGATGATCTGTTTGCGCGCACCATACGCGAAGGTGATCTTGGGTTTTGCGAGGCCTATATGGATGGCTGGTGGTCAACGCCTGATCTGTTGGCCTTCATGGATCTGGTGCATGACGACGCCGAGGACATGTATGACGGGTTTCCCGGCCAGTTTCTTGTGCGGTTTTATGAACGGATGCGGTTCTGGATGCAGCGCAATTCCAAAGAGCAGGCGAAAAAGAACATCAGCTATCACTACGATCTGGGCAATGATTTCTATGCGCTTTGGCTGGACGAAACAATGACCTATTCATCGGCCAAATTCGACACCGGACAAGAAAGCCTGGAGGCCGCGCAGATCGCCAAATACCAAAGCATGGTCGATCAGATGGGCGCGCAACCGGGCGATCATGTTCTGGAAATCGGCTGTGGCTGGGGTGGGTTTGCCGAATATGCCGCCAAGGAACGCGGACTAAGGGTTACAGGCCTGACGATCAGCCGCGAACAACATGACTATGCGGTAGAACGGATGGCCAAGGCCGGGCTGTCGGATATGGTGACGATCAAGATGCAGGATTACCGCGACGAAACCGGCGTTTATGACGGGATCGCCAGTATCGAAATGTTCGAGGCCGTGGGCGAAAAGTACTGGCCGGTCTATTTCGAGACCCTGCGCGAAAGGCTGAAACCGGGCAAACACGCAACACTCCAGATCATCACGGTCGCGCACAGGCGTTGGCAGGTCTACAAGCGGGGCGTTGATTTCATCCAGAAATACATCTTTCCCGGCGGCATGCTGCCCAGCCCTGTGGTCTTGCGCCAAGAGATTGAAAAGGCTGGATTAACCGTCGCGCGTTCGATTGAATTCGGTGAAAGCTACAGCCAGACCCTGCGCCGCTGGCACGAGACGTTCAATGATCGCTGGGATGATGTCGCCGCCTTGGGTTTTGATGAACGGTTTAAACGGATGTGGAACTTTTATCTGACCTCTTGCGCCAGCACTTTTCATAGCGGAAACTGCGATGTAACCCAGATAACCGTGACACGCGCGCCCTGAACGCGGCGCGGACGCCAAGAAGGATGCCGTTGTATGCCGACAGCTGGACGCCTCGCAGGGGCCATCGCCTATGCGCTATATGGTTGGTATATTGCGAGCCTTTTGATCCCGTTTTTTCCCGAAGGTGTGGCGCCTGGCTACCTGATCCCGGCCACGATCACGATTGCCGTCGTCTGTGGGTGGAAGATTGTCGGTGCGCGGGCCAATCGCGGGTATTACGCCGCCATTGGCCACGGTCTGACAGGGGCTTTTGCCCTGTCGTTTTGGGTGATCTTTCTTGTGTCGTTCCAAAGGATGATCCGCAAATCGTTGCGGCGGCTTTATGATGGCCCGATGGAGGGGGTTGTCGATATTTTTGCACAGATGCTGGAATTTGGGCAAGAATTGTTGGACGTGAACCTGATCGTGTCGGTGGCGGTTGGCGGGGTCATCGGTGCTTGGGTGGCCGAATATTACGCCAAGCGTTACCCTTGAACGATGGATCTGTTTGTTTACGGCACGTTGATGTCGCATGCATTGATGGCGGCGGTTGCCGGGCCCGGACGTCTGACTGCGACGCAGGCACAACTGGAAGAATATGCGCGCCTGCCTGTCAGGGATGCTGTTGTGCCCTTTATCATAGCCACCAGCGGGGCGGTATGCCGGGGGGTTGTCTGGCATGATCTGACGGATCAACAGGTCAACCGCCTCGATCTGTATGAATCGGCATTTGGGTATCAGCGCAAAGAAATGCGCGTCACACAAGGCGGCGAAATAGTCCCGGTTTCTTGCTATATGCCGCCAAAGGCGGTTGTGGCGGGACCGGGGGACTGGGCGTTGCAGACGTGGGAACCGGCGCATTTGGCCCCTGCGGTTCTGGCCGCACAAGACCTGTTTTCCCACCGTCCATTGCCCGAACCGGGTGCCTTGCGGCGCATGTGGCCGATGATCGATGCGCGTGCTTGGGCCAAGCACCGCGCCTCTGCCGGCCCTGCACAAATCCGCCATGCCGCAGCACCTGACGATATGCGCATTGTCGCCAGCCGCCCACCGCAGGGGTCTTTTTTTCGTTTGCAAAGCGTCGATGTGACCCATCGCCGGTTTGATGGCACAAGATCGCATCTTTTGGTGCGCGAGGCCTTCCTTGGTGTCGATGCGGCCATCGTGCTGCCTTATGATCCGCTGCGCGACCGTGTGGTGCTGGTGGAACAGTTTCGCATGGGGCCGCTGATGCGGCATGATCCCAATCCGTGGATGCTGGAGCCTGTGGCCGGAATCGTTGATGCCCGCGAAACCCCGCAAGATGCCGCACACCGCGAAGCACAAGAGGAAGCAGGGCTTACCCTGCGCCATCTTGAACCTGTCAGCGCGTTCTACGCGTCGCCCGGCGCGTCAACCGATTTCATGTATGGCTATGTCGGTCTGTGCGATATCCCGCAAACATCCCCCTATAGCGGCGGGCTTGCATCCGAAGCAGAGGATTTGCGCCTGCACCCGATCACGCTGGACAGGGCCTTGGCGTTGATGGACAGCGGTGAAATCGCGACCGGCCCATTGGTTTTACTGCTTAACTGGCTGGCCCGCCACCGGACACGACTGCGCGCCATGTCTTGATGTCAGGCTGGCGCGGGCCTACACATGTTACGTAAAACGAAAGGCGCCCTAAGATGACCATCAGACAAGATTTGGCCGATGCGGTCGGCAATACCCCGTTGATCAAACTGCGCGCCGCGTCAGAGGCAACGGGCTGTACCATTCTGGGCAAGGCAGAGTTTATGAACCCCGGACAGTCCGTCAAGGATCGCGCGGCGCTGTTCATGATCCGTGATGCGATTGCCAGGGGTGATCTGCAACCGGGCGGCACGATTGTCGAAGGGACCGCCGGCAATACCGGCATCGGGCTGGCGCTGGTGGGCGCATCCATGGGGTTCAAGACGGTCATCGTTATTCCTGAAACCCAAAGTCAGGAAAAGAAAGACATGCTGCGCCTTGCCGGTGCGCAACTGGTCGAAGTGCCCGCAGCGCCCTATCGCAACCCCAACAATTTTGTCCGCTATTCCGAACGGCTGGCCAATGAATTGGCCAAGACCGAACCGCATGGGGCGGTCTGGGCGAACCAGTTTGATAACGTCGCCAATCGGCAGGCGCATATCGAAACCACCGGCCCGGAAATCTGGGACCAGACGGGCGGCAAGGTTGACGGGTTCATCTGCGCCTGCGGGTCGGGCGGCACGCTGGCGGGGGTCGCCATGGCCTTGCAGGACAAAGGCGTTAAAATCGGGCTGTCCGATCCTGATGGCGCCGCTCTCTATTCCTATTACACCACCGGCGTGCTGAAGATGGAAGGATCGTCAATTTCCGAAGGCATCGGGCAAGCGCGGATTACCCGGAACCTTGAAGGGCTGAAGCCCGATTTTTGCTATAACGTCAGCGATCAAGAGGCACTGCCGATTGTCTTTGATCTGTTGCAACACGAAGGTTTGTGCATGGGCGGTTCGACGGGCATCAATGTAGCCGGAGCGATCCGCATGGCGCGCGACATGGGGCCGGGCCATACGATTGTGACTATCCTGTGCGACTATGGCACCCGCTATCAATCCAAGCTGTATAACCCCGGCTTCCTGCGTGAAAAGGGTCTACCGGTGCCGGAATGGCTGGAAGCAAAGGTTGAACTGCCGTCGGTCTTTGCCGACACATGATCCGGCGGCTGTTCCTTGTTGCGGTCCTGACGCTGTGGCCTTTGCCGGGGCTTGCCCAAGGCATTGGTGATGCAGCCGTGCCGGACACGGCCGCGCAGGACACGGTCACGGACATGCAAGGACCAGCCGCGCCCGACGCGTCGTTACAGCAACCGCCGGTCGCGCCCTTTGACGAAGGCTGGGAAAGGGTTGCGCGGCTTGCAGAAGATCTGGCCATGCGGCCCGATGCATCACTGTTTGCGGTGAACCGCGTGCGGGCGGATCTGGTGATGTGGCGTGACGCATTCCACTTGCGCACACGCGACAACGCCGCCCGGCTTGCCACGGTAAATGCCCAGATTGCGGCGCTGGGTGCAGTCCCTGAAACAGGCGAGGAAGCCCCCGACGTTGCAACGCGACGGGCGGCGTTAGCTGAACAAAGGCGCGCCCTTGCAGCACCGGGCATCCTGGCCGCAGAGGCGCATGCCCGCGCTGATGGATTGATCCGCGAATTTGATGCGCGCCTATTGCAACGCCAAACGGCCGAACTGACCAAACGTGGCCCATCCCCGCTGAATCCGGTGCATCTGGGTGGGGCAGTGGCGGCCGTTTGGAACGCAGTATCCATCGTGGGCGTCGAAATCGCCGCGGGTCTTGTTCAAGGGGTTGAATCGGGGCGGCTTCAGTCAAACCTGCCGCGCGCGGTTGCGCTGTTTGTTGTGGCTGTCGGGCTGCTTTGGTTTGTGCGGCGATGGATTACCACATGGCGCAGCACCCTGGAAACTCGCGCCGGGAAACTGATGCCAGTCTGGATGTTCACTTTGTCGCTGGCGCAAATTGCAGTGCCGGTTCTGGGGCTGGTGGCGCTGCGATTGTCGCTTGAAACGCTTGATATTTTTGGTCTTCGCAGCAGTCTTGTGGTGGCGGCGATCCCGTCTGCGGGGTTTGCAGTGGTGTTTGCCTGGTGGCTGGGGGGGCGCATTTTTCCGTCGGGTGTGCAGGCGGGGTATCTGGGGTATGATCGGGGCACGCGCCGGCTGGGCCGGGCCTATAGCCTGACACTGGCGTGGATCATGGCCATCGGGTCGCTGTTTGACGCTGCATTGCAGACTATCGAAACAGATCCCGGTGTGCGCGCAGCGATTGAATGGCCGGTGTTGGCAGTCATGGGCGTTGTGTTGTGGCAACTGGGGCATGTCATCCGGCGCAAGCCGGAAGAGATTGAAGGCCAGACCGTATCGCAGGGCCGCCTGCGGGATCTGGTAGGGCAGCTTTGCATCCTGATCGCTGTTGTCGCCCCTTTGGTTGCGGCGCTGGGATATGGTGCCGCGGGTCGGGCGCTGATGGTGCCGGCGATCATGTCGCTGGCATTGATCGGGCTTTTGCTGGCGATCCAGCGTTTGGTGCACGACGTTAGCCGCGATGACATCAACGACGAAAACAACAAGGGCGCCTTTGCGCTGTTGCCGGTTCTGATCAGTTTCTTGATCTACATTCTTAGCCTGCCGCTTTTTGCGCTGATATGGGGCGCCCGTGTCGATGACCTAGAGGAACAGTGGACCCGCTTTGGCGAAGGTTTTGCGCTCGGCGAATCCCGCATTTCGCCCGGCGATTTTCTGACTTTTGCGATCGTCTTTGCACTGGGTTACCTGCTGACGCGGTTTATTCAGGGCAGTCTGCGCAAATCGGTGCTGCCACGCACCCGGTTGGATCTGGGGGGGCAAAATGCGATTGTGGCCGGTTTTGGCTATCTTGGGATCATTCTGGCTGCAATCATCGCGATCACCAGTGCGGGGATTGACCTGTCGAGCCTCGCGATCGTGGCGGGTGCCTTGTCGGTCGGAATCGGGTTCGGGTTGCAGAATATCGTGTCAAACTTTGTGTCGGGGATCATTTTGTTGATCGAGCGCCCCGTCAGTGAAGGTGACTGGATCGAAGTCGGCGGAAAGATGGGCTATGTGCGCGCCATTTCTGTGCGCTCTACCCGGATCGAAACTTTTGACCGGACCGATGTGATCGTGCCCAATGCCGATCTGGTCAGCAATCAGGTCATCAACTGGACGCGTGGCAACCTGATTGGCCGGGTCATCTTGTCGGTTGGGGTGGCCTATGGCAGTGACGTGGACAAGGTAACAAACATCCTGCGCGAAATTGCCGAGGCCCACCCGATGGTCCTGATGACGCCACCGCCTGCCGTTCTGTTTATGGGGTTTGGGGCAAGTTCGCTTGATTTTGAAATTCGGGCCATTCTGCGCGATGTGAATTACATCATGAATACAAAATCCGAGATAAACCACGAAATTGCCAAAAGGTTTGCCGCAGAAGGCATTGAGATTCCCTTTGCGCAACATGACATCTGGCTGCGCAATCCCGAGGCGCTGAAGGAAAGCAAAGCATGACTGACTTGTTGTTTCGTGATGATGCCTATCTGCGCGAGGCACCGGCCCATGTGACAGCGATCACCTCTGAAGGTGGGATCATGCTGGATAAATCCGTGTTTTACCCCACCTCTGGCGGGCAGCCCGGGGATAGCGGCCAGCTTGTTTGGCATGGTGGGACGCTGGATATTGCCACGGCCGTGAAAGGGCAGGGGGATGGTGTGGTTTTGCTGCCGGCAGAGCCTGCGGCGATGCCTGCGGTGGGCGACCGGGTGCATCAGAAAATCAACTGGGACCGCCGGTATCGCCATATGCGGATGCATACGGCCCTGCATCTGTTGTCGGTTGTGATCCCTTTGCCGGTCACGGGCGGTGCGATTGCGGCTGACAAGGGGCGGCTGGATTTCAATATGCCAGACGCACTGGATGATCGGGCCGCGGTCGAAGAGGATCTGAACCGGCTGATTGCCTGCAATATGGACGTGACGGAAGAGTGGATCAGCGAATCCGCACTGGATGCGCAACCCGATCTTGTGAAAACAATGGCTGTCCAGCCCCCCCGTGGCGGTGGACGTATCCGATTGGTGCGGATCGGCGTTGGCCTTGAAACTGCCGACCTGCAACCCTGTGGGGGCACCCATGTTGCGAATACCCGCGAAATTGGCCGGGTCAGCTTGGGTAAGATCGAAAAAAAGGGCCGGCAGAACCGGCGGGTTTATTTGCACTTTGCGTAAGCAGCGCGCTGGCGCGTCTACATCAGTCTTTGTGACGATGTCTGTCGGGTGTTTGATCAAGCATCTGTTCGGATTCAGGCAATCCTTCGCGCGACAGCAGAATGGCAAAGGGACGCAAATGCGGAACATGGCTGCACACAACCAAAAGCATCACCATAATCGGCACCGATAAAAACATCCCGGGAATGCCCCAAACGGCCCCCCAAAAAGCGAGCGACAGAATGATCCCGAAGGATGACAGGCGCAAGGCATGCCCCATCAACATCGGATCAATAATGCTGCCGTTGATGAACTGAATGATCCCTGAAATGGTAAAGATCAGCAGCGTAATCGTAGCGTCACCGATTTGGACATGGGCCATCAGTGAAATCAGCACGGTCGCCACGATCGAGCCTATATTCGGGATGAAATTCAGCACGAATGTGATGATCCCGATGGATGTCGCCAATTCCAGTTGAAACGCCCGCGCCAGCACATAGACCATTGCCCCGGTGATCGCGCTGATCACGGTTTTGACCAGAAGGTAATAATTGACCCGGTGAATAATGGATTGAATGATCCGGCCGATCCGTTCGGCTTGCGCCTTGTCACCGACGAAATTGTCAAGTTTGGTTTCGAACCAAACACGCTCGGCAAACAAAAAGCCGACAAAGAGGATCACCAGAACGGTGGCCTGCATGATTCCGCTTGCTTGCCCAGCGGCCGTGCGCAGATAGCCTGACACCTCCATTGAGCGGACAGCGTTGGAAATGGCGCGCTCTTCTTCTTCGCCAAGCCAACTGAACAATGATGCAACCGCAGAGGGCGCGCGTTCGGCATAAGACAGCGTTGTGACCAGCACGGTGTTGACTTGTCCGACCAGAACAGACGCCAGCGTCAAAAGAGCGGCGGCAATCAGAACCATGGCGACGGCGCTGGCCACGGCATTGGGGATACGAATCGGCCCAATGCGTTGCCGCGCGATAAAATTGATGACATCGCTTGTAAGACTGAACAAAATGATCGCCGTCGCCAGCGAAATCAGGATAAACCGTGCCTGCACCAGCAGGAAAAGAACGACAGCAAACGCAATAATCAACAACGCGCCGGTCTGCAGCCGGGTTGATTCGGACCGTTTTTCAGGAACGCTTGTTTTGGGCGGATCGTGTAACATAGCACCTAGACTGACATATTCGTGACGGCTTGAACATGGCTGCGGATGCAGATGCAGTAAAGACAATAAACAAACATATTATGAAGGTCTTGCAAAAGGGGCCAGGCCCGGTCTAAACCCTCGTCACGGACAGGTGGCCGAGTGGTCGAAGGCGCACGCCTGGAAAGTGTGTAGGCGGGAGACCGTCTCCAGGGTTCGAATCCCTGTCTGTCCGCCAC
>NZ_JACUUJ010000023.1 GCF_014859355.1 Yoonia sp. | reverse complement strand
TGTCCAACGCGGTTGTCATGGAAACAGCAAGGTTGCCTTCCCAGTAGAAGCCATCATAGTCGCCGATCGCGCCACCATCAATTGGGCGAACATCGTTGTCGCTGTCGTCGTTATAGCCCAGCTCTACCGAGCCAGAGAAGGACACACCGGTGTGTCCGTCAGCAACTGCGGCGCCAGCGAAGGCGACGATCGCAGTTGTTGTAAGAAGGATGCTTTTCATGGATTTATTCCCTCGCAAAGTTTTGCATTCCCAAGAATGCCAGTTTGACCAGCATTGCTGCTTAATTGCGCTGAACGCCCCGCACACTCAAGCCAAATGGGGGGGGCAAATGCGGGTCGGTGGAAAATGATGCATCTATGACACACACCTGATTGCCCCATGACATCGCCCGCCAAACGCCCTATTTCAGGGAAAACCGTGGTTTTTGACCCAAAACAGGATGATTTCATGCCCCTAGACGAAATAAAGGCCCGCGTCGCCGCCGCCTGTGCCGCCGCTGACCGGCCCGCCGATGATGTGACGTTGATTGCCGTATCCAAGGTGCAACCGCTGGACCGCGTGCGCGCGGTGCTGGATCAGGGGCACCGGGTCTTTGGTGAAAACAAGGTGCAAGAAGCGGCAGGCAAATGGCCCGCCTTTCGCGAAACCTATGACGGAATCGCCCTGCACCTGATCGGCCCGCTGCAAACCAACAAGGCGCGGCAGGCGATGGACCTGGCGCAGGCGATCCACACGGTTGACCGGCCCAAGCTGGCAACAACGCTTGCAAGGCTGGCGCAGGACATGGGCCATTGCCCTGATCTGTTCATTCAGGTGAACACGGGCGAAGAACCGCAAAAGGCCGGTGTGCTGCCGTCGCAGGCGGATGATTTCGTGGCGCAGGTGCGCGCGCTTGACCTGCCGCTGGCGGGGCTGATGTGCATCCCCCCCGTGGACGAAGAACCAACGTTGCATTTCGCCCTGCTGGCGAAAATCGCCGCGCGCAACGGGTTGACCGGCCTGTCCATGGGGATGAGCGGCGATTTCGAACGCGCCATCGCGCAGGGGGCCACGCATATTCGCGTGGGGTCTGCCATTTTCGGTGAACGGGATTACGGGTGACTTATACGCCGCCCACGGACCCGCTTGTTTTTCTGCACGACGATCATCAGGTCGTGCTGGTCGATAAACCCAGCGGTTTGCTGTCTGTCCCCGGCAAGGGGCCGGATCTGGCCGATTGCCTGCTGATGCGGGTGCAGGCGGTGTTTCCCACCGCGCTGCTGGTGCACCGGCTGGACCGCGATACATCGGGCGTGATGGTCTTTGCCCTGACGCCCCACGCCCAGCGCCATCTGGGGTTGCAGTTTGAAAAACGCCAGACCCGCAAAACCTATGTCGCGCGCGTTTGGGGGGATATGGTGGCCAAGACGGGCACCGTTGATCTGCCGCTGATCGTGGATTGGCCCAACCGCCCCCGCCAGATGGTAGACCATGAAAACGGCAGGCAAGCCGTGACCGACTGGCGCGTGATGCGCCGTGGCGGCGGCGAAACCCGCGTGCGGCTGATGCCGAAAACCGGCCGGTCGCACCAGTTGCGGGTGCATATGCTGGCGCTGGGCCACCCGATACTGGGTGACCCGTTTTATGCGGAAGGGGCGGCGCGGGATTACCCCCGCCTGATGCTGCATTCCGAAACGCTGCAATTCCGCCACCCCGACGGCGGGCAGGGGATGCGAATCAGCGCCAAGGCCCCGTTTTAGCCGCGCAGGAACAGGGCGATTGCATCCACCTCGGAATTGGCAACCTCGTGTCCGCCGGGGTGCCAGTGGATTTGGACATCCGCGCCTTGCGCTGTCAGGTAATCGGCCAGCGCCTGCGTCCGGTCCGCCGGGCAGATCGGGTCGCGTTTGCCCGCTGTGATAAGGACGCGCCGGCCCGACAGTTCTGGTTGCGGTGCCGGATCCCACGGGATCAGCGGATGCATCAGGATCAGTGTATCCAGCAGGTCAGGCCGAACAAGCGCAACCGCCGCAAGGATATTCGCGCCATTCGAATAACCCATGGCAATGGTCTGCGACGGGCGTTTGATGGCACGTTCCTTGGCGATAAAATCTGCCATCATGGCCCTGCGCTGTGCCAGATCGTCCATGTCATAGACACCTTCGGCGGTGCGCCGGAAATACCGCAGGGCGCCGTTTTCCGTGACGTTCCCACGTGGTGATGTCACATGCGCGCCGGGCAGCAGTTGTTCGGCCAGCGTGTGAAACTGGTCTTCTGTCGCACCGGTGCCGTGACAGGTGAAAAATAGCGGCGCGCCGCTGGCCCCCTGTGTCTGTCTGGCAAAATATGGCATTTCAGTCCTCCAGCGGTTGAAGATACGATTCAAGTCGTGCGCGCAAATGTTCATGCTGTCCGGGCAATTTCAGTGCCTGCCCCAGATGTGCGGTGTCTTCGTCGCGGTCAAAACCCGGTTCATTTGTTGCCACCTCGAACAGGACACCGCCCGGCGTGCGGAAATAGATCGCGTGGAAATAATCGCGGTCGATCACAGGCGTCACCTGATAGCCGGTGTCCAGCAACGCCTCGCGCACCTCTAGCTGGCGCGCCCGGTTTGCAACGGCAAAGGCGATGTGGTGGACCGACCCAGCCCCCGGACGCGCGGCACTTGCGGTCGGGTTCACATCTAGGTCGATCGTGTTTGCAGCATTGCCGCCGGGCACGATGTAACGGGTGACGCTGCCTTCGGTGTCGTCTTTTTCATAGCCCATGAATTGCAGCAACTCTGCCGTCTTTGCGCCATCACGCAAACGCATGTCTGCAGAATGAAAACCGCGCACGGCCATGTCTGCGCTAACGCCATTGCCTGTCCACGGGGCGCGGTCATCGTCGTGTTCGACCAGCGCAAATACATCACCATCGGGCCCATTGAACAGCACGCGCTTTTGCCCGAAACGCACGTCTTGCGCCAGTCCGGCCACTTCAAACGTGGCCAATCTGTCAAGCCAGGCCCGCGATGTGCCGGTCGGAACGCTGAAAACTGTGCGGCCCACCTCACCTGCGCCAGGGCGACCCCGCGCAGCGTTCTGAAACGGGAAATAGGTCATGATGGTGCCGGGCGTGCCGGCCTCATCCCCATAATAAAGGTGATACACGTCAGGTGCATCGAAGTTCACTGTTTTTTTGACCCGGCGCAGGCCAAGGACGTTTGTAAAGAAAGCATTGTTGTCACGGGCGTCGCTTGCAAGCGACGTGACATGGTGCAGGCCTTTGATTTGGGCAAGCATGGCATCCCTCCTGAAATTCACCGATTGGAATATCAGAAAACTTCTGCTGCACGATAGACCCGCCAGCGCACCGAATTCGTGCGCTGGCGAACACAAGCCTAGTCTGCGGCCCAACCCGAAATGGCTTTGACTTCCAAGAATTCCTCGATTCCCCAAACACCGCCCTCACGGGCGCGGCCTGACATCTTGACCCCGCCAAAGGGCGAACCGGCTGCACGGGATTTGCCGTTCATTTCCACCATGCCGGACCGCAACGCCAACGCCATACGGTTACGTTTGGCGCCGTCCTGCGACTGCACGTAATTGGTCAGCCCGTATTGGGTATCATTGGCAATGCGGATCGCGTCTGCCTCGTCTTCAAACGGGATGATCGACAGGACAGGGCCAAATATTTCTTCACGCGCGATTCGCATATCGTTGTTCACATCGGCAAAGACGGTCGGGCGCACAAAATAGCCACGGTTCACGCCCTCGGGCAGGCCAAGACCACCGGCAACCAGCCGCGCGCCTTCTTCGATGCCGACGGCGATCATCGCCTGAATCTGGTCCCACTGGGTCTTGTTCACAATGGGGCCAATGTGGTCGCCCGGTTCGGATGCGGGGCCAACCTTGATACTGTTCGCGACCTCTGCCGCGATTTCCACGGCCTGATCATAGATCGACCGTTCCACCAGCATCCGGGTCGGCGCATTACAAGACTGGCCGGAATTATTCATGCAGTGGATCACGCCGCGCTTGACCGCCTTGTCATCGGCATCGGCAAAGATCACGTTGGCACCCTTGCCGCCCAGTTCCAGCGTCACGCGTTTCAGCGTTTGCGCCGCCGCGAGCGAAATAGCGCGCCCTGCGCGGGTGGATCCGGTAAAGCTGATCATGGCGATGTCTTCGTGGCTGGACATCTGGCTGCCCACACCGGCGCCGTCACCATTGACCATGTTGAACACGCCAGCCGGCACACCTGCGTCGTGCACAAATTCAGTGAACAACAACGACGACAGCGGCGCCTCTTCCGATGGTTTCAACACGATGGTACACCCCGCCAACAGCGCCGGAATAACCTTGAGCGTGACCTGATTCATCGGCCAGTTCCACGGCGTGATCAGCCCGACAACGCCGATCGGATCCAGCGCGATACGGTCGTTGGGCGCGTGCGGGCCAAGCGGGCGCACCCATTCGATTTCCTCAAACGCGGTCAGGAAATTTTTCAAATGCCATGGTAGGCAGGTGGCTTGACTGTCACGGGCCATGTCGATGGGTGCGCCCATTTCAAGGCAGATGGCCTGCGCCATTTCTTCCTCTCGGGCCTCGTATTGGGCCAGGATGCCTTTGACATATTCCGCGCGTTCCGCCGGGGGCGTCGCCGACCACGCCGGCAGGGCGGCGCTGGCAGATGCAACCGCCGCATCGGTGTCAGGCTGATCGCCCAGCGAAATAACGGCGCAGGCTTCTTCGGTGGATGGGTTCACGACAAGATGGTCACGCGGTTTGGCTGGGGCCACCCACTGACCGTTGATGTAGAAATCTCGTTTCTGGATCATATGACCGCTCCTTGATTGTCTGGACAAGGTGTCGCACTGTCGTTGGCCCGGTGCAAGGCGCGGTAGCATTCGTGTGATGTAATTCATATATCGTAAATATAAGCAGGTAATAAGGAGCATCCAATGGCACTGCGCATTAACGATACGATTCCCGATCTGACCGTTGAAACTGATCAGGGCGCGATTTCCCTGCACGACTGGATCGGCGATAGCTGGGCGATCCTGTTTTCCCACCCCAAGGATTTTACCCCCGTTTGCACAACTGAATTCGGCGCTGTCGCGCAGCTGGCCGATGAATGGGAAAAGCGCGGCACCAAGGTGATGGGCATCAGCGTTGACGGAGTTGAGGATCATAAGAAATGGAAAAGCGACATTGAAACCTTTGCCCATGCAAAGGCTGGTTTCCCGATCATTGCCGATGAAGACCTGACCGTCGCCAAAGCGTTCGACATGCTGCCTGCCGATGCCTATTTACCCGACGGCCGCACACCGGCTGACAGTGCAACCGTGCGCGTCGTCTTTATCATCGGGCCTGACAAGAAACTGAAACTGTCGATGACCTATCCCATGAACGTCGGGCGCAATTTCGCCGAAGTATTGCGCGCGCTTGACGGCTTGCAAACCGCTGCACGCGAAAACGTCGCAACGCCCGCAAACTGGAATGTCGGTGACGATGTGGTCATCCCGACAGCGGTCAGCGATGCAGACGCCAAGGCGAAATATGGCGATTTTACAACCCACTTTCCCTATCTGCGGACAACCAAACTATCCAGCTGAGGCGCCCGGCAAGCACATGAAGGGCCTCGCACCTTGCCGGGCTTTTTGGTTTATATGTTTGTCGTCAACAAAACGCATTTTTCCAGGGACACACAGCCTGGATTGCCGAAACGAAAACACCCGGCCACAAGGGCCGGGTGCAAACCGTGCAGGGCAAATTCCTTGCCCCGTTGATGCGGCCAATTATTCGGCAGCGTCTTCTTTGGCAAGTTCTTGGCCAGTGGACTGATCAACCATTTTCATGGCCAAACGCACCTTGCCGCGGTCATCAAAGCCCAACAATTTAACCCAGACTTCCTGACCTTCCTTCAACACATCCGACGGATGGTTCAGGCGCTTGTTTTCAATCTGGGATACATGGACCAGACCGTCACGTTTGCCAAAGAAGTTCACAAAAGCGCCGAAATCAACCAGTTTGACCACGGTGCCTTTGTAAATCAGGCCTTCTTCAGGTTCGGCCACGATCGAATGGATCATGTCATAAGCCCGTTTGATCGCCGCGGCGTCGTTCGATGCCAGCTTGATCACGCCGTCATCATTGATATCGACCTTGGCACCCGACGTTTCAACGATTTCACGGATGACCTTGCCGCCAGACCCGATGACTTCGCGGATTTTATCGACAGGGATTTGCATGGTTTCGATCTTGGGCGCATGCACGCTGAATTCCTGCGCGCCGGTCAGCGCCTTGGACATTTCATTCAGGATATGCAGGCGGCCTGCTTTGGCTTGGTCCAGCGCCTTGGACATGATTTCAGGCGTGATGCCCGCAATCTTGATATCCATCTGTAAGGACGTGATGCCGTTTTCAGTGCCAGCGACCTTGAAATCCATATCGCCAAGGTGGTCTTCGTCACCCAGAATATCGGACAGGATCGCATAAGACCCGTCGTCTTCCATCACCAGACCCATGGCCACACCGGCAACAGGTGCCTTCAGCGGCACACCAGCATCCATCATCGACAAAGAGCTGCCGCAGACCGTTGCCATCGACGACGAACCGTTCGATTCGGTAATCTCGGATACGATGCGGATGGTGTAAGGAAAATCGGTTGCTGCGGGCAGAACGGCCTGCAACGCACGCCACGCCAGTTTACCATGGCCAATTTCGCGACGCCCCGGAGGGCCAACGCGCCCCGCTTCGCCCACCGAATAGGGAGGGAAGTTATAGTGCAGCAAAAAGTTGGATTTATACATGCCGGTCAGCGCATCAATCATCTGTTCGTCGTCACCGGTGCCCAGCGTGGTCACGACCAGGCCTTGGGTTTCACCACGCGTGAACAGCGCCGAACCGTGGGTCCGGGGCAGAATACCGGTTTCCGACACGATGGGCCGGATCTGATCCAGCGCGCGCCCGTCAATCCGGCGGCCATTTTTCACAACGTCACCGCGCAGAACGTCTGATTCCAGCTTTTTCAAGGCCGCGCCAAGGTTTGCATCAGCCTGCTGTTCCTCGGTCAGGGCGGCGATGATATCGGCCTTGGCGATGGATACGGCTATGGTGCGTTCCTGTTTGTCAGTGATCGCATAAGCGGCGCGCATCTTGTCTTCGCCAGTGGATTTCACGGCGGCGTAAAGATCGGCATAATCAGGTACGTCAAACTGGAAGGGTTCTTTTGCGCTTGACTCGGCCAGATCAATAATCAGGTCAATCACCGGCTGGATTTGTTCGTGCGCAAAGCTGACAGCGCCCAGCATCTCAGCCTCTGATAGCTCGTAAGCTTCTGATTCCACCATCATCACGGCATCTTTCGTGCCGGCGACGACAAGGTCCAGACGCTGTTCGGGGTTCAGGCGCAGGTTGTGCATGTCGTCGATTTCGGGGTTCAGAATGTATTCGCCATCCACAAAACCCACACGGCAACCGGCGATCGGGCCCATGAAAGGCGCGCCGGAAATGGTCAGCGCAGCGGATGCCGCGATCATGGCGATCATGTCGGGGTCGTTCACTCCATCAAAGCTCAGCACGGTGCACATCACCAGCACTTCGTTTTTGAAACCGGGAACGAACAGGGGGCGCAACGGGCGGTCGATCAGACGCGCCGTCAGCGTTTCCTTTTCTGTGGGGCGCGCTTCGCGTTTGAAAAAACCGCCGGGAACCTTGCCCGCAGCATAATATTTTTCTTGGTAATGCACGGTCAGCGGAAAGAAATCCTGACCGGGCCGCTGGACCTTGGCAAAGGTCACGTTGGCCATGACACTGGTTTCGCCCAGCGTGGCGATAACAGAACCATCCGCCTGACGAGCAACCTTACCCGTTTCCAGCGTCAGCGTCTCTTGCCCCCACTGGATTGATTTTTTGACTTCGTTAAACATCATGTTTTCCTAGTTGGCCTGTGCGGCCTTTTGCGTAGGGGGCGTATTCCCCCTCATTCCTGTATCTTCTTTGTCAGGCGCTGGAATGCGGGCGCCGGTCTTCCAAGATGGATGGCACATAACGGAATTTGACAGCTTTGGAAAGGGCAGTGCGCTGCAATGGAAACGCTAGCCCTCGGGCCGTTTTTGATCTCTGTCACCGTCCACCACCTCGGCCTCGACCAGCTCGGTCGTGGCGGGCGGGTTGGTTTCTTTGTCACGGCCCACGATCAGCGGCAGCATTTCGGTGCCTGCGGGCATTGCGACCTCGCTGGTGGGGGTTGATTTCCACGATAGTGTGTCGAAGGCATGGCAGTTGCTACAGGTCGGGGCCCATGTGGCATGAACCGTGTGGCAGTTGTCACAAACCCATTGCGGGCCGCGCGGCGCGGTCAAGGCGCGCGTCAACCAGCCGCGCACCACGCTGTCATCCGCGCCACTGCCCCTCTCAATTGCCGCCATCAGCGTCAGAACCCGCGCGGTCGGATCGGTTTCAACCAGATCGCCAAGCGCGCGCTTGGCATCAGGGAATTCCTCGGCCGTGATATGCAGTTCAGCCAGCAGCATTTTCGTTTCGGGATGATCGGGGCTGGATTTCACCAAGGCCTTGAACCGTTTCAGCCGGGCCTGCGGCGTTTCATCCGCCACGATTTCGGCAAAGGCAGCGGCCAGATCGGGATGCGGATGCGCGTTCCATGCCTTGGTCAGCACCCGTGTGGCATAGCGGGCGTTGCCATCGGCCATGTAACCACGCGCAGCCATGACAGCCGCCGGGATCAGGTCGGGTGACAGGCGGTTCGCCTCGATCGCGGCTTCGCGGGATTCGATTGTCTTGCCGTCATCAATGATGTCGCGCGCCTCTGATAGGGCCAGCACCGCATCACGCCGTTTGTAAACATCGCGCGGCAGCGTGCCGGTTTTGAGCTTGGTGTTCAGCGTCTTGCGCGCACCAATCCAATCGGATTTTTCTGCCTGTAAACGCAGCAGAACGTCTTGGGTTTCTTCATGCTTTGGCTTCAGCGCAAACGCCTTTTCCGCCAGTTTCAGCGCAGTATCCGTATCGCCATCCGCCAGCTTTTGTTTCATGATGCCGCGCACCCCGACAAAGCGGGTCTGGCTGTCTTCCAGCAGCTTTTTATAGGTATTTTCCGCCTTTTTTCGGTCGCCAGTCAGTTCAGCGGCCTGCGCAATCAGAAGGTTGGTCAACCGCGGCTTTTGCAGGTATTTTTCCGCCCGCGCCGCCTTTGTCAAAGCAAGATGCCCTTCCCCCGACGCTAGCGCCATCATACCTTCGGCCAATGCCTCATAGCCTTTACGCTCGCGGTTGCGGTCAAAATAACGCGAAATCGCGGTTTCATCGCCGTTCAGAAATTTGAACGCAGCCACCAGAAACGCCAGAATTTTCAAGCCAAGCCAGACCGCGAGAACAAACGCCGCCAACCCGAATACGACCTCGATCGGTTCCAGCGTGAATTCGTCAATGCCGGTATTGACCGTCAACCCACCGTCAAGGTCCATCAGGATGGTCCCGCCATAAGTCAGCGCAATAATGGCGGCGACGAAAACCAGAATTTTAATGAGAGACCAAAGCATGGGTTTCGCCTTTTATTTATCGTTAAAAGTGGTCGCGAGCATATCTGCGGCGGTCAGGGCGCTGGCACGCAATTCTGCGCGCTTCAGCCAGTCTGACAAGTCAGCGCGGGCAACATCGGGCAGACTGGCCAGTTCGGCCAGCGCATCAGACAAACGGCCTGACTTTATCGCAGCTTCGGCTCGCGACAGGATCGCGTCAACAGTTGTTCCTTCGCGTGGGGCGACAGAGCGCACATCAAACTGGTTGCGCAGAAACGCCGCAAAGCCGCTGGTGTCTTCGCCCGCCACCCCTGCGCTGCGGGCGGTAGCCAGCGCGGTGCGGGCGGCATCGGGAAATGTATCCTGCAAACTGGCAAGGGTTGGCACACCATCGCGCGCCGCCGCCAGATCATCCGGTATCGCGTCGCCGGTGGCATCCGCCAGATCATCCAGCAAGGCCCCCAAAGGCGCACCACTATCCAGCGCCGTCTGCACACGCGCCAGCGCCGCGCGGCCCGCAGACCGGCGGACAGAATCCTGCGCGCTTTGTTCAATGGTTGCCGCTTGGGCGCGCGCCGCAGCCAATTCTGACTGCGCCGTTTGTGTCATGGTGGACAATTCATCTTGCATCTGGGCGCGCAAGGCGTCCAGTTCAGCCTGATAGGCCGACATATCAGGCGCGGGTAATGTTGCCGCATCGCCAATTGCAATGGACGGCAGGTCATCCAACCGCGTCTGTAATGCGGCAACGGCGGCATCAAGCCGGGAAATGTCGGCGGAAACCGCTTCTTGCGCCGCTTGCAGCGCCGCCAAATCGTCGGCCACAAGGGACGGCATTTGCGCAATTTTCTCTTGCAGCGCGGCGATTTCGGCGCTTTGGCCTGCCAACCGGTCTGACAAAGGGCTATCTGCCGGCGCCGTGGTCAGTGTTGCAACACCAAAGCCAATGACCCCAGCCACCAGCCCGCCCAAAACCAAAGGCACAAACCCGCCCCGCCGTGCGGGCGGGGTCGGTTCCGGCTTTTGAGGTTCTGTGTATGTCGGGGTGGGCGGTTTTTCCGATGCAGCAGGCTTTGATGCAACATCAGGGGCTTGCGGCGCTTTTGCTGGCGTTTGGGCGGCACGGGGATGCACCTCTGGCGGAATCACATCGGACACTGCCACATCCAAGCCCGCAGGTTTTTTGCCAGCTTCTTGTGATTGCGTCGGTGGTGTTGGCGTCTTGCGACCCTTGGCAGGTTGATTTGCCACGTTGAAACCCTTTCACCGCATGGCCCATCGAAAAGGCCGTTATCTTGTTATCCTAGCGCGCAAATTCGCGACCCTCAAGCAAATGCACCGTGATCAGCCTTGCTGTGCCAGATCGCGCAAACAAGCGATTGTTGCGGCAACCATGGCCGGTCCGTTTGGTGCAGTGGCAATCGCGATGGTTCGCACGGTCATATCCGATGGCACCGCAGCCGCACTGATCGCGATCAGATGCAAAGGGGCCGCAAATGGCCCCTGTTGCTGAAATATCGTGCTGGTGCGGGCCGAAAAAAGCGGCACAACCACGGGGCCTATCCCATCCAGCGCTGTTTTGGCGGCTGTGTGCAGCGATTGTGCCTGTTGGTCATAGGCGATCACATCGCGGCACGCCACACCTGCCGAAGTAAGAGTAGCGGCAATATCGCCGCGTGCGTGATGCCCCCTGATGTGCGCCAGTGGCCCAATCGCCCCGCGCCGCAGGATCAGGGCCGTCAGCTCTGTTGCGTTGCCAGGTCCGGTGACGGTTTCAAACCCGACATCAGCCGCGGCCTTTTGCGTCTGTGCGCCAACACAAAACGCAAGGCACCCTTTGGGCAAACCCAGCCGTGCGGCCTGTGCAACACCGTTGACCGACGTGAAAATGACACCGCCGATCCGCGTGAGATTATCCGCCACCGGCACCGGCACGATCCGCAGAAGCGGCGAGAGGATCACATCCAATGGCCCGGGCCAGGCTTGCCTGATCGTGGCGGCAAACAGCGGGCCCTGCGGGTCTGGACGGGTCACAATCAGGGTGGGTTTCATGGCGATACCATTGTTTGCATGCCTGCGCAGTGTTACCTGCATGCGATAAAGGCGCAACCGGAACCCCCCATGACGCAAGACCTGACAATCCTTGGCATCGAAAGCAGCTGCGATGACACCGCCGCCGCCGTGGTGCGCAATACTGTTGTGCTGTCATCGGTGGTTTACGGACAAACCGCACTGCACGCTGATTTCGGGGGTGTTGTCCCCGAAATCGCTGCCCGCGCCCATGCCGAAAAACTGGATCACGCCGTCGAACAGGCGATGGCCGAGGCCGGTGTCAGCTTTGCCGACCTTGACGCCATCGCGGTCACCGCAGGGCCGGGGTTGATTGGCGGCGTCTTGTCCGGCGTGATGTGCGCCAAGGGGCTGGCCGCCGCAACCGGCCTGCCGCTGATCGGGGTGAACCATCTGGCCGGCCATGCCCTGACGCCGCGCCTGACTGATCAGATCACGTTTCCCTATTTAATGTTGCTGGTATCCGGCGGTCACTGTCAGTTCCTGATCGTCGCGGCGCATGACCGTTACCACCGAGTCGGCGGCACCATTGACGATGCCCCGGGCGAGGCGTTCGACAAGACAGCCCGCATTCTTGGCCTGCCCCAGCCCGGCGGCCCCGCAATCGAATCGGCGGCGCGTCATGGCGACCCGAAACGATTTGCACTGCCGCGCCCGCTGCTGAACCAACCGGGGTGCGACATGTCTTTTTCCGGTCTGAAAACCGCGATGCTGCGCGCGCGCGATAGTGTTATCGTGGAAAAGGGCGGGCTGACGCCGCAGGATCAGGCAGACCTTAGCGCGGGCTTTCAAGGCGCGATCGTCGATATTCTGACCGAAAAGACACGCCGCGCCTTGGCTGAATATATGGCGCTGACCCCGACAAAACCGTCTTTTGCCATCGCCGGCGGGGTTGCCGCAAACGGGCCGATCCGCGCATCTTTGATGGCACTTTGCGCTGGATTAGACACTGATTTTATCGCACCCCCCCTGCATCTTTGCACCGACAACGCCGCGATGATCGCCTATGCCGGGGCGGCGCGGATGCACGCAGGGTCGGTGGATGACCTGACCCTGTCAGCCCGCCCCCGCTGGCCGTTGGACGACCGCGCCGCGCCAATGCTGGGATCAGGCAAAAAAGGGGCAAAGGCATGAAAATCGGGATCATCGGCAGTGGCGCCTTTGGCACGGGGCTAGGTGTGGCATTGGCTTTGGATGGCAATGACATCACGCTTTGGGGACGCGACGGCGATGCGCAGGCCGCCATCCAGACCACACGGCAAAACCCAAAGCTGCCTGATGTGACATTGCCCGAAAATATGACGTTTTCCGCTGTATTAGAGACTGTTTTTTCCCGAGATATCATCCTGCTTTCGATCCCGGCACAGACGCTGCGGCCCTTTCTTGCGGATCATGTTACCCCGCTTTCCGGCAAATATCTGGTCGCCTGCTGCAAGGGGATCGACCTTGAACGCATGACGGGGCCAGCCAGCACAATCCGCAACATGATCCCCGATGCGATCGCTGCGATCCTGACCGGGCCCAGTTTTGCCACCGATATCGCCCGGGGCCTGCCCACCGCGCTGACGCTGGCCTGTGCCGTTGATGCGGCAGGAGAAATTTTGCAAACGGCACTGTCCACCTCGGCGCTGCGGCTTTATCGCACCACCGATACGGTGGGGGCGGAATTGGGTGGCGCACTGAAAAACGTGCTGGCGATTGCATCCGGTGTGGCGATTGGCGCGGGGCTGGGCGACAGCGCGCGCGCCGCGTTGATGACCCGCGGATTTCCCGAAATGCAACGCCTTGCCGCCGCGCTGGGGGCCGATCCTGAAACACTGGCGGGGCTGTCGGGCTTTGGCGATCTGGTGCTGACCTGCACATCCGATCAATCGCGCAACTACCGTTACGGGTTGGCGCTGGGTCAGGGTAAAGCCTTTGATGCCGGCACCACCGTCGAAGGTGTCGCCACGGCCGGCGCGGTGCGACAACTGGCGCGGGATCTGGACATTGACCTGCCGATTTGCACAGTGGTTGCAGATTTGACAAGCGGACAAACCGATGTGATGGCGGCGCTGAATGCGCTGTTGTCACGCCCACTCAAGGAAGAATGACATGCGTTTTGCACTCATGACCAAGGACAAACCCGGCGCGCTGCAAACACGGCTGGATAACCGCGACGCGCATCTGGCCTATATCGCCGAAACCGACGTGGTTGAAATGGCAGGTCCTGTTCTGGATGCTGACGGGCAGATGTGCGGGTCGCTGATCGTGCTGGAGGTGGACGATCTGGCCGCAGCACAGGCCTGGGCCGCCAACGACCCCTATGCCAAGGCCGGATTGTTCAGCGATGTCACGCTGCAAGCGTGGAAAAAGGTGATCGGCTGATGGCCTATTGGCTGTTCAAATCGGAACCGGATGTCTGGGGCTGGGATGATCAGGTCGCCAAGGGTGATGCTGGCGAAGAATGGAACGGTGTGCGCAATTATCAGGCCCGCAACAACATGCGTGCGATGAAACGGGGCGACCGGGGGTTTTTCTATCATTCGCGCAGCGGGCTGGAGATTGTCGGCATCGTCGAAGTCTGCGCTGAGGCGCACCCCGACAGCACAACCGATGATGCCCGTTGGGACTGCGTGGATATCAAGGCGGTACGCCGGTTCAACAAATCCGTCACGCTGGAACAGATCAAGGCTGAGCCCCAGCTAAAGGACATGGTGCTGGTGAATAATGCGCGCCTGTCGGTGCAGCCGGTTACAGATGACGAATGGCAGATCATTTGCGAAATGGGTGAAACCAAATCGGGTGATTGAATAGAAAAGAGGGCCGGACATAGCCCGAACCCTCTTTCACCCCGCGTGCTCCCAATCCACCACACGCATTGAATATCCAGGTCCAGACCATACTAGTCTTGCCTTACTTATAGCGGGCCGGACGCATATCTGGCAAATGTTATACGCCTAGAATTTTATTCAAACGCAACGCAAAACGCCCACCGAAGTGGCGGGCGTCAGAATGCGTTAAGTAGCAGAGTCTTAGCCGTAAATGGCTTCTTTGCCGAAATGTTTGGTCAGCATGTAATAGACGACAGCGCGGTATTTGTTCCGTTCTGACTGGCCATAGGTATCCAGCACGGATTTGATTGCCGTATCCAGCTCTGGCCCATCTTTCAGGCCCAGTTTCTTGATCAGAAAGTTGTTTTTGACGGTCTCAACCTCGGCCGGTTGGGTCGCCGCGACAGTGGCCGCATCTGCATTATAGATCGCCGGACCACAACCGATTGTGACCTTGGTCAGCAAATCCAAATCCGGCGTCATGCCACATTTATTTTTCAAGTCATCTGCATATCGTGCAATCAAATCGTCGCGCTTACCCATAGGAATGTCCCCGAAGTTTTTTTCATAATTCAATGCGTTTCGCACCGTAGGGCGAAGATTAGCGATACATCGGGCATTTGCTAAGATTTTTTTGCAGTAGGCGGCAAGTTTTTACGCGGCACGCATACTGACCCTGTGCCGCCACCGTGCCAATTGGCCGATGGCGGCATGTTTGTGCAATCAATAACGGTAATGATCGGGCTTGAACGGCCCTTCCACGGTCACGCCGATATAATCGGCCTGATCCTTGCGCAGTTCGGTCAGTTTCACGCCAATCCGTTTCAGATGCAAACGCGCGACCTTTTCATCCAGATGCTTGGGCAGGATGAACACACCAGGGGCATACTCGTCGCCCTTGGTCCACAGTTCGATCTGCGCCAGCACTTGGTTGGTGAACGATGCCGACATCACAAAAGACGGGTGACCCGTGGCATTGCCCAAGTTCAGAAGGCGCCCTTCGGACAGCAGAATCAAACGGTTGCCAGACGGCATTTCGATCATGTCCACCTGTTCCTTGATGTTGGTCCATTTATGGTTTTTCAGCGCGGCCACCTGAATTTCATTGTCGAAATGGCCGATATTGCCGACGATCGCCATATCCTTCATCTCGCGCATATGCTCGATCCGGATGACATCGCGGTTGCCGGTGGTGGTGATGAAAATGTCGGCAGTGTCCAGCACATCCTCTAGCAACACCACCTCGAACCCGTCCATCGCGGCTTGCAGCGCGCAAATCGGGTCCACTTCAGTCACCTTGACGCGCGCGCCAGCACCCCGCAGCGATGCGGCAGAACCTTTGCCAACGTCACCATAGCCGCAGACCACCGCAACCTTGCCGGCCATCATCGTATCTGTCGCACGGCGAATACCATCGACCAGCGATTCCTTGCAGCCGTATTTGTTATCGAACTTCGACTTGGTTACGCTGTCGTTCACGTTAATCGCAGGGAAAGGCAGCTGGCCGTTCCTGTGCAGATCATACAGGCGGTGGACACCCGTTGTCGTTTCCTCGGATACGCCCTTGATCGCGTCGCGGGTTTTGGTGAACCAGCCGGGCGATTGCGCCATGCGTTTCTTGATCTGCGCCTTGATGACTTCTTCTTCCTCGGACTGGGGGACAGGGATGATATCTTCGCCCGCTTCGGCCCGCGCACCCAGCAAAACATAAAGCGTCGCATCGCCGCCATCGTCCAAGATCATGTTCGCACCTTCGGGGAACTGGAACGACCGGTCGAGATAATCCCAGTGTTCCTCAAGGCTTTGGCCTTTGATCGCGAAAACCGGCGTGCCGCCTGCGGCAATGGCCGCGGCGGCATGGTCTTGGGTGGAAAAGATGTTGCAAGACGCCCAGCGAACATCGGCGCCCAGCGCGTTCAGCGTTTCGATCAGAACAGCGGTCTGGATCGTCATGTGCAGACTGCCCACGATGCGCGCACCCTTCAGTGGTTGCGATGCTCCGAATTCTTCGCGCAGGGCCATCAGGCCGGGCATTTCGGTTTCGGCGATATCCAATTCCTTGCGGCCAAAGGCGGCCAGCGCGATATCCTTGACGATATAGTCTTGCGACATGCTGTTCTTCTCCTGAAAATTGTTGGGCGTGCCATAGCATCGCGGTCGGGTTGCCACAATCCAAAGCCACGTATTATGCAGTTGTCTGAAAAATGAATTAAGGCGAACCCCCCATGAAACAACCACGCGCATGGCAAAGGATGCTTTCGGGCCGCAGGCTGGACCTGCTGGACCCGACCCCGATGGACATTGAAATCGCGGATATCGCGCACGGGCTGGCCTTTGTCGCGCGCTGGAACGGGCAGACGCGGGGCGATTTTGCCTATTCAGTAGCCGAACATTCCCTGTTGGTGACCGAAATTTTCAGCCGCCAGAACCCCAAGGCCCCGGTAAAATGGCAGTTGGCCGCATTGCTGCACGATGCGCCGGAATATGTGATTGGTGACATGATCAGCCCGGTCAAGGCCGCGGTGGGGCCGGGGTACGGCGCGCTGGATGACCGGCTGACCGCCGCCATCCATCTGCGCTTTGGCCTGCCGGCACAAATACCCGTAACGATCAAGCGCCAGATAAAAAAAGCCGATAAACTTTCTGCCTGGCTAGAGGCAGTGCAGATTGCAGGGTTTACGCAGGCAGAAGCGGACAGGTTATTTGGTAAACAGATTGCGGCGCTGACGCAAAGCCTGACAATCCGGCTACGGCCCCCCGCGCAGGTGCGCGATGACTTTACCGCCCTGCACCAGCGCCTGATGGATGCCTTGTGATCCGTCCAATCACCGCGGGCTGCGCTTGGCCAGTATCCGTTGCAATGTGCGCCGGTGCATCGACAACCGCCGCGCGGTTTCTGAAACGTTCCTGTCACAAAGCTCGTAGACCCGCTGGATATGTTCCCAACGCACACGATCCGCGCTCATCGGGTTTTCGGGGGGTGGCGGCAGGCCGTCATTGCGCGCCAGCAGCGCATTGGTCACGTCGGTCGCATCGGCCGGTTTCGCCAGATAATCGACCGCGCCAATCTTGACGGCGGCCACCGCCGTTGCAATTGCACCATAGCCTGTCAGAACGACGATCCGGCTTTCGGGCCGCTGTGCGCGTAATCGTTCGACCACATCAAGCCCGTTGCCATCTTCCAGCCGCAGGTCAACAACCGCATAAGCCGGCGGTCGTGCCGTCGCAATCGCAATGCCTGCCGCCACAGAATCGGCCATTTCTACTGCAAATCCGCGTTTTTCCATCGCCTTGGCAAGCCGCCGCAGAAATGCCTCGTCATCATCGACCAAAAGAAGGCTGTTGTCATCGCCCAGATCCAGTGGCTCGGTATTCATCATCGGTCCTTCACATTTCAGAATTGAACGTAGGCCCTTGGCCAAAGCCGTCAACTGTTCAGGCCGCTGCGCCGAAACATCCCGTGTGTGGTGCCACCTCCTCGGGGGTGTGATCTGGCGAAAAAATCCACAAACCCCACATCCGGCATCTCGAAATAGATCAATGCCATAGGCTGCATAAGTTAATATTCGTAGTCATCATCCCGTTTGGCATCAAGCATCTTGCAGGCCTGCGCCGCCGCAGTAACCCGCGTATCTGACCCCCCGCATCATCTGCCATTTGCGTCATGATATAGGTTCCACCCGACAGTCCAAGGGCCAGCACGCTGGTGCCATTTGCAATCGTTCTGAACATCCGATCCCCCTTTTGCGGATTGGTCGCATTGATCCTCTATGCACACAGGCTTATCAATAGCCCAGCTTGGCGCATGGGATGACATCATCAAATGTCGATTTCGGAATTTGAAATGTTTCAGGACCAGCAGCGCAGCAACTGGGTGCGCTTGCGCACGCTTGTCACGCTGCGCTGGTTTGCCGCCGCCGGGCAGGCCACGGCCATTCTGGTTGCGGTTCAGGTTTACGGCCTGCAGATCGAGGTAGGATTTGCCGCAATGGTGATTGCCGCTTCGTTGCTGGCGAATCTGTTTTGCAGCTTTGTCTATCCTGAAAATAAACGTCTTTCCGAACGTGAGGCATCGTTCTGGATGGTGTTTGACATCGTGCAACTAAGCCTGCTGTTATTTCTGACGGGCGGGCTGAATAATCCATTTGCGATGCTGGTCTTGGCCCCCGTCACCATTGCTGCAACGGTTCTGCATCTGCGCAGCACCGTATTTCTGGGGCTGGCAGCGATCGTACTGATCAGCCTTCTCAGCCAGTTGAGCCTGCCCATTATTGGCGCACAAGGGGAAATGCTGGTCTTGCCGGGGCTGTTTCTGTTCGGGTTCTGGGTCGCGCTGACCATTGGTGTGGTCTTTCTGGCCATCTATGCCCGACAGGTCACAACCGAGATGCACACCATGGGCGAGGCACTGCTGGCCACGCAACTGGCGCTGGCGCGTGAACAAAAACTGACAGATCTGGGCGGTGTCGTTGCTGCCGCCGCGCATGAACTGGGCACACCGCTTGCCACGATCAAACTGGTCAGCAGCGAATTGATGGAAGAACTGGAAAACCATCCCGAATTGCTAGAGGATGCCGCCCTGATCCGGCAACAAGCCAACCGCTGTCGCGATATTCTGCATTCCATGGGGCGGGCGGGCAAGGATGACCTGCACCTGCGCCACGCACCTTTGGAAACCGTGGTTCGGGAAGCCGCCGAACCGCATGTCAGCCGTGGCAAGACAGTTGTTTTTAAAGTCGGCCCGGCGCTGGGGGCTGAACTGGCCCAACCAACCATTCCCCGCCGCCCTGAAATCATTCACGGGTTGCGCAACCTGATCCAGAACGCTGTCGATTTTTCACAGTCCAAGGTTCATGTCGATATCAACTGGTCCGAAACCGAAATCAACGTCCGCATATCTGATGACGGGCAGGGGTTTCCGCCTTCTGTGCTAGGGCGCATCGGCGACCCTTATGTGCGCCGGCGGCGGTATACCGAAGACCGCGGGCGCCGCCCCGGTTACGAAGGGATGGGGCTGGGCCTGTTCATCGCCAAGACCCTTCTCGAACGATCTGGGGCAAAGCTGACCTTTGCCAATAGCCGCAGGCATGGCCATGCAGGCTGGGCCGGTCAGGCAACCGGCGGTGCCATTGTGCAGGTCACATGGGCAAGATCTGCCCTGCCCGACCCGAACCGCGCGCCCGGTCGCGCGCTTGGCAAAAACAAACCCATTGATCTATGGCCGACAGCCTGAACTCTTCTTAACCGCGTCTTAACTTTAATTGTGGATGCTGGTTGCGAAGGCCGGAATCAAGGGCACGTTGGCGATGACATGGATGGATTTGACGGTGGCAACAGCCGCTGCAACAATCGGCGCAACGATCGTCATGATCACGCTGAGGTTCATTGACCGAAGAAGCGCCCGGTTTGTGACGGCCAACGACAGCACGGCAACAGGACCGGTCTTTCTGTTCAATGACAAGATCATGATCGACGCAACGCCTGACGCCTTGGCCATGATCGCACCGCATGTCAGACATATGAATGACTATGATGCGGTGATCCACGTTCTTTCGCCACACTTTCCAAAGTTACGCGAAACGCTTGCTGAAGACATCAGCACACCTGTGCAAATCGCCGGGGCCAAGGCCGCCGATATCTGGCTGGACGCGCAGCAAAAAGACGGCATCTTGCGCCTCGCGGTAAAAGGCCACAACGATGCCGACGGCCAGACAGCCAGCGACGTGATTGAAATTGATATCAGAATGTCAGAACTGGAAATGCTGCGCGACATGGCGCAGCACAGCCCGCAGATGATCTGGCACGAAGACCACGATGGCACCCTTCTGTGGGCCAACCATATGTATTTGACATTTTGTGACCAACGGCAAAATACAAGTGACAACATAGCCACCGCTGATACTTGGCCAAGCGAGCCGCTTTTTCCCAATCTGCACGAAGCGCTGGCCAACCGCGACAGCACGGTGCGCAGGCTGTCGGTCACGCTGCCTAAAAAACGGGCGGAACATTGGTTTGATGTCACCAGCATAAAACGGCATGATGGGTCCCTGCACTTCGCAACTGATGCCAATGCGGTCGTGCGCGCAAACCATGAACGTCACCATTTCGTGCAAACGCTTGGCAAAACCTTTGCTGACCTGTCCATCGGGCTAGCCATTTTTAACAAGCGACGTGAATTGACCATGTTCAACCCAGCGCTTGTTGATATGACAAATCTGCCGGTTGATTTTCTGAGCCAGCGTCCAACACTGGATACAGTGCTGGACCGGTTGCGCGAAACGCGGATGCTGCCGGAACCGAAAAACTATACCACATGGCGCGATCACTTCACCGCGCTGGAAGTGGCCGCAAAGAATGGCCATTATACCGAAATTTGGAACCTGCCCGAAGGTCAGACATATCGCGTCACCGGACGCCCGCATCCTGATGGTGCCTTTGCCTTTCTGTTTGAAGATATCAGCGCCGAAATATCGCTGACCCGGCGATTCCGCACGGACATTGAAACGGGGCAGGCCGTGCTTGATGCCCTTGCAGATCCGATCGCGGTCTTTTCCAGTGGTGGCACGATGGTGATGTCAAATGCGGCTTATAACCGGCTTTGGGATGAAAGCCCGGCAGGCGTGATCACGCCATTTGACCTGCAATCAGCCAGCAAGAACTGGCAATCAAAGTGCGCGCCAACCCCTGTCTGGGCCGAATTGCACCGTTTCATTCATATACTTGGCCCGCGCAAACCGTGGTCTGATCGCGTGATCCTTGACGATGGACGTCACCTGCGCTGCCATGCGCAGCCGATTTCGGGGGGCATGACAATGGTCAGGTTCAGTCTTGCTCCCCCGCAAATGCCGGTGATGCGCAAACTCGCGGCGGCGGATCCGGCATTACTTGCCGCCAAGCGATGATTTCACCTTGCAGGCAATCGCCAAGGCCATAGTCTTGGCACCATGTCCGCTGACTCTACCTATCTGGCCCTGCCGCAGGAATCTGACACCGCCGCACTGGCAGGGCGGATTGCGCCTATCTTGCGCCCGGGTGATGTTATTTTGCTGGAAGGGCCAATCGGTGCCGGAAAATCGGCGTTCAGCCGGGCGCTGATCCGCGCCCGTCTTGGCCGGCAAGAAGAAGTGCCATCGCCGACATTTACGCTGATCCAAACCTACGAGGATCCCGCCGGCGACATCTGGCATTGCGACCTTTACCGGCTGACCCATGCTGATGAAATTTTTGAACTGGGGCTCGACGACGCATTTGACACCGCCATCTGCCTGATCGAATGGCCCGACCGGCTGGGCGATGACGCCCCTGAAAATGCGCTGCGCCTGCGTTTCGCAGCACATGACAACGGGCATAGCGTCATAATTGACGCGCCTGATGCATGGGGCAAGCGCCTTGGCGATCTGCATGTATGATCGTGCTGCTCGGATCTCCCGGTATTTGGAACAGTCCGACTGGGCAGGCTGGCAGCGGGTGCCCTTGGCCAGCGATGCCTCTGCCCGACGGTATGAGCGCCTGCTAAGGGGTGACGCCAGCGTCATTCTGATGGATGCGCCACCCGAAAATGCCGAAGACACCCGCCCCTTTGCCCGATTGGCCCACTGGCTTGAGTCCGTTGGCCTTTGCCCGCCAAAGGTGCTGGCGCATGCGCCAGAGCTTGGCGTCATGGTGCTGTCGGATCTTGGAACAGAGGATTTTTCCCACTGGCTTTTGCGCCACCCGCATGACACCCCACAGCTTTACCGTGCCGCCATTGATGTCTTGGCGCACCTGCACGATCAAACAATTGACCTTACATTGCCTCAGCTTACCCCGCAGGTCGCTGGCGATATGGTTAGTATCACAGGTGAATTTTACGCCAAGACCGATGTCATCGACCTGACGCAGGAAGTGATCAGGCATTTCCAAACACTGGCGCCACACCCTGACACATTAGCGTTGCGCGACGTTCACGCCGAAAACCTGATCTGGCGGCCGGATCAGACCGGGCTGGCGCGCGTCGGCCTGCTGGATTTTCAGGATGCGTTCTTCGCGCCCGCTGGCTATGATCTGGCGTCGCTGTTGCGGGATGTGCGGCGGGATATAGACGCGGGACTGGTAGAAAATATGACCGAATATTTCATGCACGTCACGGGCATGGGGCCTGCATTTCGCCCGCAACTGGCCTGCTTGGGTGCCCAGCGCAACCTGCGTATTCTTGGGGTGTTCGCCCGTCTGGCGCAAACCCGCAGCAAACCACATTACATTGATTTGATCCCCCGCGTCTGGGAAAACCTGATGCGCGATCTGGCACATCCGGCATTGGCACGGTTGCGCAGCGCAACGCTGGATTGCCTTCCCGCGCCAGATGCTGCCCTGCTGGAAAGGCTGCGCCGATGACAATGCCTATCCTTTTGTTTGCTGCCGGGCGTGGCACCCGTATGGCCCCGCTGACAGACGACCGGCCCAAGCCGCTGATCAAGGTCGCAGGACGTGCCTTGATCGACCACGCTCTGGACCTGACGGAAGGGCAGGGGCTTCGGGTTGTCAATGCACATTACAAGGCTGATATGTTGCGCAGGCATCTGGCAGGGCGTGATATTGCCATTTCAGACGAAACCGATCTGTTGCGTGAAACCGGTGGCGGGTTGCGGCACGCGCTGCCGCTTTTGCCGGGCAATCCCGTGATCACGATGAATACCGATGCCGTCTGGCGCGGCCCGAACCCTGTTGCACAACTGCGCAGCGCATGGCGCGATGAAATAGAGGCGCTGTTGCTTCTGGTGCCACCGGCACAGGTCGTCGGCCACACGGGCAAAGGCGATTTTGCAATGGACGCCAAGGGGCGCCTGACCCGCGCACCTGCGCATGTTTTTTCAGGTGTGCAGATGATCCGCACAGACACATTAGCCACCATCGAAAAAGAGGTGTTTTCCATGAACTTGGTTTGGGATCAGATGGCGGCGCGCGGCGGGCTTTTCGGTGTGATTTACCCGGGCCAGTGGTGCGATGTCGGCCAACCTGACAGCATTCCGCTGGCCGAGGCAATGTTGCATGTTTGACCCCAGCGACAGCCCACGCATTTTTGGCGCAGCCCCCGGTGTCGATTTTGCCGAAGGTCTGGTGCGCGGGTTGTTGGCACGCAGCACGGGCATGGTCCCCACCGATCTGGCGCGGGTCACGATCTATGTGAACACAACAAGAATGCAGCGGCGGATCCGCGCTGTTTTTGACGCGGGTCCGCCGCGCCTGTTACCCCGGATCCGTCTGATCACCGATCTTGCGATCGACCCGCTGGCAGACCTGCCGCCTGCCGTATCGCCGCTGCGACGGCGGTTGCAGCTTGCACAATTGGTGTCCGAACTGCTGGAAAAAGAACCCGACCTGGCCCCGCGCACAGCGCTTTACGATCTGTCCGACAGTCTGGCAAAATTGATGGATGAAATGCAGGGCGAAGGCGTCAGCCCCGACGACATCAAGGCGCTGGACGTTACAGACCAGTCAGGCCACTGGCAACGGGCGCAGAAATTTCTGAACATTGTCGCGCCTTATTTCAGCGACGTCCCCGACGAACCCGACAAGGAAGCACGTCAGCGCATGGTGATTAACGCGCTGGCCAACCGTTGGGCCAAGACACCTCCGCAAGACCCTGTCATTATCGCGGGGTCCACCGGATCGCGCGGGGCAACGGCGCTGTTCATGCAGGCAGTGGCACGGCTGCCGCAGGGGGCGATCGTGTTGCCTGGGTTTGATTTTGATCTGCCTGAAACGGTTTGGCACAGCATGGATAACGCCATGACCGCCGAGGATCACCCGCAATTCCGGTTTCGTCACCTGATGGACCTGATCGGGTTTCACCCCGGCGATGTGGCGCCTTGGACTGATCTTGCGCCCGTTCGTCCGGCGCGTAACGGGCTTGTTTCACTGTCTTTGCGCCCTGCCCCTGTCACAAACCAATGGTTGACCGAAGGGCCGGCACTGGGCTGCATGATCACAGCGACGCAAGGGCTGACCTTGGTCGAGGCCGCATCGCCAAGGACAGAGGCGGAAACCATCGCCCTGCGCCTGCGCCAAGCGGCCGAAGATGGCACCACCGCCGCACTGATTTCCCGCGACCGGATGCTGACGCGGCAGGTAACGGCGGCGCTCGACCGTTGGGGCATCACGCCAGATGACAGCGCGGGCCTGCCGCTGGCCCTGTCACCGCCGGGGCGGTTTCTGCGCCATGTGGCCGATCTGTTTGGCAAACCGCTCACGGGCGCGGGCCTGCTGACGCTGCTGAAACATCCACTGTGCCATTCCGATGGGCCAAAGCGCGGGCCGCATTTGTTGCACACACGGGAATTGGAACTGCATCTGCGGCGCTCGGGTCCGCCATTTCCGACAGTGGAAACCCTGGCAAAATGGGCCGGGGAAAACACAGACCGCACGGCTTGGATCGCATGGCTGGCAGGGTTGATCACCGGCCTTGATGATCCGTCTGATCTGCCTCTGACCGATCACGTAAAACGACATCTGGCCATGGCCGAAGCCCTTGCCGCTGGACCAAACGCCACAGGTGCAGGGGAACTTTGGCAAGAGACCGCAGGCCGCGAAGCGCGGGGCATCTGCGATATGCTGGATCACAATGCAGACGCGGGCGGTACCATGTCACCCCGCGATTATGCCGCCCTGTTCGGGGCCATCATCGCCGAAGGTGTCGTGCGCGATCCCGACAAGGGCCACCCCGGCATCCTGATCTGGGGCACACTAGAGGCGCGGGTGCAGGGCGTTGACCTGACCATTCTGGGCGGCATGAACGACGGCACCTGGCCCGAAGCCCCGCCCCCTGATCCATGGTTGAACCGCACCATGCGCAAGACCGCCGGCTTGCTGTTACCGGAACGCCAGATCGGCCTGTCGGCGCATGACTACCAGCAGGCCATCGCTGGGCGCGAGGTTTGGATCACCCGTGCAAAACGGTCATCTGACGCAGAAACCGTGCCATCGCGCTGGGTGAACCGGCTGACAAACCTGCTTAGCGGTTTGCCTGCGCAAAATGGGCCAGAGGCGCTGTTGGCAATGCGAAACCGGGGCGATCATTGGGCCGCGATGGCAGCAAAGTTATCGGCACCAACCGGTAGCATCGCGGCGGCACGACGCCCAGCACCCTGCCCACCGCTGGCCGCGCGACCGAAAAAAATATCCGTGACGCAGATCAAGACCCTGATCCGCGATCCCTTTGCCATCTATGCCCGCAATGTCTTGCGGCTGAACCAGCTTGACCCGTTGCAGCCTAGTGCCGATGCGCCACTGCGGGGCATTATCGTGCACAAAATTCTGGAACGTTTCATCGCGGAAGGGCACACGCCTGATGACCGCGCCGCCCTGATAAAGATCGCCCAGCAAGAATTTACCGCCCAATGCCCATGGCCCACGATCCGGGCGCAATGGCTGGCACGGATAGAAAGATCGGCTGATATGTTTCTGGCGCAAGAGCGCGAGCGCCAAGCATTGGCCGACACCCGCAAGGTCGAACAATGGGGGGAAATCACCGTGCCACAGGTTGGCGTCACGCTGACCTGCAAGGCCGACAGGATCGACGTAACACCCAGTGGCGCGGCGCTGATCTATGATTACAAGACAGGGATCGTTCCCACAGGAAAACAACAGGAAAAATTTGACAAACAATTGCTATTAGAGTCCGCCATGGTCACGCGTGGCGCATTCAAGGGCATGGGTGCATTGCCGGTGCAGGGTGCATATTTTCTGGGCGTGAACACGGATATGAAAATTGTTCCCGCCCCGTTGGAAAACCACCCCGCAGATCAGGTTTGGGCCGACTTCACAACGCTATTAACCAACTGGCAGCGGATTGACCGGGGCTATACCGCCCGGATGGCGCTGTTTTCCAAAGACGATCGCAGCGATTACGACCACCTGTCGCGCTATGGCGAATGGGACATCAGCGATGACCCGCATCCAGAGGTGCTGACATAATGCGCGATGAAGCCACCCAACGACAGGTCGATGCCGCCGATCCAGGCAATTCGACGTGGCTGTCGGCAAATGCCGGGTCAGGCAAGACTCGCGTCTTGACCGACCGGGTGGCGCGGTTGTTATTGGATGGGGTGGACCCGCAGAACATCCTGTGTCTGACCTATACCAAGGCCGCCGCCGCCGAAATGCAGAACCGTCTGTTCAAGCGGCTGGGTGCCTGGGCGATGATGGCCGATAACGCGCTGCATGATGACCTGCGCCGCCTTGGCGTTGACCGCGTGATTGATGCGGAACAGCTAAGGGCTGCGCGCACGTTGTTTGCCCGTGCGATTGAAACGCCGGGCGGGCTGAAGATTCAGACGATCCATTCGTTCTGTGCCGGTATCCTGCGCCGTTTTCCGCTAGAAGCGGGCGTCAGCCCGCAATTTCGCGAAATGGAAGACCGCGATGCGCAGCTTTTGCGCGAAGAAGTGATGGATACACTGGTCACGGGCGTAGATTCACAGGCCGTGCATGACCTGCTGGCGCTGTTTACCGGCGCTGATCTGGCGAGACTGACGGCCGAGGTGGCGGCAAAGCGGGATAGTTTCGCATGCGAAACCTCAAGGGATGTGATTTGCGAATTTCTTGGTGTTGATCCAACACTGACACCGCAAAGCCTGATAGCGCAGGTTTTTGACGCCGACAGTATCCCCGCAATCGCCGACCTGCGCACGGCTTGCGCGACAGGCAGCACAAATGACCAAAAGGCGGCAACCGCTTTGGCCGGGTTCTGCCCCGGCGACCACCCGACATTGCGCGACCTGCAAACGTTGGAAACTGTGTTTTTGTTTGGTGAAGGCACAAAAAACCCCTTTGGTGCAAAGGTAGGATCGTTCCCCACAAAGGCGACGCGCACGGCCCACAGCGACCTGATGGAAACGATTGAACCGCTGATGATCCGCGTGGAATCCGCACGCAAAGACCGGCTTGCTTTACAGGCACTTGAACGCACACTGGTCATCTATCGGTTTGGCCAGGCCTTTGTTCCGGCATATGAGGCGCGCAAGCTGGCGATGGGTGCGCTGGATTTTGATGATCTGATCCGCAAGGCGCGCGCGCTGCTGACCGATCCGGGCGTCGCCCAATGGGTGCTGTTCCGGTTGGATGGCGGCATTGATCACCTGCTGGTGGACGAAGCGCAGGACACCAGCCCGACCCAATGGGCGGTGATCGAACGCCTGACACAGGAATTTGCCGCAGGCATCGGCGCGCGGTCTGACAGGGAACGCACGGTTTTTGTCGTAGGTGACAAGAAACAGTCGATCTATTCGTTCCAAGGTGCCGACCCGGCGGCATTTAACCAGATGAAAAACCTGTTTCATGCATCCCATCGCGCCGTGCAGAAACCCTTTGTTGTCACATCGCTGGATCATTCTTTCCGGTCATCGCAGGCAATCCTGTCCGTGGTTGATGCAACCTTTACCGGCGACCGCGCGGCGGGGATGGACGATGAACTGAACCATATTGCATTCAAGGACGCGATGCCGGGCCGCGTCGATCTTTGGCCACCGATTGAAAAGGCGGGCAATGACGACAGCGGCAACTGGTGGGATCCCGTCGATCAGCCCGGCACACAGGACCATAATGTGCTGATGGCGGCGCGGATTGCAGGGCAGATAAAACGTATGATCGCGCAGGAAACGATCCCTGTTGAAATCGGCGAAACCGGTGTCTTTCAGCGCCGTCCGATCAGCGAGGGCGATTTCCTGATCCTTGTCCAGCGCCGGTCAGACCTTTTCGCCGAGATCATCCGCGCCTGCAAAGCTGCAGGTCTGAAAATCGCGGGCGCCGATCGTTTGCGCGTGGGGGCCGAGCTGGCGGTCAAGGACTTGGCCGCGTTGTTGAGTTTTCTAGCCTTGCCAGAGGATGATCTGTCACTGGCTGCGACGCTCCGCTCGCCTCTGTTTGGCTGGTCGGAACAAGACCTGTTCACATTGGCGCATCACCGCCCGGAAAAGGGCCATCTGTGGCCCGCGCTGCGCAGCGGGGATTACCCTGAAACATTGGAAATCCTGCATGATCTACGTCGAGAGGCCGATTTCCTGCGCCCCTATGACCTGATCGAACGCATCCTGACCCGGCACGACGGGCGGCGCAACCTGCTGGGACGTCTGGGGCCGGAAGCCGAAGACGGGATTGACGCGCTCCTGAGCCAGGCCCTCGCTTATGAAAACACCGGTGTCCCCAGCCTGACGGGCTTTCTGATCTGGATGGAAACCGACGATCTGCAAGTCAAGCGCCAGATGGACAGCCAAAGCGACCAAATTCGTGTGATGACTGTCCATGGTGCCAAGGGCTTGGAATCGCCCATCGTCATTCTGCCCGACACCGTGCAACCCAAGACCGACATCAAGGCAGAGCTGCTGCCCGCTGGCGAACATGGCGAACATGTCGTCTGGAAAACCCCCAAAGCAGAAAGCGCGCCCGCCGTGACCAATCTGCGTGACCTGGTTGTCGCCAAACAGGCCCGTGAACGGTTGCGCCTGCTTTACGTTGCCATGACGCGGGCTGAAAAATGGCTGATCGTTGGCGCGGCAGGGAATATCAAGGAAGATGATGACAGTTGGCATAATATCGTGGCCAGCGGGATGGACGGCTGCGGTGTTTATGATGCGAAGGCAGGTGATTTGCCTGTGCGGCGCGTATCGCATCTGGATTGGGACGTCGGCACGCTTGTGACGACGCAATCAACTGCGATACCTGACATCACTCTGCCCGTCTTTGGCACATTGCCTGTTCCAGACCGCGTTGCGACGCGCGCGCCGTCTGAATTGCCTGGGGAAAAAACCTTGCCAAGCGACGTGACCGGGAATGATGCTGACGCGATGGCCCGTGGCACGCTGATTCACCGGCTATTGGAACATCTGCCGGTAATCGCGCCGGCCAAGCGGATGGAATTTGGTCTGCGTTTGATTGAACAGGATGACCCCGCGCTGGTCGCACAGGTGATTTCCCTGCTGGATAACCCTGCGCTGGCGCATCTGTGGGCGGATAATGCACTGACCGAAGTGGATATCACAGCCGATATTCCCGGTATTGGCCGTATTCACGGCGCGATTGATCGTCTGTTAATCGCGACAGACTGCATTTTAGCGGTCGATTACAAATCAAACGCCGTCATCCCTGATGATCCGGCGCAAACGCCCGCCGGTTTGCTGCGCCAGATGGCGGTTTACCATCATGCACTGGGGCAAATCTACCCCGACATGCCGGTGCAAGTTGCGATCCTTTGGACGGCGTCAGGGCGGCTGACACTGCTGCCCGATGATCTGCTTTCGGGTGCGCTGGCCAATTTGCCCATCCCTTGACCATCGCTTACCGCGTGCCTACGTTCAGCACAGATAATATATCGCCAAGGAGTAAGCCGATGGCCACCGTAGCTGTAACTGACGCAACCTTTGACGCCGAAGTGCGCCAGTCCAACATCCCCGTCGTTGTGGATTTTTGGGCCGAATGGTGTGGCCCCTGCCGCATGATCGGCCCCGCTTTGGAAGAAATCTCGAACGAGATGGCGGGCAAGGTGAAGATCGTCAAAGTAAACGTTGACGAAAACCCAAATGCGCCTGCCCAGATGGGTGTGCGCGGTATTCCGGCGATGTTCCTTTTCAAGGACGGGCAGGTCGTATCAAACAAAACCGGTGCCGCACCAAAAGCCGCATTGGAAAGCTGGATCAAGGAATCGATCTGATCCGCCAAGGATATGCGACATCGGGCGTCCCTTTTGGGGCGCCCTTTTCATGTCTGGTCATCGGACGCGGCGCCGGGGTTGTTTGGCCGCAGCCGCCCAGCCATATATGACCCAACAAACAGGAGCGGACGATGGCAAGCGAACAATTCCCAGGCTGGCACGGCACAACAATCATTGGGGTGCGCAAGGGTGGCAAGGTGGTTATCGCCGGTGACGGTCAGGTCAGCCTTGGCCAGACCGTGATCAAGGGCACCGCCCGCAAGGTGCGTCGCCTGTCGCCCGGCGGGCAGGATGTGATCGCCGGATTTGCGGGATCGACAGCTGATGCTTTCACCCTGCTGGAACGGCTTGAGAAAAAGCTGGAGGCAACGCCGGGGCAATTGGCCCGCGCATCGGTGGAACTGGCCAAGGACTGGCGCACCGATAAGTATTTGCAAAAGCTGGAGGCGTTTCTGATCGTCAGCGACGGCAAGGAATTGTTGATCATTACCGGCGCAGGCGATGTGCTGGAACCCGAACACGACGTTGCCGCCATTGGATCAGGTGGCAACTATGCCTTGGCCGCCGGGCGCGCCCTGATAACCACCGACCTGTCAGCCGAGGATATCGCCCGCCGCGCCATGGCAATCGCCGCCGATATCTGCGTTTACACCAACGGCAATCTGACGGTGGAAAGCATCGGATGATCGAACGTGACGATCTTCGCGCTGCGATTGGCAGCGGATTGCTAAGCGAAAAACAGGCCGCCGCATTGGTCAGCCTTGCCGACAGCCGCCGTGGTGCGCGCGAAAACCTGACTGCAGGCGACGAACCGTTCGAACTGTTCAAAGGGTTCAACGAAATTTTCATCGTGATCGGCCTGATGATTCTGGGGTTCGGCTGGTTTGGTGTTGCGTCATTGGTGCTGGGCGACAGAATTGTCGATGTGACCCGCTATGCAATGATGATCGCAGCGATCGGCGGCGTCTTGCTGTGGCTTTTGTCCGAATATTTTATCCGCAAACGGCGCATGGTAGCCCCTGCGATTGCGCTGTCGGTCATGTTTGCCGGCAATGCCGCATTTGGGTTCATGTCGGGAATGATGCAGCCCTTTATGGTTGCGCAAAACGACTATTCCAGCGTGCCATTGCCGCTGTTTCTGGCCACGCTGACGCTGGCGGCCTATTGGTGGCGGTTTCGCGTGCCTTTCGCCATGGCGATGATCGCAGTTGGCCTGTTTGCCGTGGCCATCGTTTTCACGGCCAGTCGCGGCGGCAGGGTGGAAAGCTTTAGTGACCTTTTTCTGCTGTCCGCTGGCGGGCCGTTCGCCTTTATCACGCTGGCGCTGGGGTTGGTGGTTTTTGGAATCGCGATGGTCTTTGACATGAGCGACCCACACCGCGTGACCCGTCGCAGCGCAAACGGGTTCTGGCTTCATGTCGTTGCGGCCCCCGCACTTGTGAATACCGTCGCCCTGACGCTTTTGGACAGCGATACCGCTTTGGCTGATGTAATCCTGCTGGGTTTTCTGGCATTCTTTGCCCTGATCGCCATTGTCATTGACCGGCGTTCGTTTCTGATTGCGGCCATCGGTTATATTGTGGCCCTTGCCGCCACGATGATGGATGGTGACGGCGCCGCGCTGACCGTGCTTATCCTTGGTATTGTCTTGCTATCGCTGGGTGCGTTCTGGGAACGGATCCGCGCCCGTATCTTGTGCCTGATGCCTGGGATCGTACCCCTGCACAGGCTTCCCCCTTCTTTGATGTAAGGACTGACATGACAGACCTGACCCCCCGTGAAATTGTATCCGAACTGGACCGGTTCATCATCGGCCAAAAAGAGGCCAAGCGCGCCGTTGCGGTCGCCCTGCGCAACCGCTGGCGACGCAAGCAATTGGGCGACGACCTGCGCGACGAGGTTTACCCGAAAAACATCCTGATGATCGGCCCGACCGGCGTCGGCAAAACCGAAATTTCCCGCCGTCTGGCAAAACTTGCCCGCGCGCCGTTCATCAAGGTCGAGGCGACAAAATTCACCGAGGTCGGCTATGTTGGCCGTGATGTAGAACAGATCATTCGCGATCTGGTTGATACTGCCATTCTGGATACCCGCGAACACATGCGCGACGACGTCAAAGCCAAAGCGCAACACGCCGCCGAAGAACGCGTGATTACCGCCATCGCCGGCAGCGACGCCCGCGACGCCACCCGCGAGATGTTTCGCAAGAAACTGAAATCGGGTGAACTGGATGACACGGTGATCGAACTTGAACTGGCCGATACGTCAAACCCGCTGGGTGGTTTTGAAATTCCCGGCCAGCCCGGTGGCATGGGCGGCATGATGAACCTGGGCGAACTGTTCGGCAAAATGGGAGGCCGGACGGTCAAAAAGCGCCTGAGCGTGGCCGAAAGCTATGATGCCTTGATCGCGGATGAGGCAGACAAGCTGCTGGATGATGAAACCGTGACCAAGGCCGCAATGGAAGCGGTCGAACAAAGCGGCATCGTGTTTCTGGACGAAATCGACAAGGTATGCGCCCGCGCCGACGCGCGCGGTGCGGATGTGTCGCGCGAAGGCGTGCAACGTGATCTGCTTCCCCTGATCGAAGGCACGACCGTTTCCACCAAGCACGGCCCGATCAAGACCGATCATATCCTGTTTATTGCATCCGGTGCGTTCCACGTTGCCAAACCGTCGGACCTGCTGCCCGAATTGCAGGGGCGTCTGCCGATCCGTGTGGAATTACGTGCGCTGACGATGGAAGATTTCGTGCGCATCCTGACGGAAACCGACAACGCGCTGACGCGGCAATATTCTGCCTTGATGAAAACCGAAGATGTCATCGTGACCTTCACCCCCGATGGCATCGCGGCACTGGCAAAAATCGCAGCCGAGGTGAACGAGGCGGTGGAAAACATCGGTGCGCGCAGGCTTTACACCGTGATGGAACGGGTGTTCGAGGATCTATCGTTCAACGCGCCTGACCGGGGTGGCGACGAAATAGCTGTTGATGCTGATTTTGTTGAAAAGCATCTGGGCGAACTGTCCCGATCTACCGACCTTAGCCGCTACGTGCTTTGATCCTTTCGGGTTGATTTAGTTCTTTTACATCCCGTCGTTCGCAATCAATAAGGGCGCATGATCGGTTTTGCCACATATGTGCGGTTCGTCCGCGACAATGCGCCATTTCTGTTGGTCGGCGCACTACTGACCATGCTGTCCAGCTTTGGCCAGACGTTTTTCATTGCTGTGTTTGGCGGCGAAATACGGGCTGAATTCGGGCTGTCAAATGGTGAATGGGGGCTGATTTATATGTTCAGCACTGCCGCCTCTGCTGTTGCGATGGTTTTCATGGGTGGGCTTGTGGACAAGTTTCGCGTTCGCACACTTGGTATTCTGGTGGTCGGGCTTTTGGCATCATCATGCTTTGCCATGGCAATCAACCCTTATGCCGCCATGTTGCCCTTCGTGATTTTCGCATTGCGGTTTTTCGGGCAGGGCATGGTCAGTCACGTGGCACTTGTTGCCATGGCGCGCTGGTTCATCGCCACCCGCGGACGTGCGCTGGCCATCGCATCGCTAGGGATCATGCTGGCAGAAGCGGCGATGCCGATAACTCTTGTTTGGTTAAAGGGGTTTTTCGCCTGGCAGACACTGTGGTTCGGGACCGGCATCATCGCTTTATTGCTGATGCCCGTCCTTTATCGGTTGTTGCGATTGGAACGCACACCACAATCCAGCCTGGCAGAGGATCACGTTGTCGGGATGGACTGTAAACACTGGACACGCAAAGACGTTTTGCGCCATCCGTTGTTTTGGTCCCTGATGCCAGCACTTTTGTTTTTTCCAGCGTTTGGCACATCGTTCTGGTTTCACCAGGTCCATTTCGCGGAAATCAAAGGCTGGGATCATTTGAGTATTGTTGCCATGTTGCCCTTGGGCACGGTGGCGCTGGTTACATCATCTTTTGCCTATGGTGCCGCGATCGACAAATTTGGAGCCGGGCGCTTGTTTCCGATCTATTTGTTACCGTTGTGCATTGCCTTTACGCTGCACTGGTATGCGCCCACCCCGGCTTGGTCTGCCATCGCCGTCGTTCTGATGGGGATAGCAGGTGGCGGGCAGGCGACACTGCCCATCGCAATCTGGGCCGAATTTTTTGGCACACGCAACATCGGATCCATCAAGTCAATGGTTGCAGCCGTGATGGTCTTGGGCACAGCAATCGGGCCAGGGCTGTCAGGGGTATTGATTGACCTTGGTTTTGGCTTTGAACAACAGATGCTGGTATTTGCCGCATCCTTTTTGCTGGCTGCGTTGATCAGCATCGCCCCTCTCAAGCGTGCGATCCGGCAACTACCTACCGCGACGTAGGTAAACGTAATAGGCACCATGCCCGCCGTGTTTCAGATGCGCCGGGGTAATCTGCAAAATCGCCTGCGCCAAGGGTGGCAGGGCCAGCCATTGCGGCACCTGATGGCGCAACACGCCATAGCGGGTCGGGATCGGGCCGCCATCGTCGCGGTCCTTGCCTTTGCCGGTAATGACCAGCACCAAACGCCGCCCCAGCGCCTGTGACCCCAGAATAAAAGCCACCAGTTCAGGATGCGCCTGTGCCATAGTCATGCCATGCAGGTCGATCCGGGCCTCTGGCTTCAGTTTACCACGTGTCATTTTGCCAAATGCCTTGTGGTCCATGTTGATGGTTGCACGTGCCAACCGGTCAGGCAATTGTGGCGAAAGATCATGTGGACGTGTCATATCGGCAGATTGGCCAACGCGAAAATCGGGCATCGGATCAGACCGGGGGACGGGTTTCTTCAGCTTGGGGCGGTCCACCACAGCCTGCTGGCGCTGCGGTTCCAGTGGCGTTGCGCGATCAGCAACACGGTCCCACAGTGCGCGTTCCTCGGATGACAGATGGCGGGGGCGACGCATCACACCAGTCCTTTGGGAAACAGAACAACCATGCGGCCCCCATCCTTGATGGACCCGGCCTTTTGGCCTGCGGCATCACCAGTGCCAAAAAAGATATCCGCGCGCTGCGCACCATTGATGGCAGACCCGGTATCCTGCGCGATCATCAAGCGGTTAATCGGGTCAGCGCCATATTTTTCAATCCACACCGGCGCGCCCAGCGGCGTAAAGGCAGGGTCAACCGCGATGGACCGGTCGGGCGTGATTGACCTGTTCATCGCACCCAGCGGGCCGTCATCCGGTGAAATTTCGTTCAGGACGCGAAAAAAGACATAGCTTTGATTTTCCCACAGCAGAGCACGGCCTGCATCCGGGTGGGCCCACACCCAATCACGAATGACCGCAGCCGAGATACCGTCTGCTGCAACCACTCCACGATCCGCGAGCACCTTACCAACTGACGTATAGGCGCGCCCGTTCTTGCCCGCAAAACCAAGGCGGATTACATCCCCGTCGGATAGGCGGATACGGCCGGACCCTTGCACATGCAGAAAAAACGCGTCAACCGGATCGGCCAGCCACGCCAGTTCCAGCCCTTTACCTGCGAGAGCCTGGTCCTGTTCGATCTGGCGCCGCGTATAATAGGGTTTGCGCGATGACAGATCATCAGGCAACGCGTATATGGGACACTGATAATCGCCGCCTTGCTGGCGCGCACCCAATAGCTCTGGCTCAAAATATCCCGTGAACAGCGTTGGCGCGCCATCTTCGATCAGCACAGGGCGGAATTCGGTTTCAAAGAATTGCCGGGGGTCGGGTCCTGCTTGGGCCAGGTGACACAGATGTTTCCAATCAGGGTCAACAATATCCGCGCATGTCGTGCTAAAAACAGAAAAAGCGGCGGATAGATCATCCGCCGCCCATCCGTTCAAGTCATCGAAATCAAGGCGTTTATACGTGAGATAAGCCATCACACCGCATCATGCATCCGTGGCAACAAGCCGCCAGTTCGGATCGTCGGAATCGACCTTGCGCGCAAAGGTCCAAGTGTCTTTTTGGCGCTTGATCTCTTTCGGGCTACCTTCGACGACCGCGCCATCCTTGTCGCGCACAACCGATGTCATTTCACTTTTGAAGCTTACTGTCACCTCGGCCTCTTTGGTCATTTCGTCAAATGTTGCGTTTTTCAGGCTCATGTCGCTGATCCCGATAAAGGTCGCGTCGACGGTCAGCCCCTTTTGCTGACGATCATCGACGACAGTTGAAAACGCTTCATATACATCTTCGGAAATGAAGGGCACGACATTGTCCAATTCGCCATTTTCAAAGGCCATCAGGATCATTTCATAGGCACCCCGCGCACCGCCCAAAAATTCACTGACGTTGAATGACGGGTCCGCGCGCTTGATCGCGGCTAGCGCTTTTGCGGGGTCTGAGCCCTCGGGAACGTGGTCTGTGATGTCCAGATCAGGACCACCTTCTATGACGTCGAATTCCGGCTTTCTGCCAAGACTTCCTGGACCTGTCCGCGTGACGGCAGGCTTTTCAAAGCCTTCGCGTGTGCCAAGCACACCACGCAAGCGCAGAATTAGAAAAACAGCAATGCCCGCAAGCACCAAAAGCTGAATAATCGGAGAGTTCATTCGGACCTCTTTCACGTCAAGCCATGGAAACCCATCCATGCGAACCTTATGTAGGTCACCGTCGGGGCCAAGTCCACCTTACCCCCCGCACAAGTTACGAAAGGTTCCGCAAATGTGGCTTCTAATTGCTTTTATCATCGTCCCGATGATCGAAATCGCGCTTTTCATACAGGTTGGCGGTTTGATCGGGGTTTGGTGGACACTTTTGATCGTGCTCGCGACAGCAATCGCGGGGTCGTATCTGGTGCGCACACAGGGTTCGCGCGAGTTTGCCAAACTGCAACGATCGTTTTCGGACATGCAGGATCCAACAGAACCCCTGGCCAATGGCGCAATGATCCTGTTTGCCGGCGCGTTACTGCTGACGCCGGGTTTTTTTACAGATATCGCCGGGCTGTCGCTTTTGGTGCCGGGTATCCGGCGCAAGGCGTTTTTGTGGCTTCGGTCACGGATGAACATCAACACCGCATCACCCGGATCACACCATCCGCAACACCCCCGTGACCGGGTCATTGATGCAGAGTTCGAAGACGTGACACCAGATAAAAAGCCAACCCATCGTCCATCAGGCTGGACGCAGCATTGAGGCTCACCCCATAGGCTGCTAGGAACATAGCAAGTTTATTCAACCGGAGCAGTTTCCAATGTCAGAGACACCAGAAAACGGCGCGAAACCCGCCGAACAGACCCAAGTCAAAAGCCGCGTGCTGGCGCAATACATTCGCGACATGTCGTTTGAAAATATTCTGGCCCAAAAGGGTGTGTCGGGCGATGCACAGCCGGAAATTCAGGTGCAGGTCAACCTTGATGCACGCAAGCGGAACGCCGAAAAACAGTATGAGGTGATCACAAAGCTGAACATCACCAGCAAAACAAAGGAAAAGGGCGAACCGCTTTTTGTGTTGGAAATTGAATATGCTGGCGTTTTCCATGTGGAAGGTGTGCCAGATGAACAGATGCACCCCTATCTGCTGATCGAATGCCCGCGCATTACCTTTCCGTTCTTGCGCCGGATCGTCAGCGATGTCACCCGCGACGGTGGTTTCCCCGCGCTGAACTTGGAAATGATTGATTTTATTGCACTTTACAGAACAGAACTGGCACGCCGCGCAGAAGCTGAAAAAGCAAAGCCCAATTAAGTCAGCTGTCTTTTTTCCATAATGCGCCGTCGCCCAAGCTGTCGATAAAACTGGCATGGGCGGCGGCTTCTTCTTTGGTGATCCGTGCGTGTAGTGGCGATGGGCGGGGTTGCGGCCGCCAGCCACCTGATACGTCATCCGATCCCTGTGACCGCGGATCGGCCGCCAGTGCAAAGTCAGGTTGGCGCCCACCGATCAGTTCCAGATAGACCTCTGCCAGAATTTCACTATCAAGCAGGGCGCCATGCAAGGTGCGCGCGGTATTATCTATGCCAAACCGCCGACACAGCGCATCCAGCGAGGCGGGGGAACCGGGAAATTTGCGCCGCGCGATCGCCAGCGTATCCAGCGCCTGATCCATCGGCAAAAGCGGACGGTTCAACCACCCCAATTCGGCATTCAGAAACTTCATGTCAAATGCGGCGTTGTGAATGACAAGGCGGGCATCACCAATAAAATCAACAAAGCTTTGCGCGATGTCACGGAAGATGGGTTTGTCGCGCAGTGTTTCCTGCCCTGGCTTTGGGTCTTGGGGTGGATCCAACAGATCCGGCCCAATGCCATGCACGCCAAAGGCTTCTGCCGGCATTGACCGCTGCGGATTGATATATTGATGATAGGTTCGCCCCGTGGGCACATGCCGGACAAGCTCGATCGCGCCAATTTCCACGATCCGGTCACCCTCGTGCGGTTCAAATCCGGTGGTTTCGGTATCAAGAACAATTTCACGCATGTTTTTATCCGGTCAGTTCCGCAACCAGATGTCGCACAGCGGCACGGGTGTCGTCCAGTGTCAGCGTTTCGATCACGTGGTCTGCGCGGGCGCGTTTTTCTGCGTCTGGCATTTGCCGCGCCAACATTGAATCGAACTGGTCGTTGGTCATTCCCGGACGGTCCAGAACCCGCGATTTCTGGATTTCTGGCGGCACCGTGACCACCAAAACCGAATCCAGCGAGGCATCAGCACCGGTTTCAAAAAGCAAAGGAATATCCAGCACGATCAACGGATCATGATGATCTGCGATAAATACCCCTCGATCCGCGGAAACGAGCGGATGCACGATCTGTTCAATCGTTTTCAGGGAAGATGGGTCTTTGGCGATGATCAATTTCAGTTTTTCACGGCTGACGGCATCATTCACAATCGCGGAGGGAAAGACCTGCCGGATTGGCCCAACAGCGGCGCCACCGGCATCATAAAGCCGGTGAACCGCAGCATCAGCATCCCAGACGGGGATACCTTCTTCCGCAAAAAACCGGGCGGTCGTGGATTTGCCCATACCGATAGACCCGGTCAGCCCCAAAACATGGGTCATGACAAAACCGCGCGCCGGGTTTCTTCATCGACTTCGGGGCGCTTGCCGAACCAGCGTTCAAAACCCGGCACACCCTGATGCAACAACATCCCAAGCCCATCGACCGTGATACAGCCTGCCGCCTCTGCTGCTTGCAAAAAGGGTGTACGCAACGGGTTATAGACGATGTCGGTGACAACTGCGTCGGGGCGCAATGCCTCAAGCGAAACCTTGAATTCCGGTCCACCTTTCATACCTAGCGATGTCGTGTTGATGACGGTGCGGGCATCGGCCAACATCAGGTTGGCCTGCACCCAGTCCACAACCTGAATCCGGGTGCCAAATTCTGTCTTTAATGCCTCGGCCTTGGGGCGGGTGCGATTTGCCAGCAAGATTTCCGGCACGCCAGCGTCTGCAAGCGCCACAATAATCGCGCGAGCCGCACCACCGGCACCAAATATTGCTGCTGGTCCGGCTTTTGGATCCCAATCTGGCGCACCTTGGCGCAGATTGGCTATAAAACCATAACCATCTGTATTATCAGCAAAAATCTTGCCATCGTTCTTAAAGATCAGGGTGTTTGCAGCGCCGATCAGTGTTGCCCTATCTGTGATGTGATCTGCCAACTGCATTACGCTGACCTTGTGCGGTATCGTCACATTTGCGCCGATGAATCCGTCCTGCGGCATCTGGCGCAGCGTTTTTTCAAGTGCATCTTCGGCAACTTGCAGAGCGACATATTCGCCCTGCAGCTGATACCGCCTGAGCCAGTAATTGTGCAGTTTCGGCGAAAGGGAATGGCTGATCGGGTTACCAATGACAGCGGCGCGTGGAATTTGGGTCATGATGGCAATGTTCCGCGAAGTGTGAGGTAAGACAAGAGTTCCAACAGCGGCAGGCCAAGAACATTGAAATAATCCCCGTCAATGCGTGAAAAAAGCCGCACCCCTTCTTCTTCAAGTTTGTAAGCCCCAACAGAATTGCGAATGCTGTGCCAGTTACGCGCGATGTAATCCTGAAGATAGCTATCAGATGCATCACGCATTTTCAGACGCACAACACCGACATGTCGCCAAAGCGGCTTTCCTTCACCATAGATAACTGCTGCGGACAGCAATTGGTGTGTGTCACCGCGCAAAAACTGAAGCTGTGCCAAAGCGTCTGAAGGAGAGGCGGGTTTTGTAAGAATCGTCTGATGATGCGCAAGAATTTGATCGCAGCCGATCACCAGCGCATCGGGGTTTCTGGTGGCGATGCGCTGTGCTTTCATTTCGGCCAATGTATCTGCAATGTCACGCGGGGAAGCCTGTTCTGACTGCAAGGATTGACGGGTCGCATCCTCGTCTATGCGGGCAACCTGCACATCATGGGCAACGCCTGCGTTATGCAGCATTCTGGTGCGAATGTCTGAGCCGGAAGCAAGGATAATCTGTTCTGCCATGTGGACAACCTTTGGGAAAAACCTTGTGTCAGTCGAAGCAATTTATGTGGGTAGCATCTAGCGTGATAAAACCTGCTGTAAAAGTCCGGGGTTCTTCTTTGCCGTCATCAGACTTATCCACGGTGGGAAAGCATAAATCCAACCTGTGGAAAAGTAACGCAGTAGGGTAGGTCAACAACCGTTTCTTTGGCTGTTTTACATTCAGAATGGCCTGTTATCTAACTGAAATAAAATAATATTTATTTATTTTTATATTGGTAATAAGTTACTGAGACCACATGATAGCCTTGGGATAACTTTGCGGATAAAAAATAACCAACAAAAAAGTGGCACACTACTTACAACATCATCTTTTCTTTATTCTTATATTTATTAGGAAGAGGTGAACACAGAAGGCATGAAAAACAATGGATTTGCTGCGCACGTATTATGATTGGATCAAGGCACTACATATCATGGCGGTAATGGCATGGATGGCAGGGTTGTTCTATTTGCCAAGGCTTTATGTTTATCATGCTGAACGGGCTGTTGTCGGATCCGAACTGGACCAGACCTTTCAGATCATGGAAGAAAAACTTTTGCGGGTGATTATGAACCCCGCCATGATTGTTGCATGGCTTGCTGGATTGGTGATGTTGACGCTGGGTGCCTTTGACTGGGGATCTGTCTGGGCTTGGGTGAAAATCCTGGCGGTGGTTGCGATGACCGGGGCGCACGGCTGGATGGCGGCACGGCGCAAGGAATTTGCGGCTGGTGTAAACATACGGAAGGGGCGGGCTTATCGGCTTTTCAATGAGGTGCCGACAGTTCTGATGGTACTGATTGTGGTGGCTGTTGTAGTGCGGCCTTTCTAGCATAAATATTGACTCGGGGAACGAGGTTGCGTAAGTGCAAAGTTGCATCCCGTCCGGGATGGCGTTTTCCAAAACTCTTATCAAGAAGTCGGCGATGTCGCTGACCGCGGAATTTTCATGAATCAACACCGTCTGAACCTTGCTGACCTGAAGGCGCAAAGCCCCAAGGACTTGCTTTCGCTGGCTGAGGAGCTGGAGATTGAAAACGCCTCGACTATGCGGAAGGGCGATATGATGTTCGCCATTCTCAAGGAGCGGGCAGATGAAGAATGGGTCATTGGTGGTGATGGTGTTCTAGAGGTTTTGCAGGACGGGTTTGGATTTTTACGGTCGCCCGAGGCAAATTATTTGCCCGGCCCTGATGATATCTATGTTTCGCCTGACATGATCCGTCAATATTCGTTGCGCACGGGTGATACCGTGGAAGGCGTGATGAAAGAGCCAAATGACAATGAGCGCTATTTTGCGTTGATTTCAGTTGAGCGGATCAATTTTGAAGATCCAGAAAAGGCGAAACACAAGGTTGCTTTTGATAACCTGACACCCCTTTATCCAGATGAGCGACTGATCATGGAAGTAGAGGATCCGACGGTCAAAGATCGGTCTGCGCGGATCATTGATTTGGTGGCACCGATCGGAAAAGGGCAGCGTTCTTTGATTGTGGCGCCACCGCGCACTGGTAAAACGGTCCTGTTGCAGAATATCGCCAGTTCTATCGCGCGGAACCACCCTGAATGTTATCTGATCGTTTTGCTGATTGATGAACGGCCCGAAGAGGTGACGGATATGCAGCGGTCGGTAAAAGGCGAAGTGGTATCTTCAACCTTTGATGAACCGGCATCCAGACACGTCGCTGTTTCGGAGATGGTGATCGAGAAAGCAAAGCGGCTTGTCGAGCATAAGCGCGATGTTGTAATTTTGCTTGACTCGATTACACGACTGGGACGCGCGTTCAACACGACTGTGCCTTCATCTGGTAAAGTGTTGACTGGTGGTGTGGACGCTAATGCATTGCAGCGTCCCAAGCGGTTTTTTGGTGCGGCGCGGAACATTGAAGAAGGCGGTTCACTGACCATTATTGCCACCGCTTTGATTGATACCGGCAGCCGGATGGACGAAGTTATTTTTGAGGAATTCAAAGGCACAGGGAACAGTGAGATTGTTTTGGATCGTAAAGTCGCAGACAAGCGTGTGTTCCCGGCGATGGATATTCTGAAATCCGGCACCCGGAAGGAAGAACTGTTGATCGAGAAATCTGACCTTGCAAAGACCTATGTCCTGCGGCGGATCCTGAATCCGATGGGCACCACAGATGCGATTGAATTCCTGATTGGGAAATTGAAGCAAACCAAGAACAATGCGGATTTCTTCGATTCGATGAATACGTAACTTATTATTTTCTAATAATTGGTTAGCATGATGGACACAATTTTTGCTCTGGCAACGGCGCAAGGCCGTGCTGGTGTTGCGGTTGTGCGTATTTCAGGCTCGCATGCGGTGTGGGCTGCTGGGTTATTGATGTCTGATGTACCGGTATCGCGTGGTTTGCGAAGCTTGCGTGACGATTGCGGACAGTTGGTGGACCAAGCCTTTGTCTTGCGGTTTGCAGAGGATCACAGCTTTACCGGTGAGGAGGTGGTTGAACTGCATTTGCATGGCAGCCCTGCTGTTGTGAAGGCTGTATTGCGAATCCTTGGAGATATGCCAAATTTGCGCCATGCTGAGGCTGGCGAATTTACGCGCCGCGCATTGGAGAGCGGCGTGTTAGATCTTTCGCAGGTCGAAGGGCTCGCGGACTTGATCGATGCTGAAACCGAAGGACAGCGGCGACAGGCAGTGCGGGTTTTTTCTGGCGCGCTGGGCACAATGGCAGAGGGCTGGCGAACGGATCTGGTTCGTGCTGCTGCCCTGTTGGAAGCTACAATTGATTTTGCCGATGAAGATGTTCCTGTTGATGTTACGCCAGAAGTGCTGGCTTTGGTTGGCCGGGTAAAGTCGGAAATGAGGCGGGAATCTGAGGGCGTCCGGATTGCCGAGCGGATACGGGAGGGTTTTGAAGTCGCGATTATTGGCGCGCCAAATGTAGGAAAATCGACGCTTTTGAACAGGTTGGCGGGACGTGATGTCGCCATTACATCTGAAATCGCAGGAACGACGCGTGATGTTATCGAGGTGCGCATGGATTTGGACGGCCTGCCAGTTACATTTCTTGACACCGCTGGATTGCGCGAAACGACTGACGAAGTTGAAAGTATCGGTGTGGCGCGCGCGCGGGAGCGGGCAGTAAAAGCTGACTTACGTGTCCATATGATGTTGAAAGATGATCTTCAACCACAAGAATTTGTGTTTGGTGATCTGCTTGTGTCGGCGAAAGCCGATGTTGCTTCTGGCCCGGGGCTTGCCGTTTCAGGAAAGACGGGGCTGGGGGTTGATGACCTGATTAGCCAGATTTCAAGCGCTTTGCAGGACCGTGTAGCATCAGTTGGGGTGGCGATGCGAGAACGGCACCGGACGGCGATGGTGCAGTCCATTGCTTTTATTGGGGCTGTGGAAATGGCGTTGGTTGATGATCTGGGGATGATAGATTTGATAGCAGAGGATTTGCGTGCGGCAATTCGGGCAGTGGATAGTCTTGTGGGGCGTGTTGATGTAGAACATGTGCTTGATGAAATTTTTGCGAGCTTTTGCATCGGTAAATGAGGAGTGTTTCACGTGAAACATCGCGATTTTGACGTTATTGTCATTGGTGGTGGGCATGCTGGCGCAGAAGCAGCACATGCCGCCGCGCGGATGGGTTCGCGGACGGCCCTGATAACCTTGACCAGATCGTCAATTGGCGTGATGTCTTGCAATCCTGCGATTGGGGGCTTGGGCAAAGGGCATCTGGTGCGAGAGATTGACGCACTTGATGGTGTTATGGGGCGGGTTGCGGATAGGGCGGGAATACAGTTCCGCCTTTTGAATCGCAAGAAAGGCCCTGCTGTGCAGGGGCCCCGCGCCCAAGCTGACCGCGGATTATACAAGGCGGCAATGCATGCAGAAATGCGAAAACAAGCTAACCTGACGGTTGTCGAGGGCGAGGCGACTGATTTGTTGGTTGAGGGTCATCGGGTTGTCGGCGTTGTTTTGAGTGATGGCGCCGAATTGAGATCTGGAGCAGTTATTTTAACAACGGGTACATTTTTGCGCGGTATAATTCATATTGGCGATGTGTCACGTCCTGGGGGCCGTATGGGTGATAAGCCTTCTGTCAAAATGGCAGAGCGCTTGGATTCCTTTGGTTTGCCCTTGGGGCGACTTAAAACAGGAACGCCGCCGCGGCTGGATGGGCGGACAATTGACTGGCTTTCCTTGGAGGTTCAGCCTGGAGATGATAACCCTACATTGTTTTCTTTTCTTTCAAATCGGACGAGCGCGCCCCAAGTAGTCTGTGGTATTACGCATACGAATGACCGAACGCATGACATCATTCGTAAAAACCTTAATCGGTCTGCTATGTATGGGGGACACATAGAAGGTGTTGGGCCGCGCTATTGTCCGTCGATCGAAGATAAGATTGTCCGGTTTTCTGAAAAGTCGTCGCATCAGATTTTCCTTGAACCGGAAGGTGTAGATGATCATACGGTTTACCCAAACGGAATATCAACTTCGCTGCCGGTTGATGTGCAGGAAGACTATGTAAAGTCTATCGTTGGCTTGGAAAAAGCAAAGATCCTGCAACCTGGCTATGCGATTGAATATGACTACGTTGACCCGCGCGCGCTTTTGCCAACGCTGGAGCTGCGCAATATGCCGGGTTTATATCTTGCTGGGCAAATTAACGGGACAACAGGCTATGAAGAGGCCGCGGCGCAAGGCGTGGTTGCTGGTCTGAACGCTGCATCGGCCGTTAGCGCCAAGGGCGAGATTATTTTTAGCAGACGCGAATCATATATCGGTGTGATGATCGATGACTTGATCACACGCGGCGTATCAGAGCCCTATCGCATGTTTACCTCGCGTGCAGAATTCCGTCTGTCGCTTCGGGCCGATAATGCTGATCAGCGATTGACGGAACGGGGCTATGATATTGGCTGCGTCGGCGAAACACGCTGGCAGCATTTCTCGTCAAAAATGACAAAGATCCATGATCTCAGGAATACCCTTAAGAATATAAGTCTGTCAGCCCGTGATATTGCTGGGCTAGGGGTCAAACTGAACGCGGATGGGCCGCGCCGCACTGCTCTTGATGCCTTGGCTTTAACTGATGTTGATTTTTCTCATTTAGATCAATTAGGTATTGATGTTTCAACTGCCCCAGTTCATGTGCGAGAGCAAGTTAAGAAAGATGCGCTTTACGCACATTATATTGCCCGACAGGAACGTGATATCGCCGCGATGGAAAGGGATGAAAGCCAACGCATCCCCGAGACGCTTGATTTTGCAATGATAAAGGGCATGTCCAACGAAATCGTTGTGAAACTTCAGGCTGTGCGGCCGTTAACGCTTGCCCACGCTAGCCGTATTGAAGGGATGACTCCAGCGGCGCTGATGCTGATCGTTGCGGCCATCAGGCGACAGAACCATGAGAAATTTGGAACCTGACAATGTCTGGCAAAATTGGTGGACAAAATGTTTCACGTGAAACAATTGCTGATTTACAGGCTTTCGCAGCCTTGGTGGAAAAGTGGACGCCCAGGATAAACCTTATTTCCAGGGCGAGCGTTCCAGAACTGTGGAACCGACATATCATTGATTCAATGCAGCTTTATTTACTCGCACCAGCGGATTATCAGACTTGGGTTGATCTTGGTAGTGGTGGCGGCTTTCCAGGAATTGTTATGGCAATTATTGGCAAAGCGGAGCAGCCAAATGCGCATTTTACATTAATTGAAAGTGACCAGAGAAAATCCTCATTCTTGCGGACTGCATCCAGAGAACTATCTTTGCCCGTCACTGTCATCGCCGATCGTATCGAGGAAGTTGTTCCTCAAAACGCAGATATTGTGTCAGCCCGCGCTTTAACGTCTGTATCTGGACTGCTTCCATTGATACATCGCCATTTACAACCTGATGGTGTTGCGCTTTTACACAAAGGTCAGCGATATGAGGCTGAACTTGCTGAGGCCCGACAATCTTGGCAATTTGACCTTGAAGCCAGTCCAAGTTTGACTGATTCTGCTGCCAGACTCCTCACCCTGAAAAGGATACACCGTGACCCAAGCATATCCTCTTGATGGCCCAAAGATCATTGCGATCGCCAATCAAAAGGGGGGTGTTGGCAAGACGACGACGGCAATCAATCTTGGTGCGGCATTGGCCGAGCAAAAAAAGAAGGTCTTGCTGATCGATCTGGACCCGCAAGGAAACGCGTCCACTGGCTTGGGGATTGGGCAGGACCGCCGTGCGCTGACGGCCTATGATCTGCTGACAGGCGATGCCGAATTGGCTGAAACAGTGCAGGCGACTGAATTTCCTGG
>NZ_JACUUJ010000022.1 GCF_014859355.1 Yoonia sp. | reverse complement strand
CGACAGCCATCGGGACCGACGCACGCAATCGGTTCCGATCATGATCGAATTTAATCGCCTGAATGGCGTTTTCAAAACTTTCCTGCGCCAGTTTCGGCGCGGACCGCGGCAATGCGCCGTCGGAATGGCGGGCAAGATGCGAAAGCGGTTTTTGCAAGGCCAGTTGCACTTCGATCAGGTGCGCACCATCACGGGCAATCGGCGTAAAACCATCTTTGATCATGTCAGCCGCCGCCAGCGGCCGCACCCATAACCGGGGGTGCATGATTGCATCGGTGGCGATGTGCTTGTTATCGACATAGTTGTCGAAAGCAGCCCCCCCTCGAAGGCATGCAGCCTTTAACGCATACTCCAGCTCACGATACAAAACTTTCGTAAGATGTTAGGAATGCAACGCACCATATCGGAGACGCGCATGATCCCGATTCTTATCCTTGCCGCGGGCGGGTCCACCCGGATGCGTGGCACTGACAAACTGCTGGAACCCGTGGGCGGTGTGCCGCTGTTGCGCGTGCAAGCGAAACGGGCGCTGGCGACGGGGCAACCTGTTTTTGTCGCATTGCCTGCCGCAGATCACCCCCGCACTGCTGCGCTTGACGGGTTGGGCGTGACCGTCTTGCCTATTCCTGCCGCCGCCGAAGGTATGTCCGGCACCCTGCGCGATGCGGTGGCCGTCTTGCCTGCGGCACCCGCTTTCATGCTGGTGCTGGCCGATCTCGTGGCCATCACGACCATCGATCTGCTGACCGTGCTTGCCGCGTGGCGGGATGATTCCGCGCATCTGATCTGGAGAGGTGCCACCACGGACGGCAAACCTGGCCATCCGATTATTTTCGCTGGCAGTCTTCGCCCCGAATTTGCCAAGTTGAAAGGCGATACAGGCGGCGCGTCCATCGTGCGCGCGAATGCCCACAAAACCCATCTGGTGGCGCTGCCAGCCAACCACGCAAGGCAAGACCTGGATACGCCCGAAGACTGGGCAAAGTGGCGGGGCACGAACGGCTAGATCAACAGCGCGTATTCATCCCGCTGCAATATCCGGCGGGCCGCACGATATCCATCCAAACCCGCATCGGTCCCCCATTCGGGGAAAATCGTCAATATCTCATGACGCTGCGCGGCATCCACGCTTTTGAGCGTTTCGTCACCCGGTTGAAAGCTTTCGGACCAGGCGCCATCGGCCAAAACCACCTCGTGTTTTTCAAACATGATATGAACATAGGTCATCTCTGGCACATCGACGATGTCGATGCCATCGCGCTGCGTCATATGTTTCGCCGGAACCAATACCTCGCTTTGCGCAAAGTAAAGCTCGGCCATTTCGGACACGACCAGCAGACGATGGTTGGGCGATACCCACATATCGCAAGCAGGCATGCCGTGCCCCAGCGCCCCCGCCCTGATCCGTACCGGGCGCAAATCAGGTTTCGCAGTCAGACTGGCGGCACTGACCGTTTTTGTTCCTGACCAGACAACTGCCTGAATGCCATTGTCTCGAGTCTGGACAAGGTCACCCTGCTTGAGATCCTGCACCAAACGCGTGCCTTGCGGGGTGGCGACCCTTGCGCCAGGTGTGAAACAGGGGATGCTTTTTTCAAGAATGCTAAACGCTAATTTCTTACCATCAATCTGATGATCGCGCGATTCCACATCTTTGAAACGGCGCGCCAAGGTCATCAAAGGCATCGCGTCATGGCGCAGCGGCGTTTGAACGTTATCGGGGTCATCCGACACAAGATCAGCTTTTTCAAATCTTTCTTCCAATAAAGCCTGCACACACTAAAAAAACTGATCCCACAACGCGAAGCGGATCAACAAAGAACAAATTTCTGCTTCAAAACAAGCAAGACCCTTAAAGGCCATCAAATCATGCCAACTACCGTATCCCGTGGCCGCCAAAATATGCTTCGCAAATCACGCGGGACAACACTCTTTGGACATCGTTTTGACGCTAGATACGCAATGTTTTCACGACGTCAATTGACAAATTTATATCGCGAAAAAAGTATTCGCATACCTGCACTTTTGGAAAGGTAAGTTATATTCATCAAATTTTTTCGTGGTCTTGAGCACATATCGGCGCACAATCATCTTTAACGGCCCAACCGATTCAGGGCCGGCCTACGCAACGATTGCCCCTGCTGTTCAATCCAAACGGTCAATCCGCGCATGTTTATATATTTATTGGTGCCGATGGAGAGACTCGAACTCTCACGATGTTACCATCGGGGGATTTTGAATCCCCTGCGTCTACCATTCCGCCACATCGGCCACGGCGTATCCCCTAATCTGGTGCGCAGGCGGCGTCAATCATCTTTGCGACAAGTTCTCGCATATCCTTGACGACAGCCACCCGCCATGGCCTAAGCACATGTCCCTAATGCAAAGAACCCCTATGCTGCGCCGCCTTTATGACTGGACCCTGTCGCTTGCCCGATCGCCCTATGCGCTTTGGGCGCTGGCGTTTGTGTCGTTTGCTGAATCGTCGTTTTTCCCGATCCCGCCCGATGTCTTGATGATCCCCATGATTATCGCCCGTCCCAGCCGGGCTTTTGTCATTGCCGGCGTTGCGACTGTTGCATCGGTTCTGGGCGCTGTTTTGGGTTACTATATCGGCTATGGGCTGTTCGAAAACGTCGGGCGGCCGGTGCTGGCGTTCTATGGCAAGGATGCGGGTTTTGCCGAATTTGCCGATTGGTATAATGCTTATGGGGCATGGGCAGTGTTGGTTGCCGGGGTCACGCCTTTTCCGTTCAAGGTCATCACCATCGCATCCGGGGTGACGCAACTTTCGTTTCCGATCTTTATTGTATCGTCCATTGTTGCGCGCGCCTTGCGGTTTTTTATTGTTGCTGTCTTGTTGTGGAAATTCGGCGCGCCGATCCGTGATTTCATCGAACATCGGCTGACATTGGTCTTTGTGCTATTTTGTGTTCTGTTGATAGGCGGCTTTGCAATTCTGGGGGTGCTATGACACGCAATCTGATGATCCTGTTGGCTGCGGGTGGGTCTGTGGCGCTGTTGGCAGGGGCCTTTCTGTTTCAGGCGCTGGGCTATCCGCCTTGCGCCATGTGCCTGTGGCAACGCTGGCCCCATGTTGCAGCGATCATCATTGGTGCTGTTGCGCTGCGGTTTCCGTGGCTGGTCTGGCCGGTTTTTGGCGCAGTGGCGGCGGCAACGACAGGTGGCCTGGGCGTGTATCATACAGGGGTCGAACGCGGCTGGTGGCAAGGACCGACCAGTTGCACCGGCAATGGCGGGCTGAGCGGGTTGTCTGGCAGCGATTTGCTGGCAATTACGGGGCCGCGTGTGGTGATGTGCGATCAGGTGTCATGGGAATTTCTGACCCTGTCGATGGCCAGCTGGAATGCGATTCTTTCCTTTGGGTTGATGGCGCTGTGGCTGGTCAGCGCCGTGTGGACAGTAAAAGATTCGTCTCTGACCGGCTGACCCCCTCAAGCCGGCGGATCGCGGTCAGCACCTGATCAAATTCTTCCAGCGTCTCGGTCCCGATTTCCACGATCAGATCCCATGTGCCGTTGGTGGAATGCACCGCCTGCACCTGCGGCATTGTCAAAAGCGCGCGCAGCACCTTGTCTGCGCCCCGCCCTGCGATTTCCAGCATCATCAATCCGCGCACCGCGTGCGCGCGCACGTCAGACCGGGTTTGCACGGTAAACCTCACGATTTCCCCGCCCGTAACCAGCCGATCCATCCGTGCGCGCAGCGTGCTGCGGGTCACGCCCAGTTCAACCGCCAGATCAGACAGCGACGCACGCCCGTTGCGCCGCAAGGCCCCGATCAGCCGATTATCCAGTTTGTCCATTTATATTGCCCGATTTGAATGATTTGCCCCCATATTGCACAATTTGCAGGCTTAACCCACACCGCAATTTGCGCAAGACTGCTGGCATGACACAAAAACATTGCATTCTGATTGGCGCCCCCGTCGACTGTGGCAAACGCCGCCGCGGTTGTCTGATGGGGCCTGACGCTTACCGCACCGCTGGTCTGGCCGAGGCGATCACCGCCCTTGGTCACACCGTTGAAGATATCGGCAACCTGGCCCCCGCGCCCGTCACCGTTGCCCCTGCGAAAAATCCGCAGGTGCATGCGCTGGCGGAAAACGTGGGATGGACGCAGGCATTGATGGCCGCAGCACAGACCGCCGCGCCAAAGGGCCTGCCGATTTTCATGGGCGGGGATCATGCGCTGGCGTTGGGCAGCGTGGCCGGTATGGCGGCCCATGCGCAGGCGCAGAACCGGCCGTTTTTTGCGCTTTGGCTGGATGCGCATAGCGATATTCACACACCCGACACCACCGACAGCGGCAATTTGCACGGCACCCCTGTGGGCTATGTCACGGGGCGCGCCGGATTTGATGCCTTTCCGCCCCTGCCCGCCCGCGTCGACCCCGCCAACATTTGCATGATCGGGCTGCGGTCTGTCGATACGGCAGAACATGCCGCCCTTGCCGAAGGCGACACCACGCTCGTCGATATGCGCATGATCGACGAAGAGGGTATCAGCGCGCCATTGCAGGCCTTTCTGGCAAAGGTCGCCGCCGTGAATGGCATGCTGCATGTGTCGCTGGATGTGGATTTCCTTGATCCGTCCATCGCGCCTGCGGTCGGCACCACCGTGCCCGGCGGGGCGACGGTGCGCGAAGGCCATCTGGTGATGGAAATCCTGTCCGACAGCGGGCTGGTTACATCGCTTGATCTGGTGGAACTGAACCCGTTTCTGGATAACCGCGGCAAAACCGCCAACCTGATGGTTGACCTGACCGCATCGCTTTTGGGCCGCCGCGTGTTTGACCGCCCGACAAGGAGCTTGAAATGAGCTTGAAAGCCTCGGACAAGGCCTTGGTGCCTTTTGTCAGCGTCGATAACATGATGCGGCTGGTTCATCACATCGGGATCGAGACATTCCTTGCCGATCTGGCCCGCGCGATCGAGGCTGATTTCATCCGCTGGGAATTGTTCGACAAGACCCCGCGTGTCGGCGCACATTCCGATGTGGGTGTGATTGAACTGATGCCGACGGCGGATAATGAATTTTACGGTTTCAAATACGTCAACGGCCACCCCAAGAACATGCGCGAAGGCTTGCAAACCGTCACCGCCTTTGGCGTCTTGTCGGATGTCTATACCGGCTATCCGCTGCTGTTTTCAGAAATGACGGTGCTGACTGCGCTACGCACCGGCGCGATGTCGGCAGTGGCGACAAAACATCTGGCCCGGAAGGATGCGCGCACCATGGCGATGATCGGCAACGGCGCGCAGTCGGAATTTCAGTGCCTTGCGATCAAGGCGGTCTGCGGGATTGACACGATCCGGCTGTATGACATCGACAATGCCGCCACCGAAAAATGTCTGCGCAACCTTGCGGATCTGGGGTTTGATATCACCGCCTGTGATAGCCCCGAACAGGCTATCGAAGGCGCTGACGTGATCACCGTGGCCACCGCTGACAAGGACATGCAAACGATCCTGACCGACAACATGGTCGGCGCCGGTGTGCATATCAACGCCATCGGCGGCGATTGCCCCGGCAAGACCGAACTGCACCGCGATATCGTGGCGCGGGCCACTATTTTTGTCGAATATCCGCCGCAAACGCGGATCGAGGGCGAAATCCAGCAGATGCCGCCCGATCATCCTGTCACCGAACTGTGGCAGGTGATCGCCGGTACGGCACAGGGGCGGCAGTCGGCGTCGGAGGTGACATTGTTCGACGGCGTCGGTTTCGCGATCGAGGATTTCAGCGCGCTGCGCTATGTGCACGAAAAGATCAGGGATACGCCATATTACGTTGATCTGGATCTGATTGCTGACCCTGATGACCCGCGCGATTTGTTCGGTATGATCAAGCGGGCGGGCTAAAGCAGAAGTTGCGCGCAACGCTGATCAGAACTAGAGCGTTGCGCACCATGAGACCCAGTCGCGCACGCCGGATCGAACATCTGATCTTTCAAATTACCCTGCTGGGCAAAGCCGCCCTTGGGGTGGTTCAGCTTGGCGCAGCAGCGGCCATTTGGATGAGGGTTGCGGAAAAGGCCCCAGCCATTGCAGAGTGGCTGGTCAGGGCCGGATTGGCCGAAAACCCTTCCGATTTTTCGCCTCGCGGATCATGATCCGCCCTACCTAACGCAGCGCAAAAACAAATACGCCAAGCACCAGCAAAATCACAAGCAACCGGACAGACCAGTTGATGCGCTGGCTCAGGGGCGTGCGGCGGAACGGATCAATCATAATCAAACCTTTCCGAAAGGATGCGCCGCGCAGGCACGCCCCGGGCAATCAGGTCATGTTCGACGCTATCCATCATTTGGGGCGGCCCGCATAGCAAAAAGACCCAACTGTCACATTGATCTTGTGAAAACACCCGTTTCAGCAGGGCTGCGTCAATCATGCCCGTTTCCCCGGGCCAATCATCCGGCGGGTCCGACAGGACCAGTGTCACGTCATCGCCAGACAGTTCATAGCCAGCCACAAGATCACCGGCGGTGGCAGCACCATAGATCAGGCGCACCGGTCGGGGGTCATGGGTCAGCCGCATTTCCAGAAAGATCCCCAAAAGCGGGGCAATCCCTACACCACCGGCAATCAGGGCAACCCCCGGTTCGCTGCGCCCCGCGATGGCCAGTGTGCCATAGGGGGCATCAACATAGGCGCGCGTGCCCGGTGCAATCTGGCCAACGGTGCGTGTAAAATCGCCAAATTCCTTGATGACAAAGGAAATCTCTGGCCCGGCAGAGGGCGCAGAGGCAATGGAAAACGGATTTTCATGCAGGGAAAATACGCTGTTGCCAACGTTCAGCCATGCGAATTGGCCTGCCTTGTAATCCAATCCATCATGTCCGTCGGGGGCCAGTGTCAGCGCCCATTGACGGGCCGCAGCGGGGGTCACGCTTTGCACCCGCCACGCCCGCTTGCGCGCCTTCAGGGGGGCCAAAAGATACACATGCACCAGTGTCGCAACCGCCCCCGCCGTCATCGCATACCAATACCACGCCACGGGCATCTGCGCGGCATAGCGCCCTGCGATCATCGTGTGAACCAGCAACAGCCCCGCGATCAGCGCCGCCCCCAGCCCGTGTAACAACCGCCAGCGTTCATAGGTCTGCGGCGTCTGTTTGCGATAAATCGCGAAAATCACAAAACTCGGCAACAGCACATAAGCCGCGACCCCGGCCCCGACCCCCATCATGTCGGTCGAAAGTGTCAGCTGCCGCGTTGCATCCCAGGGGCGCGCCCCCCCGGACGGGCTGCCCCCATAAAAGAAAGGGTGCACCAACGCCAAGCCAAGCGCCGCGCGCCCCATCGCTTGATGCACGCGCATGGTCACATCCATGCCGATCTGGTTCGACACGGTCTTGAACCGGCCCGACAGCACGAATTCGACCAGAATAACGGCAAATGCCACCATCCCGAGGCCTGAACCAATTTCGGCCCAGATCCCGCGTGGCGGACCGCCGAAAACAGCCGACAAGACCAGTGGCAACACCAGCAGCACGCCGTAGATGGTAATCAGACCCAGTAACCGCATGATTGGTTCCTTAAACGGGGTGCGCCGGGTGTGTCTTGATCTGGCGCAATATCGCCGGGTCAGTGATAGTGAAATTCGCCCGTCACATGCCGCCATTCACCCGGGCTGATCAGTTTGCGATGCACAAAACGGACCGAATGCAGCGGACCATCCAGCGTTTCCTGCCAGAACCCAATGAATTGCAGCAGTTTGTCATGATCCGGGGCAAGGTCGTAATCTTGCCAGACAAAAGTGTTCAGCACATGTGGATGATCGGGCATGTGATAGAACATTTCCGCCGTGGTCAGGCCGTAACCTTTCATCATCAATTCGGTTTCGTTTGGCATTGCGCACCTCATCGTTTCTTGGTCTTACAGAAAAATGATGACTAAGAGATAATTTTTGTCAACAAAAACAAATTGTTATCAATATGATGCGATGGCTGCCAAGGTGGCGCGGGATCAGGCATTGCACCCTATATCGGGTGTCTGATAAGATCGCGATAACGAAATATAGCAGTTTTACAGCAGACAGGCGGCAAACGTGAACGACACACCCGAAAGCCCTGAAAACGAAAAAGAAAACGTGCCCCAGCGCTATGTTTATGACGGCCCCAGTGTCACGATCGAACATGAACTGAAGACCAGTTACCTTGACTACGCGATGAGTGTGATCGTCAGCCGCGCGATCCCTGATCTGCGCGACGGGCTGAAACCCGTGCACCGGCGCATCCTTTACGGGATGCACGAGGCGGGCAATACCCACGACAAACCCTACCGCAAATCGGCGCGGTCGGTGGGTGACGTGATGGGCAAATACCACCCCCACGGGGACAGTGCGATTTATGACGCGCTGGTGCGCATGGCGCAGGATTTTTCCATGTCGCTGCCGCTGCTGGACGGTCAGGGCAATTTCGGGTCCATGGATGGCGACCGCGCTGCTGCGATGCGCTATACCGAGGTGCGGATGGACAAGCCGGCCGCCTATATGCTGGCTGATATCGACAAGGACACAGTCGATTTTCAGGATAACTATGATGGTCGCGACCGCGAACCGACGGTTTTACCGGCGCGTTTTCCCAATATGCTGGTCAATGGCGCGGGCGGCATCGCGGTGGGGATGGCCACCAATATCCCACCGCATAATCTGGGCGAAGTGATCAACGGCACGCTTGCGCTGATCGACAACCCCGACATGTCCAGCGAAGAACTGATCGCGCATATCCCGGCCCCCGATTTCCCCACCGGCGGGATCATCCTTGGCCGGGCTGGTGCGCGCAAGGCCTATCTGGAAGGGCGCGGGTCCGTCATCGTGCGGGCGCGCACCCATGTCGAGGAATTGCGCAAGGATCGGTTTGCCATCATCATCGACGAAATTCCCTATCAGGTGAACAAGGCGTCGATGATCGACCGCATCGCAGAAGCCGCCCGCGAAAAACGGATCGAAGGCATTGCCCATGTGCAGGACGAATCCGACCGCAACGGCGTGCGCGTGGTAGTCGAACTGAAACGCGACGCCACCGCAGAGGTGGTGCTGAACCAGTTGTTCCGCTTTACCCCGATGCAAACGTATTTCGGTTGCAACATGCTAGCGTTGAACGGCGGCAGGCCCGAGCAGTTGACATTGCGCCGGTTCCTGACCGCTTTCGTGGATTTCCGCGAAGATGTGGTCGCGCGGCGCACCGCGTTTTTGCTGCGCAAGGCCCGCGAACGGGCGCATATCCTGTGTGGTCTGGCCGTGGCCGTCACCAATATTGATGAAATCGTGGCCACGATCCGCGGCTCCTCCGATGCAGCCAATGCCCGTGAAAAGCTGATGACCCGGCGCTGGCCTGCGGCAAGCATCCTTGAATATATCGCGCTGATCGACGACCCGACCCATACCGCCAATGATGACGGCACCTATAACCTGTCCGAAACGCAGGCCCGCGCCATTCTGGAACTGCGCCTGCAACGCCTGACCCAGATCGGTGTCAAGGAAGTGACGGACGAATTGCAGGAACTGGCCCGCAACATCCGCGAATATCTTGAAATTCTGGGCTCGCGCGAACGCATCCTGCAAATCATCCGCGATGAACTGACAGAGGTGCGCGACCTGTTCGCCGTTCCCCGCCGGACCGAGATTACCGACTGGGCCGCCGATATGGACGACGAAGACCTGATCGAACGCGAAGACATGGTCGTGACCGTCACTTCGGGCGGCTATATCAAACGCACCGCACTGGCAGATTTTCGCGCGCAGCGGCGCGGTGGCAAGGGCCTGTCATCCATGGCGACCAAGGAAGAGGACGTGGTCACCACCCTGTTCGTGGCCAACACGCATACCCAACTGCTGTTCTTCACGACCGACGGCATGGTCTACAAGCTGAAAACATGGCGCCTGCCGCTGGGCAGCCGCACCGCCAAGGGCAAGGCGATTGTCAACATCCTGCCGATCCCGACCGGGGTCAGTGTTGCTGCCATTATGCCCGTGGACCGCCCCGAGGAAGAATGGGACGACCTGCAAGTCGTTTTTGCAACCTCTGCCGGAACTGTGCGCCGTAACAAACTGTCAGACTTCACAAATGTCATGCGTAACGGCAAGATCGCGATGAAGTTCGACGACGAACACGCCGATACGACGCTGATCAACGCGCGCATCGCATCCAATGATGATGACGTGATGCTGGTCACGGATTCAGGGCGCGCCATCCGTTTTCCGGCCACGGATGTGCGGGTGTTCAACTCGCGGTCATCCGTCGGCGTGCGCGGCATTCGGTTGCAAGGCGATGACAGGGTCGTATCAATGTCGATCATCCGCCATTTCGAGGCCGATCCAGCCGAACGCGCCGCCTATCTGAAAATGCGCCGCGCGATGGCAGGGCTGAGCGATGATGCCGAAAACGAAGACGATGACGGCGTTGCACCCGGTGCCATCAGCCAGGAACGCTATGCCGAAATGTCGGCGGCGGAAAACCTGATCCTGACGATCACCGCCAAAGGGTCGGGCAAATTGTCGTCCAGCCACGACTACCCTCTGCGCGGACGCGGCGGCATGGGTGTCGCGGCGATGGATCGCGCGATGCGCGGCGGCCCGCTTGTCACATCCTTCCCTGTCGATCTGTCGGATCAGATCATGCTGGTCACCTCTACCGGCCAATCCATCCGCGTGCCCGTCGAGGGTATATCATTCCGGTCGCGCGGCGCGGGCGGGGTCAAGGTATTTGACACCGGCAAGGATGAAACCGTGGTCAGCGTGGCCTGGATCGCCGACCAAGGGGAACCTGACGCGCAGGACGAATGACACAACCACCGGGCCGCGGCAATGGATTGATCATCGCCGTGCCCGGATGAAAGTGCTGGATAAAAACCGGTTTACGTGGTGCGCGACAATGATAATGAATTGTTCATCATTAAATAAGGTAAAGAAATCATGAAGATTATTTTGACTACCAGCGCCCTGCTGTTGGCCGCGACTGGCGCGATGGCGCAGGGCTTTAGCGGTGCAACCGTTGGTATAGACTATCACGAATTTTCCAATTTCAGCGACACCAACACCACGAAATTTTTCGGGTCCGCGGAATTTGAAATCGGGAACGGCTTTTCTGTTGCCGCCGATGTTTCGACGCGAAGCTTTGAAGGTGTTTCCGACGATCTCACAAATATCGTCGTTCACGGCATTTATGCGTTGAGCCCTGAAACCAAGCTTGGCGTTTATGTCGGGCGCGAAAGTGACGGCGCCGAGGACATCGATAATTACGGGATCGAAATCGCCTACGCCGCTGGCCTGTTCAACGGCGAGGCTTATCTGGGCGCAAGTGATGCACCAGATGGCACCGACCTTCGATATTTCGGCCTATCTGGCGGGGCACGTATTTCCGGTGGTTTTTCTGTCAATGCCGGCTACGACAGCGTGACGTTTGACGAGACTTTGGCCGATATCACGTTCAGCACACTCGAATTCGGCGGCGAATTTGCCCTTTCCAACGGCGCGGCGCTCTATGCCAAGGCGGGCAACCTGAAGGTTGAAACTGGCGGGCTGTCAGATGACGAAGACTACTTTTCACTTGGCGCGACAGTGTCTTTCGGTCCGCAAGGTGGCACCACCTTTGGGCCACGTGGTCTGTTTGAAATCATCAAAGCTAGTTTCGCAGGCTAAGTACCATTTACCCAATCAATCCGCATCAAATGGCCCCGCCGTATCAGCGGGGCCTTTTCATTTAGGCCAACCCGGCCTACATCCGCACCATGGATAAAACACTCAACATCATCGGCGGCGGCATGGCCGGATCAGAGGCGGCATGGCAGGCGGCCAATGCAGGTCTGCGCGTCATCATCCACGAAATGCGCCCCAAGGTCGGCACCTTTGCCCACCGCACCGGCCACTTGGGCGAAATGGTCTGTTCCAATTCGTTCCGGTCTGACGATCATGAACAAAACGCCGTGGGCTTGCTGCATTGGGAAATGATGCAGGCCAACGGGCTGGTGATGCGGACGGCCTATCAACACCGCCTGCCCGCTGGCGGCGCATTAGCCGTGGACCGCGACCCCTTTGCCGAAAGCATCACCGCCGCCCTGACCGCGCACCCCAACATCACCGTGTCCTACAATGAAATCACCACTCTGCCCGCTGACGGTCACTGGATCATCGCGACAGGCCCGCTGACATCCGGCGCTTTGGCACAGGCGATCGCAACCGAGACCGGCAGCGACGCGCTGGCCTTTTTCGACGCGATTGCGCCCATCGTCTATGCCGACAGTGTCAACATGGATGTGGCATGGATGCAGTCGCGCTATGACAAGGGTGACACGGTGGCAGAACAAACCGCCTATCTGAACTGCCCGATGACCAAAGCCCAATACGAGGCCTTCATCGACGCGCTTTTGGCAGCGGAAAAAACCGAATTTCACGAAGGCGAAACCGCAGGCTATTTCGACGGCTGCCTGCCGATCGAGGTCATGGCCGAACGCGGCCGCGAAACCCTGCGCTTTGGTCCGATGAAACCTGTGGGCCTGACCAACGCCCATGATCCGGCCAACAAACCCTATGCCGTGGTGCAACTGCGCCGCGATAACGCATTGGGGACGCTGTTCAACATCGTGGGTTTCCAGACCAAGATGAAATACGGCAGCCAAAAGGCTGTTTTCAAAATGATTCCCGGTTTGGAAAATGCCGAATTCGCCCGCCTGGGCGGTATCCACCGCAACACGTTCATCAATTCGCCCACCCTGCTGGATAACCAGATGCGCCTGCGCACGCGCCCCCATATCCGCTTTGCCGGGCAAATCACCGGTGTCGAAGGTTACGTTGAATCCGCCGCCATGGGGCTGCTGGCAGGCCGCATGGCCGTGGCCGAACTGACGGGGCAAGACCTGCCATCGGTGCCCAACACCACCGCAATGGGCGCACTTGTCACCCACATCACCGGCGGGGCGGATGCAAAAACCTTTCAGCCCATGAACGTGAACTTTGGCCTGTTCCCGCCGCTTGACGGGGTCAAGGGCGGGCGGCGCGGCCGCAAGGACCGTTACAAGGCCTATACTGACCGGTCCAAGGCCGACTGGCAGGCATGGCTCGCGCCACAGGCACTTGCCGCAGAATGATCACGCGCTTTGCGCCGTCGCCTACCGGGCCACTGCATCTGGGGCACGCCTATTCGGCGCTGTTGGCCTATGACATGGCGCAGGCGGCGGGCGGCACGTTTCTGCTGCGGATCGAAGACATCGACCAAACCCGCGCCCGCCCGGGCTGGGAAATGCAAATCTACGACGATCTGCACTGGCTGGGGATCGACTGGCCCGAACCGGTGATGCGGCAGTCAGACCGCCTGCCCACCTACGCGGCAGCGCTGGACCAGCTTTGGAATGCGGGCCTGCTTTATCCGTGCACATGCAAACGCCGCGATATCGCCGCCGCAGCCAGCGCCCCGCAGGAAGGCGCGCCAATAGGCACGGACGGTATCATCTACCCCGGCACCTGCCGCCACCGCAACCGCAGCGGGCCGCGCCCCACCGGTGCGGTGCTTCGGCTTGATATGACCCGCGCCGCCAGACAGGTCACATATCACGACACATCCACCCAAATCGTCCTGCCTGACACATTCATAAATGCGATCGGCGATGTCGTCCTTGCTCGCCGTGACATGGGCACGTCTTACCACCTTTCGGTCGTGATCGACGATGCCGCACAAGGCATCACCGATGTGGTGCGCGGCGCCGATCTGGCTGCGGCAACGCCAATCCATGCCTTGCTACAGCAGCTTTTGGATCTGCCAACGCCGCGCTATCACCACCATAAGCTGATCCGCGACGACACCGGCAAACGCCTTGCCAAACGCGACGACGCCCGCGCAATCGCCACATACCGCACAGCGGGACATAGCCCCCAAAGCATCCGGCAAATGGTCGGGCTCCCCTCTTCATCTTGGTAAAAAAACTCCCCCGCCGGAGGCGTCCCTCATTCGGCCACAGGCGCCATCAGTTCGGTTTCCGCGCCATCCCGCACAGCTGTGTAAAAACAACTGCGCCGCCCGGTGTGACATGCGGGGCCGATCTGCTTGACCGTGACCAGCACGCAATCGCGGTCACAATCAATGCGAAAATCCACCAAGGCCTGCCGATGCCCACTGGTTTCACCCTTGACCCAGAATACCTGCCGCGAGCGCGACCAATAGGTGACTTGCCCGGTTTCAAGCGTCTTTCTCACAGCTTCAGCGTTCATCCAAGCCATCATCAGCACATCGCCACTGCTGGCATCCTGCGCGATGACAGGGATCAGCCCTGCGTCATTATACACCAGTGTCGATGTGTCAAATGCCATGTCAAAAACCTTTGCAACAGGATCAGCACACCCTATCTAGGGAAGACGCGCAGAAAGGGCAAACGCCATGTCGGCAGAAACAGATATGATCAAGCTTTATTCAAACAGGATACTGGCCTTGGCAGCAGATATGCCGCGCACCGCGCGCCTCGCCAGGCCAACCGCCACCGCAAAAAAACGTGCACCCCTTTGTGGGTCAACGGTGACTGTAGATATCGTCTTGACCGATGGAATAATCACCGACTACGGCCAGGATGTCAAAGCCTGTGCTCTGGGTCAGGCGGCAGCCGCAGTTGTCGGGGCTCATGTCGTCGGGCTCGCACCCGATCAGGTGCGACAGGGTCGTGATCAACTTTTTGCCATGTTAAAAAATGACGGGCCCGCGCCCGACGCACCTTTCGATGATCTGTTGGTGCTGCAACCCGCCAAGGATTACAAAAATCGCCACGCATCAATTCTGCTGGCGTTTGATGCCACGCTGGACGCCTTGCAGAACACCACCGCCAGCGCATAAAAAAACCGCCGCACATCCGGGACGGGATGGCGGCGGCAAGTCAGGCACTGTGACCCGGTCACAGGTTCGTCGGTGGGCAGGCAAACCCTGAAAACAAACCGGGACAGACAGGTCATCATCCATTGCAAAATTGGGACAGGGCAATGGGATGGACCGGGCCACAGATACCGGGCGGGTCAAATCATCGCAGGCAGTGACAATCCGACAAACAACATCACCATCAGGGCCACCACACCCAAAGCATCCGATAAAAGCGTATCACGGGACCGGACGATCGCGGCTTTAATTTCCTTGGCCATGGCGTTCTCCTTTCGTTCTGTTGCTCCTTTGTTCTCATATCGTTCACGTTCTGTAAAGAACTTTTTGCGAACATTTTCGCAGGATTAACTTTACCCCACAGATATCAGGCGAATCGCTTTGTCCTGTTCCATCAACCACAGCAGCACACGGGCGGCCTGCCCCCGATCGCTTTGCAGGGCCGGATCGTCGTGTAACAACTTGCGCGCGTCCGATTGCGCCAAGGCCATCAAACCTGCCTGGCGTTCCAGATCGGCAATGCGAAACCGTGGCAGGCCGGATTGTGCCGTGCCAATCACATCACCGGCCCCGCGCATCATCAGATCTTCTTCTGCGATGCGAAATCCGTCATCGGTCTCGCGCAGGATTTCCAGGCGCCGCCGCCCCGTCTCGCTTAGCGGGGGCTGATACAGCAGCAAGCAGGTTGAAACTGCCGCCCCGCGCCCGACGCGCCCGCGCAATTGGTGCAACTGCGCCAGCCCAAAACTTTCGGCCCGCTCGATCACCATGATGGATGCATTGGGCACGTTCACGCCCACCTCGATCACGGTCGTTGCCACCAGAACCTTGGTGTCGCCCGCGACAAAGCGGGCCATCGCGGCATCCTTGTCGCCGGGCGGCATCTGCCCATGCACCAAGCCGACAACGCCTTCGCCCAGTGCCGCGCGCAACCGTTTGAATCGTTCCTCGGCGGCGGTCATATCGACCACTTCGCTTTCCTCCACCAGCGGGCAAACCCAATAGGCCTGCCGCCCCTCGGCCACCGCATGGCGCAGTTTGGCCACCACCTCATCCATGCGGGCCGTGGACACCAGGGCAGTTTGCACCGGCGTCCGCCCGGGTGGTTTTTCATCCAGCACCGACACATCCATATCGCCATATTGCGCCAGTGCCAGCGACCGCGGGATCGGCGTGGCGGTCATGACCAGCACATCGACGGCCCGCCCCTTGGCACCAAGTTCCATCCGTTGCGCGACACCAAAACGATGTTGTTCATCAATCACAGCAAGGCGCAGGTCATTGAAAACGACATCTTTCTGAAACACCGCATGTGTGCCGACCAGAATAGCAATGTCACCGGCAGCCAATGCCGCCAGCTTTGCCGCACGGGCGCTGCCCTTGTCGCGACCTGTCAAAATATCCAGCACCACACCTGCACTTTCGGCCAGCGGGCGCAGGCCTTCCAGATGCTGGCGGGCCAGAATCTCGGTCGGGGCCATCATCACACCCTGCCCGCCGGCTTCGACGACGCATAGCAGCGCCATCAGGGCCACAAGCGTTTTACCCGACCCAACATCACCTTGCAGCAGACGGTTCATGCGCAGATCACTGGCAAGATCGACCGCAATATCGGCAATTGCCCGTGTCTGTGCATTTGTTGCCGCAAAAGGCAGTTGCGCCAACACTTTGTCTTGCAAAATGCCTGTGCCGCATGAAGACGTGCCCTTTGCCCTGCGTGTCACAGCACGGGCCAGCGCCAGCGTCATCTGATGTGCTAGCAATTCGTCATAGGCCAGCCGTTCCCGCGCAGGATCATGCGGCGACAAATCGGTCATGGCGGCGGGCTTGTGCACCTTTTCCAATGCAGCGTGCCATGTCGGCCATCCTTCGCGTTTTTTCAACGCGGGATCAATCCACTCGGCCAGATCAGGGGCCAGGGCCAATGCCGAACGGGTGGCTTTCCACATGACCTTTTGACTGATCCCCGCATGCAGCGGATAGATCGGTTCGAATGTCGGAATGGTATCGGCCAGCGTCAGCGGCAAAATATGATCGGGGTGCACCATCTGGGCGATACTGTCGAAAATTTCCACCTTGCCCGAAACCAACCGATGCTGGCCGGTCGGCAGCAACCGTTGCAGATAATCACCTTTGGCGTGAAAAAATACCAATTGAAATGTGGTCTGCGCATCGGTCACCTGAACCCGGTAAGGGCGCCCGCGCGTTTGCGGCGGAAGATGTGCTCCCACGGTCACCGCGACGGTCACTGTCGCAGGTGGCACCACATCACGGATACTGGCACGGCGGTGCCGGTCAACGCCGGAATGTGGCAACATCAGCAACAGGTCACGTGGCTTTTCCAAACCTGCTTGATGCAGGGTGCGGGCGGTTTTGGGACCAACCGCATCAAGCCCAGTCAACTCCCCGAATAAGGGAAACAGAACCTCTGGCCGACGGCTCATGTGTCTGCAATCAGGGCAAGCCAGCCGTCTTCATCTATTGTTTCAATTCCCAGTTCAGCAGCTTTTTTTGCCTTGGACCCGGCACCTGGCCCAGCCACCAGCAGGTCAGTCTTGGCGCTGACAGAACCGGACACTTTGGCGCCCAGGGCCTCTGCCCGCGATTTTGCTTCAGCGCGGGTCATTTTTTCCAGGGTGCCGGTGAAAACAACCGTCTTGCCGGCTACGGGACTATCTGCAACGACAGCGGCAACGTCTTCCACATCCAGTTGCGCAACCAGACGGTCAATCGACGCGCGCTCCGCCACTTGCTGCATTGCGGTAATGACCGACGTTGCCATGACAGCACCGACACCATCAATGCTAATCAATTCATCCCATTCCGGGCCGTTACCCACCTGGGCCTGTGTCATCGCTGCCTCGAAGGCGCTCCAAGAGGTGAAGTGGTTCGCCAAAGTGGCCGCCGCAGCCTCGCCCACATGGCGAATCCCAAGTGCAAAAATCAATCGGCGTAAAGGAATTTTGCGTTTTTCATCAATCGCATCAAAGAGGTTTTGCGCGCTTTTTTCGCCCCATCCTTCACGGTTTTTCAACTGCTTGATCCCGCGTCCAAACCGGTCGCGCAGCGTAAATATATCCGCGGGGGTCTTGATCCAGCCATCATCATAGAACTGTTCAATTTGCCTGGCGCCCAGCCCCTCAATGTCGAACGCAGAACGAGACACAAAATGTTTAAGCTTCTCAACAGCTTGCGCCGGGCAAATCATGCCACCTGTGCAGCGGCGCACGGCATCGCCATCTTCCCGGATCGCGTCCGACCCGCAGCGGGGACATTTTGCGGGAAAGGCGAAGGGCAATACATCGGCCGGGCGGCGGGACAGGTCAACATCCTTGATCTTGGGAATGACATCGCCCGCGCGGTAAACCTGAACCCAGTCACCCACCCGAATATCCCGCCCGTCGCGGATGGGCTGGCCGTCGCCACCGCGGCCGGCGATATAATCTTCGTTATGCAGCGTCGCATTGGACACCACAACACCACCCACCGTCACGGGTTTGAGCCGCGCAACAGGCGACAAGGCACCCGTGCGGCCCACTTGGATATCAATGGCTTCTAATTGTGTCCACGCCAGTTCGGCGGGGAATTTATGGGCAATCGCCCAACGCGGCGTGGTGGACCGGAACCCCAGACGGCGTTGCAGGTCAAGTTCGTTCACCTTGTAAACCACGCCGTCAATGTCATACCCCAAAGTGGCGCGCTGTTCTTCGATCTGATGGTAATGGGTGATCATGGCGCTGGGGCCATCGCATGTCACCATCAGGTCGTTCGTTGCAAAGCCCAACGCGGCCAGCTGCGCTATGGCGCCGGCCTGCGTGTCATTCAGCGGTTCCGACAGCGCGCCCCATGCATAGGCAAAAAAGCGCAGTGGGCGTGATTTGGTAATCTTCGCGTCCAACTGACGTAGCGAACCAGCGGCGGCATTGCGCGGATTGGCAAATGTCTTGGCCCCGGCTTCTGCCTGTCGGGCGTTCAACGCAGCGAAATCCACGTGGGACATGTAAACTTCGCCGCGGACTTCCAGAACGGCTGGAGCACCTTGCAACATTTCTGGAATATCTTTGACTGTGCGGGCATTTGCGGTGACATCTTCACCGACTGTCCCGTCACCGCGCGTGGCTGCGCGCACCAGCGCACCGTTTTCATAACGCAACGATAATGACAGGCCGTCAATCTTTGGCTCTGCTGTGTAAATCAACCTGTCATCAGCGCCGCGTCCAAGGAATTTGCGGATCCGCAGATCAAATTCCGCGACCTCCTCGTCAGAAAATGCGTTACCCAGCGACAGCATAGGGACATCATGGCGCACCTTGCCAAATCCCTCAGCCGTCGGTGCGCCTATGCTTTCGCTTGGACTATCGGCACGTTTGAGTGCGGGAAAAGCCGCTTCAACAGCCTGATTGCGCGCCTTCAACCTGTCGTAATCCGCGTCGCTCATTTCTGGCGCATCATCGCGGTGATAGGCAATGTCAGCTGCCGTAATCTGCGCCGTCAGCCACGCGAGTTCGCGTGCAGCGTCAGTGGGTGACAACGTGTCAACGGGCTGCGACAGGGTGTCGGGGTGTTGAATGTCTTGCTTATGGCCCAAATCTGCCCTCCGAACACAGCGGCCGGCCTCAACCGGTGACAGGTTCAATTCTTAGGCGGGCAAACTTGCGGCGTCCAGAGCGATGATCACCCGATCGCGGTCGCTGGTATCATCAGGCGCCGATCGCAAGTTTCTGAACGTCCGACAACGGCTCGGGGTCGCGCAAGACATAGCCACGCCCCCAGACCGTTTCGATGTAATTGTCGCCATTTGTTGCCTCGCTCAGCTTTTTGCGCAATTTGCAGATGAACACATCAATGATCTTGAGTTCGGGTTCGTCCATCCCGCCGTAAAGGTGATTGAGAAACATCTCCTTGGTCAGGGTCGTGCCCTTGCGCAGGCTCAGCAGTTCAAGCATCTGGTATTCCTTGCCGGTCAAATGCACCGTGTTGCCAGCAACATCAACTGTCTTTGCATCCAGATTCACAGCAATCCGGCCCGTTTTGATCACGGATTGCGCGTGCCCCTTGGACCGGCGGATAATGGCATGGATACGCGCCACGAGTTCTTCGCGGTGGAAAGGTTTCGTCAGATAATCATCTGCCCCGAAACCAAAGCCTTTTAGCTTGCTTTCTGTCCCATCGTCCCCTGAAAGGATCAATATCGGCGTATCTATCCGGCTCAGGCGCAGCTGGCGCAGCACCTCGTATCCGTTCATGTCCGGCAGGTTGAGGTCCAGCAAAATCAGATCGTAATCATACAGTTTTGCAAGATCGATCCCCTCCTCACCCAGATCCGTCGCATAGACGTTCAGGTTTGCATGTGTCAGCATCAGTTCGATGCTTTTCGATGTTGTTGGGTCGTCTTCTACCAGTAAAATTCGCATCCGGATTCTCCGCTCGCTCTGTTGCCTCATTAACCTAACCAGTCAAAGGTTAATCACCCGTTACCTTCCTCAAATTCATGGCATTTCTTCTGATGCCTGTCGATACCGGTGCAGCGCCGTGGCGCGCAAGGCGGCTTCGCCATGTTCGGAAACGGCAGTTTCCCATGCGCTGAATTCTTCTTCCGACAACTCATAACGCTCCAATGCCTCTTGCCGGGCCACCAACCCCGCATTCACCGCCCGCACCACAGCGGCCTTGCGCGACGCGACCCAGCGGCGCGTTTGCGGGCTGGGCAGATCGGCGCGCGTCATGATCGACCCGTCAGGCAGCACAACGGAACGTGGTCCTTCAACTTTTTTCAAATACATCTCACACCCCTTTAAGATAGTTCCGGGCATATTCATGCCCCTGACGGCTTAACGAGAGGTATAGTCACCTCTTGAGAATACTTCGGATTTTCCTATATTCCGCATGAAACCTTGATTTCCGGACATGCCATGCCTCTTGATTCGCCGTTGAACTCGCTCGGCTTTGCCAAGCCACCTGCACAAACGCGTGTTGTCGTCGCCATGTCAGGCGGCGTGGACAGTTCCGTCGTGGCCGCGCAATTGGCCGAAGAAGGCTATGATGTGGTCGGCGTCACGCTGCAACTTTACGATCACGGGGCGGCTATGGCGAAAAAAGGCGCCTGTTGCGCGGGTCGTGACATCCATGATGCGCGCCGCGTGGCCGAAGAAATGGGGTTTCCGCATTATGTGCTGGATTATGAAAACACCTTCCGCGAAGCCGTGATCGACGAATTCGCCGACAGCTATCTGGCCGGTGCAACCCCGGTGCCCTGCATCCGTTGCAACGAACGCGTCAAGTTCAAGGACCTGCTGGAGACAGCCAAGGATCTGGATGCGGACTGCATGGCAACCGGCCATTACATCCAGCGCAAGATGGGGTCTGGCGGGGCCGAACTGCATGCTGCCGCGGATACAAACCGTGATCAAAGCTATTTCTTGTTTTCAACCACGCAAGAACAGCTTGATTACCTGCGCTTTCCGCTAGGGCATCTGACATCAAAGGCAGAAACGCGCGCACTTGCCACGAAATACGGGTTAAGCGTGGCCGACAAGCCCGACAGTCAGGACATCTGTTTTGTCCCCAATGGCAACTATGCCGCCGTGATCGAAAAGCTGCGCCCCGATGCTGTCGAACCCGGCGAGATTGTGGATGTGGCCGGTCACGTTCTGGGCACCCATAAGGGTGTTATTCATTATACGGTCGGCCAACGGCGCGGGCTTGGCATTGGCGGGCTGGCTGACCCACTTTATGTGGTGCGGCTGGATGTCGATACGCGGCAGGTGGTCGTTGGCCCCAAAGAGATGTTGGCAACCCGACGCGTGCCGATCCGCGAAATCAACTGGCTGGGGGACGGCGGCTTTGCCGATTTGGCGGAACGCAACATCATGGTGCGGGTCAGGTCCACCCGCCCGCCCACCGATGCGATCCTGCGACCCATTTCCGACACCGAGGCCGAGGTCGAACTGCTAGTCGCCGAACAAGGCGTGTCACCGGGGCAGGCCTGTGTGTTTTACGACCCCGACAGCACGCGTGTGCTGGGCGGCGGCTGGATCTGGCGCGGGGCGTAATACCTTCCCCAAATGAACAAATAAAAAACGCCGCATCGCGTTTCGCAATGCGGCGTTTGCCTTTTTCAGTGCCGGTTCAGAACGCCATGGACACAAAGGCGCGGACGCCGTGGTTTTCATAGTCGTCGCCAAATGACCCGCGGTATTCCCCGCCCAGCATGGCGGCATCGCTTATCCTTGTGCTGAACCCGATGACCACATCGACCCATTTCTGATCGAGGCCATCCACAGGCGTCAGCCCTGAAAATTCACCCACGAAGCCGGTTGTCACCATAGAATCGTCACCGGACACTTTGGTGTATGCCACGCTGCCATAGGCATTGCCGCCACCAAAATCATAGACGCTGCGCAGACCCGCGCTGGCGATTGTGATGTCGTTTTCCTGATCGCCAATTGACAGGTTGCCAAGGGTCAGGCCGGTTTCTTCATAGCCATCCACCGACTGGCTGTAGCTTTCCAGCGATACGGTCGGACCATAACGCAGTGCGCCCTGCCCAAACAGGTAATCCCCCCGCAGCGCAAAGAAGGTCTGCGAACCGTCCGTGGACCCGGTTGCCGTTTCGGCACCGACGTTGCGGGTGCTGTCAAACGACATGTCCTGATAGCCCAGTATCGCCTGCACCGCACCACCTTCGCCAAAGACCGCACGCGCAAAGACCGCACCGGTCACCGCGTCAGTCTCGATTTTGCCCCGGTTCAGTTTGGCCTCTGCGGTGGCTTGCGACGCACCCAGCAACACGCCGACAGAAACCGTGGGCGACACGTTATAAGCAACTCCGGCCGAGAACCCGGTCGTATCGACATCGTAACCAACGCCGTTGGCGGTGCTTTCGAATGTCCCGCTGCTGCCGTTGATCGCGGCCATCCCGCTGATCCCGCCGCCCATGGCCCAGAAGTTATCTGCCCCCTGCGAGGCTATGACAGTGCCATCAGCGCCAACCTCTGCCACTGGCATACCCAATGCGAACACCTGTTCGCGGCCCAGCGTCATGCCCAGCCCGGAAAAGGCCGACAGAAAGCTGAAACCTGTTTCTTCCAGCGCGTTGGCCTGTTCGGCGGGGTCAAGCGCAAGGATCGTATCGATCAAAGTGCCGTAAGCCGCCGCATTGCCGGTATCAAGGTAGGGCACATTGGCCAGCGCATCCAGATAGCCAGCGGTTTGGAACTGGTAATCGCTGCCGGTTTCTTCGGCAATCTGGGCAAAGCGCGGGGTGATGCGCATGGTGAATTGACCCTCTTCGATGGTGCCGATGGTCATGGTGTAGTTCAGGTTGGCGTTGCGCAGATCCTCGATCTTGGCCACGGTAAAGTTGCTGTTGGCCTGCATTGCCGCAACGATATCGGCGGGCACGGCATCGCCACCCGCCGTATAGCCCAGATCGGCAACCTCCACGCCCAGATCCGCCGCGAGGGCAGCAAGCTTTTCATTCAGAAAATCGCTGCCTGTTTCGCCAAGGTTGCCGTAATACCAGGTGTCTTCGCCGAAATGATACCATGTCAGCAGTGCGTCTTCATCGCCGGCGATGTCTGGCGTCGCATCCCAGAAATAACCATCAGGCACGATGCCGTTGTAAAGCAACGCAGTGCCGAAATTGTCCAGGTGGAACGCATTGGTGAGACCTTCGAAATCAAGAACATCAACAGCTTCCGTCAGTCCGAACCGGGCTTCATCCAGGTCGAAAAAACCGACCCCTGCCTCTTCCTGTCCGCCGCTGCCGAACAACCCTTCGACCAGACCGCCATTCAGACCGATATCGGTGGCGCCAAGGTTGAAAAGAACGGCGTTGGCAGCTTCCCGATCGCCCATCGGGTTGCCATCAGCGTCAAGAAGTTCAATGGAAAACCCGGTGATCCGGGCCGCAGCAAAGTTTGAAATCTTGCCAAAGGTGAAGTAATCGACCGACGAAATATCGACGGGTTGATCATCCTCACCAATATAGGGGTTTACCGTGGTGGTTCTGAGCAGCGTATCAAATGCGCCCGGACCATACAGACGGGTCTTGATCCGCTTGCCGGTCCCGGGTTCGGAATCGCAATAGTTGTCGTTGCTGGCCATCAAACAATTGGTCACGCCGCCGCGATTTGCCAGATCCGTAAAATCAGTCAGGATATTTTCATAAGGTTCACCCCAATCGGGTGGGTTGACCCCCGGTAACCGTGTCGAGGTGAAAGTAACCGCCTTCATGCCGGGGGGCGACCACACCTTCGGTCGTATCGACAAAGATGATGCCATCGCCAGAGGTGCTGATCACCACATCATCGGGCAGCAGGTCCGCCCAGACCGGTGTGCCAAGCGCAGCCGCCAGGGCCAGCGGCGCGACAGAGCAGAGTTTGATTGCCAATTGTTTGCGCATAGTGGCAACTCCTTTTTCATACCCCAAAAACCTCCAAAGCGTCACTTTTGCGCAGTATGGTCAAATGACCGGACCTGATCGCGAAGCGTCAACATGGATAACAAATCCTTTACGTTCCCGTTTGCGCCCCGATTTGACGCAGATCAATTGCGTTACGGAACCGTGTGATCGCGCAGTGAAAAAATACGACTGCTTCTTTTAGGCAAAGGCCGTCGCGAAAATCGCAACGGCGTAGGGACAGCCCCGCAACAACGGACCGGCGATGCAGCAACAGGGCCGGTTACACCTGTGCAACCAGCCCCGCCCGCATTGACCCAGCGCTGTCCGGTCAGGACAGTTTGCGATAGGCGTTCAGCCCGCCCGCAATGAATTTGGCGTTCTTATAGCCCATCTGCCGCAGCGTGGCCGCCGACAGCGCGCCGCGGTTATAGGCGTTGCAGTAGCACAGGATCGTTGCATCCAGTTCGGGGATCACGCCTTCGATGTTCATTTCCAGCTTGCCACGGCTGACGTTGATGGACCCCGGAATATGCTGTGCGTCGTGTTCTTCCTTGTCGCGGATATCCAGCGCTATGGCCCCCGCCGCGATCAGCGCGTCCACATATTCGGGCTGGACTTCTTCGACAGCGGCGCGTGCGGCGTCTGCCATCATCTGGAATTTTTCAGTATAGGCCATGTCAATTTCCATTCGTGCATTGCTTGTCGTGTAAGCTAGGCCCATCACCGTGGCCGGTCTGTGATATTGTCACCAAGCCGTTGCCAAAAGCACGACAAACGTCGAAAATTTGCTGGAAGATCAGCGCAGACAGGCTTACCCAAGGGGCATGATTTACACATCCCCATCACAGTGGCGCAATGCCCCGAAAAAACGTGTTTTGCTGTTTGCCATGTCCGGTCTGGGCAAGACCTATCTGTCTACCATGCTGCGCGGCACGGGCGACTGGTTTCACTATTCCATCGATTACCGGATCGGCACCCGCTACATGGGCGAACATATCGCCGATAACGCCAAGCGCGAGGCGATGAAAATCCCGTTTTTGCGGGATTTGCTGCGGTCTGACAGTATCTATATCGGCTCGAACATCTCGTTCAATGATCTCAAGCCGATATCATCCTATCTGGGCAAACCGGGTGATCCGGCCAAGGGCGGCCTGCCATGGGATGAATACACGCGCCGGCAAGACCAGTTTCAGGCGGCCGAAATCGCCGCGCTGCATGATACCGGGCATTTCATCGACCGGTCTGATGATCTGTATCAGTACCCGCATTTCGTCTGCGATACCGGCGGATCAATCTGCGAATGGGTCGATGTGAACGACCCCGATGATCCGATCATGACCGATCTGGCATCAAAGACCCTGATGGTCTGGATCGAAGGCACCGATGCGCATACCGCCGAACTGGTGCGCCGCTTCGACCGCGAGCCAAAACCAATGTCGTATGATCCGGCGTTTTTGCTGCGCACATGGCACGCCTATCTGACCGCGTTCAACGTTGCGCCTGATAAAGTGGACCCCGATGATTTCATCCGCTGGGCCTTTGCCAAGGCGTTGGCGCACCGGCAGCCGCGTTACAAGGCGATGGCCGATCGTTGGGGCATCACCGTGCCGCAAGACCGCGTTGCACAGGTCACGGACGAGGCGGGATTTGTCACCATGATCGCCGAGGCCCTTGAGATGCGGGACTGATCGCCCTACCTCTGCCACCTATTTGTTCAGGACTGCCCCATGCCCATCAAACTGCCCACCGCCCTGCCCGCCTTTGACGTTTTGTCGCGCGAAGGTGTCATGGTTATGGGCGAAGATCAGGCCGCGCGTCAGGATATCCGCCCGCTGCGGATTGCGCTGTTGAACCTGATGCCCAAGAAGATCGCGACCGAAAACCAGTTTGCCCGGTTGATCGGCGCCACGCCTTTGCAGATCGAACTGTCGCTGATCCGCATGACCGAACACCAGACGAAAAACACCGCCGCCGAACATATGGAAGAGTTTTACCGCCCCTTCAGCGATGTCCGCGATGAGAAATTCGACGGGCTGATCATCACCGGGGCGCCGATTGAACATCTGCCATTCCACGATGTCACCTACTGGGAAGAACTGACGCAGGTCTTTGACTGGACCCAAACACATGTGCATTCCACATTCGGGGTCTGCTGGGGCGGGATGGCGATGATCAACTATTTCCACGGCGTGCAAAAACACCTGCTGGATCACAAGGCATTCGGCTGCTTCCGGCACCAGATCTGCGATCCGACCTCGCATTATCTGCGGGGGTTTTCTGACGATTGCGTGATTCCTGTCAGCCGTTGGACAGAAATGCGCCAAGATGAAATTGATGCGGCCCCCGGCCTGAAAACGCTGATCACCAGCAAAGAAGTAGGCCCCGCATTGGTCGAAGACCCGGCACACCGTGCGCTTTATATCTTTAACCACTTTGAATATGACAGCGGCACGTTGAAACAGGAATACGACCGCGACGTCGCCAATGGCACGAAAATGAACGTGCCGGTGAACTATTACCCCGATGACGACCCCGCGAAACACCCCGTCAACAGATGGCGCAGCCATGCGCATCTTCTTTATGGGAACTGGATCAACGAAATATACCAGACCACGCATTTCGAGTTGGGTAAAATTGGCACGTAAGGCGCTGATGTTTACCGTATTTATCATTGGACTTGGCGCTGTCTTGACGGTTGCCGGTGCACAGTATCGCGCAGCACAGGCCGAAGCGGCATATCCGCCTGTCGGGGCGTTTGTGTCGGTGACGGGTGGACAGGTGCATTATGTCCAGCAAGGGCAAGGGCCACATCTGATCCTGTTGCACGGGGCGGGGGGCAATTTGCGTGAATTCACCTTTGATCTGATGGGCCGTCTGTCGCAACGCTATACAGTCACGGCCTTTGACCGGCCCGGTCTAGGTTATACCGACAGGGTGCCGGGCATTGCGAAAGGTGCTGCCGCAACAGCAGGTGACAGCCCGCAAGCACAAGCCGCCATGCTGCGCGAGGCTGCGGCGGCATTGGGCATCACCGACCCGATCATCGCCGGGCACAGCTTTGGCGGGATCGTGGCCTATGCATGGGCGGTGGCGGGGCTGGATGCAGACTCGCCCGTAAATGCCAGGGCCATCGTTTCGCTCGCAGGGGTCACAATGCCATGGCCCGGTGGGTTAGGGTCGTATTATACCATTAACGGAAGCGCATTTGGCGGTCTTGTCACTGTGCCGCTGATTTCGGCGTTGGTGCCAAACGGGGTGATCGACAGCCGGATCGAAGACACATTCACCCCGCAAGCGGCCCCAACCGGTTATGCCCGCCACATTGGCGCGGCATTGACGCTGCGCCCGGCCAGCTTTCGCGCCAATATCCGGCAGGTCAACACATCCTGGCCACACGTCGCGGCCCTGTCACGGCGATATCCCGAGCTGAGCCTGCCGGTCGAAATGGTGCATGGCACGGCGGACACGACCGTGCCAATCCACATTCATGCCGACCCTGGGGTCAAGATATTACCAAACGCGCATCTGGTGCGGCTGGACGGGATCGGCCACATGCCCCATCACACCAACCCCGACGAAACCGTTGCCGCCATTGACCGCGCTGCCGCGCATGCGGGCCTTGTCCCCCGGCGCTGAACAGATGCGCAATTGCACTTGGCCCACGATGACCTCTATACCAAAGAAAAGAATACGAGGATGTCATGGATTTACCATTTGATGGTAGCATCAGCCGGTTTTACACCGAAAAAGCACCTGCACATGTCCGTGATGCGATCGCGTGCAGTGGCAATGCGACCATTTTAGAACCCCAATACCCCTACCCTGAGCGTATGGTCAGTGACAGCTACGACCAGGCGATGGAACGCCTGCAAATTGAACTGGTGCGGATGCAAGCATGGGTCAAGGATACCGGGCAGCGCATCGCCATCGTTTTTGAGGGGCGTGATGCCGCTGGTAAGGGAGGCGCGATCAAACGGTTCAGCGAAAACCTGAACCCGCGCGGCGCGCGCATTGTCGCCCTTGCCAAACCATCAGATGTCGAGGCCGCGCAATGGTATTTCCAACGCTACATCGCGCATCTGCCCGGGCGCGGCGAAATCGCCATCTTTGACCGCAGTTGGTATAACCGTGGCGTTGTGGAACATGTATTTGAATTTTGCACGCCCAAAGCCCGCGAACAGTGGTTCGCGCAGGTGCCGTTGTTTGAAAACTTGCTGGCGCATGAAGGGATCAAACTGTTCAAGATCTGGCTGAATGTTGGTCAGGCCACACAGTTGCGCCGCCTGATGGATCGCGAAGCTGATCCGCTAAAACAATGGAAACTCAGCTGGATCGACGTTGAAGGCCTGAACCGCTGGAATGCCTATACAGACGCCATCGGCGAAACACTGTCGCGCACCCACAGTGACACCGCACCTTGGACAGTGGTGCGCGCCGATGACAAACGCCGCGCGCGGATCAATGTCATCCGCAGCATCCTGTGCCAGTTGGATTATGCGCGCAAAGATACCGCCGCACTTGGCGAAATTGACCCGAAAATCGCCGGCGGGCCCGACCTTTGGTATGGGTAAGCAGGGGTATCATCATGGCAATCTGCGTATGGCGCTGGTGGATAGCTGTTTACATCTGATCGAAAAACAGGGGCCAACCGGATTTACCCTGTCAGAGGCCGCGCGCGGCGCAGGTGTGACCCCGGCTGCCGTCTATCGCCATTTCCAAGGGCGTGATGGTTTGATCGCAGAAGTGGCCCTGCAAGGCTATACCATCTTCAGTGCGCTTCTGGAACGCGCCAATGACGGCAGCCATCTGTCAGTATTGGACGCTTTAACAGCGACGGGCCGTGCCTATCTGGCCTTTGCGCGGGGCTATCCCGGGCATTACATCGCGATGTTTGAATCGGGCATCAGCATCGACCGCACCCCTGAACTGCATGCGGCAGCGACGCGGGCAATGGGCGTGCTGGAACGGGCAGCAGAGCATCTGTGCCGGCAGATCCCCGCGGAAAACTGCCCCTCTTCACAAATGTTTTCGGCCCATATCTGGGCCATGTCGCACGGCATTGTCGCGCTCTTTACACGCGGCAACGCCGAAACAACCTGGCCCTTTGCCCCCGAGGATTTGCTTGATACGGGGATTGGTATTTATTTGCAGGGCCTTGGCCTGAACCCACAACCCCCGACAACCTGAAAGACATATCATGGACGGAACCCTTGCAGTCATCTTTATCATCGCCAGCCTAAGCGATATGGGCTTTAACGAATGCGCGACCGGATGCATCGCGGAAAAACCCGCGACATCGCGGGTGTCATTACAGGCCGGTCAGGTCATTTTTCAGGAAGACCGGATCGGGGAAGAGGCATACATCGGCTATGACATGCCGCGCCGCTATGGCCCTTGGCAGCCGACTTTTGGCGGGTCGATCACATCGGACAATGACCTGTGGGTCGGCGCGGGTGCGAAATGGACGACGCGCGGCATCAGCGAAGGGCCTTTTTTCGTCGAGGCATCATTGATGCCGGGGCTATATGCGGCAGGCGACGGGCCGGACATCGGCGGCAGCCTGCAATTCCGGTCAGCACTTGGCGCGGGCTTTACCTTTGACAACGGCGGCACGCTGTCGGTGATGTATGACCACAGATCAAACGCCGACACCCAAGACCTGAACCCCGGTCTGGAAACCCTGTCGATCCGCTATGCGTTCAGCCTGAACTAACGCAGCACCACCAAGGATCGCGCATCCCAGACCACCTGGGTGCGCGCGCCCACATCCAGAACGGGCCGCCCGATCAGGTTTTTCATGGCAATGTTCAGCGGCTTGTCCACCCCCGCGATGCGCACATCGTAATAGGTCATATCGCCATAATAGACGACCTCGTCCACCACGCCGTCGACCAACATGCGGTCGGTCGTTTCGCCTTCGAACAGCACCGCCAGCGTTTCGGGGCGAATGCCCGCCACCGCGGGGCCTGTGTCCATCCCCTCGGGCGCTTGTTCGAACGATACACTGACCTGCCCCAGCCCCGCGACATCCAGATCAATCGTTTCGGCAACAGCACGCACCTCGGCGGGCAGAAAGTTCATCTTGCCGATGAATTCCGCCACCTTGCGTGACTTGGGCCGGCGATACAGCGTTTCGGGGTCATCAAGCTGCCCGATCCGGCCTTCGAACATCACCGCGATCCGGTCGGACATGACCAGCGCCTCTTCCTGATCGTGGGTGACAAGAATAAAGGTAATGCCGACGTGGCGTTGCAGCTTGATCAGTTCCACCTGCATCTGTTCGCGCATTTTCTTATCCAGTGCCGACAGGGGTTCATCCAGCAACAAAACCTTGGGTTTCAGGATCAGCGCCCGCGCCAGCGCCACCCGCTGCCGCTGCCCGCCTGACAGCGCGTGCGCGGCGCGTTTGCCGTAACCGTCAAGGCCCACCATCGCCAGCGCCTCATCCACAAGCGCAGCCTTGGCATCGCGGGTCAGGTCAGACCGCTTTCGCAGGCCAAAGGCCACGTTTTCACCCACGCTCAGATGCGGAAAAATCGCATAGGATTGAAAAACCATGTTGGTGGGGCGCAGGTTGGCAGGCACATTCGCCATATCCTTGCTGCCGATCGTCACCACGCCATCCGACACGCCTTCGAACCCGGCAATGGTGCGCAACAGCGTTGTCTTGCCACAGCCCGACGGCCCCAGCAGCGAAAAGAATTCGCCCGCGTTGATCGTCAGGTCGATGTCACGCAGCGCATGATAATCGCCATAGTATTTGTTGACGCCTTTCAGCGTGATCAAAGCGGTCAAAGAAAGCCCCCTTTATCCTTGACACCGGCCCGGGCCATGCCACGGCGGCGCAGGATCTCTGCGATGGTCAAAAGAACGATGGACAAGGCCACCAGAATGGTCCCCAGCGCCATGACAACCGGCAGGGACGCGGGAAAACGCAGCATGCTCCAGATATAAACCGGCATGGTCGGACTAGCACCGGACAGGAAAAACGCGATGATGAATTCGTCAAGGCTGATGGTGAAGGCAATCAGCATCGACGACACGATGCCCGGTGCCACCAGCGGCAGCGTGACCAGACGGAACGCCGAAAACCGGCTTTCGCCCAGATCCATCGCGGCCTCTTCCATGCTGGGGTCAAGGTTCTGGAACGCGCCGTTCAGAATGGCGATGCAGAAGGGTGTGCAGATCAGCACGTGCGCGGCGATGATTGTCCAGTTCGACAACCCCCAACCCATGATCTGTACCACAACCACCAGCAATGACACCGCGACGATGATTTCCGGCAACACTAGCGGCAGCATGATAAACCCCATGATCCCTGCCTTCATCGGGAACCGTGCCATGGCCCCTGCCCGCGCTGCGCACATCCCCAAAAGGGTCGACAGGATCGCCGTCATCACCGCGATAAACAGTGAATTCTTGACGGCCGTATGCAGTGCCGTGTTGGTGGCCAGGGCGCTGAACCAGTCCGTCGTGAACCCTGACAGCGGAAAAGCGATGATCGTCGCATCATTGAACGCAAAGATCGGCAGCAGCGCGATCGGCGCATAGAGAAACACCAGATAAGCGACGGCATAGACGCGCAACCTCATGACCGCCCTTTCAGCCAGCGAATATTCAGCAGGACAAAGGCCAGGCTGATCGCGGTCACGGATATCATCGCAACCACCGCCAATGCCGCCCCCAAGGGCGCGTTGTTCAGCGCCAGAAACTGCGTCTGGATCATGTTGGCAATCAGCTTGCCCCCGGCCCCGCCCATCAGTTCGGGCGTCACGTAATCACCGATGGTCGGGATGAAGACGATCAAAACCGCCGCCACCAGCCCCGGCATCGACAAGGGCAGCGTGACGCGCAAGAATGTCATCAGCTTGCTTTCGCCCAGATCCTGCGACGCCTCTAACAGGGACCGGTCGATCTTTTCCAGCGCCACGAAAATCGGCAGAATGGCAAAAGGCGCAAAGGCATGCGCCAGCGTGATGATGACCGCGTTGACGTTATACAGAATAAAGGTCAGCGGTTCGTCGATCAGCCCGATTTTCATCAAGCCGCTGTTGATCACACCATTATAGCCCAAAATCACCTTCCACAGGAAAACCCGGATCAGATAGGATGTCCAGAAGGGGATCGTGATCAGGAACAGCCACAGTGATTTGCGTTCCGGGCGCACGTGGAACGACACGAAATAAGCCACCGGAAAGGCAAGCAGCACCGTCACCAGCGTCACACTGGCCGATACGTAAAGCGACCGCTGCAACAAAGCACCGTAAATCGGCTTTTCCACAATCTCGCGGTAGTTGTTGAGGGTGAATGTGGTGTCCAGATTCATGAAATCCTGGGTCCAGAAACTGAACAGGACAATTGCCCCCAGCGGCACCGCCAACAGCACCAGCGCATAGAAAAACGGCGGGCTGATCAACAACAGCCCGCGCCCACCTTCGGTTGATGTCAGTTTTTGCCACATGGGTCGATCTTCACTGCATCACGGCAAAGATCAATCCGAAAGTTGCCCTTGCCCGCAACAGGCCCCTGATTTGATCAAGGCAGAGACAACCCAGCACAGTTTCAATGCAAAAAGGGCGACCCTAAAGCCGCCCTTTTCAAATGGATCGACAGAAAGCTTAGCGCTTGGAGAACTGGAAGCTCTTGCGGGCTTTGGCCTTGCCGTATTTCTTGCGTTCCACCACGCGGCTGTCGCGGGTCAGGAAACCGGCGGCTTTCAGCGCGGGGCGCAGGCTGGGGTCGTAAAGTTGCAACGCCTTGGACACGCCGTGCTTGACCGCACCGGCCTGACCGGACAGGCCGCCGCCCTTGACGGTGGCAACCACGTCGAACTGGCCTGTGACGCCGGCAACCGAAAACGGCTGTGCCAGGATCATTTGCAGCACCGGACGGGCGAAATAGGTTTTCATTTCCTTGCCGTTGACAGTGACCTTGCCGGAACCGGGACGGATCCAGACGCGGGCGACCGCATCTTTACGCTTGCCGGTGGCATAGGACCGGCCCAGTTCGTCACGGACGGGTTCGCGGGGTGCGGCGACTGCGACGACAGCTTCGGCAACGCCTTCAGCGACTTGACCCAGCTCTTCGAGAGAATTGACTTGATCGGTCATACGGCAGTCCTCGTGTTCTTGGGGTTCATGGATTTGACATCCAGAACTTCGGGCTTTTGCGCTTCCATGCCGTGTTCGGCACCTGCGAAAACGCGCAGGTGTGTCATCTGCTGGCGCGACAGCTTGCCGCCGGGCAACATCCGCTGGACGGCTTTGATGACGACGCGTTCGGGGTGCGCGCCTTCAAGGATTTCTGCCTTGGTCTTGGATTTGATCCCGCCGGGGTGGCCTGTGTGCCAGTAATAGCGTTCGTCACGCTTGTTACCGGTCATCTGGATTTTCTCGGCGTTGATCACGATCACATTGTCGCCCATATCCATGTGCGGCGTGAAGGATGGCTTGTGCTTGCCGCGCAAGCGCATGGCGATGATCGACGCAAGACGGCCCAGAACAACGCCTTCAGCGTCAATCAGGATCCATTTCTTGTCGATATCCGCCGGGGTCGCGGTAAAGGTTTTCATATCTCACCAATATCGTTGGGGTGGCAGGTGCCACAGGTCATTCGGATTGGGCGGTTATATCGCGAGCGTAACCGCAGTCAAGCGGCGCTTGTCCGAATTATATAAGCAATAACAATAAGTTAAAAAATAGGTATTATATTACCCCACGTTTATGGTCTCTGGCGGGATCGCATAGGTCAGATTGGCCCGCGCCACCGGTTCCGCCTGCCCTTGCGAATAGATCAAAACATCCGTCACCGCCAATGCGCGGCCCAGTTTCAGCAGCCGTCCCTCGCAGATCATATCAACCCCGGCGGCGGGTTTGCGCATGAAATCAATGCTGCAATTGGTTGTGACCGCCAGCGCCTTTGGCCCGATATGCGCCAGAATCACCAAATAGGCCGCCACATCAGCCAGCGCAAACATCGACGGCCCCGACACCGTGCCACCGGGGCGCAAATGCCGGTGATCGACGTGCAACCGCATGGTGATGCTATTTTCGCCCACCGCATCGATCTGAAAATCATCGGAAACCTGTGGAAACACCTCGCGCAGGAATTCTTGCAGCGCGGCCACATCCATTTTCAATGTCATCTCTTCCCTCGCCCCTGATGCTGGCCTAACCTGACCCCAAATGATCAGGGAGAGCAAGCCATGGATATCCTGCACCGTGAAGACCGGGGCGCTGTCGCGCATCTGACGATGAACGCGCCGGACCGGCTGAATGCGCTGTCAGACGCGATGCTGGCCGCGTTGCTGCACCAGTTCGACATCATATCCAATCACCCTGATATTCGCGTTGTTGTGCTGGCGGGCAAGGGCAAGGCGTTTTGCGCTGGTCATGATCTGAAGGAAATGCAGGCGGGCCGACGGGCCGAGGATGCGGGTGCAGGCTATTTTGATGACCTGTTCACGCGCTGTTCAGCGGTGATGGAACGTATTCAGTCCCTGCCCCAGCCGGTTATTGCACAGGTGCATGGCATCGCCACCGCCGCAGGCTGCCAGTTGGTCGCGACCTGCGATCTGGCGGTGGCGGCGGATGACACGCGCTTTGGCGTCAACGGGGTAAATATCGGGCTGTTCTGTTCCACGCCGATGGTCGCGCTGACCCGCAACATCCCCCGCAAGGCCGCGTTCGAGATGCTGACAACAGGCCGGTTCATCGACACGCGCGAGGCACAGACGCTGGGCCTGATCAACCGCGCCGTGCCCGCTGACAAACTGGCCGAAGAAACCGGCACGCTTGCCGCCACCATCGCCGCCAAACTGCCCAAGGCCGTCAAGATCGGGAAAGAGGCGTTCTATCAGCAAATCCAGATGACCACACAAGAGGCCTATCGCTATGCCGGCGGCGTCATGACCTACAACATGCTGGACCGCGACACCGACGAAGGGATCACCGCATTTCTGGAAAAACGCAAGCCGGATTGGAGCAAGGCGTAGCGGTCACAGCGCATAGATCGCGCTGAATTTATCCTCAAGATAGTCCAGCAGCGGTGCTTCTCCAGGGGCGGCCCCCGTGGCATGGGCGATCGTTTCAACAGGCGTGCGCAAAGCGCCATGCTGTTGCAGGTTGTCCCGCAACCAGCCTGTCGCACGCGTCGTATCGCCCCGCGCCAGATCGTCATCCAGCCCCGGCACCGCAGCACGCAGCGCATCATGCAGACAGCCCGCATAGACATTGCCCAGCGTATAGGTCGGGAAATAGCCGAACAGCCCTTCGGACCAATGCACATCCTGCAAGACACCGTTGGACGGCTTGTCCACCGGATAGCCGAAATCGGCCATGAAACGATCGTTCCACGCGGCCTCCAGATCAGCGACAACCAGATCACCCGCGATCAGCGCGCGTTCCAGATCGAACCGCAGCAGCACATGCAGGTTATATTGCACCTCGTCCGCTTCGGTGCGGATGAACCCGTCGCTGACGCGGTTGACGGTGGCATAGAACGCATCCGCATCCGGGATGCCGAAATCGCCAAAGGTGTCGCGCATCTGCCCGTAAAGCCAGCCGGTAAACGCGCGGCTGCGGCCAAGCTGGTTTTCGTAAATCCGGCTTTGGCTTTCGTGCACGCCCATCGACACGCCTGCCCCCAGCGGCGTCAGCAAATGGGCGGCATCTATCCCCTGTTCATAGGCGGCATGGCCCACCTCGTGCACCGTGGAATAGAAACAGTTGAACGGGTCCGTCGGGTTGGTGCGCGTCGTGATCCGCACATCATGGCCGGAACCGCTTGAGAACGGATGCACCGCCTTGTCGATGCGCCCCTTGCCCAGATCATAGCCGAAGGCCAGCGCCAGTTTGCGCGAAATTTCCAGTTGTCCTGCTTCGTCGAACGTGCCTTGCAGGCGGGCGGGTGCCGGACGGTCAAGGATGGCGGCGCGCAGACCCACCAGACGCGGGCGCAGCGCGTCGAACATTGCCGCCAGACTGGCGGCGGTCGCGCCCGGTTCGTAATCGTCCAGCAGCGCATCATAGGGGGCGGTGTCGCCAGCCACGGCGGCGGCCTCTTCCTGACGCAGGGTGATGACCTTTTGCAGCATCGGTAAAAACGCTGGCACGTCTTCATCGGTGCGCGCCTGCGCCCACGTGCGATGCGCCAGCGATGTGGTGCGCGCCAGTTCCGCAGCCAAACGCGCTGGCACCTTGACCGTGCGGTCATAGCTGCGGCTGATCTGGCGCAGGTTGGCGGCGGCCACCGCATCTGTCGGCACCGCCTGTGCCAGCCAATCGGCAATGCGCGGATCGGTCCGGCGGGCGTGCAGCACATTGGCCATCGCGCCATGTTCCTCGGCGCGCTGGGCGCTGGCGCCACCCGGCATCATGGTTTCCTGATCCCAGCCCAGCCGGCCTGCCACTTGTGCCAGCGCCTCGGTTTCGCGCTGGAACGCCATCAGATCATCATATGCGGTCATTGTGTCAGCCTCGGACAGATTGGGGCATGGGATAGCGGGCCAGGAACCGGCCCCGCAGGATCAGCGCCCACAGGATAACCGCGCCAAACTGGTGCAGAATGGCGATTTCCCAAGGGGCGGAATACATGACGGTCACGATGCCCAGCAGCATCTGCACCAGCATCATCGCCATGACCACATGAAACGCCAGCCGCGTGTGCCGGTTGGCCGATTTACGCGCCCGCAGCCAGACAATGATGCCCAGCAAAAACAGCCCATATCCCGCCATCCGGTGCATGAATTGCACCAGACCGTCATCTTCGAAAAAGTTGCGCCAAAGCGGTGTCAGCGCAAAGGGATCGGGCGGCAAAAATCCCCCCGCCATCAACGGCCAGTCAGGATAGGCCCGGCCCGCGTCAATACCCGCGACCAGCGCGCCCAAAATGATTTGCACAAAGGCGGCAGCGACCAGAACGGTGCCGAAACGGATCAACCCCGCATCACCGCTGCGCCGTGCCAGCAAAAGATCCGCCTGCTTGCGCCCCAGCGTGTAGACATACCAAGCGATGAACCCAAAGATGACAAAGGCCAGCCCCAGATGCGTGGCAAGGCGGTAGGATGCAACGCTCAGCATCCCTTCCTCCAGCCCGCTGGCCACCATCCACCAGCCGATCGCCCCCTGCAACCCGCCAAGCGCGCCAATGAACACCAGCCTCCCGGTCCAGCCTGTAGGGATCTTGCGTGTGGCAAGGAAACCAACGAATCCCACAGCCCAGACCAGCCCGATCACGCGGCCCAATTGCCGGTGGCCCCATTCCCAGTAATAGATGAACTTGAACTCTGACAGGCTCATGCCTTTGTTCATCAGCTGGTATTGCGGAATTTCGCGGTATTTGTCGAATTCTGCGGCCCATGCGGCCTCTGACATCGGCGGCAAGGCGCCGGTGACGGGGCGCCATTCGGTGATCGACAGGCCGCTGTCTGTCAGGCGGGTCAATCCACCCACTGCAATCATGACGACCACCAGCGCAAACAGCACCATCAGCCAGGCCCGGATCGCACCGCGCGCGCCTTGACCCACACGGTCGATCCCGCCAGGGGCGGCGGTCTGTTTGGGGGCTGCGCCGACCTCTTCGAAAATACTGCGTTTTTTGGGCATTGTTGGCTCCGTCTTTGTCTTGCCGGAAACTAGGGCGCGGGCGCGGCGGCTGCAAGCGTCAGGGTGACGCGGCGCGACCCTAACCGCGATCTTTCCAGCGCACCATCTGGCGCATGATTCCGTGCAGCATCTGCACATCCGCCCGCGTCAGCGGCATCCGCGACCACAGGTTGCGCAGGTTGGTTTTCATGTTGGCGGCCTTGTGGTCAGGAAAGAAAAACCCGGCATCTTCCAGCCGCTCTTCATAATGCTGGCTTAGCTTTTCAATCTCGATCTGCTGCGCCCGGTCGGCCACCGCATCACCCCGCAGCGGCACCGCAGGCACATCGGCGCGGCGCCATTCGTACCCCGTCAGCAAGACGCATTGCGCAAGGTTCAGCGACGCAAAGTCCGGGTTCACCGGCACGGAAATAATCGCGTTCGCGCGCGCGATATCGTCGTTTTCCATGCCCGCGCGTTCAGGCCCGAACAGCACCGCCACCTTGCCACCCGCGGCGATGCGGTCACGGGCGTCGGCCATTGCGGCCTCGGGCGTGAACACGGGTTTGGTCAGGTCGCGGGGGCGCGCGGTTGTCGCATAGACGAAATCGCAATCGGCAATCGCAGCAGCTGTATCGGTAAATAACTGTGCTTCGTCCAGCAAACGGCCTGCGCCGCTGGCCATCGCCACGGCCTTTTGGTTGGGCCAGCCATCGCGCGGGGCGACGATGCGCATCCGGTCCAGCCCGAAATTCCACATCGCCCGTGCCGCCGCCCCGATGTTTTCACCCATCTGCGGCCGGATCAGGACAAAGGCGGGTTGTGGTGTGGCGCTGGGCATGCATGTTCCTTTGATAACGGCCTGCCTGATACGCCGCCCCTTGCGGCAAGGCAAGCCATGGTCAAGCCCGCCAAAGCCCGTTAGAACGCATGACAAACATCGATAAGGGACACCCCCATGTCACATGCACAAGACCTGCCGCAGATATATCTGATCACGCCGACAGCATTTGATCTGTCCACCTACCCCGACCAGCTGGCCGCCTGTCTGGACAGCACCCCGGTGGCCTGTGTGCGGCTGGCCCTTGCCACAAGGGACGACCAGCGCATCGCACGCGCCGCAGACGCCCTGCGCGAAGTGACAGGCGCCCGCGAAGTGGCGCTGGTGATCGAAAGCCACATGATGCTGGTGGAACCGCATGGCCTGGATGGTGTGCATCTGCTGGATGCGGCGCGGTCGGTGAAAACCGCGCGCAAAGCGCTGGGCGATGATGCCATCGTCGGCACATTCTGTGCCAATTCGCGCCATGACGGGATGACCGCCGGTGAACTGGGTGCTGATTACGTCAGCTTTGGCCCGGTCGGCGCAACCCCCTTGGGTGATGGGCGGCAGGCCGAACTGGAATTATTCGCGTGGTGGTCAATGATGATCGAAGTGCCTGTTGTAGCCGAAGGCGCGCTGGATGCCGACCTGATCCGCCAGTTGGCCCCGCACACCGATTTCTTTGGCATCGGCGAGGAAATCTGGGGCACCGATGATGCCGCGCGCACCTTGGTCGGCCTACGTGCCCTCATGGGGGGGTAGCCCGCTGCGCACCTTGTCTTCCAGCGTTTTGGCCAGAGCCTTGCGATCTGTAAAATCCATCAGCCGCACCGGCGGGTGATACTGCACCGTCACGCTGCCCTGCCGTTTTTGGGCCAGTATTTGCAGAAGATGCGGGCCAAAATCCATATCGCCCCACCAGCCGTAAAACCGCGGGTCTAAGCCCTTTGGCGCGGTATAACGCACCGTCACTGGCTGCAATTGAAGCCTTTGCGCCAGATCAGGATCAAAAAACGCCGCAAACAACGTTGGTTTGAACGGCAGCACCCGCAGCCCGTCAGTTGACGTGCCCTCGGGGAAAAAAAGCAGTTTATGCCCGACTGCCAACCTTTCACGAAACACCGCGATCTGGCTGGCCGCTTCGCGGCGGTCGCGTTTGATAAAGACGGTCCCCGTGGCGCGCGCCAGCCAGCCAATGCCGGGCCAAGCCGCCACTTCGGCCTTCGAGACAAAATATATCCGCTTGCGCGCGTTCAGTGCAAAAATATCCAGCCAGGACGCGTGATTGGCCACGACAGCCCCCGGCCCTTGCATCGGCACACCGCGGCTGGAATAGCGGATACCCATCACGCGAAAGGCAGTGCGACAGACCATTTGTGTAATGTAGGGCGTGATCGGACGACGTTGCCCATAAAGCGGCCGTTCGATCAATCGCACAATCAGCAGCACCAACAGGCCACCAAAAACAAGCAGCGCCAGCGGCACCCCCCGGCGGATAACACGCCACAGCGCCGATAGCGTCAGGGGCGGCTGCGGCAAAGCCGCGTCTTGCCACCGATCATCAGCCAAGCCCTTGGCCCCGGGAATAAATATTGCGCTGCATCGCGCTGATGACATCGGTGTCAAGGATCAGACAAACATCAACCGTGTTAAAGGCCTTGTCGATGAAAGCGCCTTCGCCAACAACGCCCCCCAGCCGCAAATACCCCTTGATCAGTGCTGGCGTCGCGCGCATCGCTGCCACCGGATCAACCTGCGCAGGCGCGATCTGATCCATCCTGATCGCCCCTGCCCCGCGGGCCGTCACGCGCAGCTCAGGCGGCGCAAGGTGCCGCTGATGCAAAAGGCTGAGCGGGCCGGCAAGGGCTGCAATATCCGTTCCTGGAAATGACGCGACACCAAACAGCAGATCGATCCCTTCACGGTCGACAAATTCTGCGAGCCCTGACCACATCTGCATCAATCCCATGCCACCGCGATAATCTGGATGCAGACAGGACCGGCCCAATTCCAGCAATCGCTTGCCGCTCTGATACAGAGGTGTCAGGTCATATTCAGATTCACAATAGAATTGCCCCACCGCCGCCGCCGCCGCCTGTGTCATCAACCGATAAACACCCACGACCTGATCATCCCCAGACCGCCGGTTGTCGCACAGCAAAAGGTGATGCGCATGCGCATCGAAGGTATCAACCTCCAGCTGGACTTCATGATCAACCAGCGGACCGTCACCGCCCATTTCAGTCACAAATACTTTATAGCGCAACCGTTGCGCCGCTCGCAGATCATCATCTGTCTGCGCCAGTTTTACCGTAAAAGCGGGAAGATCGCGGGTCATGCTTTTGTCAGCCTTTGCAAGAGGCTGCTTTCTAAAAATTCGGTAACCTTTTGGCAACCATTTCGTGGACAAGGTGAAACATCATGATTGACAGGTCGGGGGGATCGCATACCGTGAGATGACAAACATCAGTCAGGGAACGCAATGACAAGCTGTATCCGCGCCCCGTCGATAACCACCTTTCCTTCTTCGCGAAAGTTAACCGTTATCTTGCCGCCAATGTTTGATTGTACTTGTCCAAGACCCCAATCGGGGCGGTTGGGGTGGCGTACCAACACACCCGGTTCAAGAATCGCATTGATATCTGCCATTTCACATTCCTTTGAACGGAGAACGCATGACGCGCACTGATCTTGTCGCCCTGGTTGGCTCTCGTATTTGCCATGACCTTATCAGCCCTATTGGTGCAATCGGCAATGGTATGGAGCTGATATCCTTGGCAGGTGGCGATCCCAGCGCCGAATTGTCGCTGATCAGTGATAGCGTCGCTCATGCGAATGCCAGAATTCGCTTTTTTCGGATCGCTTATGGCGCCGTCACCAAGGATCAGATGATCGGGCAGTGCGAGATCCTTTCGGTCCTTGCTGCAACGGCCAAGGGGGGGCGCTTGTCATATAACTGGCATCCGACAGGCGATCAGCCGCGCCAGATGGTGCGCATGGCCTTTTTGCTGTTGCAGTGCATCGAAACCGCCCTGCCCTTGGGGGGCACCATCCAGATCAACTGTCACAACGATCACTGGTCGCTGGTCGGCGAAGGGCGCAGGCTTGCCATCGATGAGGTGTTATGGGCCAATCTGACCCGCCCCGGATCTTCATTTACCCATGGGCCAGCACAGGTCCAATTTGCCCTGCTGCCAGAGGTTTTAGCCGAAAACGGACGCAAACTGACGCTAAGCATAGCCGAAAACCGGGTTGTCGCCCGTTTCTAACCCCGCACGGTGCCATCGCCCGTGACCAGATATTTGAAACTGGTCAGTTGTTCGGCACCCACCGGGCCGCGTGCGTGCAGTTTGCCGGTGGCAATGCCAATTTCGGCGCCCATGCCGAATTCACCGCCATCTGCGAACTGGGTCGAAGCGTTGCGCATCAGGATCGCGCTATCAAGTTCGCGGAAAAACCTGTCGGCCACGGCGTCATCCTCGGTGATGATCGCGTCGGTGTGGTGCGATCCGTATTGCCGGATATGGGCAATGGCACCGTCAATGCCGTCAACCTGACGGGCTGCGATGATCATATCCAAAAATTCGCGCCCGTAGTCATCTGGCTTTGCCGCCACCGTGCCGGTAATTGCCAGCACATCATCCGCGCGCACTTCGACGCCGGCGTCCAGCAGATCGCGGATCAGCACATCGCCGTATTTGTCGTGAAAGGCACGATCAACCAGCACGGCCTCGGCCGCGCCGCAAATGCCCGTGCGCCGGGTCTTGGCGTTCAGCAGCACCGCGCGCGCCTTGTCCAGATCGGCGGCACCGTCAACATAGACGTGACAAACCCCTTCCAGATGCGCGAACACCGGCACCCGCGCCTCGCGTTGGACCAACCCGACAAGGCCCTTGCCGCCGCGTGGCACGATCACGTCGATATAATCGGTGGCCTGCAACATCGCTGTCACCGCGGCCCGGTCGCGTGTCGGGATCAGCTGAATCGCCTTGTCCGGCAACCCCGCCGCCTGCAACCCCGCCACAAGGCAGGCGTGGATCGCGTGGGACGAATGGAAACTTTCCGACCCCCCGCGCAAGATCACCGCGTTGCCCGATTTCAGGCACAGCGCACCGGCATCCGCCGTCACGTTCGGGCGGCTTTCATAGATAACGCCGATCACGCCAATTGGGGTGCGCACGCGCCGAATATGCAGCCCGTTGGGCCGGGTCCATTCATCCATCACCGCCCCCACCGGATCAGCCTGTGCCGCAACCGCACGCAGGCTGTCCACCATGCCCTGAATACGGGTTTCATCCAGCATCAACCGGTCCATCATCGCGGGCGACAGACCCTTGTCGGCGCCAAAGGCCAGATCCAGCTTGTTCGCCGCAATGATCGCCGCGCGCTGGTCCCAGACGGCATCGGAGGCGACACGCAGCGCCATTTGCTTTGCCGAAGCTTTCGCCGTTGCCAGCAGCGTTGCCGCCGCGCGGGCATCGGCCCCGATTTGCACCATCATCGGCCCGATTGTGTCGTGGTCGTTCATTTCCGCCCCCTAAAGCACCATATCATCGCGATGGATCAATGCCGCCCGCCCGTCATAGCCCAGAATCGCCATAATGTCAGCGCTGCGCCGGCCCATGATCTGGCGGGTTTCTGCGCCGGTATAGCGCACCAGTCCCTGCCCCAGCTGCGCACCGGTTGCATCCTTGATCGTCACCAGTTCACCGCGCCCGAAATGACCTTCAACCGCCGTTACACCTGCAGGCAACAGGCTTTTGCCATGCGCCAATGCGGCCCCGGCCCCGGCGTCAATAATGACAGCCCCGCGCGGTTTCATCGCGGCAATCCAGCGTTTGCGCGCCGCTTGCGGATCGGTCTGCGCGGCGAACCATGTCGCCCGCGCGCCGTTTTTCAGCGCTGTTAACGGGTGTTCTGTGCTACCCAAGGTGATCGCCATCGCGCACCCCGCATCGGTCGCAACACGGGCCGCCATGATTTTCGTGATCATGCCGCCCTTGGACAGGCCCGATCCGGCGTCACCGGCCATTGCTTCGATCTCTGGCGTTATTCTATCAACTAATTCAATATGTTGAGCGTCATTTTGCATGTAGGGGTTCGCGGTATAAAGCCCGTCAACATCCGACAACAAAATCAGCTGATCCGCACCGACCGTCACGGCGACCTGTGCGGCAAGCCTGTCATTGTCGCCATATCGGATCTCATCCGTTGCGATTGTATCGTTTTCGTTAACAATTGGCGTGACGCCAAGGCCCAACAGCGTTTCCATCGTTGCGCGGCTGTTCAGGTAACGGCGGCGGTCCTGACTGTCTTCCAAGGTGACCAGCACCTGCCCCGCGATGATCCCATGCGGGGCCAGCACCTCTTCATAGGCGCGGGCAAGGCGGATCTGGCCCACTGCCGCGGCAGCCTGTGATTGTTCCAGCGTCAGCGCGGTCATCGGTAGGCCCAACACCCCGCGCCCCAGCGCGATCGAACCCGACGACACAAGGATCACATCGGTCCCGCGCGCCCTGATCCGCGCCACATCAGCGGCCAGCGATGTCAGCCAGTCAGACCGCAGCGCGCCGGTCTCGCGGTCCACCAACAAGGCCGAGCCGATCTTGACGACCAGCCGCTTTGCGTCACTCAGGGCTGCCATGGGGCGTCGTCCTCGGCGGCGTCCTCCGCTTTGCGGTGGCGCAGGCGGTTGTCGTCAATCTCGGCCCGCAAGGCCCGCAGCACTTCGGGGATTCCTTCGCGGCTGACACCCGACATCAGCATCACGGGCCCATCGCAGACCGCCGCAATTTCACCCTGCAAAAATGCACGTTCTTCGTCATCCAGTGCGTCGATCTTGTTCAACACCGTGATCCGGGGTTTGTCGGCCAGTTCACCACCATAAGCCTCAAGTTCGCCAATGATCGTCTGATAATCCGCAGCCGGGTCACCCGATGTGCCATCAATCAGGTGCAGCAGCACCGCACAGCGCTCCACGTGGCCCAGAAAGGTATCGCCCAACCCCCGCCCTTCGGATGCGCCCGCGATCAGGCCGGGGATGTCGGCGACCACGAATTCCACGTTATCAATGCCTACAACGCCCAGATTGGGCACCAACGTGGTGAATGGATAATCAGCCACCTTGGGCCGTGCGTTCGACGTGGCCGCCAGAAAGGTGGATTTGCCCGCATTGGGCATCCCCAGCAGGCCCACATCGGCGATCAGTTTCAGACGCAGCCAGATCGTGCGTTCCACCGCCTCTTGCCCCGGATTGGCGCGGCGGGGGGCCTGATTGGTGGCGGATTTGAAATGCAGGTTCCCCCAGCCGCCATTGCCGCCCTTGGCAATTACAATACGCTGGCCCACCTCTGTCAGGTCGGCGATTACGGTTTCTTCATCCTCGTCCAGAATTTCGGTGCCGACCGGCACGCGCAGGATCTTGTCTTCGCCATTCTTGCCGGTGCGCTGGCTGCCCATGCCGTGCTGGCCGTTGCCCGCAAAGAAATGCTGCTGATAGCGAAAATCGATCAGCGTATTCAGCCCGTCAACCGACTCGATGATGACATCGCCGCCATCGCCGCCGTCACCGCCATCGGGGCCGCCGTATTCGATGAACTTTTCACGGCGGAACGAAATACAGCCCGCGCCGCCGGCACCTGACCGGATATAGACCTTGGCTAGATCGAGGAACTTCATGGATAAGGCTTTCTGCGGCTGTTCAGCCGTGGCGATAGTCTATTGTGACGCGCTTCTCAAGCCATGCCGCGCAGGTCAGGTCATGGCTTTGTCTTAAGCGTATAGGTCCATGTCTGCACGGTTGCATTGCGCGAGACTGAAAACGCCTCTGCATCACCAAGGTAATCAAACCCGCAATTGGTCAGCACACGCGCCGATCCGGGGTTATCCTGAAACACCTCTGCAAAAATCCGGTCCGCCTGATGCGGATTGGCCGCGATCAGGGCGCGCACCGCCTCGGACGCAAAACCACAATTCCAAAAGGCCGGCGCGATCCAGTAGAAAATTTCAGATTGATTGCGGTCCATCCGTTCGAGCGTGATCAACCCCAGGGCCTCTGCATGGCCATGGGTGGACCCGTCGATGACCCAGATATCCTCGGTCCGGTCGGGGCGTGCAGCACGTTCGATCATGGCCTCGACCGTGCCAGGCGGCAACGGGTGTGGTATGGCACGGGTGCCGCGGGCCAGCCGGTCATCAGACGCATACATGGCAATCAGCCCCGCATCAGATTTTCGGCACGGACGCAATACAACCCGTTCCGCGCTGATCGTGTCCTGCACGATGATATCTTCGTGTCGCATGGTGCCCTCCTCCGGAACCGTGATCCACTTCCCCCCACTACGCAGATATGGTGGCAGAATTATGAACAAAAAAGGGGACCGGCGTTCACCGATCCCCCCAAATGCGTTACCTAAGGTTACGGTTTATTCAGCGGCCTCTGCCACGGGAAGAACCGAAATAAAGGTGCGGCCCTTCAGGCCCTTGTGGAATTTTACAGCGCCTTCGGCGGTTGCAAAAATCGTGTGATCCTTGCCCATGCCAACGCCCATCCCGGGCCACATCTTGGTGCCGCGCTGACGCATGATGATGTTACCGGGAATGACGGCTTCACCACCGAATTTCTTTACACCCAGACGACGACCGGCTGAGTCGCGCCCGTTACGGGATGAGCCGCCTGCTTTTTTATGTGCCATTGGTCTGTCTCCTTACCCTTTTGCCAGCTCGACCGCTTGCGCGATCCAGCCTTCACGTTCGATCCGGCCCTTGAACGACAGTTTCTCGTCCATAGCAGCCACATCAGATTCCGTCCATGCTGCGATCTGGGCAAAGGTGGTCACGCCTGCGTCATGCAGCTTTTTTTCCAGCGCGGGGCCGACGCCCGACAGCTTTTTCAGATCATCAGCACCTTCAACGACGGTGGCAATAGCGGGCTTTGCCGATTTCGGCGCAGATGCACGTGCTGCGGCTGCGGCCGCTTTCTTTGATGTTGGCGCGCCAACGGCACGGACAATTTCAAAACCTGCGCCGTTTTCGGCAGCTTTCACACCGGATTTATCGGCGCCTGATTCCAAGATGTCGCCGATCCGCACCAGTGTCAGGTTTTGACGGTGGCCTTTCGTCCGCTGGCTGCCGTGCTTACGCCGCCGCTTGACAAAATTGATTGTCTTTTCGCCTTTGATCTGGTCGATCACTTCGGCCTGCACGCCTGCACCTTCAACAAACGGGGCACCAACGGTGGAACCAACCATCAGAATTTCGTTGAATTGCACTTTTTCACCGGCAGTCGCTGCCAGTTTTTCGACGCGCAGCACATCACCCGAGGCGACTTTGTACTGCTTGCCGCCGGTCTTGAGAACCGCAAACATTTATTCATCCTTTATCTTTCGCGTCTCTGAGGCCCCCCGGCTGACCGGGTGTTGGTGACAAACTGCCGCCTGTGGACTGCGCGCCCATTGGGCGATATTCCGCAAAAAACCCGGCAACCCTTGCCGAGATGGCGGCTTATGTGGCTGATACGCTGCGATGTCAAGAAAAAATACAGTCCAAACCTGATCGTTGCGAACAGAAAGGTGCGATGGTTCTGACATTTTGACGCGTAATTCCAGATCCAAGCAAATTGCCTATTGCACCGACGTCACACCCGCATTAGTGCGGACAACGATCATGGAGAGGTGCCGGAGTGGTCGAACGGGGCGGTCTCGAAAACCGTTGTGGGTGCAAGCCCACCCAGGGTTCGAATCCCTGTCTCTCCGCCATTAACTAATTTAAGTGTATGTTTTCAAAAGACTTTCTTGAAGATCGAAAATATACCCGCCGCAATACCCGCCATTGTAAAACAGACGGATTTTAACGGATAAATTACGCCGCGTCAGCTTTTCGGCTCCATCTGCCCCGCGCGGTTTTGTCCCTTGCGCGGCCAACTGCGAAAGCGTTGGCGGCTTAGGGCTATCAACTTGCGCTTCAAACTCTTGCTCTCGAATGTTAGCAAGGCGGGTTGCTTGCACTTGCTGGTGCTTGGACATGCCAGCATCGCGGGCGGCATCTGACCTGCTGGTGTGGGCGCCCATACCAGCAACATGTTGATTGGGCGCAGGCTCAATCTGTTTCAGCAATTCCCCAGCCCGGCGGATAGCCCGCGCACGAATACGCTGCGCCATGCGCTCCAGCTCATGGTCGTCGGCTTGGCTGCATCGCGCCTCATCTGATACCGCTCCGGCTTATAGGCGTTCATCACTGCGTCGGGATCC
>NZ_JACUUJ010000057.1 GCF_014859355.1 Yoonia sp. | reverse complement strand
GATAAACAATCTCGCAGCCCATCAGCCAGACGGCCCTCGGCGGATGTTTACTTTGCGAAGCTCATGGATGGATTTGAAGATTTCCTTGCGTGATTGTCGATGCGCGAGCCGCGATCGCAGCAGATGACTTGGTGTGCTGATGTTGTCGGCATCGGACAAAAGCGCACGGCCATGCATATTCATCTGTTCTTCAATGGCTTGGCGCAGATTTTGGAAAAGATGGAATCGGTCGGCTACTTGCAGAGCCTGCGGCACGCCTTGGCTTGCGGCCTTCGCATAAAGGCCGAAGCGATCCCGGCTGACGACTTCGATCTCAGGATGCTGCCGCAGCCAATCCGCGCAGCTTTCAACGCTGCGATCCGCGAGGATATCAATCACCGCGCGCCGTTCGAGATCGACAATAACTGTCCCATAACTCTGGGATTTCTTCCAACTCCAATCGTCAATGCCGACAATTTTGGGTGAGGCCGCAGCGTCTTCCACCTGACATTTAAGCTGGCGCAGCACCGTGTCATCGCTGCCGCCGATGCTCAAACGGTGCAAAAGCCGTTCGGCTGGGCGCCCGCCCGTGGCATGACCAAGGTGGCGCACAATCGCACTGAGACGGGCGGTTCGGCGCCTGAAAGGTTTTGCAATTCCAGGGGTTTGATCGGAAAAGGTTCGGCGCACGCATTTGGCCGAAATACAGCGCCAGCGGCAAACCCTTAGCGCCAAGGACACCCGGACACCATCAGCTGGGAAGTCTTGTAAATGGCGTCGTCGCCACCCGTGACGTCGGCTTGATTGAATGCCGCAGTCGGGGCAAATTCCCCGTGCCGCGAGGGTCCCCGATACAATCACCATTCCGGATTGGCTCCGCTCAATCCTATGGACCACAACATTGGGCCCAGGCGACCAGTGCTTCTTTGAAACCATGACAGCGCCTCCTGAAGTCTCATGCTTCAGAATATAGGCGCCACACAAAGTGAGGCAGACTCCAATGAAGGGCTACGCGACAGAACCGGTTCGGATCGACGAGAACACAGGCTGCCGGTGTACTTTTTTGCCGACACTGATGGACGGCTGATCCAGTGGTACGAGGTTCCAAAGGCTTATTTTCTTGGCCGGTCACGTATCTGGGCAGAGAGCGCAGATTTTTCTTGCCAAAATTAGAACGTTCCAGTAATTTTTTATGGAACGTTCCAAAAGGCCCCTGAGGGGCGGTGACCGGGGGGAAGATGACCAAGACCGTTTCTGCCGATAGTGCGGTGGCCCATATTCATGACGGGGCGATTGTGTCTGTTTCTTCGTCATCCACTTTGGGATGCCCCGATGCCGTTCTTAGTGCGATCGGCGATCGGTTTGAGAGAGAGGGGCATCCGCAGAATATCACGTCCCTTCATCCGATCGCAGCGGGCGATGTCTATGGTGTGAAGGGCATAGATCATATTGCCAAGGATGGGCTTTTGTCGCGTGTTCTGGCTGGATCATATCCGTCCGGGCCGTCTAGCGTCAAAATGCCCGAAATCTGGAAGATGATCGTCGAGGATCGTGTCGCGGCCTATAATGTTCCGTCCGGCATCATGTTCGACATGCATCGTGAGGCCGCCGCGCATCGCCCCGGTGTGTTGACCAAGGTCGGGCTGGAGACCTTTGTGGATCCCATCCGCCAAGGTTGCGCCATGAACGAGCGCGGGGCGGCAGCGCCCATCGTTTCGCGCACCGAATTTGCAGGTGAGACATGGCTGCATTTTCCCAACGTGGTGCCCAACGTGGCGATCATCCGTGCGACCACGGCGGACGAGCGTGGCAACCTGACATATGAACATGAAGGCGCTTATCTGGGCGGTCTTGAGCAGGCGATTTGCGTGCGCAATAACGGCGGCATTGTCATCGCGCAGGTCAAGCGCGTCACGGCCAACGGCAGTTTGCGCCCCCATGATGTGCGCGTGCCGGGGCATCTGGTCGATTTTGTGGTCGTTGACCCCGACCAGAAGCAGACAACCCAAACCGATTATGATCCTGCGATTTCAGGCGCAATCATGCGCCCGTGGAGCAGCTTTTCTTTGGCCGAGCACGGCATCGAAAAGGTTATCGCACGCCGTGCGGCACAGGAATTGCGCGCCGGGATGACGGCCAATCTGGGCTTCGGGATCAGCGCGATGGTGCCCCGCGTCCTTCTCGAAGAAGGCCTGCCCGATGCCGTGACATGGGCGATTGAACAGGGCGCTGTTGGTGGCGTTCCGCTGACGGGTTTTGCCTTTGGCTGCGCATCAAACGCAGATGCCTTTGTGCCATCCCCGCAGCAATTCATCTACTTTCAGGGGGGTGGGTTCGACATGTCGTTCCTGTCGTTCATGGAGGTCGATGTTCAGGGCAACGTCAACGTCTCCAAGCTGGGCAAGAAGCCCTACCTGACGGCGGGGTGCGGCGGGTTCGTCGATATTACGGCGCGGGCGAAAAACATCGTCTTTTCGGGCTGGTTTGAAGCGGGTGCGCAGATCAACCTGACCGAGGATGGCATCGACATCACCGCGCCGGGCAAGTTCACCAAGATGGTGGATGAAGTGGAACATGTGACCTTCTCGGGGCGGCGCGCACGCGAGCAGGGGCAGAACGTCATCTACGTGACAGAGCGCTGTGTCATACGTTCGACCGACACGGGCCTTGTGGCGACCGAGATCATGCCGGGCGTAGATCCGCAGGCCCATATTGTCGGTCCGTCTGAGGGCCGCGTGCAGGTGGCCGAAAACGCCACACTGATGTCGACAGCGCTGATGGCTGATAGGCCAATGGGGCTGACCCTATGAGCGAGGTCTTCTGCACACATTCCAACGGCATGGCGGTGCTGACGCTGCGCAACGAAGCCAAGCTGAACGCGCTGACAACGGGTATGCTGCGCGCCCTGAACGGTTTTCTGGACGAGATCGAAAGCGAGGCCGAGACGCGCGCGGTGATATTGACCGGCGCTGGGGACAAAGCGTTCTGCTGTGGGGCCGACATCGCCGAATGGGGGCCGCTTCGTCCAGCAGAGTTTGCACGCCATTGGGTGCGCAGCGGCCACCGCGTTTTCGACCGGCTGGCGCGGTTTTCCAAGCCAACAATCGGGGCCATCAACGGCCACGCGTTCGGCGGCGGGCTGGAACTGGCAGCCTGTTGCGATGTGCGCGTGATGACCCCGCGCGCCACGCTGGCCTTGCCCGAAGCAAAAGTCGGGATTGTGCCCGGATGGTCCGGCACCCAGCGTTTGACGCGCCTGTTGCCCGAACCTGTGGTCAAGGAAATGGCGCTATTTGGACGCCGGATCGGGGCCGAGCGTGCATGCGCCCTTGGCTTTGCAGCCGAGGTCGCCGATGATGCGCTTTCCGCGGCGCATGAGATGGCGGCTTTGCTGGGCGATCTTTCTCCGCAGGCCAACGAATTGGCCAAGGCCATGATCCACGGCGCTGTGGGCGAAGACCGCAACACAGCAATCGAAACACTGGGCAGTGCGGCTGCCGCCGCAAGTGCCGATCGTGCTGAGGGCGTTGCCGCCTTTCTTGAAAAACGTTCCCCCAAATTCGACGGAAGCTGACCCATGAACGATCTTACGATCAAAACAGCCATTGATTACGAGTTGCCCGAAACGGTCCGCAACCGGCACATGATTGCCGGGGAGTGGCTGGGCAGCGCGGACACTTTTGAGCGCCGCTCGCCCTCCCACGATGTGGTGGTCAGCGTGTCCGCGCAAGGTGACGCGGCCATGACGGAGCGCGCTATCAAAGCCGCGCGCGCGGCCTTTGACACCGGGGTCTGGAGCCGGATTTCCGGCAAGGAACGTGCTGCTGTGCTGCTTAAAGTGGCGGACCTGATCGAAAAGAACGTTGACCGTATTGCGGTGTTTGAAACCCTCGAGAGCGGCAAGCCGATTTCGCAGTCGCGCGGCGAAATCGGCGGCGCAGCCGACCTGTGGCGCTATGCGGCGTCCCTGGCGCGCACCAGCCACGGGGACAGCCACAACACGCTGGGCGAAGATATGCTCGGTGTCGTTCTGAAAGAACCGATTGGCGTCGTGTCGATCATCACGCCGTGGAACTTTCCGTTCTGGATTCTGTCGCAAAAGCTGCCCTTCGCTTTGGCGGCGGGCTGCACTGTGGTCGTCAAACCGTCCGAGATAACCCCCACATCGACCGTGATGATGGGCGAATTGCTGATCGAGGCGGGCTTGCCAGCGGGCGTGTGCAACATCGTGCTGGGTCACGGGCAGCCGGTGGGCAGCCTGATGTCAACCCACGCGGATGTGGATATGGTCACGTTCACCGGATCGACAGCCGTGGGCAAACTGATCACGCAGGCAGCGTCAGGGACGCTCAAGAAAGTCGCGCTGGAACTGGGGGGCAAAAACCCGCAGGTGATCTGCCCCGATGCTGATCTGGACAGCGCCGCGGATGCGGTCACCTTCGGGGTCTATTTCAACGCCGGCCAATGCTGCAATTCATCCAGCCGGATCATTGTGCACGAAGATATCGCAGAGGATTTTGTGAAACGGGTCGTCGCCCTGTCGCGCAAAGTGAAATTTGGCGACCCGCTTGATCCTGATACACAGGTCGGGGCCATCGTGACCGCAGAGCACAACGCAAAGATTGACAGATGTGTGAAGGCCGCTGTTGCGGATGGCGCGACGCTGGATCTAGGCGGCGGCACTATGGCTGTCGCGGGCTTGGGCGAACAATTCTACCAGCCAACGGTTATCAGCGGCGTGTCACCCAAGATGGCCATCGCGCGTGAAGAGGTTTTCGGCCCTGTCTTGGTCGTGCTGACCTACCGCACATTTGATGAGGCCATCGCGCTGGTTAATGACAGCGATTACGGTCTGTCGGCGGGGATCTGGAGCGAGAACATGCACACCTGCATGGACTTTGCCCGCCGAGCACAGGCCGGAACGATTTGGACAAACACCTGGATGGATGGCTTTCCCGAACTCGCGTTCGGGGGCGTCAAGCAATCCGGTCAGGGACGGGAGATCGGCCGCTACGGCTTCGAGGAATTCCTTGAGGTGAAATCACTGGTGTTGCGCATTGGGCGTAGTCGGGCACCTTGGGTTCAACAAGACGCCTAGAAAAGGCGTTGGACGACCAGACGCAATAGGGAGGATACCATGCGTTCAAATATGAAAACCAAAACGGCAATTGCAATTGCGCTGTCCGTCATGGCGGGCACTGCGTCTGCTGACGGACACAGCAGTGTGGAGGTTCTGCACTGGTGGACGTCCGGCGGCGAAGCTGCGGCGCTCAACGTGCTGAAGGAAGACCTGAACGGTCAGGGCGTTGGCTGGACCGATATGCCCGTCGCTGGTGGTGGCGGTTCTGACGCCATGACCGTATTGCGTGCACGTGTAACCGCGGGCGATCCGCCCACAGCCGTGCAGATGCTTGGCTTTGCCATTCGGGACTGGGCTGGTGAGGGTGCTTTGGCTGACCTCAACGATCTGGCCGCAGAGCAAAACTGGGACGAAGTTGTGCCGGCTGCACTTCAGGGCTACTCCAAGTTTGACGGTCAATGGGTCGCTGCACCTGTGAACGTCCACTCGACCAACTGGGTCTGGGCAAACTCTGCCATCTTGGCACAGCTGGGCCTTGAGCAGCCTGCGGATTGGGACGGATTCGTTGCCGCCATGCAGGCCGCACAGGATGCCGGCTACATTGGTTTGGCTCATGGTGGTCAGGCTTGGCAGGACGCGACGGTGTTCGATTCCATGGTGATGGGCGTTGGTGGCCCCGAGTTTTACCAGGCCGCCTTCATCGATCTGGACCCAGAGGCCCTTGGTAGCGCACAGATGGTCCAGGCGTTCCAGCGCATGGAAACTCTGCGCGGCTTTGTTGACGACAACTTCTCTGGCCGTGACTGGAACCTTGCCTCTGCAATGGTTGCCAACGGAGAGGCGCTGTTTCAGATCATGGGCGACTGGGCGAAGGGTGAATTCATCAATGCCGGCCAGACGGCTGGTGAAGAATTCCAGTGTTTTCGCGTGCCGGGCACCGAAGGCACCGTGACCTTTAACTCTGACCAGTTTGCGATGTTCAAGGTCACGGACGAAACAGCAAGGGGCGCGCAGATGACCATGGCATCTTCTGTCATGAGCCCTGAGTTCCAGGTCGCCTTCAACACGGTTAAAGGCTCTGTTCCTGCGCGCACCGATATTTCTGACGCAGCGTTCGATGCCTGCGGTCAGCTGGGTATGGCGCAATTGGCTGAAGCCGCCGCCAGTGGTGGTCTGTTCGGATCCATGGCCCACGGGCACGCCAACAACCCCTCCGTTCAGAATGCGATGTATGACGTGATTACAGCGCATTTCAACGGCGAGTTTGACGCGGAAACTGCAGCAGCAGAACTGGTCACAGCGGTCGAGCTGGCCCAGTAAAACAACGTAGGCTGGCCCGATCATCGGGCCGGCCATCTTGTCCATTTTTATGCATCGGGGGAAGTCATGGCGACCGACACATCTGTCGACCTGCGCACGCGCTTGCAAAACTGGCTGCCGAAACTGGTCCTTGCGCCCTCGTTCGCGCTCGTTTTGATATTCGTCTACGGATTTATCATCTTCACGGTTTACCTGAGTTTTACCGACAGCCGTATGTTGCCAAGCTATAATCTGGTGGGCTGGGAAAATTACTCAAAACTGTTCCGCATCCGTGAATGGGGCGTGGCGATCAAGAACCTGGCGATCTTTGCGTCGCTCTACATCTTGATCTGTACCGTCATTGGCCTTTTTTTGGCGATTTTCCTTGACCAGAAAATCCGCGGCGAAGGTGTGTTGCGGCCCATTTTCCTCTATCCGATGGCACTGTCGTTCATCGTAACAGGGACCGCATGGAAGTGGTTTCTGGATCCGGGCATCGGGATCGAAAACACGATGCATTTGTGGGGCTGGGACAGCTTTCAATTCAACTGGATCAAAGATCGGCAGATGGCGATTTATACCATCGTTATTGCCGCTGTCTGGCAAACCAGCGGGTTTGTCATGGCGATGTTTCTGGCCGGCCTGCGAGGGATTGACACCGAGATTCTCAAGGCGGCCCAGATGGACGGAGCGAGCAATTTTCAGATGTATCGCAGGATCATCATCCCGCAGCTGCGCCCCGCATTCCTGAGCGCGTTCGTAATTCTGTGCCATCTTGCGATTAAATCTTATGATCTTGTAATTGCACTGACAGGCGGGGGGCCGGGCAATGCCACGGCGGTGCCTGCAACGTTCATGTATTCCTACACGTTCACGCGAAACCAGATGGGGATCGGCGCGTCTTCGGCTGTGATCATGTTGATGACCATTGCCGCAATCATGGTGCCTTATCTTTATTCAGAACTCCGGGAGAAGAAGTGATGTCCGTAGCCTCCCAAGACAATGCCATGCGCACAGGTCGGGCCGCGCGCGTGTTCATCTATGTTTTCCTGCTGGTGTTCGCGTTGTTCTATCTGCTGCCGTTCTTCATTATGGTCGTAAACTCGGTCAAACCTCTGGGTGAGATCACAGGCGGCAACATGATCGCCCTGCCCAAAACCTGGACGATCGAGCCGTGGCTGAGTGCGTGGAGCACCGCGCAGATCGGTGTGGAGCCAACAGGCCTGCGCCCCTACTTCTGGAACTCGATCAAGATGGTCGTTCCGGCGGTGATCATTGGCACGATCATCGGGGCGCTCAACGGATACATCCTGACAAAATGGCGGTTCCGCGGGGATACGTTGATCTTCGGTCTGATGCTGTTTTCGTGCTTCATTCCGTTCCAGATCGTGCTGATCCCGATGGCCCGTATTTTGGGTATTCTCGACATTGCCGGCACGACTCCGGGCCTTGTGCTGGTGCATGTGGTCTACGGCATCGGGTTCTCGACGCTCTATTTCCGCAACTACTATGCTGCGTTCCCGACCGAACTGGTACGCGCGGCGCAGATTGACGGGGCGGGGTTCTTCCAGATTTTCTACCGCATCCTGCTGCCTTCGTCGGGCCCGATCGCCGTGGTCTGCGTAATCTGGCTGTTCACCAACATCTGGAACGACTTTCTGTTCGGCGCGTCATTCGCCAGCGGCGGGGCGGCACCGATGACGGTGGCGCTCAACAATCTGGTAAACTCGTCCACGGGTGTGCGCGAATATAACGTGCACTTCGCGGGGGCAATCATGGCGGCTTTGCCCACGCTGCTCGTTTACATCGTGGCGGGAAGATACTTTGTCCGCGGCCTCATGGCCGGATCAGTGAAAGGATAAATTTCAAAGGTGGTCGAGGATCGGGTCCAGCCAATCCTCGACCATGTCAAGATCGTCAATCGTCGGTGCTTCTGCCGATCTCAACACAGTGAGGGACATCACAAATGAATAGAATTGCCAATATCTCAGCTGGGATTCTTTTACTTTCGTCAACGGCGCTCAGCGCCCAACAAACGGTAGAAGTCATGCACTTCTGGACGTCTGGCGGCGAAGCAGCCGCTTTGGGCGTGATCAGAGACCAGGTCGAAGCGCAAGGCGTGATTTGGCAAGATGCACCTGTCGCCGGTGGCGGTGGTGAACAGGCCAAGACCGTGCTTCAGGCCCGCATTGCAGCAGGCAATCCACCGGCCGCGATGCTGATTCTGGGGCAGAATATCATAGATTGGGCCAATGAAGGCCTTCTTGGTAACGTCAACGCAGTCGCCGACGCAGAGGGCTGGGATGATGTCCTGCCGCAAGCTGTTCAGGACTTCAACAAGATCAATGGTGCCTATGTAGCGGCCCCGACCAATGTGCACCGCACCGACGTGATCTGGGCCTCCAAGGCCGCTTTTGATACGATTGGCGCTGACTATCCAACGACGTGGGAAGAGTTCAACGCACTTGCCCCGCGCTTTGTCGAGGCCGGTATCATCCCGATCGCCCACGGCGGGCAAGCATGGCAAGAAGCCTACATGTTCGAAGCTTTGGTTTTGGGCGTAGGTGGTCCCGAGTTTTACCGTGACGCATTGGTTGACTTGAACGCGGACGCGCTCACCTCTGACACGATGCAGGCGGTCTTTGCCCAACTGCGCGAAATCCGGGGCATGGTCGACGAGAACTTTTCCGGCCGCGACTGGAATCTTGCCACATCTATGGTGATCAACGGTAAAGCTGCAATGCAGATCATGGGTGACTGGGCAAAAGGTGAGTTCACGAATGCCGGCAAAGTCGCGGGCGAAGATTTCGCGTGTATCCCGGTGCCAAAAACTGATGCGGGCGGGTTTGTCTATCTGGTGAATTCGCTTAGCTTCTTTGCACAGCCCGACCCTGATCAGGCCGCAGCGCAAGGCGAACTTGCTCGCGCAATCATGGATCCGGTGGTGCAAGTGGCGTTCAATCAGGCGAAGGGGGCGATTCCAGCACGCACTGATGTTGATCTTTCGGTGATGGATAGCTGCGCACAAGCAACCGCCGCCGCGTTTGTGGCCGCTGACAATGCAGGCACGGCTGTGCCTACGTTCGCTGGGACCCACGCTGCCAATGTGAGTGTTGCCGCCGCTGCGACAGATGTGATTACCGAATTCTTCAATACGGAAATGACGCCGCAAGACGCCGTCGCGCTTCTGGCCGAAGCCGTCGAATTGGCAAGATAGAAACTGTCGGGGCGTGGGCTGCCAAGTCCGCGTCCCACCACGAAGGAGCAGAAGCAAATGGGCTTTCTAGATATCGACAACACCACCAAGGCCTATGGCGCAGTCGAAGTCCTGCACAAGGTCGATATCACCATTGAAGAGGGTGAGTTCCTTGTTCTCGTTGGTCCTTCGGGCTGCGGTAAGTCCACGCTCCTGAACATGATTGCGGGGTTGGAGGAAATCACCAGCGGCGAGATCCGCATCAAGGGCAAGGTGATGAACGGCGTGCACCCATCCAACCGCAACATCGCAATGGTGTTCCAGTCCTACGCGCTTTACCCGAACATGACTGTGGCCAAGAACATCACCTTCGGTCTTGAAATGCACGGCACGCCCAAGGCAGAGCGTGACAAAGCCATGCACGACGTCGCCGAACTGTTGCAGATCACACCACTGCTGGATCGCAAACCCGGTGCGCTTTCGGGCGGTCAGCGCCAGCGGGTCGCGATGGGGCGCGCCCTGGTGCGAAATCCCGATGTGTTCCTGTTTGACGAACCGCTGAGCAACCTTGATGCGAAGCTGCGCGTCGACATGCGCACCGAGATCAAGAAACTGCATCAAAAGCTCGGCACCACAATCGTCTACGTCACCCACGACCAGATCGAGGCGTTGACGCTCTCGACCCGCATTGCGGTGATGAACGGCGGCTATGTGCAACAGCTTGGCACGCCGCAGGAAATTTATGACACGCCGGCCAATATCTTTGTGGCGACCTTCATGGGATCTCCTGCGATGAACATTGTTCCGGCCAAGGTCGCCGATGAAAACGGGCGCCTTGTTTCGCATGTCGCGATGCACGACGGAAGCGTCACATCACTGCCTTTAAGCCAGGCCAACTTGATGGATTGGGTCGGCAAGGACATCTTGCTGGGTATCCGGCCCGAGACCATTACCGACGAAGACGGCGCGGACCGCAAGTCGAGCAATATCGCGCAAATGACCAACCGGATCGTCGTGACCGAACCCGCCGGGTCCGACACCTTTGTGACCATGACGATGGGCGGCAAAGACGTGATCGCGCGGATGCGGTCGGATGCCGATGTGCGTCCGGGGGCGGAATTCACCTTTGCGGTAAATATGGAAAAGGCGGTTGCCTTTGATCCCGAAACCAAAGAGCGAATTGCACCCTGATGCAACCGGACGTCATCATCATTGGCTCTGGTATGGGCGGAGCGACGCTTGCCGCAGCGCTCGCTCCAACGGGGCGGCGCATCCTGATCCTGGAGCGGGGGGCGCATTTGTCACCCAACGCCCATGACCGCGATGCAGAAGCGATCTTCAAACGGGGTGTCTTTCGCCCAGAAGAGACGTGGCTGGACGGTGCCGACAAACCGTTCAATCCGGGGAATTACTACAACGTTGGTGGCAATTCCAAGTTCTACGGCGCAGCGCTGATCCGCTACCGCGAGGCTGACTTTGGCGCCACGCGCCACGGCGGCGGCATCACGCCAGGCTGGCCGATCAGCTATGACACGCTCGAACCCTATTATCAGGCGGCCGAAAAGCTTTATGCTGTGCGCGGTGCGACGGGCGCCGACCCGACAGAACCTGCCCATTCGGGTGACTACGCCTATGGGCCAGTGCCGGACGAACCCGACATTGCAGACCTGCGAGCGCGTTTGACCAAAGCGGGCTTTCATCCGTCCTCGATTCCTTTGGGGCTGGATATCGACCTTTGGCTTTCTGCGGGGCAGACGACATGGGATGCCTATCCCAACACCTGCGGCGGCAAAATGGATGCGGAATCATGCGGGCTTAAGGCGGCGCTGGCCCATCCTAACGTGGAGTTGCGGACAGGTTGCCACGTCACCACTATCAAGGTGTCGGGCGACGTTGTGTCCGGGGTGGTGATCAAGACCGCGCAGGGCGTCGAAACCCTTCACGCGCCGCTTGTTGTTCTGGCGGCCGGGGCCGTGCAAAGCGCGGCACTGTTGCTGAGTTCGGCCAATGAGGACTGCGCCGCGGGGGTGGCGAACAGTTCAGATCAGGTGGGCCGCAATTTCATGAACCACAATTGCTCTGCTGTGATCGCGCTGCACCCGCTGCGTCGTAACCGTTGCGTCTATCAAAAGACGTTGATGATGAATGATTTTTACCTGGGGTCCAA
>NZ_JACUUJ010000056.1 GCF_014859355.1 Yoonia sp. | reverse complement strand
AAAATACGTTACCTTCGATATACCCACCGCCTCGGATGTGCGCTCCGAAAGATGATCCTTGCGAGATGATATTGTCCCGGAAGGTGACATCGCGGTCATCGCTTTGAAGATAGACGTTATGGCTAAACATATTTGGGGGGGCACCGCCGTCTGCTGATCCATCAAGAAGATAATCATCTTCCCAACCGTTGTGATGGATAAGGTTCCCCTCTATCAGGATTCCGCTTGTGTTTGATACGAACATCCCTGCGGATGTTCCCGTCCAATAGTCGCCTGCAAGCGGTTCTGGCGGCGTTCCGTCCATGATTTTGGAATTTATCAAGGTAAAGCCTGATACGTTTTGAGTATTAATCCATCCATTTGTAAATTCGGTGCTGTCAAGAATGACATTGGTTCCAGAAAGGTTACGTATTCCACCCACAAAAGAAATGTCCGTAAAGACAATATTTACATTTGGCTCTTGAAATATGCTTACTTTATCGTTGATTACAGGAAGGTCTCCTTGTCCCCACGAAGTGATGTGAATTGGTGCCAGTTCGCTTTCGCCAGAGGTGCCATATTGGATCAAGCGGCCATTAACACCTCCGACATTCACGGTATCGTAATTATACCCGCGCTCGAAAAGAAGCCAGTTTGATGAAACGGAGTTAAACGGGTTAATCCCATACCAAAGCTGCATCCCTACATCGGCCGCCAGCGCCATGCCTTCGGATCCGCCGTATTCGGGGTTGTTGCGTAGCCAGGTTGTGGTGATCACGCTTTCGTCGACCCCTTCCAGGGCGGCGATGTCGGCGCGGGTCAAGGCGTCTTCGCTGCCCGAGATATAGACTTTGCGGTGGTTGTCGCCGTGTTCCACCACAAGGTTGTCGTTGGCGTCGGTTTCCAACATGTAATGGTTGCCCAAGCCCCAGCCGGCGGCCTGCGTGGGGGGGGCGACGTCCAAGGTGGCGGTATGGGTGACGGTCGTGCCGTCGCTGTGCGTGACCGTATAGTCAAACGACAAGGGCCCCGCGTAATCCGACCCTGACAGCACCAGCGCAAGGGTGAAATCGGGGTTGACCGTGACGTTGCCATGCGCGGGCAGGCTGTTGATCGTGATGCCGGTGATCGTGGCCGCATCCGGCAGGGTAAAGGTGGTCACACGCCCGCCTGCCACGCCCATCGGGCCGCTGCTGTCCAGCGTCGTGGGGGCAACCTGGCGGGTCACGCTGACAGGCTCTGCCACGTCAGGCACCGGGGCCGGGTCATTCACAACAGGGTCTTGGGCGACCGGATCATTGACAGCAGGGTCTTCCTCAACAGGGGCGGGTTCCTCTGCGACGGGTATAACATCATCCTGCGTGGCAGTGGTATCGTCGATGACCACCGGTGTGCCGCCGGTGTTGTTGCCCGTGGTAACGGGTTCCTCTGCGATCACGTCTTGCCCGGTGGTCGGCGTGCCTGGGGCGACCACGTCTTCAAGAGGGGTTTCTTTCACGGCGGGGTCTTCGGCAATGACATCTTTCACAACGGGAATGGGGTCATCGGTGATGATTTCGGGCTCCGGCGCTGGCGCGGGCGCGACCACGACAGGGTCGGGCTCTGGCACGGGTTCGGCGGTCGTTTTTTCAGGCTTTGTCTTTTCCGCCTTCGGCTCTGACTGGCCCTTGTCCTTGAACATCCAGAACGGGCTGTTCCGGCCTGATCCTGACAGGTCGGTGTCAGACGTCGTTGTGCCGGATGACAGGGTCAGGGTTGTATCCCCGTCAGAGGTGCCGAAAAATGTGGTTTCGACGGTTTCTTCGGTCGTGTCACTTTCGGCCTGCTGCTGCAACTTGCGGGACCATTGAAAGAGGGAACGAAACATGGGGTTATCTCCTGACCAAAAGGGCGCTGGTGCTGAATGAAATGGGCAAAGGATGCGACCTGATGACCGGTGGCCGGTGGCTTGTGCGCTGTGATGTCATGAAAGGGGCTCGCCTCTGTTTATTATGCGTCTTGCCTTACTGAATGCTGGTGCCGGAAAGCCAATTCCGGACCGGTCTTTGATGGTCTGATTTCCGCCGACGGAAAAATCTTGCCTAAATACAGGCGGGGGGGTGCCGACGGATTACGCTAAGAAATTTGACCTTTCCCCGTGAACATCAGAATTGATCAGGTTTTGGGTCGATTCTGTGGCCACGGCGTGGTCTGTCTGAGGAAAAAACCCTCGATTTTCGCATCATTGTTCGCAATCCGCCGCTGCATTGCGGCAAGTCTGTGGCGAAACGCCAGGTGGCCTGTCCAGTTGCGGCCAGATTCGGCCAGCGGGATGATTCTTTGCCGGCCCGCCTGTTGCTGTTGCGGACCCTGGCCCATTTGGCGCAGATTATCGCCTTATTCTGGCCGCTTGCGCGGGTGACTTTGCAACCTGCCGCTGATAGTGACGCGCAGGCGGTTTCGTTTTCAACATTCCGGTGTGGTGCAGGGGTTTTATGGGCGTGATGGTCTGGTCGGAAATAGATGTGCAAAGCGCACGGCAGGTGCAGGTGACCGTGCCGGACCGGACGAGTTTACTGGATGATCTGGGCCAGCATATGGCGCAGGGCAGGGGGTTTGCGCTGGCCACGCTGAACCTCGATCATGTGGTCAAGTTGCGCCAGTCACCGGATTTTCGCCTGGCCTATCTGGCGCAGAGCCATGTCACCGCCGATGGTAACCCGATTGTCTGGCTTTGCCGCTTGGCCGGGCAGCGCGTGGCGCTGATCCCGGGATCAGAGCTGATCATGCCGCTGGCAGAGGTGGCGGCGGCACAGCGCGTGCCTGTGGCGCTGGTGGGATCGACGCAAAACACGCTGGCGCTGGCGGCGCAGCGATTGAAACAGCGCATCCCGGGGCTGGAGGTGGTGTTGCAATTGGCCCCGCCGATGGGGTTCGATCCGACCGGGGCAGGGGCGGATGCCGTGATCGCGGCGATTGATAATAGTGGAGCAGGCCTGTGTTTTCTGGCGCTTGGGGCACCAAAACAGGAAATGCTGGCAGCGCGCGCCTATGCGGCCCTGCCGGGGGTGGGGTTCGTGTCCATCGGGGCTGGTCTGGATTTCATCGCAGGCCACCAGCGCCGCGCACCGCGACTGGTGCGGATGCTGGCGGCCGAATGGCTGTGGCGGCTGGCAGGCAACCCCCGACGGCTTGCCGCGCGCTATGGCGCCTGTCTGTGGGCGCTGCCGGGGTTGACGGTAAAGGCGATAAGGGTGCGGGGGTGAGGTTTCAGGTTCTCTTGGCGCGGATAAAACGACCAGAAGGTTTATTCATTTGGGATATGATGCCCATGAGAAACTGATTTTGACTTTCGTGAAAGGATTGATCGACCATGTCGTTACCTGTTTACCCATTGGACCCGGAAACCATGTTTATCCCCTATACGGATGCCAAGGAGATTGGGGCGAAGCTTGCATCGTCTTACCAAGGCAAGACACCTTATGATTACGGCTGCTTTGATAATTTCCTGCCAGCGGATGTGGTGGCGCGTGTCCGCGAAGAAGCCTTGGCGCTTGGGGCCAAGGACCCCGAAAATGCCAGTGGCAACGAAAAACTGAAGATGTCCTTCAATCCCGATATCATGCCCGCCTATAGCAAGGCGGTCTTTCATGCGCTCAGCGCGCGCCCGTTCATCCAGTTTCTGGAACAGATGTCGGGGATCAAGGGGCTGATCCCTGACCCATATTACATGGGCGGTGGGATCCACCGTTCGGAAACGGGAGGCTTTCTGAGCATCCACGCGGATTTTGACCATCACCGGCCTATGAACCTGGAACGGCGCATGAATGTGCTGATCTACCTCAACCCGGACTGGAAAGAGGAATATGGCGGTGCGTTCGAAATCTGGACGGACGACATGTCTGAAAAGGTGGACAGCTTTGCGCCGGTGATGAACCGGATGTGCTGTTTTTCAACCGGGCGTGACACGATGCACGGCAACCCCGAACCCGTAAACCACCCGGACGGAGACCCGCGGCTGTCGATCGCGCTTTATTATTATACAGCTACCTGGGTGGATGGGCGCACGTCGCAATCCACGGTGTTTAAGCAGCGCCCGGGGGCAGGGGACGCAAAAAGCAACGAAGCACTGATGCGCGTGGTGCGCGATATTGTTCCGCCTGTGGTCTATCGCAAGTCGCGGGGTTTGCTGCGCAGGATACGGGGGCGGTAGGTCATGGCGCGGTTTGGGTGATCAGATCTGAAATGGCGCCTTGATTGACCCACAGCCCCGCCACGGCAATCACCAGTGCGACCGCCCCATAAACCATGTCATGCTTAGGGTCCCAGCCATCATAGCGGCGCACGGCGCTGATCAGCACGGGATAAACCAGAAGCGCCGCCAGACCCGGTGCCAGGATTGCCCCGGTCAGGCCGAATTGCATCACGCCCAAGATCAGCAGGGCGGTGCGTGTGAAAGCCGTGATTGCGATACGGGTCATGAAGCGTTTTGAATCGCCTGCCGCCAGCAGGATCTGGTCGTAGCTGGCCAGGATGACCAAGGGCAGTTGTGAAATGACCATCAGCACCAGGATCGGCCCCGCCAGCGTATAGCGCGTATCATAAAGAAACCGCACCAACAGATCGCCCGTCAGCACCAGAACCGCCGCGATCGCCAGCAACGCGCCCGTCAGCCACCAGCGCATGTGGAAAATCTTGCGCTGGTTGTCCGCGCTTTCCCAAGGCGGGCGCTGTTTATAAAGCGGAAAGATGATCTTGCTGGCCAGAGGTTGCGCCAAAAGCAAGGGCACGCTGGCCAGAAAAAACCCGATGGAATATATCCCCAACATCTCCAGTGTGATGAACTTGCCCAGGATCGCGCGGTCGGCGTGATTGATCATAAACCCCAGAGCGGTGCTGAGGAAAATCCATTTGCCGAAATGGACAAGTTCACCCATCGCCGAACGGTCGATTTCAAGACGGTTCCGATGCCCCGGCATCAGCACCATATAAAGCACCTGCTTGATCAGTGCGGACAGGATCGCACCAAAGACCAGCGCCCAGACCGACTGTAAAAGCCAGGCCAGAATGACCATCACCACGATCCCCACGGCCTGTGTGCCAATGTCGATCAGGGTGATACGCCCCATCACCAGATCGCGGTTGGCGGTATTCACTCGCGTCGGTGTAAAGCCGCCGATCAACGCGGTCAGCCCTGCCACGGGCAAAAGCTGCGCCAACATAGGTTCGTCATAAAGTGCGGCGACGGGCAGGGCGATTGCACAGGCAAACAGCCACAACATAACCCCGCGAAACACCTGTAGCGTCCATGCGGTGTTCAGAAAAGCGGGCTCATCACTGCGGTCGTTCTGGATGATCGAGGCACGTATCCCGATATCCGAAAACATCGCGAGGCCAGTGATAAAGATTTGCACCAGCGCCATCATCCCGAAGGCTTCGGGGAACAAAAGCCGCGTCAGGATCAGGTTCGAGGCCAGCCGCAGGAACTGGGAACCAGCCATGCTGCCGATAGTCCAGATGGCACTGCGGGCCGCACGCGCTTTGAGGGCGTCGCCTTGCAGCAGGCGCGTCAGGCGCTTTGTCCAGTGCGAGAGGGGGGAGATCATCGAGGCGGCTTTGCGTTGGAAAACCGGGCGGGTGCCGGCACATATCTGATATCGTCTAAAAATCCGCCCTTGTCATCGGCAAGACTGTGGTTGGCGTGATCGGTCAGGATCAAGTCTGCTCTGACAGCAACAGGGCAGGGCATTCAGGGGCGCCCGGGGCGTTGAAAAGGTCCAGCAACCGATCCGTGGCATTTTCCCATGTATAAGACGTGGCTGTGCGCCAGGCTGCATCGGAATATACTTGCCAGGCTGCATCGGGCATTTGCGCAAAGTGCTGGATTTCATCGGCAAAGGCCTGCGCCAACGCGGGCAGCAGTTTGCCGTTGGTGCCGTCGATCATGTCGGGGGCGGCACCCGCGCGGGTGGCCAGCACCGGGGTGCGACAGGCCATGGCCTCGAGGATGGGCAGGCCGAACCCTTCCTTTTCGCTCGTGAACAGCCATGCGTCGCAGGCGGCGTATATTTTAGGGATATCTTCTTGGGGTGGGGCCTGCTGATAATCGACCCATGCGGGCAGCGGCAGGGTGTCTTCGGGTGGGTGCGACCCGAAAACCTTGACCTGCAAATCGGGCAGGCGCGCCTTGGCGAGGGTAATGGCGTCGATGGCCAGCTGCACATTCTTGCGTGGTGTTGCGGTGTAAAGAAAACCCACCGTCAGGGATGTATTGCGTGATCTGGATGGCGCATTGAACTGTGCAAGATCAACCGCGTTCGGGATCACATCAACCCCTGTCGTGGCATGATTTTTTGCGATTTCGTCACGGATATAGCTGGATACCGCTATTTTTTTCAGCGGCAAACCATAGGTGGCCTTCACGCGGTCCACAGGCAAATAGGGGAACACTTCGTAATCTTGCAACAGATAGAATTTACGCCCTTTGGATGCGGGCAGCGCCGCGACCCATTCGGCTGTTTCCCACCAGGTTGCAATGATGATATCGGCATCGGGAATATCTTCTGCTGCTGGGGGGCCGGGAGGAGAGATAACGATATGCCGGTCTTGCAAGGCTCCGGTGAGGGGCATCATGGTTTTTGCCTTCAGACGCTGCCAGCCAAGTATGTCTTTGACTTTGGCACGAAAGGAGGGCGGGCGCGCAGCTTGCGAGACAATTGTCACCTCATGCCCGCGCGCCTGTAGATGGCGTGCATAAGTTGCAACGACCCTGTGACCGCCGTTAAGCCCGAAAACCGGGCAGATAAAGGTGATTTTCATCGGCTTACCTGCAATCCAGAACAATCATCATACAGGCCCTCTCACCCCCCCGGAATGAACCGCGGCAGGCTGGGGTTGACCGCTTGCAGCACCTCTTGCAGGCGCGCTTCGGCGGCGGCGTCGGTTTCATTCGGGCGGATGGGGGTTGTCAGGCGCACCAGTGCGCCGTCGGTGCGGCCTGTGGTGATGCCGTCGACCATCAGCCAGTATTTCGCTGTGAAATCCCAGGCGATGCGGCGGTCTTTTTGCTGGAACCAGTAATAGACCATCATCCGCGCATTGCCCTGCTGGATGATCGCGCGGTTCAGCGCAAAGGGTGTCGTGCTGCCCATTTGCGCGGTGACATCGGTGCGTTCCAGCCAGGCGATTTCCCAGCCGCCGCCGGGCAGGCAGATTTCGGGCGAATGCACGCCGCCTTTGCTTTGGTCGTCATACCACGCCATGAACAGCCCCACGGGGGCGGCGGCATCGGGGTTGGTCAGGTTGACCTGATGGTAGTCATCCGCACCCAGCGTATTGGCCACGCCCGCGTCCAGCATGATGCGCGGGCCATCCTGCTGCCAGGCGCCAAAGCTGCGCGGGAACAGTGCGAACTGGTCGCGTTCGGGGGCTGTGCCGCCACGTTCGGGCATGGCCATCATGCCGCCAAGCGCGATCAGCGCCGCCGCGGCCGCCCCGATCATCGCCTTGGACGGGCGGACATATTGCAGGCGGGCCAGTTGCGGCATGATGTTGGCGGTGTCCAGATCCAGCGCCTCGGACAGGGTGGGGCGTTTGGGGTGGATGAACAGCAACAGCCAGGCCAGCATGAACAGGATGATGATACAGGCCAGAAAGATCACCCAGCCTTCAAAGAAATGGGTGAACCCGTCCAGCCAGGCATCGCCGTAATACTGCACGATGATCCCCGCCACCGCGATGCGGATCGAGTTCATCACGATGGCGATTGGCACCGCCGACAGCAGCAAGACCACCCTGTGCCAGCCGGGCCCCTGATAGAGGGCTGCAAAGATGTAGGAAAAGCTGAGGATCGGGAACATGTAGCGCAGGCCCGAACAGGCTTCGGCGACATGCAGGCGGATGACGCCCAGATCAATGATATTGCCGTCCAGAAACACCGGCACCGACAGAAGTTTCAGAAACCACACCCCCAGTTCCGAGGAGACAAACTGTAGATAGGTGGTGGTTTTGTAGTAAATCACGCCGGGCAGCGGCAGCATCAGCGCCAGGTGGACCACGCCGGGCCAGAACCGCCAGCCGATGCTCCAGCCCCAGCTGATCAGGAACATCCCCCCGACCCAGAGGATCAGCGCATAGGCGACGATATCGTCGATCCCCGCCAGTATCCCCAAGCCGCCGAAGGCCAACGAAAACACCACCAGCACCAGCCCCGGCCAGCGGTTGCGTTTCGGGCCCGGGTCGATCGGCACCGTTTTCATATGGCGCAGGAACAGCAGCGCCGACAGCACAGGAATAAGCGGGCCGTGGCTGTATTCGGGCAGTTGCCAGGCCACCAGCAGCGCGTTCAATCCGTTGGAAAAATAAAACGCCGCCGCGATCGTGGCGACCAGCAGCCAGAAAAACCCCCAGGTGTTGAGCGCGCCAAGCGGTCGGGTTGCGGTCGGAAACACACTATCGGACGCCATGAACACACTACCTTTAATTGCCCAACCGCAGAATGGCGGTTGTCTGAAATACGCGGACTTTCACAAAATATCTGACCAGACAGTGCCTGCTATACCCTGTCTTGGCAAGAAATTGAACGACAGAGTGCCCGCCCTGACCGGTTTTCGGGGCTTTGCGGGGTCACATTTGCGTTGAGGGGGCGTTTGAAGTTAACGTTTTTGTTTCTTGTCACCTGTGCGTTTCTGTTTATGCGACAAAATACCACGAATTTGTATAACTGATGCCTGTTTGGCGACAGTATGGCTCTGCGCAAACTTATTTCTGCCATGATGCCCCTTTAGACAGTGCGCGCGTGCTGAATCGTTTTTGCCTGGGCTGCGCCATCGTGGTGGTGGCGGGAACGGGCGGTCTGGCCGCGATGGATTTGCCGGGGATGTCTCTGGGCTTTTTATTACAAGGAATGACGATGTTGAATGCAAAAAGCCTTTTGTGCGTGGCGGCTCTGGCCTTTGGCGGGGCATCGGCGGTGCAGGCGACAACCATCACCTGGGCGTCTTCGGTGACCGATTCGCGTGACGGGGCAACAGTGACGGCGACAAGCACGGGGGGCAGCGACGCCGCCGGAAACGCGCTTGGCGCTGATGATGGCAAATCGTTCGGCATCGGGCAGGGCGGCGTCGCCTTGTTCGGCTTTGATGCCGCCTTTGCAAACGAGGTCACGCTGGTCGAGGGCACCAAGGGCAACCGGTCCAGACAGGAAAAAACAGTTGATATTTATGTCGGCCTGCTAGCTGATTATATATTCGGCAGCTTTGATCTGCGCCTTTTCACCTATGTCGGGACGATCACCAACGCATCTGAAGTAACGCGTGTTGCGCTGCCATTCGGCAGCTTTGATACCCTGGCTCTGCAAGACATCGTGCCTGCCGGGCCGGTGCGGCCCAACAATCGTGTTGGCGGGCCCGCGTCGAATGGCTGGAATGTGGACGCCATCGGCGTGATGCCGACGCCTGTGCCGCTGCCTGCCGGTGGGTTGCTGCTGGTTGGGGCGCTGGGTGGTCTTGCCGCACTGCGCCGCCGCCGCAAGCCTGTCTGACACGGGGACAGATCGTTATCAATGCGACAGGGCCGGGGAAACCCGGCCTTTTGCGTTTCCAGCACATAAAAAGCGCTTTCTTCGCGTTCATATCTGGTTAGTCTAGCCGCACATTATGCAAACATATTGATGGGTTGTCGCGGCATGACACCTGCGTTTTGACGCGATGCCGGACATGACAGGCCCACGACAGAAAGGACTTTGCCCATGTGTGTGGTATGCGCTGATCCGGAAACGGCGATTGCAGCGGGGATTGACATGTGCCTGTGCGGCGCGCCCGAGACCATGGCCGCCTATGCCCGCATCGAGGCGGATATTTCACGCCGTCAGATGATTGGCGGCATGGCGTCAGTGGTGGGGATGTTCGCAGGCTTTGGCCTTGCCCCCACGGAACTGCGCGCACAGACCCCGGGCCGGCCGATCCTGCTGACCAACCTGCGCCTGTTCGACGGCGAAACGCTGTCAATGCGTGACGGCGTGGACATCCTGATCGCGGGCAACCGGATTTCGGGGCTGCCGCCCCGCGGCCAGGGTCCGGAAGAGGCGCAACGGATCGATTGTGGCGGTCGGGCGGTGATGCCCGGACTGATCGACGCGCACTGGCATACCACGCTGGTGGGGGTCAGCCAGATCGTAGCGATGACGCAGGATGTCGCCTTTCTGCATCTGGTCGCCGGGCGCGAAGCCGGGGCCACGCTGCAGCGCGGCTTTACCACGGTGCGTGATGTGGGCGGGCCGGCCTTTGGGCTGAAGATGGCGATTGATCGCGGCGTCGTCGCGGGCCCGCGTATTTTCCCTTCGGGCGCGATGATATCGCAGACCGGCGGGCATGGTGATTTCCGGCTGTTGAACGAACTGCCGCGCTTTCCCGATACGCCGCCCAACAACTTTGAACGCCAGGGCGTTGCGCTTATTGTCGATGGCGCGGACCTGGTGCGGCGCGCCACACGCGAACAGTTGATGAAGGGGGCCAGCCAGATCAAGATCATGGCCGGCGGCGGCGTTGCGTCGCTTTACGATCCACTTGACGGCACCCAATTTTCCGAGGACGAGATGCGCGCCGCGGTCGAGGCGGCAGAGGACTGGGGCACCTATGTCTGTGCGCATGTCTATACATCGCATGGAATCCAGCGCGCGATCCGCGCCGGTGTGAAGTCAATCGAACACGGTCAGCTTGCCGATGAGGACACGGTCAAGATGATGGCCGATACCGGCACGTGGTGGAGCCTTCAGCCTTTCCTGGCTGACGAGGGGTCGAACACCTTCACGGATCCGCGCCAGATTGCCAAACAGAAGGAGGTGGCGGAAGGGACAGCGCGCGCCTTCGGTCTGGCAAAGCAGTATGGCGTGAATTTCGCCTTTGGCACCGACATCCTGTTCAATGCACAGGGCGGGGCCGGTCAAGGGCTCAACCTGACAAAGTTCGCCCGTTTCATGTCGCCGCTCGAGGCGTTGCACAAGGCGACCGGTGCTGCCGGGCAGCTGTTGGCCATGGCGGGCGCGCGCGCCCTATGACGGCCGCCTTGGCGTGATCGCCGAAGGCGCGCTGGCCGATGTGCTGGTGGTCGATGCCGACCCCGAAGCCGGGCTGGACTGGCTGGATGATCCGCAAGGCCGGATCAACCTGATCATGAAAGACGGCCGGATCGTCAAAGACACGCTGTAAGAGGGGCCCATCGCCATGATCATGCACAAAATAAAGATGCTGGCCTGCGCCGCATTGGGCCTGTCCTGCCTGACCGGTCCGGCGCTGGCGCAAGCGCGGTCCGATGCGGCGTTCCAGATCACCCCCTATGTCTGGGCCATGGGTGTGGGCGGCGATATCACCCCCTTCACCGGTGCCCCGACCGTGGCGGTTGATGCCTCCTTTGCTGACCTGCTGGAGGATCTGGATGCCGCCTTTTTCGTATCGGCCTATGCGCGGCAGGGCGATCTGGTGTTTCTGGGGGATTTCAGCACCTCTTCATCGTCGCGCAGCGGCGTGACCCCCAGCCCGCCCGCCCCTGCCGCCTTGCCTGCCACCGGCACGCTGCGGCAGACCTCGATCACGGCATTGGTGGGCAGCCGGGTGATGACCACGCCCGATGCTACCGTTGATCTGCTGGCCGGGTTCCGGCACTGGAACGTGAAAGGCGGGGTTGCGGTGCCGCTGATCCCGGCCGCGGCGACACGCAGCCGCAGCTTTACCGATCCGGTGATCGCCGCACGCGCGAATTTCCAGATCGCGCCCGACTGGTCGGCGCTGGCCTATGCCGATGTGGGCGGCTTTGGCGTGGGGTCGGAACGCACGGCGCAACTGCTGGGCACGGTGAATTACCGCTGGCGCGACAATACCTTTGTTTCGGTCGGCTATCGCGCCTTGCAGATGGATTACCGCGACGGCGGCACCCGCTTTGATGTGCGCATGGGCGGGCCGGTTCTGGGGGTGACATTCCGGTTTTGATGGGCCGGTTCTGAAGGGCCGGTTCCGAAGGGCGAGAGCCTTTATGACAGATTTTCCCTTTTGATAAGGCCGCACAGCCGATGTTGAAAACCCTGCACGCGGTCTTGCCGCGCCCTGTCTTGCCCGCGATGCCCCTTGCGGCGGTGTTTTTCGCCGCGTCGCTGGCCCCCAGCCTTGTGCCGCGCGACACCGGCGTGCAGGCGGTGCTGAGCGGGGCCAGCCTTGCGGCGGGCTATGCGCTGGGGCTGGTGTTTGCGCTGCTGTGGCACCGGTTGGAACTGCCCGTGTTGCGGCCTGTGCTGTTGCGGCGGGCGCGGCTGGTCGCGGGGGGGATTTGCCTGATCGCGGCGGCGGTCACGCTGTGGCTGTCCTCGGACTGGCAGGACGGGTTGCGCGCGCTTTTGACGATGCCCCCGGTGGATGCGGCGCGGCCGCTGTCGCTGGCGGGCGGGGCTGGCGCGGTGTTTTTGGGGTTTCTCTGGCTGGCGCGGCTGGCCCGGTTTGTGGTGGCGCGGCTGTCGCGGCGGTTTGCGCGGGTGTTGCCTGGCCCGCAGGCGCTGGTGCTGGCGGTGATCCTGACGGCTGTGCTGTTCTGGAACATCGGCAACGGGGTGATTGTGCGCGGGGCGTTGCAGGCGGCTGACAGTGTCTATGCAGGCCT
>NZ_JACUUJ010000093.1 GCF_014859355.1 Yoonia sp. | reverse complement strand
GGGCGTGACGGCGCGGGCGCTTGCCACGATCACAGCGATCCGCGACACTTAGTGCGATCAGACCATAAAAGAACCGAAATGCGCCTGATAGACCCAGCCCATCCTTTCTACCGGGTCAAATGGCGCCGCTACCTGCTGGTTGCGGCACCATTTATCTGGGCCAGCGTTGAATGGTACGCGGGCAACACCGCCTAGGCCTATCTGTCAGCGGCAATTGGCGGGTATCTGGCTTGGCATCGGGTCTTGAACTGGCGACCCGACGACGCCGATTAGGGCGTAGGCAAATCCACCGGCTGTCCGCTTTGCCGGGAAAGAGTTGCCGCATCGGCCATGATCTGCGCTTGCAGGCCATCAAGAATGTTCGGGTCAGCCTGCACCCCACCGGTGGCGGCGGCGATGAAACCGCGCATTTCGGCCAGATAGGCGGCCTCATAGCGTTCCAGAAAGAAATGTTGCGCCGGGTCGCGGCGAAAGCCTGCTTCGGTGGCGATTTCAACCGTGCTTTCAAGCTGGTTTTCGGCGCGCAGCATGCCGTGTGCCCCATGCACCTCAACGCGCTGGTCATAGCCATAGGCGGCGCGGCGCGAGTTGGAAATCTGGCAGATCCGGCCGCTGGCCGTGGTCAGAATCACGGCAGCGGTATCGACGTCGCCCGCACGCCCGATGTCCGGGTCCACAAGGCTGCTGCCCACCGCATGCAGGCGGATAAATTCCTCGCCCATCAGAAAGCGCGCCATGTCGAAATCATGGATCATCATGTCCCGAAACAACCCGCCGGAGCGTTCGATATAGGACACAGGGGGCGGCGCAGGATCGCGCGACGTGATGGCGACAAGTTCCACCGCGCCAATATCGCCCGCGCGGATGCGCGCGCGCAGCGTGGCGAAATTTGGATCAAACCTGCGGTTGAACCCGGCCATGAAGGGCACGCCAGCGGCCGCGACCGCGTCCATACAGGCGCGAATATTGTCCACCGACATGTCGATAGGCTTTTCGCAAAAAACCGCCTTTCCTGCCTTCGCTGCCGCCATGATCTGATCGAAATGGCAGTCCGTGGGCGTGCCTATGATCACCGCGTCCACATCCGTAGCCGTCAGGATCGCGTCGACATCGCGCACCTCTGCCCCAGTGCTGGCGGCCAGTGCGTTGGCGGCGGCGGGCATCGCATCGGCCACGGCGACAACCCGCGCGTCGTCGAGGGCCTTGATGCTGCGGGCATGCACCTGCCCGATCCGCCCGCAGCCCAGTAATCCAAGTCTTAACATCTCAAGCCTTTCCTGATGTGCCCAAGCCCCTGATCACCGCGCGCGCGGCGTCGAAAACCGGGTCATGTGTTTCTTGCAGTATCGACACGCGGTCAAAGCGCGCGGGGTCCGCGTTCACTGCCGCCCGCAGGGCCGCGCCAAAGGCCATGCGCAATTCGGTGCCGATATTGAACTTGGCGATCCGGGTGCCCGCGGCCAGTGCCGCACGCTGCGCATAAGGCACGCCAGAGCCGCCATGAATGACCAGCGGCACGTCGCAAGCGGCCTCGATCGCGCGGATACGGGCTTCATCCAGACCCCCTTCATGATCGGTTTGCAGATGCACGTTGCCCACGGACATGGCCATGGCGTCAATGCCCGTGTCGCGGGCGAAGATTTCGGCCTCTGCCGGGTCGGTTCCGGCAGAGCCTTCCCCCCCCGAATAGCCCACAAAGCCGATTTCCCCTTCGCAGGAAATGCCCGCCGCATGGGCGAGTTCGGCAATCTGCGCGGTCTCTGTGATGTTCTGCGCCAAGGGCTTGCGTGAGCCGTCATACATCAGCGACGTGAAGCCTGCATCGCGCGCAGCGCGGCATTCGTCCAGCGTGTAGCCATGGTCCAGATGCACGACCACCGGCACATCCACATCCGCTGCCAGATAACGCATCATCGCGCCCAGCACCGGCAAGGGCGTATGCGCGCGGCAGCTTGGCCCGGCTTGCAGGATCACGGGCGCGCGTTCAGCCTGTGCTGCCATGGCATAGGCGCGCATGTCTTCCCACCCCAGGCAGACCAGTCCGGGCACCGCATAGCCCCCTGCCACGGCCGGTTGCAGAACATCACGAAGCGTTGCCAGTGTCATTTGAACTTCGCCACCATATCCATGATGCCGGGGATGGTGCGCACATGCAGGGCGTAGCGCTGCACGCTG
>NZ_JACUUJ010000021.1 GCF_014859355.1 Yoonia sp. | reverse complement strand
CATGCACCGCGCGTTGCAATGTTCGCCTGTGCCCTGACGACACCAAGAACAGAACCATTTGGTGCGGATGCGGCCCAGCTTGCGCGCGGGGCGTCATCCGTTTGCGGAACTTTTATGTGATCACCAGGATTGATCATGTCGCGCCACTTTCGTCTTGTGATAACGACACTTGCAAGGCCTGTGATGGAAACAGGCGTAGGGGAGAAACAGCATGTCTGGTCACAAGGGCGCGTGCGGCCTGACGCGTGGCGATCTGGCGCGTGTGACGGCCAGCAACATTGAAACGATCCGTTACTATGAAAAAACGGGTTTGCTGCCTGACCCGCCGCGCAGCAGCGCAGGTTATCGCATCTATTCTGCAACCCATGTGGCGCGGCTGCGTTTTATCCTGCGCGCGCGCGAATTGGGGTTTGCAATGGCGGATATTCGCGGCCTTCTGGGGCTTGAGGACGGGACCATGCCAAACTGCGCAGAGGTCAAGGCGACAACAGAACGCCATCTTGCCAATGTCCGGGCAAAGATTGCAGATCTGGAAAAAATTGCGGCTGTGCTGGCCGAGACAGCAGCGAAATGCTCTGGCGCTTTGGTGCCGGACTGCCCGGTGCTTTGGACACTTGCGGACGATCAAGGCTTTGGCCACGGTGCTGACCCGCGCCCCTGACGGGCCGGGGCAATTTGCGCACTGGACAATCAGGCGCAAAAGCCCAATGTTGTATACATGTTTATCCGTTTTACCGCCATGTTTGTCATTCTTGCGATCGCCGTGGTGACGGTGACGACGACCATGCATGCCGGTCAGATGTCTGCGCAACCTGACCAAATGGTCCATTTTGACACACTGATGCAGGTTTCTGAAAATAATGCCGCAGCCTGCCACGGTGAACAGCGCTGCGGGGCGGTGCATTCAGAGTGTATATTTGTTTGCGCAGGGCTTTCATCTGTTTTGGCGCCGCCGGATGGCCTGTTGATCAATGACAAAGGGTCCGCTGCCTTTGGCCGCCCTGCCGTCGCGATACACACAGGCCGCACGCCTGATTTGACAGAACATCCCCCACAAACCCGTCTTCTGTAATCGTGCCGGGGCGGATGCCTTTCGGAAACTTACGTTTTGGATGAACGGGATATCACGTCCCATGGGAGATAAAAATGAATACCTTTTCACGTCGCGGCTTTTTAGCCGCAAGCACGGCTGCCTGTGCTGTCGTACAGATGCCCCGTGTGGCACGTGCTCAGGCAGAGCCCCCAATTGCCCTGTCTGCGACCACGCGCACCCTTGATGTCAATGGTCGTGCGGCTACCGTTTTAGGCCTTGATGGCCCGGCGGGCCATGGGCTGACGTTTGACCCTGGTCAGCGGTTTCGGGTTGATCTGACAAACAATCTGCGCGAACCGACGATTATTCACTGGCATGGCCAGATACCGCCCAATGCGCAGGACGGGGCCCCGAATACCGTGCCGCTGCTCGCGCCCGGTGAAACGCGGTCTTATGATTATGAAACGCGCCCTGGCACCTATTGGATGCATGCGCATGTGGTGGCGCATGAAATGCAGCTTTTGGCGGCGCCGCTGATCGTGCGCGCGCCAGAAGATCTGGCCGCCGACCGGCAAGAGGTTGTGCTGTTCTTGCATGATTTTTCATTCAAGGCACCGGATGAAGTGATGGCAGAAATCGCCGAAGGTGGTGCGGGCCATGGCGCGATGGGCGGCATGGGCAACATGCCCGGCATGAACCATGGCGGCATGGGCAATATGCAGGGCATGGGCAATATGCAGGGCATGGGTGGCATGGCCATGGACCTGAATGATTATAACTGGGACGCCTATCTTGCCAACGACCGCACGCTGTCGGACCCCGAAGTGGTGCAGGTCGAACGTGCGGGGCGCATCCGTTTGCGGGTGATTAACGCCGCAGCCGCCACGGTGTTTTGGATCGACACCGGTGCTGTTACGGCGCGGCTGATCGCGGTGGACGGTGATCCGGTTCAACCGCTGACTGGCACGCGTTTTGGTCTGGCTATGGCACAGCGGATGGATTTCGAAATTGACTTGCCTGATGCGTCCGGCGCGTTTCCCATTCTTGCGCTGCGCGAAGGTGCGCTTGAACGCACGGGGATCATCCTTTCCACACCGGGTGCAGAGGTGCGCCGCATCGATGAACTGGCCGCAACTGAGGCACCTGCCTTTGATCTCGATTTGGCACAGGAAACACGCCTGGTCGCGCTGCATGCGCTGCCGGACCGGCCGGTGGACCGCAGCCAGATGATCATGCTGGGGGGAGGCATGCAGCCGTATGTCTGGACAATCAACGGTGCCGTTTGGGGCCAGCATCAGCCGATTACGGCGCGCAGCGGTGAACGCGTGGCGCTGACCTTTCACAACATGTCAATGATGGGGCATCCGATGCACCTGCACGGGCATGTGTTTCAAGTAATCGGGCTGAACGGGCGACGCGTTGCCGGTGCGCTGCGCGATACGGTCTATGTGCCACCAATGTCGATGGTCGAGATTGCCCTTGATGGGGGTGAGGCGGCGCGCTGGCTGCTGCATTGCCACCACATGGCGCATATGGCGACAGGTATGATGACTGAATTTTCGGTCTCTGCATGACCATTGCAAAGGGCGCCCTGTTTGGGCGCCCTAAAATCAAGGCAATCCTGGGTGGTGTCGCCCTGATCGGGCTGTCGGGCATCGCCTTTTCATATGTGCGCAGGCTTACTGGGCAGGTGCATCTGGTGACTGTGGCTGTCGCATCTCTTTGCGCGACATCATCTGTGCGGGCCTTGCCATTTCATCGGCGCTGATCAGCCCGTCACTATCTGCGTCAAGCTGTGCAAAGCGGCGGTCGGCCATGTCGCGCGTCATCTGTGCAAAAAGCGTTGCGAATTCTTCCGAGGATAGCGCGCCATCGCCGTCTGTGTCGTGTTCGGCATGAAGCGCGGCCCTGCCTGCGGCGAATTCTTCTGCAGATACGGTGCCGTCGCCATCGGTGTCGAAGGACTGGTAAACAGGGTGATCTGCCATGTTCCCCATGCGGCCATGACCGCCATTCCGCATCTTATGGCCTTCGCCGCGATGGTCCTGCATAAAGCCACCATCAGACCCATGCCGCATCTGACCCGGCCCCCAGTTGTTTGCAACTGCAGGAATGGCGATTGCAGCGATCACCGCGGCGGCGGTCAGTGTCAGGATTGTCTTACGTTTCATTATGTCACCTCTTGAGAGCTATCATTGCGATAGGGTCAAGATGGGGGGTGGCTGTCGCAGGTCTGTGCCAGCGAAACGGGGAAGTGTATCAGTCTGTCGCAGAATCGGTTGTTGCGACGAAAGCGGACCTAAATCATTCCCATAACGGGAAAATTTACGCTAAAAGACGCTATGAATGATCAATCCCGCAGTCCGCATATCCTTGTTGTTGATGATCACCGCGAAATTCGCGATGCCGTGACGCGCTATCTGGAAAAGAACGGCATGCGGGCGACTCCGGCCAAGGATACCAAAGAAATGGATAGCCATTTACGCGCCGGACGTTTTGATCTGATCGTGCTGGATGTCATGATGCCGGGCGAAGACGGGCTGTCAGCAGCGCGTCGGCTTGCGTCCGCGGGGGGGCCGCCGATCCTGATGCTTAGCGCGCTTGCCGAAGACACGGACCGCATTGTCGGGCTGGAGGTGGGTGCCGATGATTACCTTGTGAAACCCTTTAACCCGCGTGAATTGCTGGCGCGCGTCAAGGCGATCCTGCGCCGGGCAGAGCGGCCCGAGCCTTTGGCGGGGCAGTTGGGCGGGCGCAAACTGGGTTTTGCCGGTTGGACGTTGGATACCGACACGCGTGCGCTGAATCATGCAGACGGGCGAACGGCTGTGCTGACCTCGACCGAGTTCAAGCTTTTGACGGCATTTCTGGAGCGGCCCCGCTTTGTGCTGTCGCGGGACCAGCTGCTGGACATTACCAGCGGGCGCACAGCGGATGTTTTTGACCGGACCATCGATAATCAGGTCAGCCGCCTGCGCCGCAAGATCGAAGACGACCCGGCGCATCCGCAAATCATCGCGACAGTGCGCGCGGGGGGGTATTCTTTCGCCGCTGATGTCCGCGAGGTGACATGATGCGTCTTTTCCCCAAAAGCCTGATGGGGCAACTGGCGCTGTTGATCCTTGGTGCCTTTCTTGCAGCGCAGGTGATCAGCACGTGGATTTTCACCGATGAACGCGGCGCGGCAATCCGGGCCGCCCAGCGGTTGGAAACTGTTGAACGTGCAACTGCCGTTGCACAGGCCCTGGAAGACGCACCATCCGCGAACCGCGCTGGCATTCTTGCGGCGGCAAATTCCCGCTTGGTGCGGTTCAGTGTTGATCGGCGGCCACTGGTCAGGGATGGTCAACGCTGGCTGGCTGCACCCGCAGGGTTGCGGATGCAAGAAGTCACCGTTTCACCCCACGATGCCGAAATGACGCCGCCACCGGCTGTCGCATGGCTGCATGACCGGATGCGTGAAACCGGCGTGGCGCTGGTGGTGCTGCGGATATCGGTGCCGTTGGATGATGGCGGTTGGCTGAACGTTGCAGCCCGGTTCCAGCGCCCGACAGTGCAAGCTCCGCCGACGATTCTTGGCGCGACGCTTTTGTCGCTTGTGTTGATCCTCGGTGCTCTCTGGTTGGGGCTGCGCCGGATCACGACCCCGCTCAGCCAATTGGCGGCGGCGGCGGACCGCGTCACGTGGGACGGCGCACTGCCCGATATGCCAAGTGGTGGCCCCCGCGAGGTGCGCGCGCTGTCAGATGCCCTGACGCGCATGAACGCGCGGCTCAGCGGGATGATTGCTGAACGCACCCAGATGCTTGCGGCGCTTGGTCATGATCTGCGCTCGCCCATCACGGCGCTGAAACTGCGGGCCGAAATGGTGGATGACGCAGAAACCCGCGAACGGATGACCGCGACGCTGGATGAAATGCAGGATATGGTTGAAACCACACTGGCCTTTGCACGCGGTGTTTCAACGGACCAACCGATGGAAGCGGTTGATCTGGCCAATCTGATGCACGACCTCGTGCAAGAACTGTCCGAGCTTGGCCCCCGCGTCACGGTCAAAGCTGGGCAATCGATGATTGTTCAAGTCAGAAAAACACCGATGCGGCGCGCGTTGCGCAACCTCTTGGAAAATGCGCAGCGCTATGGCGGGTCGGCAAAGGTAACCGTTCAGCGCGTTGGGGCGATGGCGGAAATCCTGATTGATGACGATGGCCCTGGTATTCCCGCTTTGGATATTGACCGCGTTTTTGACCCCTTTACCAGGCTAGAGGTATCGCGGTCGCGTGAAACCGGTGGGGTAGGCCTTGGCCTGCCCATTGCGCGGGCGATCCTGCGCGCCCATGGGGGTGATGTCTATCTGTCAAACCGGCCCAATGGTGGCTTGCGTGCAAGGGTGGTGCTGCCGTTGCCGCTGGGCTGATCTAATCACGCTGCCCTTTTGTGGTGATCCGTGGGTCAAGCGCATGGCCCGACGCCGGGCCGCGCAACGGCTGGATCAGCATCCGGTCAATCCAAAGGTCGCGGGGTGTGCGAAACTGTTCGATCCCGATATCCATGCCTGTATGGCCCTTGGCCGGTTGGGCAATGTAGGTGCCAAGCAACCGGTCCCACCATGGCAGGTTAAAGCCGTAGTTCGCATTGGTTTCGCGCGGATCGACGGAGTGATGGACGCGGTGCATGTCGGGTGTGACGATGAACAATCGCAGCACCCGATCCACCGGGCGCGGCAAGTTGATGTTGGCGTGATTGAAAAGCGCCGTCGCATTCAGGATCACCTCGAACAGCAGAACAGCCACCGCAGGTGGGCCAAGCGCCGCAACGACCGCCAGTTTGATCCCCATCGACATGAGGATTTCCACGGGGTGAAACCGCAGGCCCGTTGTCGCATCGAAATCAAGATCGGCATGGTGCATCCGGTGAAGCCGCCACAGCCCTGGCACCGCGTGGAACATGACGTGCTGTAGGTAGATCGCCAGATCAAGCAGCAGCATCGAAACAAGGATGGCAACCCACGGTGCCACAGCGATATTGTTGAACAGGCCCCAGCCGCGGTCATCGGCCATGACAGCAAGCCCCACAGCAAGGATAGGAAAGGCCAATCGCAGGATGGCTGTGTCAATCACGACAAGTGCGAGGTTGTTCGTCCAGCGGATCACGCGCGGAATATCGCGCCTGCGCCGGGGTGCTGCGACTTCCCACAATACCATGACCACCAGCACACTTAGAAAAGCGGCAAGGCGGATCATCGGTTCCGCTGCAAGTATGGTGTCCGACATGATGTTCAACTTTACGATTGCGGGATATACGGTTTCTGGTATTGATTCAATCAATCACTTGATTAACATATGGTCCAAGAATTAGCTATGTCAACCAGCTACAAAGCCGCGCTTCTTGCAGAATACGCCCTTGTCGCACAGGTGTTTTCTGCTCCGGGGCGCCTGATGATCCTTGAACAGCTCGCGCAGGGTGAACGGGGCGTTGACACGCTGGCCGAAAAGACCAGCCTGAGCGTTGCCAATTGCTCACAGCATTTGCAACAGCTGCGGCGTGCGGGTTTGGTAACAAGCCGCCGGGATGGCAAAGCGGTGATCTATCGGCTGACGGATGCGAAAACGCTGGACCTGATGGATCTTATACGCATCGTGGCCGAGCGTAATCGGGCGCAAGTCGCGCAGATCTTGCGCGGTTTGTCTGATGGCATGGATGCGCCAGAACCGGTCAGCCGTGCCGACCTGGCAGCGCGTCTTGCTGATGGAACGGTGACGTTGATTGATGTCAGGCCCGCAGATGAATTTGCCGCCGGGCATATTCCCGGGGCGCTGAATGTGCCTCTGTCGGAACTGGAATGCCTGTTGCCTGATCTTCCGCCGGACGCACAGGTTGTTGCCTACTGTCGCGGCCCTTACTGTGTCTACGCACACCAAGCCGTGACGGCCCTGCGCAAGCTGGGCATTGATGCGCGGCGCCTAGAAGGCGGGTTTCCAGAGTGGCGCGAAGATGCCGTAAAGTGTTTACGTGACGGCAGGCTTTTGAACCCTGATGCGGCACAACATGCTGTATGACTTGTCGTCGGATGACGAACCATCTCGACTGTTCTTCGGCCCGGATGCGTGGTGCCTGAAACGGCCTGTCTACGTCCTAACGGCTTCGGCCGATGAAATAATCATCCATAGCTGCGCACAAGGCTGGTTGCGATTAAGCCCCAGCCATCGGCGACAACGAAAAAGGCCAGTTTGAAGGGTAATGATACAATGGCGGGCGGCACCATCATCATTCCCATCGACATCAGCACCGCCGCGACGACAAGGTCGATAATCAAGAACGGCATGAAGATCAAAAAACCTACCTGAAACGCTCGTTCCATTTCACTGAGCAGGAATGACGGCACCAGAACCGACAGGGGGGCATCAATGATCGGGGTTTGTGACGTCACATCCGGGCGCAAATCGGCCAGTGCCGTGAATGTATCGGCCTCGATCCGGGCGGTCATGAAACCGCGTAACGGGTCCATCGCGCGCATAAAGGCCTCTTCCAGTGGCATGCCATCGTTGAGCAGGGGGGAAATTCCGGCGTTCCATGCTTCCAGAAAAATGGGTTCCATGACGAAATAGGTCAGAAACATTGCAAGGCTGACGATCAACATGTTGGGCGGGGATTGTTGCAGCCCGATGGCTTGGCGCAAAATGGCAAAAACGGTCACGATGAAGGGAAAACATGTCACCATGATCGCAATGCCGGGCACAAGGCTCAGCACAGTTATCAACACAAGCAATTGCACTGATCGTGTGGCCAATGATCCGTCGTCGCCAATGTTGATCGCAATGTCCTGCGCCAGCACCGGGCCAGCCAGCACGGTCAGGGCCAGCGTGAAAAGGCAGAAAAGCCCCCGCATTCTAAGTTAATACCCCCTTGTCGGATGCAACCTCTGTGAGGCGAACGGCAAGCTGCCCCGGCTCTCCTCCCTCAAGCTCTTGCAGCTCACCACGCGCGATCAGCCGGTCCCCGACATAAAGTTCGACGGGGTCTTCGATACGTCTGTCAAGCGCAAGCACGGCATTTTCACCCAGATGAAGCAGGTCACGTACCAGTGGCCGTGCCTTTCCGACGGACACGGTAATTTCAATCGGGATCTGCTGCAGCGGATGTTCGTCGCCTGCGTTCTTCATGTAAGATTGCGCGTCATCCATTGGCGTTTGTCCTGTTTTCATGTGGGTTGATTGCCGTGAGCGCGTCCGTAATCTGCGCGAGAAGCCGGTCAAGATTGAGCTGCGATTCCGAATTGGCACAGCTGATCCACGCGGCGTGATGGTCCAGCGTGCTGTCGGCGATGACAGTGATGTCTGTGGGCAGGGTTGAAGTAACCACTTCGACTGCGGCTTGCTGATCAGGGTGAACGCACAAGCGGATCGGACCACTGATATCGTCTGCTGCAATCTTTACCAGCTCTTGCGCCAGAACCCCCGCAAAACCTGTCTCCACACAATGGGGCAAAACCGCCGAAGTGAGTGTTCCAAAAAACGGCGTCAAGGCCTCTAAAATCTGGGCGCGCGCTTCGGCATAACCAAAGCTGACGTCGCTGATTACTTGGACCAATGACGCGGCGAGTGCTGTGTTTTGTGCCTTTGCCTCTGCCAGCCCTGCGTCAAAGCCTTCGTCGTAGCCTGCTTGAAAAGCGATGTCGCGAGACGGATCTTGGGGTGCGGCCGCTTCGAAGGATTCAAGTGACAGCCGGGACATTTATGCGCGCTCCTGTGGGGTAGGATCTTCGATCCAGCTTTGCAGGATCTGAATTGTTTCGGTTTCCCGGTTGGCAATCGTGCGGCGTAGCCGCGAGACGGGGTCTTCTTCACCGATATCCATTTGGTTCAGATCAGCCGCAAAGAAATCACCCATGTTATCGTCGTTTATAGCCATCGCCATGGACGTATCGATCTGGTCGGATTCAAGAAGCGGTTGGTCTGACGGATCAAGGGACAATCGCTTTGGGTTGGCCAAAATAGGGCGCACCACAAAGAGCCCAAGGATCAAAGCGACGGCCGCAAGAACACCGATCTGGACCAGTCGCATAGGGTCCAATGAAAGGGGCGTGGCCTGTTGACTGGCTTCGGTGCCAAGGGGCGCGATCGGTTCAAATGTCATAGATTTCAAGGTGATCACATCGCCACGGGCGGCGTCGATCCCGACGGCAGAGGCCACAAGGTCCTGTAGTGCCTGTAATTCCGTTTCACTGCGGGGCTGCGTGCGCAGACTGCCATCAGGTTCCAGCACTGTCACATCATTGACCAGAACCGCGACCGTCAGCCGCTTTACCGCCCCGGGCGCGCGCATAAGCTGACGTTCTGTCTGTGACACCTCGTAATTGGTCAGAGCGCGGCTTTCGTTGTTTTCATTGCGCGAACCGCCGCTGCTTGGGTTCGCATTGCCATCGGGCAAATTTGACGCGACGGTCACGTCACTGCTGCGGCTATCGCTGGACGTGCCCGAAGTTTCCGTTACATCGGTGCTGATCGCCACGCGGCTGTCGGGGTCAACCCGTCGTTCGATAATTGACTCCGTCTCGGTGACGGTATCGATAGCTACCTCAACTACCGCATTTCCAGGCCCAACACGCGCTGCAAGCAGCCGTTCGGCACGCAGGCGTAAGGTTTCCGCCCTGTCATCGCCGCCGGGCAAGCCAGCCATGCCCTCCGTATCAGATAGCAAACCGCCATCCCCGTCGATAATAGCGACCTTGTCAGGCGCGAGCCCAGAAACAGCGGACCCGATGAGGTATTGCAAGGCCTTGATATGAGGCCCTGTTAAGCTGCCGCCTGCTGTCGTGATCGTGACGGCAGCTGTGGGCACCAGATCGCGCTGAAACGGTCGTATTGCAGGTGTCGAGATGTGGACCCTTGCCGTGCGGATATGAGGGCTGGCCAAAATTGTGCGGGCCAACTCACCCTCTTTTGCGCGCCAATAAGTGGCATCAAACATTTGGGAAGTGGTGCTGAAGCCCGACAGCCCATCAAGCAATTCATACCCCTGCCCCCCGGTCGCCGGCAGTCCCTCGCTCGCCAGGATCATGCGCAGGTTGTCGCGCTGGGCGGTCGGGACATAAATCGCGCTGCCTTGTACCTCGTACGGGATGCCGCGTTGATCCAGTGCTATGATTACGTCTCCTGCGGTCCGCGATTCGAGCCCCCCAAAAAGCAATGCCATTTCCCGCGATCCAGCGCCGCGTGCGAGCAACAGTAAAGCGGCAAAAACAGCGACCGTTGCGATCAAGACAAAGGTGCGGCGCCGCGCATCCAGTGCAACCCATAAAGTGCCAAGGCTGTGCAAATCGATTCTCCGTTCTTGAGGGCGTTCTGCCACGCTGACCTTGATGCACGATGAGGCTTAACAATCGGTTAGGAGATACTGGTCTAAGTCGGTGGCAGTCAGATTTTGAAAGGAGACACCATGACCGCCGTAGCCGAAGCACCGGAACCCACGCCAAAGAAGGGCCTGAAAGGGCCGATGATCATTGGCCTGTTGCTGGCGTTGATTGGCGGCGGCGGCGGCTTTTTCGCTGTAAAGGCAGGGATTTTGGGGCAAGGATCTGCTGAACAGGAAGTTGTGAAAACGCATCAGAAAAAAGAATCAAAACCGCTTGATGTGTCTTTTATCGCGATTGATCCACTTGTGATGTCGCTGCCGGGGGATGGCGGCCGGGACCATCTTCGATTCGCCGCGCAACTTGAGGTGCCGCCAAATTTTGTTGCCGAGGTGGAGGCGATCAAGCCGCGCATTGTTGATGTGCTGAACGGCTATTTGCGCGCGGTGGACATTGCCGAGCTGGAGGATCCAACCGCGCTGGTCCGCTTGCGCGCGCAAATGCTGCGTCGGGTGCAGGTTGTCGCTGGCGAAGGCCGGATACACGACATTCTTATCATGGAATTCGTGCTAAACTAAGGAGGCGGGAATGTCATTCATTGCAGATATATTATTGGTCGCAGGTGCGTTGGGCGCAGGTTTTTATTGCCTTGTGCTATCAAGTCGGTTGCGGCGTTTCACAGATCTTGAAAAAGGGGTGGGCGGGGCAGTTGCCGTCCTGTCGGCGCAAGTTGATGACCTGACAAAGACATTGACCCGCGCACAGACATCGGCAAAGGCATCGGTTGATACGTTGGACAGTGTCAGTGACCGGGCCGAAGCAGCTGCACGTCATCTGGAGCTTCTGGTCGCTTCACTTCATGACCTGCCAGAGGCACAGGCGCTAAAATCAGGGCCAAAACAGAGCGAAAACCCGTTTTTTGTCCGCCGATCCAGCAAAGTGGAGGAACGGCCATGAAAACGAGATCGATGCCCCGCAAAGGGCGCGGCACGTTGCACATTATTGCAGGGCTTCTGATGGCGTCTGCACTGGTCCGGATCGGGGGCCACACGGGTGCTGCCCTTGCGAATGAAGGCTCTGAAGAAGAAGGCATCACGGCATCCTCTCTGTCCAGCGTCACGATGCAAACCGACGCGTTGTTGGCGGCGTTTCAGGCCCGTGAAGCGCGGCTTGCCGAGCGCGAGGCGCAATTGCGTGACCGGATGGAGACGCTGCGCTCTGCAGAAATGGAAATTGATGAAAAACTTGCCGCACTGCGCTCCGCGGAAGAATCCCTGCGCACCACGATTGCGCAGGCTGACAGCGCGGCGTCGCATGATCTAGCACAGCTTGCCTCGGTTTACCAAAACATGAAGCCCAAGGATGCTGCGGCTCTTTTTGAAGAAATGCCGCCACAGTTTGCCGCGGGATTTCTGGGCATGATGCAGGCGGACGCGGCCGCGCGGATCATGACCGAACTCGCCCCGGAAACAGCGTTTTCATTCAGCGTCGTGCTTGCGGGACGCAATGCGAATGTCCCGACCCGCTAGGTGAAGAGAAAACTTTAATACCTTCGGTGTAGACATGGTTTTGCCCCTACGCTTGGGCGATCACTCTTTAGCAGGAACTGTAACCTCATGATTGGTCTCGTTGGTATCGTCATCATTTTCGTGATGGTCTTTGGTGGCTATCTGGCCGCTGGGGGCAAGATGGGCATCATTCTCAAAACACTACCATTCGAAATGATCATGATTGGTGGTGCGGCGGTTGGTGCGTTTGTGCTGAGCAACGATATTTCCACAATAAAACATACCGCCAAAGATATGGCCAAGGTCTTTAAAGGGCCAAAATGGAAGGCGGACGATTATCGCGATCTGTTGTGCCTGTTGTTTACGCTTATTCGCGTTGCACGCACTAATCCCGTCGCATTGGAAAGCCATATCGAAGCTCCTGATGCATCATCCATTTTCGGGAAATACCCGAAAATTCTGGGTGACAAAGAGGCAATTGCCCTGATTTGCGATACCCTTCGGTCGGCTTCAATGAACTATGACGATCCCCATCAGGTTGAAGAAGTCCTTGAAAAGCGGATCGAGGCAACTTTGGAGCACAAGTTGCACTCTACCCATGCATTGCAATCCATCGCCGATGGTCTGCCCGCGCTTGGCATTGTCGCCGCTGTGCTGGGTGTCATCAAAACGATGGCCTCTATCGATCAGCCGCCAGAGGTCTTGGGCAAGATGATCGGCGGCGCCTTGGTCGGCACATTCTTGGGCGTGTTTCTGGCTTATGGCCTGGTCGGTCCGTTTTCTGTCAAGGTGAAGGCGGTGGTTGAGGAAGATGCGCACTTTCATCAACTGATACGCGAAGTGCTGGTCGCAAATCTGCATGCCCATGCCCCCAATATCTGTGTCGAGGTCGGCCGCCAAAACGTGCCAGGTCACTTTCGGCCCAGCTTTGCCGAAATGGAAGATGCATTGAAAGCCACAAAGCAGGACGCCGCATGAAAGGGCTGACTGTTCTGTTGATCTGGCTTCTGACGACCTCGGTCGGACTTGCCCGCCCTTTAACTATCCGCACTGGCGAACATGCGGATTTTACGAGGGTCGTTTTGACAATTCCCATTGGTGTCGACTGGCGATTGGGTCGTGATGCTGCGGGCTATGTCCTGCAAGTCCCCGTGCCGGATGGATACGACACCAGCGGTTTTTTTGACCTAATCCCGCGGGATCGGATATTGGATGTAACGCAAGACAGAACCGCGGGTCTTTTGCGGATGGCCCTGAATTGTGACTGTTCTGCTGACGCCTTTCTTTATCGGTCAAATTTTTTGGTAATTGATATCCGTGATAGCGCACCAGCTCCCGACTCGCCGTTTGAGGGAGATTTATCAGGGCTGGCTACGCCAGGCGCGCAGCTTGAAAAGAGGTTTTCAATACCGCGCGCACCGATTTTGCCGATTTTGCCGCCACGCCTTTTGGAAGCCGCTTTTCCTGTTGGTCTTGACGCAACTTCCTTTAGCGGCGCAGATGCCGACCCGCCTGAAATATCCACGCTGGGACCAGCCGATCGGAATGCAGATTTGGAGAATCTCGAAAGAGCTGTCGTACAAAGCCTTGGTCGTGCGTTGAGTCAGGGTTTGCTGGATGCCAATTTCACGCCAAACGGTGACGAGGTGCCTTCAAAAGCGCTGAAACTTGATGCGGTCGGGGCGCAGGCTCCCGGGATATCGGCAAAGACAAGCATCGATGAAAATCTCATTCCACCAAACAATCGCGTTCTTCTGACACAAACTGGTGATACTTGTCTTCCCGCTGATTATTTTGATGTCGCCGCATGGGGTGATGATCGTGCGTTTCACGTGCAAATCAGTGAAATTCGTGTGCGATTGATAGGGGAGTTCGATCGATTTGATGAAACGGCAGTGACGGAACTGGCGCGTCGATTTGTGTATTTCGGATTTGGAAGAGAGGCAAGGCAGGTGTTGAGTCTTGACGGAATCGACTCGCAAGAAAGGCGCTATATGCGGGCTGTGGCCAATATTATTGATGGCGACCCCATAGCTCCTGATATGTTTTTGGCGCAGGTCAGTTGCCCAACGCAAGCCGCTCTCTGGGCTATGCTTGCCCAGCCTGAGGGTGCAATGGATGCAACAGTGAACCGTAACGCGGTTTTGCGCAGTTTTTTAGGGTTGCCACGCCAATTGCAGCGGCATCTTGGGCCGGCCCTTGCTTTGCGATTTATGGCAATTGGCGATAACTACGCCGCGTCGCAGGCTCTTGCTGCCACGCGCGTTGATCCGGCGCGGACAATAGCGGCCGATTTAGCCGAAGCTGCGCTTGCTGGCGCAGATGGTGCGGGGGGCGAAGTCGTGGCAGCTTTGGCACAGATTGCTGATACCGATGTGCGTATGACACCCGAGGCGATGGTTGGTTTTTTCACGGAAGCCGTGAAAGAAAGCGTATCGTTGAAAAATGATGATTTTTTGCTGGCCGATGCCCTGCGTTTTGAAAATTCAAAATTGCCGATAGCATCTGATCTGGCCGTCGCACAAATCAAGGCCTTCATCGCAATGGATCGTTTCGCAGAAGCCCAGACCCTCATCAACGAGGTGGGCGCGGAGCTTGGAGAAGAACGCACAAATCAGTTGTCGGACATCTTCGCCAATCAGGCATCCTTGCGTATGGGGGATTCTGAATTTCTGGCATTTGTCTTCGACGCTGAGACTGCAGACATGTTGCGCCCCGCACACGAGGCAGTCGCGCGGCGGCTTCGGGATCTTGGCTTTCCTGAAGAAGCGCAGGCCATTCTTGCGCGTCAGGATGATGCCATGCAGTCAGCTCCGCCTGTTGCCGCTGGGCCAGCTGCCGTGTCGGTCGCAGTCCCTGCGGGTACGGCATCGTTACCCAAAGGGCGCCAGATCGGGCCGTTGATCGTTGCTCAAGAGCCTCCTTCGGCTATCGCGGGCGGACTTTCGATACATGAATTAGGCTCAAATCAGGATGTTGATATTGAAAGGGGGGGGCTTGGTTTTCGAGAAAAATCAAAAGATTTACTCAATCAGAGTCTCACGTCGGATACCCCTTTGGCGAGCGGACGTGCGCTTCTTGAAGAAGCAGAGCAAGCGCGGCTGATCCTTGAGGATTTGTTGGAACGTTCACCGCTACCTCAAGATTTCTGAGACCAAGTGAACATGGTTACCAATTCTCAATCTCTGTGGCCTAGAATCGGGGTTACGCAGATTGTAAAGGTGCATTTTCATGAACGGCCGATGGGTGAATTTGATCGATTTGGCACCATTCATCATGGGTGTGCTAATTGTCATTTTGGGCGCAGGGCCTGCCGTTTCTAAGGTGTCAGATTCTTGTGTTATCGCGGGGCAAAAAGCAGCAGCGCGTTTCGCGGTGCCGCCTGCCGTATTGCTTGCAATTACGCAAACTGAAACGGGCCGGAATGATGGCGGAAACATTCGACCTTGGCCATGGACGCTGAATATCAATGGCAAGGGGTATTGGTTGGATGGTCGTGCGGATGCGTTAGCGATGGCCAGAGCGCAAATTGCAGCGGGGCGCACCAGTATCGATCTTGGATGTTTCCAAATCAATTTCCGTTGGCACGGTCAAAATTTCAACTCTCTGGATGAAATGTTGGATCCAGATGTCAGTGCAGCTTACGCGGCGCAGTTTTTGCGCAAGCTTTATAGCGAGACTGGCAATTGGTCTGCAGCGGCGGGTGCATATCACTCGCGATCGCCGGCGCAAGCAGCAAACTATCGCAAGCGATTTGATCGTTTTTATGCAGTTGCGGCGCAAAATTCACAGATCCTGGCATCAACACGGCAGCGCATGAATATGTTTCCGCTATTGCAAGCGGGCGGTGGGCAAACCGCGATGGGTTCACTTGTCCCAATGCCGGAAGGTGCGAAACGTTGACTGGCCTGACGCTTCGCGAGATTTTCCAACCGACTATTCTGCTCGCTCTCGCACTTATGGCGGTCATCGTAATGATGATCCTGCCGATGCCTGCGTGGGTGCTTGATATCGGTTTGGCTGCCTCGTTTGCCCTTGCGATCTTGATGTTCACGGTCACGCTTTTTATTGATCGCCCGCTTGATTTTTCGGCCTTTCCAACCGTTCTTCTTGCTTCGCTGATGCTAAGGCTGTCTCTGAACGTCTCTTCAACAAAATTGATCATAGGTGAAGGACATACAGGTACAAATGCCGCGGGGGATGTGATCGAAGGTTTTGCCATGTTTGTGATGGGTGGCAATGTCCTGTTAGGAATTGTTGTTTTCTGTGTCTTACTGATCGTCAATTTTATTGTGATAAACAAAGGGGCAACACGCATGGCTGAAGTCGGCGCGCGCTTTGCGTTGGACGCCATGCCCGGCAAACAATTGGCAATTGACAGTGATATGTCCGCAGGCGCTATCGACCACCAGGAAGCAAAGATCAGGCGTGAACGCGAACAGGCTGAAACCACGTTTTTTGGGTCGCTGGATGGCGCTTCAAAGTTTGTCAAAGGGGATGCAATTGCTGGCCTGCTGATCACGATGTTGAATTTGGTGATGGGGCTGATCATCGGGGTAGCCGTACATGGTATGCCTTTGGCCCGTGCATTTGAAACATATGCAATTTTGACTGTTGGTGATGGCTTGGTATCTCAAATACCTGCTGTTGTGATTTCAATTGCGTCCGCTCTGTTGCTTGCGCGAGGGGGGGCGACAGGGGCCACAGATATTGCCTTGACACGACAGCTTGGCCGCCACCCTGCAGCGCTTGCAACTGTTGCCATACTTATGGGGCTCTTTGCCTTGGTTCCGGGGCTTCCGTTCCTTCCATTTATCCTTGGATCGCTCACACTGGGGGCTTGTGCTTATGCCGTGTCTATTTCGGCGAAGAAAAATGCAATTTCGGCCGTGTCGGATTTGCCGAAAAAAGATGTGGAGGTTGTAAAATCTTCCATCGGTGACATGCTGGATCTTGACGATATTCATGTCGAATTTGCGCCAGATCTAGTCGAAATGGTCCTTGATCCCGGAACGGGCCTCGATGCGCGGATTGCAAATATGCGCAGCCACGTCGCAACATCTTTTGGTGTTTTATTGCCCGAAATTCGGCTTACTGACAACGCGGCTTTGCCGCCGGGGACGTATCTGGTGCGGGTGCAAGGGGTAGAACAGGTGCGTGACCGTCTGGTCGCAAATCAGATACTCATGCTTTTGTCTGATGATGAGGCGCCGGGCTTTCCGGGTGAAACAGTCAAGGAACCTGTCTATGGTGCCCCCGCTCGCTGGATCGACCCGGCCGCACAGGAAGACGCATCGCTGGCCGGCTTGACCACCGTCCAGCCAACTGAGGTGCTCGCCACCCACTTGCTAGAAATCGTCAAGCGGAATTTTCCACGATTACTGACCTTGCGTGCACTGCGGCGCAGACTGGATGAGATGGTCAACCTGAGTGATCCGGCGCGAGCTGATGCAAATCGTCGTATGCTGGATGAACTTATGCCGGATAAAGTTCCGATTGACCTGCTGTTATCGGTCCTGCGGCTTTTGTTGGAAGAGCGCGTCTCGATTCGTAATTTGCCTCTCATTCTCGAAGCGACCGCAGAGGGGCGTCAGTTATTCCAATCTGTTGATGCCATCACAGAGCACGTGCGGCAGCGGCTAGGGTTTCAGCTCGTTGCGGAAATGCGCAGGCCAGATGGCACGATCCCACTGGTGCAGCTTGCCCCCGAATGGGAGGACACGTTCACGACCTATGAAATCCGCACGAGCAGAGGGGGTGGTGACGTCGCCTTGCCGCCGGACAGCTTTAACAAATTGGCAGATGGTATTGCCGAAAAACTGGGTGAGGCTGCCGAAAGAGGTGCCTATGCTGCTGTCGTGACCTCGATGCGGCGCCGACGCTTTTTACGCACCGTAATGGCAGCCAAAGGCATCATGAACCCGGTTCTGTCATTCGAGGAAATCGGGATCGAGGCGCGCCCAGCATTGGTGGGACTGGTGCCGTCATGATAGCGGAACTCCAGCCGTTTTTGCCAATATCACAAGAGATCTTGTGGTTGGGGTTCGCTGTTTTCATCCGCATTTCTGCCATGATGGCGGTCATTCCGGCCTTTGGGGATCAGGTCGTGCCGATGCGGATTCGGTTTGCGTTATCAGTGATGTTTACCTTTGTCGTTGCCCCTGCAATTGCACCATTGATCGGATCAGTCCCACAAAGCTTGTTCGATGCGAGCGCGCTGCTGGGGCCTGAGTTTCTGGCTGGGTTGTTCTTTGGGATCCTGCTGCGTTTTTTTATCTTTGCCCTTCAATTAGCAGGGTCAATTGCTGCGCAATCGACATCGTTGGCCCAAATCTTTGGTGGCAGCGCCGGCGTTGATCCGCAACCTGCCATCGCGCACACGTTGGTTGTTGCGGGCACAGCGCTTGCTGCTGCGGCGGGACTGCATGTGCAGGCCGCTTCATATATGATCCACAGTTATCGTTTGGTTCCCTTCGGCGTTGCCTTGCACGGTGATATGGTCAGCACTGTGGGAATGGCCGAGGTGACGCGCGCTTTTACTCTTGGTTTCACTCTCGCGGCGCCATTTTTGATTGCATCACTGATCTACAACGTGGTTTTGGGCGTGATCAACCGAGCGATGCCTCAGTTGATGGTATCATTCGTTGGCGCTCCGGCGATTACCGCCGGTGGTTTGTTGCTGTTCTTCTTGGCGGCGCCGATCATGTTGGCGATCTGGCTGGCGGCCTATGCTAATTTTATGATGGTTCCTTTTGGTGCAGTCCAATGAGCGCTGACGAGGACGACAATGAAAAGCAATTTGAACCGACTCAGAAAAAGCTTGATAACGCACGAGCCAAGGGTGAGATCGCCAAATCGAATGACCTGACAACTGCAGCGGCATACGCCGGTTTTTTTGTTGTCGCGACGGCGCTTGGCGCTGGGCTGCTGTCAAGACTTGGTGCCAACCTGAGTATTTTGTTGGCACAACCCGTGGAATTGGGCCAGTTGATTTTCGCAGGAGGCGGGCGGCCAATCGCCGTTGGTGTCATGTCGCAGGTGCTGATCAACCTCGCACCGTGGTTTGCATTGCCTGCTATTTTAAGCGTCCTTTCCGTGATTGTTCAGCGCGCCTTTGTTGTCGCGCCCAGCAAATTGCAGCCCAAGTTAAATAGAATTTCACCACTTTCCGGCTTCAAGAATAAATTTGGGCGTCAGGGGCTGTTTGAGTTCGTCAAAAGCATGACAAAGCTTCTGATCTATGGCGTCATCCTTGGGTTCTTCATGCTCGCGCAGGCAGACCGGATCATTGGCAGTATGAAGCTTGAAACGGGGCTTATCGTCGCCGAATTGGGGCGAATGCTGTTACAGATGATGGCGCTGGTTTGCATGGTCGCGCTTGTCTTGGGGGCGGGCGATTATTTATGGCAAAAGGCCGAGCATATCCGCAAGAACCGGATGAGCCGAAAAGAATTTCTGGAAGAGCTGAAACAGGCTGAAGGCGATCCAGTGATGAAACAAAAACGGCGTCAGAAGGGCCAGGAAATTGCCATGAACAAGATGCTTGCAGATGTGCCCAAAGCAGATGTCATTATCGTGAACCCAACGCATTTTGCTGTTGCGCTGCGCTGGAACAAAATGGCCGGTGGCGCGCCAGTTTGTGTTGCAAAGGGCGTGGATGAAATAGCTGCGACGATCCGTGAAATCGCGCATGAAAACGGTGTCCCGTTGCACGCAGATCCACCGACGGCGCGTGCGCTTTACGCCACTGTTCAAATTGGGCAGGAAATTAGCCCGGATCATTACCGTGCAGTTGCTGTCGCAATTCGTTTTGCTGAAACGATCCGTAAAAAGGCTCGTCAACGATGAACGACCGTAAACAACTCGCAGAATTAGTGGAGCTGACAGCTGTCCAGTTTCGTGCAATTCAGTCCGAGATGGCAGCCTTGCTGCAAAAAGAAGCACGTTTGCGCCGGAATTTGGCACAGTTGATTGAAAGCCGGAAAGTGCGCGCTGCCAGTGGGTTTCCGGCAGATGATGCCGCAGCAGTCGCATGGGCCGATTTGCATTGGCATCAATGGGTAGATCAACGGCGCGCTATTATCAACGGTGAATTGGCGCAAGTTCTGTCGGAAAAGGACACTTGTAAGATGAAGCTGACGCGCGCCTTTGGCCGGGACATGGCGACGCGCGCTTTGCAAAATAAAGTCGAACGCACCCTTCTGCGGACTGTTACGCGCAGCAGAGATTACGTATCCTGACGCACGATATCGGTGATCAGAACATCAGTGACCTCGGCTCCGATGATATCTTTGGCGCGGCGTAACAGGTCTTTTCGTAAAGCAAACATTTTTTCTCCGCTTGTGAAATTGCCTGAAAATCCATCGTTGTTTGCATGGTCAAACATGGCTTGCAGAAATGAGTCGCGGAGTTTTGGTTCGGTTGCAAAAACAGCCGTCCGGCTGCCTGCCGCCACCTCGAGGTTCAATGATAAAACAACAAGCGCGGCGATTTTTCCATCTTTGACCACAGGAACAATGAACTGGTTGTTTAACTTGGCGTATTCACGTTCTTCGGGAATGGCTGGCGCAATCGGCGCTTTACTGGCGGTATCGTCTGGATCGCCGCAGGGGGCCGCGAGGTTTTCTGCATCCTGCGTTGGTGCAGGCAGAAGGTAGAACCCGGCCCCGGCCCCTGCTCCAACCCCTAAAAAAAGTAGAAAGAGCGGTACTAAAAACGATTTCATCAGGTTTCCTTTCCGTGCGCATCAAAACGGCAAGATCGTTTCAAGCAGTTGTTGGCCTGCCCGCGGTTGCTGCATGTCCGAGATCTGTCCGCGCCCGCCGTATGAAATGCGGGCGGCGGCGATTTTGTCGTAAGTAATCTCATTCTGACGGGAAATATCTTCTGGTCTGACAAAGCCGGATACGATCAATTCGCGCAGTTCGAAATTGACCCGCACCTCTTGTAATCCAACAATTGCAAGAACGCCGTTCGGCAAGACATCAGTGACCGTGACGGCGATACGCAGGGTCAATTTTTCGTTGCGCCGCACCGTGCCGTTGCCCGATGCAGAGCTTTGTGAGTTGAGATCGACAAGATTGGCGCTGGTGGCCCCATCGGGCAACTTTGGATCCAGCCGTTGCGGAATTCCGATGAGTTGTGGAAGCCCCGCCCGCTGAGAGGCAGACCGAGAGCGATCGGACGAATTTGAAATTTCGGCACGGTCATCGATTTCAATAACAACCGTCAGAATGTCGCCGGTCATCGCTGCGCGCCTGTCACCCAGCAATGACCCGCGTGAGCCTGTCCAGAGCGAGGCGCGCGATGACGGGCCAAGTGACGTTATTTGCACGGGTGTCATCATGCCGGCGTATTGCATTGCGTCCCGCTCAAGGGTGCGTTCCTGCGGGGTAAATGGCGGTGGTTTGCCGATCGGTGTGCTGGTGCATCCTGCCATGGCCAAGATGAAGATGGTTAATTTGCGCATTATACCCCCTATTGTGCGACATAGCCTGCACCGTCAGCGCCGATCTGGGCGGTTACGGTCGTGCGCGAAGAAAGGTTCATGACCCGGATCATATCGCCGGGTCCTGCACGCCCCAGCGCACGCCCTTCGGTCGAGATAATCAGCCCTTGGCGGTGGTAGTGAAGGGGAATGATCTGATTGCGTTCGACCACTGCAGGAAAACCAATATCGCCCGGCCGAATCGGCCGGCCTGCATAAAGCGCGATGCGTGCCTCCATGCCGATCACATCGGCAGGGTTGGCAATGCTGCCGGGGATAAATTGGTCACGGATCAGCACGTCTTCGGGCAGGATCATGCTTTGCGCCTGTATCGTGCGCGCTGCAACGACCGTTTCCGCGGCCAGTGGGGTGGCCATCAAAAGCAGGGCGATCAAGCGGATCATCGGATCTGCACCATGGACGACAACATCTGGTCGGCGGCTGTAATCACCTTTGAGTTCAGCTCATATCCGCGCTGTGCTTCGATAAGGTCGGTGACTTCGCGCACCGGATCGACTGAACTGTCTTCCAGATAACCTTGCCGGAGCAGGCCCAGGCCGTCTTCGCCGGGGACCGCAACAAGCGCCGGGCCGGATGCGGGTGTTTCCAGAAACAGGTTTGACCCGATGGCCTCCAGTCCCTTTGGATTGGTGAAACCGGCCAATGTGAGCTGGCCCAGAAATTGGGGCGCGACCTGATCGGCAAAATAGCCATAAATTTCGCCCTCGGCGTTGATGGACAGCGACCGCGTATCGCGCGGGATTGTTGTATCCGGCACGACGGGGAAGCCGTCTGAGGTGACGATTTGCCCGTCCCCCGTCAACTTTAGCCCCCCGTCGCGGGTATAGGCGGACAGGCCTGATGGCATGGTGATTTCAAGGTATCCATCGCCTTCGATGGCCAGATCAAGGTCACCGCCGGTTTGTGCAAGCGCGCCCTGCGCCAGCATCATGGAAACCGCGCTGGCGCGCACACCCAACCCCAATTGCACACCGGTAGGAAGGACTGTTCCATCGGACGCGTTGATCGTGCCGGGGCGGGCCATTTGCTGATAATGCAGGTCAGAAAATTCAGCCCGCCTTGCGTTGTAACCGGTTGTGTTCATATTGGCGAGGTTGTTGGATATGACTTCGACCCGCATTTGCTGGGCGGACATGCCCGCGGCGGCAATTTTAAGGGCGCGCATGGTGTTTCTCCTTTAGCTGCGGATGGCTTGAATGACGCCGCGAATGCGTTCGTGCTCGTTTTCCAAAAAGCTTTGGCCCAACTCGTAGGCGCGCTGGACCTCGATCATGCGGGCAACCTGCAAGATCGGATTCACGTTCGAATCCTCCAGAAATCCTTGAATCATGCGGGGGGTCGGAGCCGGGCCAAACCCCGCTGGCGCGGCAAACATGACACCGCTTTCACGGATCAGACCATTGGGGTCCGTCGGAACCACAAGCCCGATTTGCCCAACGGGCTGGCCACCGGCACTGATTGTGCCGTCCGGGCTGATCCCGATACGGCCAGTACCCTGCGGTAGAAAGACAGGCGCGCCGCCTGCGTCCAGCACAGGATGACCATCCGCTGTGACAAGATCGCCGTTTTCATTGGGCTGGAACGCACCCGACCGCGTGAGGCGCTGGCCTGCGGGTGTGTCTATCAGGAAAAAGCCTTCGCCTTCGATCGCCAGATCAAAGCTGCCGCCGGTCTGTGTCAGTGTGCCTTGCGTCATGATCGTTTCCCGCACGGCCGCCTTGGCCATGGATAGCGATGGGCTATCCGGCCCCAAGGCAACGACATGTTCCGAAAACATGACACCTTCGGCACGGAACCCGGTTGTTGCTGCATTTGCAATGTTGTTCGCTACGACCTGCATTTCCTGCATCAAGCCGGATTGACGGGTCAGTGTCGTATAAGATGCATTATCCATTTTATCTTCCTGCGATGACGGGGATCAGGGTGTTTTGAAACAAATCGACGAGTGTCTCGGACATGAAGGCCATGGTGACCCAGAAAATCCCTATGATGGCTGCCAGTTTTGGCACAAAGGTCAGCGTCATTTCCTGAATTGATGTCAGCGCCTGAAACAAGCCGACCAAGAGGCCAACCAACAGTGCGACCGTCAGAATGGGAAGCGAGATCGCGAAAGCGGTCCAAAGTCCTTGCCGCAGAATGTCGTAAAACAGGGTGTTATCCATCAGACGGGCATGCGTAAAATTTCTTGATAGGCCTCGACGACCTTATTGCGCACGGTCACGGCGGTTTGCACGGCCAGTTCTGTCTGGGCGAGCGCTTGCACCAGCGCATGGGGGTCTGCCCCAGCTGACATGGCCGACAGGGCCGTGTTTTCGCTGGCCTGTAATGTCGCCATGAAATCCTTTGCGGCAACTAAAGCTGCATTTCCATCACTGACACCGGGGGCTGTCACCGTTTTACTAGCGGCGTAGTTCTGTGCGACGAGTGAACTGATATTCATGTGCTTTTTCCTTTAATTGCGAAGAAGATCGAGCAGGGAGGATGACATCTGCCGCACCTGATCGAACATTTTCAAATTGGCTTCGTAGCTGCGCTGGGCCTCGCGCGCGTCTGCAACCTCGACCAGCAGGTTGACGTTTGATCCGTCGTAGTGGCCGGTTGCGTCGGCCAGTGGATTTGCCGGGTCATAGATTCGGGCCAGCGCCGTTTGATCCAGCCGTAACCGGCCCGTTGTTACAGCGCCTGTATGGTGGCCACGCGTAACCATTTCTTCGAAAGAAATGACCTTGCGCCGATATCCGGGCGTATCTGTGTTCGCGATGTTTTCCGACACATGCCGCAGCCGGCTTGCCTGTGCCTTCATGCCGCTTGTCGCAACGGACATGGCTTCGCTGAAGTCTGTCATGGGATGCCTTTCCTATTTTCCAAGACTGGTGCGCAGCACCGTCATTGCGTGGCGATAAATAGCGAGCGCCTGATTGTGTTCACGGCTGACTGAAACAGCGTTTAGCAACTCTTGCTCAAGCGATACGGTGTTCCGATTCGGGGACGGTTCATTGTTGCTGGCCAGGGGGCTGTTTGAGCTCTGCATAACGGAATGGCCCGTTAAATGCCTGGGCCGGGTCGTTCGCAGCGGTGTGTTATTGCCGGTTTCAAATGTCGCGCGAAATGATGTGACCTGCTTCGCCCGAAAGCCAGGCGTGTCGGCGTTGGCAATATTGTGCGCAACCGTGGCTTGCGCTGCCCCTGCGTGACGCGCCATTGCGATAGCTGTCTGGAAAAGATCCAGTGATTTATACATCGGGGTTCTCCCTCTGTTGGCTTCAACAAAGCCTTAAGCCTGATTCCTTAAGAAGAGGTGTGGTTAACCGGAGAGATTGAAAATGACGGCAGATTTGTTTGAGCGTATGACGGCGCGCATTGCATCACTGACACCCATGCACAGGGTTGGGCGGGTGATTGGTGTGTCTGCCGGAATGATTCAGGTTGGCGGATTGGTTGATACCGTGCGGGTGGGGGATCGTGCGACAATCCATCTTGGGGTACAGACTAGCATGGGTGAGGTTGTAAAACTGGATGCGCAGGGCGCGCATGTGCTGTTTGATGGCCCGCTTGACGGGGTTTCAATCGGGCATCGGGTGCAGATGATGCAGCCCCCGCCATTTGCCCCCGATAACTCGTGGATGGGCCGGGTCATAGACCCTGATGGCTGCCCCTTGGATGGCCGAACCTTGCTGCCGGGCCTGATGCCTCGCCCATTACGCGCGGCACCGCCCGCACCGCATGACCGGCGGCCAATGGGCGCCCGGTTGGAAACGGGTTTAGCCGTGTTCAACACGTTGCTTCCGTTGGTGCAGGGCCAGCGGATCGGGCTTTTCGCCGGGTCCGGGGTCGGAAAATCGACGCTCTTGGCGGATCTTGCTCGGGATATTGTGGCAGATGTCATCGTGATTGCGCTGGTCGGCGAACGTGGGCGCGAAGTGCGTCATTTTGTGCAGGATGTGTTGGGGCCGGCGGGCATGGCGCGATCGGTTGTGGTTGCCGCGACATCGGATCAGGCACCGCAGGTGCGGCGAAGGTGCACATGGGCCGCCGTTGCCGTGGCCGAGCACTTTCGGGATGCAGGCAAGCAGGTGTTGTTGGTGGTGGATTCCGTGACCAGGTTCTGCGAGGCGCATCGTGAATTGGCGGTCGCGGGTGGTGAGATGGCGAATTTGCGGGGTTATCCTGCATCGACAGGTCCTGCGGTCGCGGCACTGTGTGAACGCGCCGGGCCGGGCGCGGGCGAGATGGGGGATATTACCGCAGTCTTTTCGGTTTTGGTGGCCGGGTCTGATATGGATGAACCGGTGGCAGATATGTTGCGTGGTGTATTGGATGGTCATGTTGTGCTGGACCGTGCGATCGCCGAACGCGGGCGATTCCCTGCGATTGACGTGTTGCGATCCGTATCACGGTCTTTGCCCGCTGCGGCGAGCGCACAAGAAAACAAAATGATCGCGCAAGCGCGCGGATTGCTCGGCCGTTATGAATCGGCGCGGTTGATGATTCAGGCGGGGTTATATGCTGAAGGATCCGACAAGGATTTGGATGCGGCTGTCGCAGCCTATCCAAAACTGGACACATTCTTGTCTCTACATGATGGGCGCGGCAGCTTGGCCCATTTTGCAAAATTGCGTCAAGCGATCGTCGGGAATGGGGGTCAGATGAAATCCGATGAAATCGGCGAGACAAAGACCTGACGATCAGGTCACGGCGCGCCTAAAAGAAGGGGCCGCGGTGATGCCTGCAAAAGCGTCAAGGCCGTCGATGCGCCGGTGCTGACGCTTATGGTGGCTGCTTCTGTCCGAACCAGAAACAGTCGAATCAGTTTTTCTTGATTGGCGGGGCTGGCAATCTCGCCAATGTCGTCTGTTCCGAAGGTCGATTTCGCCTTCTGCTTGAACACGTCAAGTTGTTGGTCCAGATCAATGCTTGCCAACCCGGTCGGCAGTCCAAGCGCCGTCTGAAAAACGGTTCTGAGTGGGGTGTTGCCCATGATTGAAAACCACTTGGCATTCTGGCTTTTGGTAGCAGAGTTAATGTCAGAAAGGCCTTGTTCGACATTCAGAGCAAGACGCAGATCATTGTTCTGCTCGCCCACCGCACGTTGAAATTGGCGGACCTCAAAACGAGCGATAATCTGGTCGGGAAATGATGACAGCGCCGTGCGCGGCACGGGGCTATCGCCAAAACCAAAGGTCCGGCTAAACTCTTGATAACGTTTATCTGCAAGCCGGTTTGAGAGCGCATCATCGGCGATTGTGCCGTCCGCAAGAATTTTGCGGATAAAAGCTTTGTTTTTGATGTCGTCATCCAGCCCAAAGGCCCCCAAAGCCACAGACAACAGCCTGCGATCATTAACAAGATCATCTGCTGTGCGCACCTGCGGGATGTTTTTGCGAAAATAATCTGTAGCACGGGTCACGGGCTGAGCTTGAACAAATGCGGACTGCTGGGATTCTAAGGTACGTTGCAGAAACCGCCAGCCCGCATAGCCGGAAAGTGGGGTCACAGGTTGAAACACCATCAATTATGCCCCGCAAGCAATCGCGCTTCGCGCGGGAGCAAGTTGCGCAAGGCTTTCAACGCACGATAATAATCATGGCGATCTGTCGCATCTGTTGCCGCGTCAAGTTGCGCACGGCTTTCCTGATCACGCAATGCCTGGCTGAGCTGTTCAATCCCGCGCAGGATCTGCAGTCTGGCATCGTCTTTCGCCACATCCCCAGACAGGACAAGCTGGGCGATATAGCACACCCGGCGCACAGGTGTGTTCACCTCCTCCGGGCGGATAGCATCACGCAAGCGCAGGATATTTGCATTTGGTGTCAGAATTGATAACCGGCTACGCCTGTCTCCGTTTTCAATAACGGCGCCATTGACCAACACGCGTTCTTTTGGATTTAACTTCAGCACGAGGCCAGACATCACGCGACCCCGCGACTGTTCAAACCGCGGATGACGGCTGTGTTGATGTCTATGAGTGCGCTGACGTCTGCGTCGTGGCGCAAAACCCGACGGCTGTGCGTCTCGGTAAATTCTGCAAGGTAGAAAATCTGCGCACGTAGCGGGCGCGGCAGGGCGTTGTCACCATCGGCAACGTCCGCTGCCATGGCCGCCCACATCCGGCGATTTTCATGCACGGCTGCGACGAGGGCAGGAAAGTTGGTAGGTTGGCCCGTCGCCGCTTGTCTCAGCCTTGCTGTGATCTGGCTGAAAAGTTGCGCTTCGACCGAACGGTTAGTGCGGATCGAGAATTGGGTTGGGGCATATGCTTGCCGGGCTTGTTCGATGGCGTTCACGTGTGGTCCTTCCGGGACAATATTGAACGAAGCGCGGCTTTGCCGCGGCTAAAGAAAAGTGGCGCCGCGTGGTGCGACGCCACTTGGCTGACTTATCTGAACAATGACAGGATTGTCTGCGGAGCCTGGTTGGCGATCGACAAGGACTGCACACCCAACTGTTGTTGCACCTGCAATGCTTGTAGCCGGGCAGACGCTTCTTCCATGTCGGCGTCAACCAATGCCCCAATGCCTGATTTCAGAGAATCAGTCAGTTTTGAAATGAAATCAGACTGCGTTTCGATTCGGCCCTGGCTTGACCCGAAAGCAGCTGCGGCATCAATGGTTGTATTGATTAGCGTTTCGATATTGCTCAATGCGGCGGTGACCCCGCGTCCGGTGGTGACATCCATCTTGTCGAGCCCCACAAGCCCCCCCGTTGCCTTGCCACCGGCAGCCCCGGCTTCGGTTAGGGTCAACGCGGTGCCTGCATTGTCGATCTGCAGGGTCCATGCGCCTGTTGTTGCATCTTGTTTCACGTTGGTTTCAACATTGGCGAGACCTGCACCGTCAATCACTGTTTTCAACCCGCGTGCGACATCCTCAAATGTCTCGCCCGGACCGGCGATATAGTCATAGTTGACGCCGCCAATAGTGGCGCGATAACCGTCGCCTTCGTTGACGCCTGCCGTTGTCGAAAATGTGAGCTCTGATGCGCGCGCATTGATTGTTTGTGTGTTTGTCGTGCTTGCAGCCGCTGTCACACCGTTTGCTTGCAAAGCGAATGTAGCACCGCCATTTCCAGTGGTATTGACGATGACATCTTCAAATTTTGAAGTTGAATTGATCGTGATGACTGCGGCATTGACATCGGCGGTGATCCCTTCGATCCCAGCGGCGTTGATGGCTGCAGTCAATCCGTTTGCAAGGTCGTTCGCGTTAGGGGTCGTGGTGGTGAAACTGACGGTTTCACCGGCAATCTGGAAGTTGTATGTTTCACCAGCGGTGATTGTACCGGCAACAGTTGCGGCAAGTTTATTCGCCCCATTTGAAAACGCATCGCCCGTCCCGTCTGCGGCAAGGTTGCCCCCCAATGTCGTTGTGACATTCGTGCTGAGGTCCGCACCGGTGCCGTATGAACCGGCATCAAAGCTCAGGTCCTGACGTGCGACTGTGATATTGGACGAAGTGACCGTGCCATCACTCGCCCTGTCAAGTGAGGACAAAACATTCACGCTTGCCGTGCCCTTGAGCAGATTAAGCCCGTTGAACTGCGCGGCCCCAACAACAGAGGCAATTTGATCTGTCAGAGCTTTGATATCGTCCTGCAGCTTTGACCGGTCAACGTTTTCACCCTGAGCCGCGACTATTTTTTCCTTCATATCGGTCAACAGGTTTGTCACGGTTTCGGCGCCATTGCGTGCTACGGCCACCGAAGAGCTGCCGAGCGACAAGCTTTCTGAAATTGCCTTGAAACCCTTGACGTCAGATTCCATGACCTTCGAAATTGCCCAAACGGCGGCGTTGTCTTTTGCGGAGCCAACCTCCTTGCCGGTCGAGATCATTGCCTGTGTTTTGGACAGATCACCGTTGATGGATTTCAGGGTCTGTAGCGCAACCATTGCGCTGTTGTTTGTCAGTATGCTGGACATGTTGCATGGTCCTTGGAAAGGGGGTGCTTTACACCCGGATAATTCAGAAATCCGCATGTATTGATGCGGGTTGAAACGTCATTCTGACGGGTCTAAAGCCCCAAATTCAGGGCTATGCTGCCATTTTGGCGATGACCTGACTTTGCTGGTGATGCGCTGAAAAATTCGTTAAGATCAGATGGTGAGATACGCACAATTTGATCCAAAATCAGGCTTTCTTTTCAAGTCCAGGGTGGGGAGTTGCGGCATTGGCCATTTGGCCATTCTGGTCGTAAACGCCCAATTCGTCTCGCACTTTTTGTAGCAAAGCGATGCGGTCGCGGGCGGTTTTAACGCCAGCGATAGCCGCAGCCAGCAATGTCTGGTTTTCGGCAAATTGCCTGTTGACTTTGGCGATCTGGTCCAGATCAGGGTCGCTGTGCGCAAAAGCCGCGAAGATTTGTGCTTTGCTTTGCGCAAGATCAGCCAGACTGTCAAAGTCGGCGCTGCAAATGGCTTTGCGCTCTGCTTCAAGCACCTCCTGCAACTGTTTGACGGCCCGGTTAACCATCTAACCGGACCTTCATCGCTTCAAATAAAGCCTGCGCCAAGCCGATTCCACCGGCTTCGACCATCCCGCGGGCCTGTTCTTCGCGGAGGAACGAGGTGAACTGTTCTTCGCCCACGCCACCACCAAATGCCTGCCGTCCTGTGCCAAACCCGGCAGATTTCAGCATTTCTGCCAGAAAAGTTGCCTCCATCTTCTGGGCCGCGTCATAAAGTCGTGCATCTGATTTTACAAAATCAGGAATCGAAGCGGCGCCGCGAGGGGCGGGTAGAACAGGTATTGTCGTCATCGGGTTCTCCGTCGTGAGTATTTTTCCGTTTTGACCGAGAGCCGTAAACAATCAGTAAGTTTTTTGCGCAAAGATATGTCCAAAGCAGCCTATGCAGGAGATTCGATGACACCGCTTCAAACGCCCGATGCCGCATGGATGGCCGTTAATGCGCGATCAGTGTCTGTGGAGACGCAGCCAGTGATGGATGGTGAATCTGATCCTGAATTCTTTTTTGCGGCGATATTGAATTTGCTTCCTATCTCACGGGAAGATGAAAATATCACGGTGCCAGATCATGAATCGATGGCGGATTCCGGGGTGCTACTGGTCGGCGATGCCGGTGCGCCCGCATCCGAACGGACGCCTGTCGCGGCTGACGTGCAACTTGCGCCCGCTACAAGTGCAGGCGTGCCACATCACAGCCCGGATTTGCAGCCAGTGGGGGAATTGGCTGATCCGACCAATGAGAGACCGGAACAGAACAAAGCACAAAATCCGCCGATGCTGGCGGCCGCTAAGCCGCCAATTTCACTTGCGCAAACCATGTTTGAAGGACGCTTTCCGCCAGGGGCGCTCTTTATGCCGCCGCAACAATCGTTGGCTGTCATGCCGCTGAACCTGCAGCAGCATCAGTCGGGGCAACTGTTCGGGGCGGCCATGGCTGATACGGTTGGTCGCAGTCCGCCGTCTCGGTTGCCACCGGCCGGTGCTGTGTCTATGCCAATGTCGGGCGCAATACCTGCAGTGGCGATCATCGCGCGCCCGAACAAATCCATGGCGAGCGGGCTTGCAGCAGCGGCAGCAACTGAGGCCCAGGCCAGTGCGCTGACGGCATCAAAGGGGTCAGGCGGCAATGCGCTGCTACCTGGGATATCGATGCAGGCTGCACCACTTGAACAGGACCAACCGGCAATGGCTCCTCTGCTGGCCCGCGCCCTGTCACAAATGACAAACGGACAAAGGCAGGGGGAACGCCACGCAAAGACAGAACAACTGCCTGATATAATTGCGGATCCCATCGCGTCAGAGCGTGTTGTCATTGTAAGCCAACCGCAAAATGCCATTGCGGCACCGACACCCTCCGGAGGCGAGATGATTCGCCATGTCGCGGGGCAAATGGCTGTCGTCTTGTCTGGCCAGTCGGGCCAAACGACCGAAATTGCCTTGAATCCCGAAGAATTGGGTCGCGTGCGCATGACAATGACGGTCGCTGATCAGTCGATCACGCTGCATGTTTTGGCGGATAGACCGGAAACAACCGACCTCATGCGTCGTCATATTGATGCGCTAACACAAGAATTTCGCGCCTTGGGTTATGATAATATTGCATTTTCTTTTGGTGGCGATGGTGGGGCGGCCGATGCTGACGCGCAACCAAAGCCGGCGTTTGATGCCGTAGAACCCAATGCTGACGCTATCGTTTCTGAGATGATCATTGCGCCACAAGTCGGGTCAAACTCCAGCCTGGATATGCGTTTGTAGGGATATAAAATGGAAATTGCACAAACAGCGACTGAATCGAGGGCCAACGCCGCAGCCCCGGCGCCGCCCACACAAAAAATCAGTTCTGATTTTGAGACATTCTTGCGTATGCTTACTGTTCAAATGCAAAATCAGGATCCGCTTAACCCGGTTGATTCGTCGGATTATGCCGTGCAACTGGCGACTTTTTCAGGGGTCGAACAGGCGGTACTGACGAATGACCTGCTGAAAAATTTGACGGCTCAGCTAAACATCAGCGGATTGGCAGATATTGCGTCCTGGGTAGGCAAAGAGGTGCGCGCGGCGGCCCCTGCATATTTTGACGGCGCGCCTGTCATACTCGCGCCCAATCCGGCAATGATCGCGGACCGGGCGCAGATCGTCGTCAGTACTGAAACCGGGGTCGAGGTGCAGCGCATTGATATTCCGGCCACAACGGAGACGGTGGAATGGGCGGGCGTGGGCCCCGGTGGCGCACCCTTCGCGCCGGGGGTCTATACCTTCAAGCTGGTCAGCTTGGCCGGCGGGCAAGAGGTCGCGCGTGATCCAATCGATGTCTACAGCAAAGTGACCGAAATCCGTGTTCAAGGTGGGCAGACCATGTTGATCCTTGACGGTGGGGTTGAAATCACCAGCGCGCAGGTATCAGCTCTGCGTAATCCATCATGATAAATCCGCCTGAAAACCCACTAACAGAAAAAGGCCGTTGGTCTTTGGCAATCATGCTAAAGCAGGCTGGCAATCCACGCAGTCCCGACAATGGCTGCCCCCAAGGCCATCCATGATAGCCGTGCGATGCGCCGTTGTGGTTTTGGTGGCGCTGGCGGGTTGTTTAACCGGATCAATGCGTCCTCGGTCAGGCGTGGCAACTGCGGGCCGAAGCGCGCCAGAATCATAGCAGTTTTGGCCAGATCGCGCAGCAATGCCTTGGGGCCAATACTGTCTTTGACATAGTCTTCGACAACAGGTTTCGCCACTTGCCAGATGTTCATATGCGGGTCTAGCGACCGGGCCACGCCTTCAACGACGACCATGGTGCGTTGCAGCAGGATCAGTTCGGTCCGGGTTTCCATGCCAAACCTTTCGGTCACTTCGAACAGGTAACTCAGCAGGCGGGCCATGGAAATGCGGCTGGCGTCCATGCCGAAAATCGGCTCGCCAACGGCGCGCAGGGCACGGGCGAATTCATCAACATCACGGTCAGCGGGAACATAGCCCGCCTCGAAATGCACCTCGGCCACGCGCTGGTAGTCCTTGCGAATAAAGCCGAACAGAATTTCGGCGTAAACACGCCGCGTGTATTCGTCGATCCGGCCCATGATTCCGAAATCATAGGCGATGATGTTGCCATCAGCGGCCACCTTCAGGTTGCCCTGATGCATGTCGCCATGAAAATATCCATCGCGCAGCGCATGGTTCAGAAAAAGCTGCAACACACGTGTGGCCAGCGCCCGCCGGTCATGCCCCGCCGCGTCAAGCGCGGCATTGTCCCCAATATTCGTGCCTTCGGCCCAGTCGAGAGTCATGACCCGGCGGCCAGACAGATGCCAGCGAATTTGCGGCACCTGAAAACCCGTGTCGTTTTCCGTGTTGGCCGCGAATTCCGCCGCGGCAGAGCTTTCCAGCCGCAGATCCAGTTCGCCCATGACCACCCCTTCGAAATGGGTAATCACGTCAATCGGCCGCAACCTGCGCGATGCGGGCGATAGCAGTTCGATGGCGCGGGCCGCAAAATAAAACGCATCAATGTCGCGTCGAAACGCGCGTTCGATGCCGGGCCGGAGAATTTTGACCGCAACAGCCTCGCCTGTATCGGCGAGATGCGCCTTGTGAACCTGCGCCAAAGATGCCGCAGCAACCGGTTCTGAAAATGCGCTGAACAATTGATCAAAAGGAACGCCAAGTTCCTTCTGGATCGTTTCCTTGGCGTCAGCCATCGAAAAGGGGGGCAATTTGTCTTGCAAGACGCGTAATTGCACCGCCAGTTCGTCACCCACCACATCGGGCCTGGTAGAAAGGATTTGCCCGAATTTGATATAGGCCGGGCCTAGCGCTGTCAGCGCTCGCACTGCTGGCGGTGTCGTGACATCGCCTTTGTAGCCCAGCCAGCGGAACGGCCAGACCAGCGTGCGAAAGGTGATCCGTAGCAGCGGACCTGCGTCAAAAGCATCCAGCACGACTTTCATAGCGCCCGTGCGTTCCAATGTCGCACCGGTGCGGATCAGACGGATAATGTTGTGTGGTCCACGCACGTTACAGTTTCCAACCCGAATGGAGCGCAGCGACCCCCATCGTTAAATTGCGGTATTTGGCGTTTTCGAACCCTGCGGCACGGACCATGCCCAGAAAAGTGTCTTGATCGGGAAATTTACGGATGGATTCCACCAGATATTGATAACTGTCGCGGTCGCCGGCAATCATTTGCCCCATCCGCGGAATGACATTGAAGGAATAAGCGTCATAGGCGGCCTGCATCATCGGATTGGGCAGCTGGGAAAATTCCAGCACCATCAGCCGTCCACCGGGTTTCAGCACGCGGTAAGCTTCGTCCAGCGCCTTTTGGGGGCGTGTGACGTTACGGATGCCAAAGGAAATCGTGTAAACGTCGAATGTGTTGTCTTCGAACGGCAGGGCCATTGCATCGCCTACAACCCAATCCAGACTGTCGGACATCTGCGCAGCCTCGGCACGTTTGCGGCCTTCGATCAACATCGGTTCCGTCAGGTCCAGCACTGTTGCCTGCCCTCGGCCCGCACGTTTCAGAAAACGGAACGAAATATCCCCCGTTCCGCCCGCCACATCCAGCAGGCGTTGCCCGGGACGCGGTGCCAGCCAATCCATCATGGCGTCTTTCCACAGCCGATGAATGCCGCCTGACATGACGTCGTTCATGATGTCGTATTTACGCGCGACAGAAGAAAATACCCCCCGGACGCGCCCCGCTTTTTCATCTTCGCGGACAGTTTCAAACCCGAAATGGGTGGTGTTTTCGTTTTCTTGTGTCATCGGGTCTTGTGGTCCTTTGCGCTGGGTCAAACTATAGGGCGCGCACAAAGCCTTACAATGCCGGCCCGACGATAGAAAGTCACCCATGCCAGAATTGCCCGAAGTCGAAACCGTCAAGGCCGGCCTGGCCCCCGTCATGGAAGGGCAGGTCATTGTTCGCGCGGATGTAAACCGCCCCGATCTGCGCTGGCCCTTCCCCGATGCAATGGCTGCGCGTTTGACGGGCACGCGGGTTTTGGGCCTGCGCCGCCGTTCAAAATACATACTTGCGGATCTGGACAGCGGCGAAACGCTGCTGATCCATCTGGGTATGTCGGGGCGGATGCTGATTTCCGGCCATCAGGTTGGTGCATTTCATCATCCGCACCCGGCCCCAGCAAAACACGACCATGTGGTGCTGTATATGGCAAATGGTGCGCGCATTACCTTTAATGATGCCCGTCGTTTTGGCGCGATGGATCTGCTGCCAACGCATAGGCAGGACGATCATTGGCTGATCCGTGATCTGGGGCCAGAACCTTTGGGGAATTCGTTTCATGCACCCTATCTGATCGCGCGGTTGAAGGGGCGTAAAACCCCGATCAAATCGGCGCTGTTGGATCAGCGCGTTGTGGCGGGGCTGGGCAATATCTATGTGTGCGAAGTCTTGTTTCGCGCGGGCATCCATCCGGCCCGAAAATCTGATCGTATCAGTGCAGATCGGATCGCGGGTTTGGTCCCCTTGGTGCGCGATGTTCTGGGCGAAGCCATCGCCGCTGGCGGGTCATCGCTACGTGATTATCGGCAGGCAGATGGCGAGTTGGGATATTTTCAGCATGTTTTTCAAGTTTATGGCCGCGATGGTGCAGCCTGCCTAACGCCCCGTTGCGAAAAGAAAATACAGAGAATCGTGCAGGCGGGACGCTCATCTTTCTTTTGTCCGCAATGTCAAAGATAGCTTGATCCGGTCCCGCGCTTTGCTAATCAAGTGGCCTGACCACTGCTGACGGGGATCAACCAATGGCTTTTGAAACGATAATTGTGGACATTAGCGATGATGTGGCGACCATCACGCTAAATCGGCCAGATGCGCTGAATGCGCTCAATGGCGCGCTGTTGCGAGAGCTATGCAAAGCCCTGGAAGACGCGGACGCGAACGACAAGGTGCGCTGCATCATCATTACCGGGTCGGAAAAAGCCTTTGCGGCAGGGGCCGACATCAGCGAAATGGCGGATAAAACCTTTGTTGAAATGTATCAGCAGCGGTTTTTCGAGAATGAATCAGACCGGTTCAACCGTATTCGCAAACCGATCATAGCCGCCGTGGCAGGTTACGCGCTGGGCGGTGGATGCGAATTGGCGATGATGTGCGATTTTATCATCGCGGCGGATACAGCAAAATTTGGCCAACCCGAGATCAACCTTGGTGTGATCGCGGGGCTTGGCGGCACCCAGCGGTTAACCCGTTTTGTCGGCAAATCAAAATCCATGGATATGCATTTGACCGGCCGCTTCATGGATGCAGAAGAGGCCGAGCGCAGCGGGCTTGTCAGCCGTGTCGTGCCCGCCAAAAAGCTCTTGGCCGAGGCCAAGGGGGCCGCGGAAAAGATTGCGGCGAAATCCCAGATCGCCGCCATGGGCGCCAAGGATGCGGTGGACAGGGCCTATGAAACGACACTGGCCGAGGGGCTGAATTACGAACGTCGGCTGTTTCAGTCCTTGTTTGCGACTGAAGATCAAAGTGAAGGCATGGCGGCCTTTCTTGAAAAGCGCGAGGCCCAGTTCCGCGATCGTTAGGTTTTGGGGTTTCTTTTTCCCGGGAAATCCCTTAATGCCTCCCTGATACATGCGCGTGAGGCCCGCTTTGGCCAGAATCACCGGTTCTGAACCCGGTCGGGGCTTATGCGCTATTTGACAAATATTGACCCGACGAAGGTAACGAACACATGGCAAATTCGCCACAGTCCAAAAAACGCGCCCGCCAGAACGAAGCTCGTTTCAAAATCAACAAAATGCGCCGTTCGCGGATTCGCACATTCCTGCGCGCAGTCGAAGAAGCTATCGCCTCTGGTGATCAGGCTGCTGCTGCTGCTGCGCTGAAAGCCGCACAGCCCGAACTGATGCGTGGCGTCACCAAAGGTGTGATGCACAAAAACACGGCGTCGCGGAAAATGTCGCGTCTGGCATCTCGGGTAAAAGCCGTCGCCTGATCGCTGCCCACTGGTTCAAATTATCATTTAAACGTCAAGAACGCGCGCCACCCCGGCGCGCGTTTTTTTGACTTCAGCATCTTGTGATGAATTTTTGCATCAATTTTCGAGGCGCGCAGATTCTTTTCCCGTAATCCCCGAGTCAAGCACGATGTTATGTTGAAGCCCGCAACACGTGCTTGCTAATTTGACGATGCGATTCACATCGTTCTTGGGGGACATGGAGGGGAACGGCGCAGTCTGAAAGTTGCATGGCAGATAATATTTGCCGCTGTGCTGACGACATCCGCGTCGGACGTCTTGCGAAAGTTGGGTTAGGTGCCATGGGCTGACCATGGGAATAACTTCTTTTGTGTCTGCGTCGTTGCAGGAGGCTGCTCTTCTGCGATGATTGCTGTCTATGCTCCCGGACCTGCCGCAAGGTGGCTGTTCCTGCGTTTATGCAAGAAGAATGTCATCTGGCCTATGGATTTAGTGAAAGGCATAACGCCAAGAGGGGACACTCTGGGCGACGGGTGTCCTTTTGTCTGATGCGATGTGTGACGCAGGGGCGGGCTTTGGCCCGGGTGTGTGGCAAAGCAGGCGAATGCGGGCAAAGGGACAAGATGACAAACGATGTATGGGCAAGGGTTTTGGATGCGTTGCGGTCTGCTTTGGGGGCGAACAATTTTTCAAATTGGATCGAGCCTTTGCAATTTGCCGAACTTGCCGGCGGTGTCGCAACCTTTCATGTGCCGACCAATTTCATCGGAAATTACGTATCGCAGAATTTTGGTGACCAGATCATCTATCACCTGAACAAGCACGGAAACGACGTTCAGCGTCTGAAATTTTCGATCACGCCGACTTTGCGCGAGGCACCAAAAGTGGCCCCGCGCCCTGCTGTTAGAACGCCGTTCGGTGATGATGTGACCGGTGCGCCTTTGGATGTGCGGTTTACGTTCAATAATTTTGTTGTCGGCAAGCCGAATGAACTGGCCCATGCCGCCGCGCGCCGCGTCGCCGAGGGTGGCCCTGTCACCTTTAACCCGTTGTTTCTTTATGGCGGTGTCGGCTTGGGTAAAACGCACCTGATGCACGCGATTGCACACGAACTGAAGCTGCGTTCACCCGAACTGAACGTGCTGTATCTGTCTGCCGAACAATTTATGTATCGGTTCATCACGGCACTGCGCGAACGCAAGATGATGGATTTCAAACAATTGTTCCGGTCCGTCGATGTGTTGATGGTGGATGACGTGCAATTCATCGGCGGCAAGGACAGCACACAAGAGGAATTCTTTCACACCTTCAATGCCTTGGTCGATTGCCAGAAGCAGATTATCATTTCTGCTGACCGCGCCCCCGGTGAAATCAAGGATCTGGAAGAACGGATCAAATCGCGTTTGCAATGCGGGCTGGTGGTTGATCTGCATCCGACAGATTATGAACTACGGCTTGGCATTTTGCAGTCCAAGGTTGACGTTTACGCCGCACAATACCCCGATGTGAAAATCGCCTCTGGCGTGCTGGAATTTCTGGCGCATCGCATTTCGACAAACGTGCGCGTGCTGGAAGGTGCGCTGACGCGTCTGTTTGCCTTTGCTTCGCTGGTGGGGCGCGAAATCACGCTGGAACTGACACAGGATTGCTTGTCCGATGTGTTGAAAGCATCGGATCGCAAGGTCACGGTCGAAGAAATCCAGCGCAAGGTATCGGAACATTACAACATCCGGTTGTCCGATATGATTGGCCCTAAGCGGGTGCGCAATTATGCCCGCCCCCGGCAAATCGCCATGTATCTGTCCAAACAGATGACCAAACGGTCCTTGCCTGAAATAGGGCGGCGTTTCGGCGGGCGCGACCATACGACCGTAATGCACGGCGTGCGCCGTATCGAAGAGCTGAAAGCGTTAGACAGCCAGATCGCGGATGATCTGGAACTGCTGCGCCGCGCGCTTGAAGAATAGGTCCGGTGCTTGACGGCGGCGCGACCTTCGTCAACAGTCCAACAAAACGCTTGAGCAACCGGGAAAATCCAGTAGATTTTGCGTCCCGGCGGCCACGGCCACCAAGATATGCGGAGCATGGGACATGAAATTCAGCATTGAACGCGCGGCACTTCTCAAGGCGGTTGCGCAGGCGCAATCCGTGGTTGAGCGGCGCAACACGATCCCGATTCTTGCCAACGTCCTAATCGAAGCGGCAGGCGATACCGTGCAGTTTCGTGCGACCGATCTGGATATCGAGGTCGTAGACCGCGCCCCCGCCAAAGTAGAGCGCGCCGGTGCGACGACTGTCAGCGCCGTGACGCTGAACGAAATCGTGCGGAAACTGCCGGATGGTGCGCTGGTGACATTGACCGAAGAAGGCGCAACAGGGCGCCTGACAATCGAGGCGGGGCGATCCAATTTTTCTCTTGCGACCTTGCCAAAAGAAGATTTTCCCGTGATGGCGTCTTCGGAATATGCGGTGAATTTCGCGGCCCCGGCCCCCGTTCTGCGCCGTCTGTTCGACAAATCGAAATTTGCCATTTCAACCGAAGAAACACGCTACTATCTGAACGGAGTCTATATGCATGTGGCCGATGGTGACGGCGGCAAGGTGCTGCGCTGCGTGGCCACCGACGGGCACAGGCTGGCCCGGATCGACGCGGATCTGCCTGCCGGGGCAGAAGACATGGCGGGCGTGATCGTGCCGCGCAAGACCGTGGGCGAACTGCGCAAACTGCTGGATGATGACGACATGCAAATCGCTGTGTCGGTGTCGGAAACCAAGGTGCGTTTTGCGACGCCAGACATCACGCTGACGTCCAAGGTGATCGACGGGACATTCCCCGATTACACGCGGGTGATCCCGCAGGGCAACACCCGCCGGCTCGAGGTGGATGCCGCTGAATTCGCGCGTGCCGTGGACCGTGTGGCCACTGTTTCATCCGAACGATCCCGCGCTGTAAAACTGTCGCTTGAGGAAGACCGGCTGATCCTGTCGGTGAACGCCCCTGATAGCGGCGCTGCTGAAGAGGAGCTCGCCGTTGCCTATTCCGATGAACGGCTCGAAATCGGGTTCAACGCGAAGTATCTGTTGGAAATCGCCAGTCAGGTCGATCGCGAAAACGCGGTTTTCATGTTCAACGGGTCGGGCGACCCAACCCTGATGCGCGAAGGCAATGACATGTCGGCGGTCTATGTCGTCATGCCGATGCGCGTGTGACAGGGGACGGGATTTTTCGCGAAAAATCTCGGCGGCAGCGATGACCCGGCTTGCGCTGACGCAACTGACTCTTTTGCATTTTCGGAGCCACAAACGCGTGGTGATGGACATTGATCCGCGCCCAATGGCGATTTTCGGACCGAATGGCGCGGGCAAGACCAACCTACTGGAAGCGATTTCGCTTTTGTCGCCTGGTCGCGGGTTGCGCCGTGCGGCGGCTGATGATCTGATCCGCAGGCCAGAAGTGCTGGGCTGGAAAATCGCCGCGCAACTGCAATCCCTGCACCAGACCCATGAAATTGAAACATGGGCCGAGGCGGGCAGCCCCCGCCGGTTGCGGATCGACGGCAAGGCCGCGCCGCAAGTATCGCTTGGCCGTATTGCCCGCATTTTGTGGCTGGTGCCCGCGATGGACAGGCTGTGGATCGAAGGGGCGGACGGACGCCGCCGGTTTCTTGACCGCATGACGCTCAGCTTTGAACCCAGTCATGCCGATGCGGTGCTGACCTATGAAAAGGCGATGCGCGAACGCAACCGCCTGTTGAAAGATATGGTGCGCGATACGCATTGGTATGGCGTGCTGGAAACCCAAATGGCCGTAGCTGGCGCACAGATCGCGGCAAACCGTCTGCGCGCCATCGCGGAATTGACTGCGGCACAGGATGCCGCTCAAACCGCATTTCCCACCGCAGCACTGGAACTGACATCGCCCGACCCGATCCCTGATGATCTGGCCGGTGCGCTGGCTGCCAACCGAGGGCGCGACATGGCCGCGGGGCGCACCCTGATCGGCCCGCACCGGGCAGATCTGGATGCGGTTTTCACTGACAAGGGGGTGCTGGCCCGCGACTGTTCCACAGGCGAGCAAAAGGCGCTGTTGATCAGCCTGATCCTTGCCAATGCCCGCGCGCTGGCCCGCGATTTTGGCGCGCCGCCCATCCTGCTGCTGGACGAGGTCGCAGCCCATCTTGACGCCGCACGCCGCGCCGCCCTTTATGAAGAAATCTGCGCGCTGGGTGCGCAGGCTTTCATGACGGGCACAGGGCCGGAATTATTCACTGAACTGGGCGACCGCGCACAATATATCGAGGTGACCGACAGCGACGGCACATCGACCGTAACGACAAAGGATTCCCTATGACACCGCAGCGCGTGACCCTGATTACCCTTGGCGTGGCCGATCTTGACCGGGCCAAGGCGTTTTACGGCGCTTTGGGCTGGATCCCGACGGCAGACGAGGGCGCGGTGGTGTTTTATCAACTGGGCGGGTTGGTGCTGGGTCTGTTCGGACGGGCCGCGCTGGCCAGGGACCAGGGGCGCCCGGACGCATCGCTTGGCACTGGGGCCATGACGCTGGCACAGAATTTTGGAACCGAAGCCGCAGTGGATATCGCCTATGCCGCCGCGATCAAGGCGGGGGCCACCGCGCTGAAAGCCCCTGAAAAGGTATTCTGGGGTGGCTACTCTGGTTATTACGCCGACCCGGACGGCCATGTCTGGGAACTGGCCCATAACCCGTTCTGGCCGCTGAACCCCGATGGCAGCCTGACCCTGCCCAAGACATGACAATCACCTTTGCACAAATGGCGCTTTATGTCGGCGCGCTGGTGATCCTGTTCATGACGCCGGGTCCGGTTTGGGTCGCGCTGCTGGCGCGGTCGCTGTCGGGCGGGTTTCATGCCGCATGGCCGCTGGTGCTGGGCGTGGTCGTGGGCGATGTGATCTGGCCACTGGTGGCGGTGTTCGGGCTGACCTGGTTGGTGTCGGAATTCGCGGGTTTTATGATGGTGCTGCAATGGGTGGCGGTGGCTGTGTTCATTGTCATGGGCGCCGCGCTGATCCGTCACGCTGACCAGCCGATTGGCACTAACAGCCGCCTGACACGGCCGGGCGTGTGGGCCGGGTTTGTGGCCGGGCTGGCGGTAATCTTGGGCAACCCCAAGGCGATCCTGTTCTATATGGGCGTGCTACCGGGGTTTTTTGATCTGACGCAGGCGACGGCGGGGGATATCGCCATCATCTGCTTTCTCAGCTTCATCATTCCGCTGACGGGCAACCTGTTTCTGGCCGCGTCAATTGACCGGGTGCGGGTACTTTTGAAATCAACCTCGGCCCTGCGCCGGATGAATCTTGGCGCAGGTTGGTTGCTGATTGGTGTGGGCGTCGTGATCGCATTCACCTGACCCGCGTTCAGCCCGTAGGGTGGATGAAAATCCACCCCGGATCAAAGCGCCGGTCCGCCACAAAATCTTGTGTCAATTGCGTGACATCCTGCAGTGAAAAGCATATATTTTGGGTGTAGTATCACGGGAAAAACCACATGGCCGACGACAATCAAAACCAAGAAGAATACGGCGCCGATTCTATCAAGGTTCTCAAGGGCTTGGATGCTGTTCGCAAGCGCCCTGGCATGTATATCGGGGACACTGATGATGGCTCTGGTCTGCATCACATGGTCTATGAGGTCGTGGATAACGGTATCGACGAGGCGCTGGCCGGTCATGCCGACCATGTTTATGTGACAATCCATGACGATGGGTCCGTCACGGTAGGTGACAACGGCCGCGGTATTCCGGTCGACCTGCACAAGGAAGAAGGCGTTTCCGCCGCCGAGGTTATCATGACCCAGCTTCACGCGGGCGGTAAATTCGATAGCAATTCCTACAAGGTCTCGGGCGGTCTGCACGGCGTCGGCGTGTCCGTGGTGAACGCGCTGTCCGACTATCTTGAGCTGCGCATCTGGCGCAACGGCAAGGAACACTATGCAAGGTTCGAGGGTGGTTACACGGCAGAACCGCTGCGTGTGGTCGGCGATGCCAACGGTAAAAAAGGGACCGAGGTGCGTTTTCTTGCCAGCCTCGACACCTTCAGCAACCGCGATTACGATTTTTACATTCTGGAAAAGCGTCTGCGCGAACTGGCGTTCCTGAATTCCGGTGTGCGCATTATTCTGACAGATGAACGGCCTGCCGAACATTTGCAGACAAGCCTGTTTTACGAAGGTGGCGTCAGGGAATTTGTCAAATATCTGGACCGGTCGAAATCGTCGATCCTGCCTGAACCGATCTTCATCACCGGCGAACGCGATGATATCGGGATCGAGGTCGCGATGTGGTGGAACGACAGCTATAACGAAATGGTGCTACCCTTCACCAACAACATTCCGCAGCGCGATGGCGGCACCCATATGGCCGGTTTCCGTGGCGCGCTGACCCGCACCATCAACAATTATGCCCAATCCAGTGGTATCGCCAAAAAGGAAAAGATCAGCTTTACCGGCGATGATGCCCGCGAAGGGCTGACTTGCGTGCTGTCGGTCAAAGTGCCGGACCCGAAATTCAGCTCGCAGACCAAGGACAAACTGGTCAGTTCCGAAGTCCGGCCGGCGGTTGAAAACCTTGTCGGGGAAAAGCTGTCGGAATGGTTCGAAGAAAATCCCCAGATCGCTAAGATCGTCGTGGGCAAGATCGTTGAAGCCGCCCAAGCCCGCGAGGCCGCGCGCAAGGCCCGCGAACTGACCCGCCGCAAGACGGCGATGGATGTGAATTTTCTTGCTGGCAAACTGAAAGACTGTTCCGAAAAAGACCCATCAAAGACCGAAGTTTTCCTGGTCGAGGGTGACAGCGCCGGCGGATCTGCCCAAACGGGGCGCGACAGGGGCACGCAGGCCATTCTGCCGCTCAAGGGCAAGATCCTGAACGTGGAACGCGCCCGGTTTGACAGGATGCTGGGTAGCCAGGAAATTGGTAACCTCGTCATGGCGCTGGGCACCGGGATTGGCCGTGACGAATTCAACATCAACAAACTGCGCTATCACAAGGTCATCATCATGACCGACGCTGATGTTGACGGCGCGCATATCCGCACTCTGCTTTTGACCTTTTTCTTCCGGCAGATGCCCGAACTTATTGAAGGCGGGTATCTGTATATCGCGCAACCGCCGCTTTACAAAGTGACGCGCGGCAAGTCCGAGGTTTACCTCAAGGATGAGGCCGCGATGGAAGAATACCTGATCGAACAGGGCATCGACGGTGCGATGCTGCGTCAGGGCAATGGCGAAGAAATCACAGGCGGCGATCTGCGTCGCGTGATCGAGGACGCCCGACATTTAAAACGCGTGCTTGATGCCTTTCCAACGCATTACCCGCGCCACATCCTTGAACAAGCCGCTATCGCCGGGGCCTTTGCGCCCGGTGCGGTTGCCGATGACCTGCAAGGCGTGGCAGACAAGGTGGCAAAACGGCTGAACCTGATCGCACTGGAATGGGAACGCGGCTGGCAGGGGCGGATCACGCAGGATCATGGCGTGCGGCTGGCCCGCATCCTGCGCGGCGTGGAAGAAGTGCGCACGCTGGATGGTGCCATCTTGCGCGGAGGCGAGGCGCGGCGCACCGGCACGTTCACGCAAGCCTTGCAGGATGTCTATGAGTCGCCTGCGACGCTGGTGCGCAAGGACCGCAGCCAGTTGATTCATGGTCCGCTTGATCTGCTCAAGGCGATTCTGGAAGAGGGTGAAAAGGGCTTGTCGCTGCAACGTTACAAGGGGTTGGGCGAAATGAACCCTGATCAGCTGTGGGAAACCACGCTGGACCCTGACGCGCGCACGCTGTTGCAGGTCAAGGTCGAAGATGTGGCAGAGGCCGACGATCTGTTCACCAAGCTGATGGGCGACGTGGTGGAGCCACGCCGCGAATTCATCCAGAACAACGCGCTGAGTGTCGAAAACCTCGACTTCTGATCACGACGCCTGACTGTATCGCACGCCCTCGGGCTTGTGTGCGTCAAAGGCGCTGGCGATAATCCGCGTCAGCGCCCGCCCTGCGGGGCGGATCGTCAGTGCGTCGTCGGTCGTGTCCACCAGATCGCCGTATTGCGCGGCAACAGCGGCGCAGGTCGCGTCCAGCGCTGCGCCTTCCGCGCCCAGCGCCTGCCGATCCAGCCGGAAATCGCACATCAGCATTTCAATCGCGCGGGCGTGCAGCAGGTCGTCATCGGTCATCACGTGCCCGCGCACACCGGCCAACTGGCCAGCGGCGATGCGTTGGGTGTAGGCAGGTGTCGCAGCGGCGTTCTGGATGTAACCTGTGGGTAGGCGCGAGATTGACGATGCCCCGATCCCGATCAGCGTGGCGCAGGTATCGGCGGTGTAGCCTTGGAAATTGCGCCGCAAATGGCCTGTGCGCATGGCTGTTTCCAGCCCATCGCCCGGGCGCGCGAAATGGTCGATGCCAATGGCACTGAACCCGGCGTCTGCAAATCTGTCAGCAGCCAGTTCCGCGAGATGATAGCGGGCCAGATCGTCGGGCAGCGTTTCTTCCTTGATCAGTTTTTGCCGCTTGGCCATCCATGGCACATGGGCATAACCGAACAGCGCAATCCGGTCAGGCGCAAGGCTTAGCACCTTGTCGATGGTGTCGCTGATCCGGGCGGCATCCTGATATGGCAGCCCATAAACCAGATCTGCGTTCAGCGATGTGATGCCCGCTGCACGCAGATTTTCGACGCAATCGCGCGTGATATCAAATGGTTGCGCGCGCCCGATCGCGGCCTGTACCTGCGGATCAAAATCCTGAATACCGATGCTGGCGCGGTTCATCCCCTCTGCGGCCAGTGCTGCGATCTTGTCGCGGTCCACCATCGTGGGGTCAATCTCAACCGAAAACTCCCAGTCATCCGTGGGCGGGATCACCGCCTTGACCGCGCGCGCAAGGCGATGGATCAGGTCGGGCGGCAGGATCGTGGGCGTGCCACCGCCCCAATGCATCCGGCCCATGCGCAACCCCTTGGGCAACACATCTGCCAGCAGTGCCAGTTCCTGTTCCAGTGTGGCGATATAGCTTTCAACCGGGGCCAGCGTTTGCGTGCCCTGTGTCCGGCAGGCGCAGAACCAGCACAGGCGTTCGCAAAACGGAATATGCAGATAAACCGACACCGGCACATCGGGCGGAAGTGCGGCAAGGGCCGCAGCTTGTTCTGGCGCGCCCACGTTGGGCGAAAACACCGGCGCTGTCGGGTAAGAGGTATAGCGGGGCACGCGGGCATCAAAAAGCCCAAGCGCGGCAAGGCGATCAATCTGTTTCATGCGACGAATATGGTGCGATCAGCTATGCCAATCCTTGCGCTGGATCAAATTTTCGGCGCGTTTTCGTCCTGATATACCTCGGCCTCGCGGCGCATCACGTCTTCCAATGTGCCGCGCCGTTCGATCATGCGCGTCGTCCCGTCCTCCATGATCATCACGGATGCAGGCAGGTTCATGGAATTGTATTCGCTTTTCAAGGCATGCACATAGGCGCCGACGCCCGCCATTACCATGATATCGCCAACTCTGATTTCATCCATGACACGTGGGCGCAGATTGCCTGCCGCATCCACGGTGAAGACATCGCCGCTTTCGCACAGATAGCCCGCGATGACATAGTCGCGCGGCGCGCCCCGGTTTTCATCCTTGGGTGCAATGAACCGGATCGGGTGATAGCTGCCGTAAAGCGCGGGGCGGATGTTGTGGTTCAGCCCTGTGTTGACGATGACAAAGTTGAACCCGTCAGATCCGTCAGCATTGGTGGTTGATTTGACCGCCTGCGCCTCGGCCAGCAACACGCCGGCATTGGCCACCAGAAATCGCCCCGGTTCCAGTTGCAGTTCGATGTCGCGGCCCATTTCGGCGGAAAATTCCTGCATGGATTGCGTCAGCGCGGCCCCCCATTCGCGGATCGGCATCGGTTGGTCGTTGGTCTTGTTATACACCACTGGCAGGCCACCGCCCAGATTGACGGTATCCAGATCAGGAAAGCCGCGCGCGAAATCCAGCGTCTTGTCCTTGATCCGCAGCCAATGACCCAGATCGGTGCCCGACCCGATATGCGAATGAATGGCCGTGATGCGGATGCCGTATTGCGCTGCCGCCGCCTTGGCCGCGTCAAGCTGGTCGAAATAGATGCCATGCTTGCTGGATGGGCCGCCGGTGTTGGTCTGGGTATTGGCACCATGCCCTTCGCCAGGGTTGATGCGGATCGAACAGCGGGTGCCACCCGCCTGACCCAGCAAATCAATCTGGTCGATCGAGGTGCAGTTGACCAGCACATCGCGTTCCACAAGATCACGGTAAACGCCCAGAGTTGCGCCTTCGCCGGTATAGTAAATCTGTTCCGGCGTGAAACCCGCGATCAGGGCGCGATGCACTTCGTTGATGGAAGACGCGTCGATCCACATGCCTTCGTCCAGCATGATCTTCAGCACGGCCTGCAATGACAGTGCCTTGCAGGCATAGCGAATGTGCAGATGTGCGTAAGGCACGGCCTGTTTCACGGTGCGGCAATTGGCGCGGATCGCGGCGGCATCAAAGACGTAAAGCGGGCTGTGGTATTGCGCCACAAGTGACCGGATCAGGTGATCATCCTGATAAACCCTGCTGTCTTCGACTGAATTGACATCTGTCATGGCGTCCGTCCGTTCCGGCGTTGCGTTCGGCCCCGTTTATTGCGGGTCTATCGCTACGGCAAGGGGCGTTGCCCGACAATGTCTTGCGCGGTGCTGGTCACTATAATCCGCCAATATGATGCGTGCCGCGTTTTTTCGCCAGCGCGATCTGCTTTTGCCGTTCGCGAAACCGCGCCTTGTCGGCATCGGTTGTTTCATCCACGCAGTGATGACAGGCGACACCTTCTTCATAGGCGGGATGATCACGGTCTGTGGGCAACAGCGGGCGGCGGCATGCGTGGCACAGAATATGCGGCCCTTCGGACAATCCATGGCCGACGCTGACGCGGGCATCAAAGACGAAACATGCGCCATCCCATTTGCTTTGCTCTTGCGGGACGTCCTCAAGGTATTTCAGGATGCCCCCTTTGAGGTGATAGACATCCGCGACCCCCTGACCCATCAGAAAGTTGGTGGATTTCTCGCACCTGATCCCGCCGGTGCAGAACATCGCGATGCGCTTGTTATGAAAACGGTGCTTGTTTTCTTCCCACCAAGCGGGGAATTCGCCAAAGGATTTTGTTTGCGGATCTATCGCGCCGTCAAAGGTGCCAATCGCCACCTCGTAATCGTTGCGTGTGTCAATCACCGCGACATCGGGCGCGCTGATCAGGTCGTTCCAGTCGGCGGGGTCAACGTAATGGCCGGTGCCCTGCGCGATCGGGTCTACATCGGGTTGGCCCATGGTCACGATTTCACGTTTCAGCCGCACCTTCATGCGGTGGAACGGCGGCGTCGTGGCGGTGCTTTCCTTCCATTCCAGACCGGCACAGCCGGGCAGTGCGCGGATATGCGCGATCACCGCGTCAATGCCCGCGCGGCTGCCCGCAATCGTGCCGTTGATCCCTTCGGGCGCCAGCAGCAGGGTGCCGCTGATCCCGTGGGATTTGCATAAGGCCAGCAGCGGGTCACGCAGGGCGGCGTGATCGGCAAAGCGGGTAAAGTGATAAAGCGCGGCAACAGTATACATGCCCCGTCAAATACGCCTGTCCGGTCAAAGGGGCAAGTCACGCGATGCGGCCATGGCCAGACCATCGGCGACGGCGGTAAATGCCTCGGCCCGTTCAAGGGTGGCATCGGTAAACAGCGCCACCATCGCCCCTTCGACCACATGTAGCAGGCTGGACCCGCCGACAAAGACCACCTTGGCGATCCGGCTGGGCGCAACACCGGCCATTTCAAGGGTTTGCAACGCGCAATCGCTGATCTGCGCGGCTTGGTCGGCCAGCACAGCGGCCATTTGCGCCTTGGTCAGCTTGGCCCACAGCGCCTTTTCGATCACGCGCAGGTCAATGCCGGTGTCCATCACATCAGGCGCGTTCAGGCGGATTTTGCCCGCCTCGACCGCAAAGGCAATGTCATGGCCCAATTCCATGTCCAGCACGCTGTTCAGGCGCGCGAATAACGCCGGATCGACCCCCAGTTTGACAAAATCAGCCACCATGCGGCGGTTATCGGGCGTATAGACAAAAGGAATTTTCTGCCATGTCGCCAGATCGTTGAATATTGCGTTCGGCGCGACATGCGTGCCCGACCCCAGCGCATTGCGCACATCGGCACCCCGCCCCAACAGTGGCATCACATGGGCGATACTGATCGCGCGGTCAAAATCGGTGCCGCCGATGCGCACGCCGTGGCTGGCGATGATCTGCGTCGCATCGCCGTCCCGTGCAAACACCGAAAAATCCGATGTGCCGCCGCCAATATCCACGATCAGCCCCAGATCACCCTTGGCCAGCGGCCCACTGGCCAGCGCCGCGGCCTCTGGTTCATACATGAATTGCACCTCGGTGAACCCGGCCAGATGATAGGCATCGCGCAAGTCAACCTCGGCCTGCGCATTGCGGCCATCATCGGCGGAATGAAACCGCACGGGGCGGCCCGACAAGGCGCGGTCAAAAGTGTCGCCGGTCGCGGCCTCGGCCCTTTCGCGGATCATTTGCAGGAACCGCGCAACCACATCAAGCAGGGTCAGCCGTTCATGGGCGATCTGGCGGCGTTCCCGCATCAGCGGCGTGCCCAGCACCGATTTCAGCGCGCGCATGAACCGCCCTTCGCGCCCGTCGATCAGGGCGGTATTGGCGCTGTTGCCATAGATAGTGACCCTGCGGTCGTGATCAAAGAAAACAGAGGTCGGCATCGTGTTGCGCCCCGGCTCTATCTCGATCAGATGCGGGCGACCTGCCGCCATGATACCCGCAGCCGTGTTCGATGTGCCAAAGTCGATACCCAATCGCGCCATGTCTGCCCGTGTCCTTGCATGAAAAGAGGCACCGGATAGGCAAAATCACACACAGGGGCAACCCCGCGCGACCCTTTCATCTGTGCAATGATCGCGCTACCTATGATCAAGACGAAAACCAAAATGACCGGAGCCACCATGACCCACGCCCTGATCGTGATCGACGTGCAAAATGATTTCTGCCCGGGCGGTGCGCTGGCCGTCGCGGACGGCGACACCATCGTGCCCGGCATCAATGCTGCGATGAACGATTTCGACGCAGTGATCCTGACGCAAGACTGGCACCCGGCGGGGCATTCGTCGTTCGCGTCCAGCCATGACGCCGCCCCGATGAGCATGACGCAGATGCCCTATGGCCCCCAAGTGCTGTGGCCCGATCACTGCATTCAAGGATCGACAGGCGCGCAATTTCACCCTGATCTGACGGTGGATCGTGCCGATCTGATCATCCGCAAGGGGTTTAACCCCGCCATCGACAGCTATTCCGCGTTTTTCGAAAACGACCAGACAACCCCGACGGGGCTAAAGGGGTATCTGCGCACACGCGGCATCGACCGTCTGACGCTTGTCGGGTTGGCCACGGATTTCTGTGTGAATTATTCGGCAGTGGACGCGGCAAGACTGGGGTTCGATGTGACAGTGCGCATGGATCTGTGCCGCGCGATTGATTTCGACGGATCGCTGGACGCGGCCAAGGCCGGGATGCAGGCGGCAGGGGTGACGCTGTCATGATGGTGTCGATCATCATTCCTACCTATAACCGGCCGACGTTGCTGCAACGGGCCGTCCGTTCTGCATTGGCGGCATGCCCGCCGGATGGAGAGGTGATTGTTGTCTCTAGCGACGTCCTTTGACACTGATGTAATTGTCCGGGGCTTGCCAGCCCGCGCAACCCTTGTTCTAACACCCCAAAACACAAGGGGGCCGCCATGGTCGATATCGCCACACGCGTCTGGAACCACAAATGGAAAATCGACCCGATCGTGCGGTCGTTGATCGACACTGATTTCTACAAACTGCTGATGTGCCAGTCGGTGTTTCGCAACCACCCCGATACGCAGGTCACTTTCAGCCTGATCAACCGCACCAAATCCATCCGCCTTGCCGATTTGGTAGACGAAGGCGAGCTGCGCGAACAGCTTGACCATATCCGGTTATTGCGGTTGACGCGGGGCGAAAGCACATGGCTGCGCGGCAACACCTTTTACGGTAAACGTCAGATGTTTACGCCCGCCTTCATGGAATGGTTCGAAAACCTGCAACTGCCGCCATATCACCTTGAAAAACGCGATGGCCAGTATGAACTGACCTTTGAAGGATCATGGCCCGAGGTCATGCTATGGGAAATTCCCGCCCTTTCGGTGCTGATGGAACTGCGAGGGCGTGCCGTGCTGAAAGACATGGGGCGGTTCGAACTCCAGGTGCTTTATGCCCGCGCGATGACGAAACTGTGGGAAAAGGTCGAAAAACTCCGCCCGCTCGACGGGCTGCGCGTCGCCGATTTTGGCACGCGGCGGCGGCATTCATACCTTTGGCAGGACTGGTGCGCCCAAGCGATGCTGGAAGGGCTAGGCAACAGCTTTACCGGCACCTCCAACTGCCGCATCGCCATGATGCGCGAGATCGAGGCGATCGGCACCAACGCCCACGAACTGCCCATGGTCTATGCCGCGCTTGCCCAAACTGACGACGCGCTGCGGCAATCCCCCTATGAAGTGCTGGCTGATTGGCAGGACGAACACGACGGCAACCTGCGCATCATTCTGCCCGACACCTTCGGCACAAAGGGGTTCCTTGACAACGCGCCGGACTGGCTGGCGGGTTGGACCGGTATGCGCATCGACAGCGGCGACCCGGCTGTGGGGGCCGAACGGGCTATCAACTGGTGGCAATCCAAAGGGGAAAACCCCGCCGAAAAGCTTGTCATCTTCTCGGACGGGCTGGACGTGGACAAGATCATCGAACTGCAACAACAATTCGCCGGGCGCGTGCGGGTATCCTTCGGCTGGGGGACGATGCTGACCAATGATTTCAAAGGGCTGGTGGCGGACGACGCGCTGGCGCCGTTCAGCCTTGTCTGCAAAGCCGTCAGCGCCGAGGGCCGCCCCACCGTCAAACTGAGCGACAACCCGAATAAGGCCATGGGACCAGCGGAAGAGATTGCTCGCTATAAACGTGTGTTTGGCGTGGGAGAGCAGGAGAGGGTGGAAGTTGTAGTTTAGGTTGGTTGGGATTATTTGGGGTCAACTTTGAGGATAAAAAATTAATCACTGTTCATCTGGGCGCCCCCCCGAAAGTATGGGGCTGCAAAAGTAGAATTTTCTCGGCAAGATGAACGAGAAGATTTCCAATAAAGACAAGCATCGACACAATTGCGGTCTGACCGTCAGAGAGATTGACATTCTAAAACCTTGGTAAAATTTGGAACCAAAAATCACGACAAAGATGATAGGGTTTATAGGAAAGGAGATTGCCCATGATCAGAACGCTGCTTCTTCCTGGCCTTGACGGCGCGCCCGCGTCCACAACATGAGCGCCTTTCCTGACGATCCGGATCATTTCCTGCGCTGGCTGCGCACACGCGATGAGGGTTGCGGCGCGACCGACCAGTGCTTTGTTAGCCGCGCCACCTATGGCCGCTATCTCGAAAGCCTCGTGGTGCCGTGGCGCGATGACCGGCTGCGCTGCGTCTCGGGCGAGGTGCTGCGCGTTGAAGAGACGCGCGGCGGGATAAGCGCGCATCTCGATGATGGCACGGCGGTACTGGCCGATACTGCGATCTTGGCAACCGGTCATGCGGTGCCCGCCGAGCCGCGCGATGGGTTGCGCGGGGCATGGGATTTTACCCTGCCCGAGGACTGGATGCCCGGGTGGTGATCGTCGGCACGGGCCTGTCGATGGTCGATCATGTGGTCGCGCTGCTGGCGCGGGGCCATCGCGGGACGATCACCTGCCTGTCGCGTCGGGGCCTGCTGCCGCAACCGCATGTCAGCGGCGCGGCCCAACCTGTCGGGTGTGGCGGGGTGCCGCTTGGCGCATCGGTGAGCGCGCTTTTGCGTTGGCTGCGCGTGCGTCTGCGCGCCGCTGAGGCGCAGGGCATTCCCTGGCAGCTTGTGCTTGACGGGTTGCGCCCGCATGTGGCGGCGATCTGGCGGTCCTGGGATACCGAGACGCGCGCCCGCTTCCTGCGCCACGGTGCAAGCCGTTGGGAGGTGCATCGCCACCGGATGCCGCCGCAATCGGCCCGCGCCATCGCGGCCGCGCGCGATGCCGGGCAATTGACGTTACTGCGTGCGCGCTTTGCCGGGGCGGTGCCCTTGGGCGGACGGACCGGGATCGTCACCATCCGGCCCGACGGCACCGAGCGGATGTTGATCGCTGATCACGCCATTGATTGCCGTGGCATCCGCCGCAACCCCGAGACCGACAGCGCCCCGGTGATACGGGACATGCTGGCGCGGGGGCTGGCGCGTCTTGATCCGCTGCGGTTGGGGCTGAATACCACCCCCGGCGCGCGGGTGATTACGCGCGGCGGCGTCGCC
>NZ_JACUUJ010000055.1 GCF_014859355.1 Yoonia sp. | reverse complement strand
CCCGGCACCAGAAAACGGTATTTGTCGTCCAGTTCCAGTATCTTGTAGGCGGCCCTGCCCCGGTATCCTTCGGCCTTGGCGCGTTTGACATAAGGGTCGTTCAACTGCCGCTGCAACCATTGGGTTGACGACAGCTTGCGCCCACGGGCGGTCTTGACTTTGACGGTCAGGTCACGCTGTCCACGCCCGGATGTGTTTTTGGTGGGTTTTTTGGCCATGATCCTGCCTATCGCCTAAAACGGGGTATCTTCCAAGACCCCATCCGCCGACATCTGCGCATAAAGCAAACCTTCGCGCAGGCCCCGGTCCGCTACCGACAGCCTGTCCGTAGGCCAAAGCCGCATCAACGCCTGCAAGATTGCAGACCCCGACATGATCAGCGCCTGCCGGTCGCGCCCGATGCGTGGGTCGGCCCGGCGGCCCACGGGGCCCAGTGACAGATAATCGCGGATCACCGTGTCGATCTGGTCGGATGTCATGCGCAAGCCGTCCACCTTGGTGCGGTCATAGCGGCGCAGGCCCAGATAGCTGGCAGCGACGGTCGTGACCGTGCCGCTGGTGCCGATGATCTGGAACCCCTCACGCGCCTGTTCGGCGGCATATGGGGAAAACTCTTCAAGGTTTTCTTCGAAAAACCAGCTCATCAAGGCAAAGCGCGCAGCGTCATCTTCCACATCGTGGAACTGGTCGCGCAGCGTGGCGACCCCCAAAGGCACCGAAATCCAATCCACCACCTTGGCGGCCGCAAAGGGGCCGGGGTCGGACTTGAACCCGGCGTGCAGGCGCATGATGGCGCGGGGTCGTTCGCGTTTGGGCACATTGGTCAGATCAATCCAGACTAGCTCAGTGGACCCGCCACCAATATCGACCACCAGCAATTGTTCGGTGTTCACACTGACCAGCGGCGCACAGGAAATGACAGCCAGCCGCGCCTCTTCCTCGGGCTTGATGATTTCAAGCTGCAAGCCGGTTTCGCGGCGCACCTGCGCGATGAAATTATCACCATTCAGCGCCCGTCGGCACGCCTCGGTTGCGACAAGGCGCATCCGTTTCACCTCGTGGCGGCGCAGCTTGTCGCGGCAAATACGCAGGGCGGCAATCGTGCGGTTCATCGACGCACGCGACAGCCGCCCGGTGCTTTCCAGACCGGCACCAAGCTGCACGGACTTGGCAAAACTGTCGACCACATGGAATTGGCTGCCCTTGGGCTGGGCAATCAACATACGACAGCTATTTGTGCCCAAATCCAACGCTGCATAAAGCGTTGCCGGATCAGGCGGAATTGGCGCGGGGGTTGCGACCGCTTTGGGGAACGCGCCCGCACCTGTGGGACGCTTGGGCGTCATCTGTTACGCCCTCCATTTCAAGTTACCATCAAGCTATGTCGCCGCGCGACCTTGCGCAAGCCTTGTGAACGGCCCTGAACAGGAAGGTGAACGGGCCGCATCTTGGATATGAAAAATATGGGTTCGCCCGTCACTGGCGCGCCCGCTGCCATCTGGATATGACAACACCGTCGCTGAATGTATCCGGCATGTCGAAATCCGACATCGGGCGCGGGGCGCGGATGTTAGAACCAAACAAAAGCCACAAGGGGAATCAGATGCCCGACGTCACCATTGTTTACTGGCGCGATATGCCAGCGCAGGTCATTGTGGGCCGTGGGCGGCGCGGAACCAAACTGCCCCTGCCGGAACGGTTTGAACAGGCAATCGACCGGGCCGCGATGAAATCGGGGGCTGCGGAATCGGATGATTATATGGCCGGATTCCGCAAAGCCGCCCCCTACTCCGCCGATGGCACCGATGCCGAGGCCGCGGCGGCGGCTGTTGCGCAAATCGATGCCGAATACAACACCGACCGTATCAAGGCGCTGATCGCCAACGACGGTTGGAATTGAAAACGCCGCCCCCATTCACCGCCCGCATCACGGAGGCCATCATGTCCCTGCTCAATTTCCGCAAGCCCAAGGAAGACACCGCAACACCGGTCAATCCTGCGGTTGAATCCTTTCTCAAGGATTATTCGATCGAGGTCATGCCGCGCACCGCCGAAAAAGTGCAAGACTTTCGTGATCTGCTGCCCGCCGGCACCCGCGTTTACATCGCCCACATCGACGGCACCCCGATTGAAGACATGGTCGCCACCGCCCGCCGCCTTGCGACCGACGGCTATAAGGTCATGCCGCATTTTCCCGCGCGCATCATCAAGGACCGTGCAACGCTAGCCGACTGGATCGCACGTTACCGGGGTGAGGCGGGCGTGGAACAGGCGCTTTTGCTGGCTGGCGGCGTGACCACACCGCTGGGTGAATTCGACAGTTCCATGCAATTGCTGGAAACGGGACTGTTTGGCGATTTCAAGCGCCTGCACGTCGCAGGCCACCCCGAAGGCAACCGCGATATCGACCCTGACGGATCTGACCGCAACGTCATGGACGCCTTGCGCTGGAAACAGAAATTCAGTGAAACCACCGGTGCAGATACGGCGCTGGCCACACAATTCGCCTTTGCAGCGCAGCCGATCATCGCCTGGGCGGATGCGCTGCGCGATGCGGGCATCACGATTCCCATTCACATCGGCATCGCCGGACCTGCAAAATTGCAAACCCTGATCAAATTTGCAATTGCCTGCGGTGTCGGCCCATCGCTGAAGGTGCTGCAAAAACGGGCGATGGATGTCACCAAACTGTTGCTGCCTTACGAACCGACCGACGTGGTCACAGAACTGGCCGCCCATAAGGCCGCGCACCCCGAATTTAACATCACAAATGTGCATTTCTTCCCGCTTGGCGGCATCACAGCCAACGCCAATTGGGCCATCGCACATGGCGGCAGCTCTGCTGTGCCCGCCTCTGACCTCAAGGATATGTCATGACCCGCACCATCGTCGAATCCAAGACCAAGACCGCCATCATCGGCTTTGACCAGCCATTCTGCGTGATCGGTGAACGGATCAACCCCACGGGGCGCAAAATTCTGGCGGCCGAATTGGAACAGGGCGATTTCAGCCGGGTCGAGGCGGATGCCATCGCGCAGGTCGCGGCAGGCGCGACCATGCTTGATATCAACTCTGGTGCCGTGTTTTCCAACAAGATGGCCGAAGATCCCCGTTATGCCGATAACAATTTTGTTGAACCACCCCTGATGGCCGAATTGATCAAACGCGTGCAGGCGGTGGTCGATGTGCCCTTGTGCATCGACAGCTCGGTCCCCGGCGCGCTGGAAAACGGGCTAGCCGCCTGTGAAGGCCGCCCGCTGCTCAATTCGGTCACAGGCGAAGAAGAGCGAATGGAACTGGTGCTGCCGCTGGTGAAAAAATACAACGTGCCGGTCGTCGCCATTTCAAACGATGACACGGGCATTTCCGAAGACCCCGAAGTGCGGTTTGCCGTCGCAAAAAAGATCGTCGAACGCGCCGCCGATTATGGCATTCCCGCCCATGACATCGTGGTTGATCCGCTGGTCATGCCGATTGGGGCCATGTCCACCGCCGGGTTGCAGGTTTTCACGCTGGTCCGCCGCCTGCGCGAAGAATTGGGCGTGAACACGACCTGTGGCGCATCCAACATCAGTTTCGGGCTGCCCAACCGGCACGGGGTCAACAACGCCTTCCTTCCCATGGCGATCGCTGCAGGCATGACATCGGCCATCATGAACCCTGTCGCCTTGCCTGTCGGCCCCATCAAGATCGCCGAGAAAAAGGCAGAGCTTGCCGCCGCAGGGATCATCCTGCCAGATGATATTGATGACGAGGTTTTTGTCACCCTGTTGGGCATGGGATCGACCAAGCCACGGGCCGGGTCGGAAATGGAAGCGATCCGTGCGGCCAATTTCCTGACCAACAACGACCCCTCTGGGGCCGACTGGATACGGTTCAACCGCGCCCCCGTGAAAGAGGGCGAAGGCCGCGCACGCACGGGTCGTCGTCGCCGGGCATAAACCCGGAATTAACCTTTATAGGGTTGGATGGTGGCATGCAGATGCCCCTTCCCCCCCTGATCTGCAACTTTGGATTGATCAGCTGTTTTCGGCAAAGGCTGCTGCCCAATCAGGGGGTGTCATGCGGCGTAACAAGACATGGGTTGACCGCGAAATCGGGCGCGACCGCTTCGAGGCTGAAGTGCGCCTACCCGGGTTTCACCTGATCGAGACGACGCAGCAATGGGTCGTGATCTGCAACCGGGGGAATATCCGGCTGATGTTCTGACAAAGAATTTTCGCGAAAATTCTCCGCCCGAAAATCAAACCTTGGTACTTTTCAGCAAGTCCACCAGTGCAGACCGCAGCACAACCATATCACCGCCCAGCCCCAGAAACGTCACACCCTTGGCCACGTATTCCGCAAAGCGGCTGCGATCAAAGGTGATGATCCCGGCATGCTTGCCTGCGGCAAGGGTGCGCGCGATCAAGTGGTCTATCGCGGCCTCCACGTCTGGATGGTCGGGTTGGCCGGGGTATCCCATATCTGCCGACAAATCAGCAGGACCGACAAAAACGCCGTCAACACCGGGTGTTGCCGCAATCGCATCAATATTTTCCACAGCAGCGGCACTTTCGGCCTGTACCAACAGACACATCTGCGCGTTGGCGCTGTGCGGATAATCAGCAATCGCCCCATAGCGCGATGCGCGCGCCAAGACCGCCCCCATCCCGCGGATCCCATCGGGGGGATAGCGCATGGCGCGGGCCATTTCAGCCGCCTTCGCCGCATCATCAACCAAAGGTACAAGCACTGTTTGCACCCCAAGGTCCAGCGCCTGTTTGACCATCCAGACCTCGGGTGCCGCGATCCGCACCACCGCAGGGGTGCCCGCCCCCTCCAGCGCCTGCAATTGCGGCAGCATTTGCGCAATTGTATTGGGGCCGTGTTCCCCGTCGATCAGACACCAGTCAAACCCGACCCCACCGGCCAGTTCAGCCACAGCGGGCGACGCGCTGGCCAACCACAGCCCATATTGCACCTGCCCAGCCAAAAGCGCCGTTTTCAGTGTGTTTTCAGGGTTTTCCATCAGCGGTAATACAAAGATTGACCGTTATGGAAAATCTGCACCTTTTCAGGGGCGGCGGCCATGCGCACGGATTTGCCACGCAGATCACCGTGAATGCCGGGCAGTTTACCGATAACCGCGTTATTGTCGCCAACCTTGTCGAAATAAAGCAGTGTCACCTCGCCCAAGGCTTCGGTGATGTTCACTTTCCCATCGAATGCATAATCGTCCCCGTCTGTTTCGATCATATCTTCGGGTCGGATACCAACATTAACCTTCAGGCCCTTATCGGCAGCTTGCGTTGGCACCGCCGAACGGACAAGCCCGCCGCCGTGCAATTTGACAGTGGTCTGCGCGCCGGTTTCCACCACTTCGCCCGCTAATATATTCATTGCCGGACTGCCGATAAATTGCGCCACAAATTCATTTTCAGGCCGTTCATAAAGTTCCAGGGGTGTGCCAACCTGCGCGATGCCCTTGTCGGCCAAGACCACGATCCGCGTGGCCAGCGTCATTGCCTCGACCTGATCGTGGGTCACATAGATCATTGTGCTGTTCGGCATCGATTCCTTCAGCTGCGCAATCTCGATCCGGGTCGCCACCCGCAAGGCGGCATCAAGATTTGATAACGGTTCGTCGAACAAATACACCTTGGGGTCGCGCACGATGGACCGGCCAATCGCAACACGCTGACGCTGGCCACCCGACAAGGCCTTGGGCAGGCGGTCCAAGTATTCATCCAGTTGCAGAATTTTTGCTGCACGGCTGACAGCGGCGTCAATATCCTGTGCGGATTTCTTGGCCAGTTTCAGCGCAAACGCCATATTTTCGCGCACCGTCATGTGCGGATAAAGCGCGTAGGATTGAAACACCATCGCAATCCCGCGCTGTGCGGGCGGCACGTCGTTCACAACCTGACCGTCGATTTCCAGCGTGCCTCCGGTGATTTTTTCCAGCCCTGCAATCATCCGCAACAACGTTGATTTTCCGCAACCCGACGGACCGACAAAGACGATCAATTCGCCTGTCTTGATATCAAGATTGATATGTTTCAACACATCAATCGTGCCACCGTATGTTTTGGCAACGTCTGTCAGCTTTAGATCGGCCATGTCTCACTCCCCTTTTTATTTTATGACTTCAGCGCAAGACAAACTTGCCATGGCCCCAGATACAGCCGCCCGTCCGCTGAAGGATGCGCACTGCCCAGCTCTGCCCCGATCAGGGTCCAGTCACCGGCGGGCAAATCTATGTCCGACGGTGTTTCGCTGACGTTGAAGGCACAGAAAATCACCTGATTACCCAAAGCACGGGTAAAATACACCACGTCGCCTTTGGTGCGGATTTTATCCAGTTCACCGTGCATCAAGGCAGGATGGTTCCGCCGGAACGCAATCGCCTTGCGGTAATGGTGCAGGATCGCGCCGGGCTCGTCTTCTTGGCTGGCGACCGACAGGTGGTAATGCTCGGGTGCGACGGGCAGCCACGGCTTTTGCGTTGAAAACCCTGCGTTCAGATTATCGGTTTCCCAGACCATCGGGGTGCGGCAACCATCACGGCCCTTGAATTCGGGCCAGAATTCGATGCCATAAGGGTCTTGCAGGTCCTCGAACGCCACGTCTGCCTCTGGCAGGCCCAGTTCTTCACCCTGATAAATGCAAACCGACCCGCGCAGACACATGATCAGACTGGTGAACATGCGCTGCGCCGCCGGTGTCAGATCCCAGCGCGAAGCATGACGCATCACATCATGGTTGGAAAACGCCCAGCACGCCCAGCCATCGGATGCGACCCTGTCCACCTCTTCCATCACGCTGACGATGCGCGCGGCGGTTGGCTGATCCTTGGCCAGAAATTCAAAGGCATAGCACATCTGCATCAGGTCATCGCCTGCAGTATACTGGCCCATGATTTCCAACCCCCGCTGGGCATCGCCGACTTCGCCCACAGCGGCAGCGCCGAACGGCTCCATAACCGCGCGCAACTTGCGCAGAAAATCAAGATTTTCCGGTTGGTTCTTGTCGTAAAGATGTTCCTGGTGGTTATAGGGGTTCACTGATGGTGCGATATTGGCGTTGCGCCGTTCGGGCGGCAAAGCCGGGTTATCGCGCAGCTGCTTGTCATGGACATAGAAATTGATGGTATCCAAACGGAACCCGTCAACACCACGATGCAGCCAGAAACGCGCCACATCCAGCAGGGCATCTTGCACCTGTGGTTCATGAAAATTCAGGTCAGGCTGCGACACAAGAAAGTTGTGCAGAAAATACTGTTCACGCCGCGCATCCCATTGCCACGCGGACCCGCCAAAGATCGACAACCAGTTGTTGGGGGGGGTGCCGTCGGGTTTCGGGTCTGACCAGACATACCAGTTGGCCTTGTCGTTGGTGCGGTCAAGGCGGCTTTGCACGAACCACGGGTGCTGATCGCTGGTGTGGCTGAGAACCAGATCAATCATTACCTTCAGGCCCAGACGATGCGCGGTATCAACCACCGCATCGAAATCGGCAAGTGACCCGAACATCGGATCGACGTCGCAGTAGTCGCTGACATCATAGCCGAAATCCTTCATCGGAGACATGAAGAACGGTGAAATCCAGATCGCATCCACGCCAAGCGAGGCGATATAGGGTAGCCGCTGCACGATCCCCAAAAGATCGCCAATGCCGTCGCCGTTGCTGTCCTGATAGCTGCGCGGATAGATCTGATAGATCACCGCACCGCGCCACCAATCCTTGTCTGTTGCGGTTTGCGTTTGCTCGGCCAGCGCCACGTTCATATCACTTTGTTCCTTATTTGGCCTTTGGCCTGTTTTGTATTATGCCGGTCAGGGCGCGGGTCTGCCGCTATTTCACCGACCCGGCCAGCAGACCACGCACAAGGTATTTTTGCATCGCAAAAAACACCAACAGCGGCACCGAGATCGACACGAAAGCAGCCGTTGCCAGAATTTCCCAATTCCCGCCCCTTGTGCCCAAAAGCTCGACGATCTGGTTGGTCATTACTGTTGTTTGCCCCGAACTGTCGATCAGGAACACTTTGGCGACCAGCAGGTCATTCCATGTCCAAAGGAACTGGAAAATCGCAAAGGACGCCAGCGCCGGAAACGATAGCGGCAGGATGATCTTGGTGAAAATCTGGAATTCGGTGGCACCATCCACACGCGCGTTTTCAATGATGTCGCGCGGCAGACCGACCATGTAGTTGCGTAACAGATAGACCGCGAGAGGTAACCCGAACCCGGTATGCGCCAGCCAGACCCCCAGATAGCCCTTGCCAATCCCGATCCCCAGATGCAGCCGCAGCAGCGGGATCAGCGCCAATTGCAGCGGCACGACCAGCAAGGCCACAACGCAGGCAATCAGGATTGCCCGACCGGGAAAATCCATCCACGCCAGCGCATAGGCAGCAAAGGCCGCAATCACGATGGGGATAATCGTCGCCGGGATCGTCACAGTCATGGTATTGAAAAACGCCTTGGCCATGCTGTCGGTGCTGGCCCCGCTAACCAGCACGGTTTCATAGTTTTTCACGGTAAATTCCGGTGGCGTCGTCGCCGTGACAAACGCCCGTTGGCCCCGACCGGTCAATTCCTCTGGGCCGGACCAAACATAATCGCCATTTGCTTGAACAGTCAGCGTTTTGCCATCACCCAAATCGGCCGTTGCACCGGGTTGGTAATCTGCGATGGCACGACTGGTTACCCCCCAAACGCTGATTTTTGCATCGCTTTCCTCAGCACTGGGGGCCCTGCCTTCGACAACAAACAGGTTGCCGCTCACTGTATAAACGCCGTCGATCAGGGCCTGGTTGCCATCTACCCCAGGATTGGCCGTGCGCAACGTCAGGTTCTGTTCGGTCGGAAACAGCGATTGCCACCAGCCGGAACTGGCGATCTGATCAGCGGTGCGGAAAGACGACACCAGCAACCCCACCGTCGGGAACAACCAAAGCGCCACCAGCAGCACCACCGAGATATGCACCGCCCACGTCAGGCTTGATTTTGTGCCAGCAATATTATCCATGATTTGCTCCTATGCAGTTGCGGGCCATATCAACGCATCTCCTTGCGGGCGTTATAGACGTTCCAGATCAGGATCGGGCTGACCAGCAACATGATCACCATCGCACTGGCCGATCCAACGCCCCAATCATTGGCGCGGAACAATTTGTCATACATATAGTTGGCCAGCACTTGCGTTTCCCACTGGCCGTTGGTCATCGCGAACACGATGTCGAACACCTTGAGCACGACCAGCGTGATCGTGGTCCAGACCACGACGATGGTGCCGGCGATTTGCGGCATCTTGATCTTGAAAAACACCTGAAACGGGTTGGCGCCATCGACGATGGCGGCCTCGATCGTTTCTTCGGGAATGCCGCGCAGCGCCGCTGACAGGATCACCATGGCAAACCCTGTCTGAATCCAGATCAGAACGATCATCAAAAAGAAAGAGTTCCAAAACGGAATGGTCAGCCAAGTCTGCGGCACGCCATAATTCAAGCTGACCGTCGCAAGCCCCATGATGGACTGAAGCGACAGAAACACCAGATAAACCCCCACAAGACCCGCGAAAACCCGCAATGGCATGCCAAGTTTGCTGACCTTGACGTGATCAGGTTTGATCAACGGCCGCACAGCCCCCCAAGCCATATAGGCCACCAAAAGGATGAACAGCACAAGAATGGAAATCGGCACCAGCCGCAAGATCAAGAACGACCCCACCCCGCCATCAAATTGCAGCCAGACCGCGTTTAACACGCCGATCTGTTTTTGGTCGACCGGACGGGTGTCATAGATCAGCTTGAAAATCACAGAGGCACCGACGAATGAAATCGCCATCGGCATAAAGATCATGGATTTGGCAATACTGCCCCATTTGATCCGGTCGGTCAGTTGCGCGGCCAGCAGGCCAAAAGCGGTCGACGCCGCAGGCACAACGATCAGCCACAGAATGTTGTTCCGCAGCGCTTCCCAGAATTTCGGTTCGTCGAGCATCTGGGAATAATTGGCGAAACCAACAAATGCGCCACCCTGATCACGGTCGGTGACCGAATACCACAGCGTCGCAAACACCGGATAGGCCAGATAAAGCCCAAGCGCGAAAATCGCAGGGAAAAGGAAAATCCACGGCCGGATCATATTGGCGCGATTGATGTTGCGCCCGGCATTCACACCCTTCGCAGGAAACAGAACTTTGTCCAGCAACTGGTTGGAAAGATAAAAATAACCCAGGCATCCACCGACACCGATCACGATCGTCACAAGACCCAGAAATGCTGCGTCCATCGTCCCCTCCCCGGAAAATATGTTAGTCGGATCAGCCCGGCACACGCCCGGGCTGATCCACTATATCACCACCAGGGGTGCTTACTTGATCGCGTCCCAGGAATCCTGAACGCCCTTGGCCACTTCAGCAGCTGGTTTGCCACCGGCATAATCCACCATGCCAGTCCAGAATGCACCCGCACCAATGGCGCCAGGCATCAGGTCTGACCCGTCAAAGCGGAAGGTCGTTGCATTCAGCAGAATGTCGTTCAAGCCGCGCGATGTGTCATCAATGAATTTGGACATATCCACGCCCTTGTGCGGCGTCAGGAACCCGCCGTAGGACATCCAGATTTCGTGGGCTTCAGGTTCACGCAGGAAGGCGATCAGCTCTTGCGCACCGGGGCCGGGATTGGTGATGGCAAACAATGTGCCCGCACCCAGAACCGGGGATCCCAGATCCTTGCCTTCATAAGCCGGGAAGTAGAAGAAATCGACATCTTCGCCAATTTCGGTCCCTTCAGGAAAGAACGCAGGAATGAACGAAGCCTGACGGTGCATGTAACACTGTGGCGGGCTGGAGAACATTCCCTTGGGGCTGTCACGGAAATCGGTTGTGGCAACCGCACCGGCACCACCAGCCACATATGCGTCATTGCGCGCAAATGCCCCGAATTCGTCAATGGCCGCAATCACCTCTGGGCTGTCAAACGGCAAGTCATTGGTGACCCATGCATCATAGATTTCAGGAGGCTGGGTGCGCAACATCATGTCCTCAACCCAATCGGTTGCAGGCCAACCGGTCGCCGCGCCAGACCCCAAACCAATGCACCACGGCGTGCCGCCATCTGCAACGATCTGATCGGTCAGCGTCTTCAGTTCTTCCATGGTTTGTGGAATTTCATAACCGGCGTCTTCAAAGTTTTCCGGGCTATACCAGACCAAAGATTTCAGATCGACGCGAAAGAACATACCGTAAAGCTGCGGGTCACCGTTCTGGTCTGCATATGTGCCCAGATCGACCCATGACTGACCGGCGGCGTAATTTTCCGCGATCCATTCAGCCGAGCCTTCTTCCAATGGCGTCAGAAATCCGCGCCGTGCCAAATCGGCAGCCAGACCGGGCTGCGGGAACACAGAAATATTCGCGGCAGAGCCTGCCTCGGCGTCGATGATGACCTGCTGCTCAAAGCTGTCAGATCCGACATAGCTGACGTTCGCGCCTGTCCGTGCCTCGAACAAATCAAAGATTTCATTGACGATTTCGGCCTCAGGGCTCAGCCATGTGCCAGCAACGGTAATATTGACACCGCTCAGATGCCCATCCGCCTGTGCAGCACCTGCACAAAGGGCGACAGCTGCCGCTGTAGCATACAGTTTGCTTTTCATTAATAATCCTCCCAATCACGCAAAATGCGTAAAACTTTATTCGCATCTTGCGATGCAGTCACATTCGTCAACCCAGCTCTCGGAATCACTTTCCAAAGCGCTTTGACTGTTGCTACAGTTCTTGAAGATCGACCCTCTGTCAACTATTCACTGTTAGCGCAAAAGCCTATTGGATTCTGGCATAAGAGACTCTACTGAAACGATTACGTAAAAAATTGCTGCTGAAAAGACAACGCCTAGACGGGCCACGACCAACCACGCCGGGAACTGCAAATACCTTCCATGAACCTGAAAGAATTATCCCAGACGCTCGGGCTTAGCCAAACAACCGTCAGTCGTGCACTGAACGGATACCCAGAGGTCAATGGCGCCACCCGCGAACGCGTTGAACGGGCTGCCCGACAATTTGGATATCGCCCGAATGTGCGTGCAAAAGGGTTGGCGACCGGGCGGGCGCTGGCGATAGGTCACGTCATCCCCATCGGCACAAAGCCTGAACTGGTGAACCCTATTTTTGGGGATTTCATTGCCGGCGCCGGTGAAACCTATTCCCGGTATGGTTATGAAATGATCCTGTCGATCATTGATGGCCGCAATGAAGAAGCCGTTTATCGGGGGTTGAAATCGCGGCGCGCCGTGGACGGGGTGATCATTCATGGCCCCCGCATTTCCGAACCGCGCATTTCGCTGCTGCAGGAAATCGGCCTGCCCTTCGCCGTGCATGGGCGCACAGGCCATTTCGACAAACCTTTCACTTGGCTTGATGTGAATAACCAAGAGGCGTTTAGAGAGGCGACCAACTATCTGGTTGATCTGGGTCACCGCCGGATCGGCCTTGTCAATGGCCCCGAAAAACTGGATTTCGCCTATCGGCGCCGGGTCGGTTACCTTGAGGTCCTTAATCGCCATGACATTCCCGTCGACCCGGCCCTGATGCATTCCGATCCGATGACCGAAGACGCCGGATATGCAGCCAGCCGTGCCATGCTCGCGCTGCCTGATCCGCCCACGGCATTGCTGTGCGCCTCGCTGGTTTCGGCGCTGGGTGCGCGCCGTGCGGTCGAGGAATGCGGGCTGTTTATGGCGCGCGATGTGTCGATCATCACCCATGACGACGCGTTGTCATATTTGCAAAACGGCGGTGACACCCCGATCTTCACAGCAACACGATCATCGGTGCGCGATGCCGGACGCCGGTTGGCAGAAATGCTGCTTGAGGCGATCGCCCACCCCGAAGCCCCCCCACAAACTGAAGTATTAAAGGCTGAACTGGTCATAGGCCAATCAACTGGCCCGGCACCCCGAAAGGATTGACATGAACTTTACACGCGCCGATTTTCCCGATGGTTTCCTGTTCGGGGCCGCAACCGCCGCCTATCAGATCGAAGGCCACAGCTTTGGCGGGGCCGGATCAACCCACTGGGATACATTCGCCAAAGGCCCCGGCAACGTCGTGCGCGCCGAGGACGGGGCGATTGCCTGCGACCATTACCACCGTTACGACGAAGACCTTGATTTGCTGCGCGATGCCGGCATGGATGCCTATCGGTTTTCGACATCCTGGGCGCGGGTCATGCCAGACGGGCGCACCGTAAACCCCGAAGGACTGGATTTCTACGACAGGCTGGTTGACGCGATGCTGGAACGGGGTCTGAAACCGTTTCAGACGCTGTATCACTGGGAATTGCCTTCGGCGCTGGCCGACAAGGGCGGCTGGATGAACCGCGACACGGCAGAATATTTCGGTGATTTCACCGATGTCATAACCGACAGGATCGGCGACCGCGTCCATGCAATTGCCACAATCAATGAACCATGGTGCGTGGCCTATCTTTCGCATTTTCTGGGCCACCATGCCCCGGGCCTGCGCGATATCCGCGCCGCTGCCCGCGCGATGCACCATATCACGCTGGCGCATGGGATCGGCCTGTCGCGCCTGCGCACCAAGGGAATGAAAAACTGCGGCATCGTGATGAATTTCGCCCATGTCAAAGCCGCCGACGACAGCGCCGGTGCCGCCCTTGCCGCCACCCGCCAGGACGCGATCAACAACCGCTGGTTCATCGAGGCGATCACCAAAGGCACCTACCCCGCCGAAGCGCTGGAAGGGTTCGGCCCGCATATGCCCGCAAACTGG
>NZ_JACUUJ010000092.1 GCF_014859355.1 Yoonia sp. | reverse complement strand
TTCACATTGCCCGAACCGATGCAATGCTGTGGCGGTCGCGCCGGTCGGATGCGGAACGGATGCTGCCGCTACTGGATGACACCCAGCGCGCTGCCGCTGCCGCCCGCATTGGCTATATTCAGGGGCTGCCCAATATGATGCCGCTTTATAATCAGGTGCCGGCGCGGGCGCGGCTGGACCCTGGGTTTGCCTATGCCCGTTTCAGCTGGATGGCCGCGCGCGGTAGTTGGGACGACGCGATTGAAATCGTGCTGGACCGGTCCACCAGCCCTGCGGCACTGGGTGAGCCGTTCCGCTGGTCGGGCTGGCGTCGGGCGTTGGCGCGGTCCGACATGCGCGAGGGGCGCGCGACACGGGCCTATGCGCTGGCATCGCGCCATTACCTGACCGAGGGCGAAGCATTTGCCGATCTGGAATGGCTGGCGGGCTATATCGCGCTGACCTATCTGGGTGATCCGGTGTCGGCACTGGCACATTTCGAAACGGCGGCCATCGGGGTTGAAACGCCCATTTCGCTGGGCCGCATGCATTACTGGATCGGGCGCGCGCATCAGGTTTTGCGCCAGCCCGACCAAGCCGCCGCCGCCTTTGCCCGTGCGGCAGAACACCAGACCGGGTTTTACGGGTTGCTGGCAGCGGATCATCTGGGCCTGCCGCTTGACCCTGCATTGGCAGAGCCACCGGTTGAATGGCGGGGCGCTGCCGTTTTTGACGATGCGCTGACCAAAGCCGCGCTGATGCTGCTTGCGGCGGGGCAACGTGGCCATGCCGTCAGCTTTGTTGCCGCGCTGGGCGAAACGCTGGAACCAGATGCGTTGGCGGCACTCGGTGCGTTTTTCAACGCGTTGGGCGAACAATATTATACCTTGCTGCTGGGGAAAACGGCGGCGACGCGGGGCATTATCATCCCTGATGTCTATTTTCCGGTGCATGATCTGGCGGCGTTGGATTCACCGGTGGAATCTGCGCTGGCGCTGTCGGTGGCGCGGCGTGAAAGCGAATTCAACATCAGTATCGGCAGCCCTGTTGGGGCGTTGGGCCTGATGCAACTGATGCCCGCCACAGCAGAAGAGGTCGCAGGCAAGCTGGGCCTGCCTTACAGCCGCGCGCGGCTGACCTCTGACTGGCAGTATAACGCGGTGCTGGGGGCGGCATATTTGGCCATGCTGACCGCAGAATTCGGGGACACGCCGGTGATGATTGCTGCGGGCTATAACGCAGGGCCAAGCCGCCCGCGGGTCTGGATGGACGAACGCGGCGACCCGCGTCTGGGCGAGATGAATATCGTAGACTGGATCGAACACATCCCGTTTCGCGAAACCCGCAACTATGTGATGCGCGTGACCGAGGCGATCCCGATCTATCGCGCGCGGTTATCGGGGCAGGCGGGGCCGATCGGGTTTACTGCGCTGCTGGTCGGGGAAAAACCGCTGCTGCGGCCCCGCGCGCGGCCTGAACAAAGAGAAGCGGTGCCAGATGTCCGGCCTGTCGCGCGACCTGAGCGCGGCTGACTTTCATGCCCCCGGCGGCGACATCGTTCAGACAAAAATAGCGTTTCAAACAATGTATCCAAGCCTCTGACGCATGGATATCGACAGCTTCGTCATAAAGCAGGCGTCCGGCCATGGTCAGTTGGCACCGCGCTGGCTTGCGGTCGATCAACTGCCACCCCAGTTGCCCCTCCAGCCGCTTCAGCGCGCTGGACACGCCAGGTTGTTGCAGCCCCAGCACCTCGGCGGCGCGGGTGATGGACCCGGCATCGGCGACGACAACAAAGGTGCGTAGCAAGTTCCAGTCCAGATCGCGGGCAAGTTTCTTTGGTGTCTTGTCCATTGATCATGTCTATGTTCAATGTCCTGGCTATCTGTTCGATCAATGCGGCCGCTCTGTCAATCTTAACCGGATCAATGGCGCATCTGGCATGAGCATCGAACGGCGCGCGGCACGTCAGCCTTGGATCTTGCTGTCCCCCGCCCTTGGCGCGGTGGGGCTGCTGCTGTTTGTGCCTTTGCTTTTCATCGTGGTTTATTCCTTTTGGCTACGCTCTGCCACGGGCGGCGACACGGCGGAATTTCATCTGGATAACTGGATCAAGGCGCTAACTGATCCCTTTTACCGCTATATCCTTTTGAACACGCTAAAAATTGCGGCGATCATCACGCAGCTCAACTGGCCGTTGGGATCTGCGCTGTCGCTGCTGCTCTTGATGGTGCTGGACGGGCCGCTCTCTGCGCTGGACGCCAACCTGCGCGAGGATATGCGGGTCGAGTTGAAGAACA
>NZ_JACUUJ010000054.1 GCF_014859355.1 Yoonia sp. | reverse complement strand
GCTTCATCGCAAGTGGCTGAAAGTAATCAGACCATTTTGAATCGGACACTTAGACTGGCACAATCCCGCGTCTTTTGGGCCGCATTCGATAGAATGGGCGCAAACCGGACAATCCCGCCTTGAGGCTCATTCTTCGCGCGCAGCCCCAACCGGCGTCTGCTGGTGCGCAAGGCGCAGCCACCTACCATCGTCGTTCAGGTAGGTCGAGGTGCAGAGTGCCTCGTAGATCGGCTCGTCGCTCCTTTCGGCGGAAGCGCGATAGGCCAATACGGCAATGTCGTTTTGGAGGGAGAGGTACCGCTCGCTCATCACGACAGAACGCCACCGCTGGGCGACGTCTTTTTCCCGCCAAAGCGCATCGCCTTGAAGAATACCGGCAGGAAAGGGCAAGACGAAAACGGCGCCTTTTGCCGAGGCGTGACGCGCACTGTCGGCGCCTTGTGTCCAAAAGCGTTCTTCCAGATCCCAGAGGATATCATCAGCAGTCATTCAAGGCTCCTTTCAAGATTTGCGGTTGTGCTGGGTGATGGCTGTTTTGCGCAAGGGCACATCTTATTTGCCTTGGGCCAGCATGGCGATCCAGCCAACAAATAGGGCTGCGGCAATGATCCAGTAGAATGGGGATCTCTGCGGCCGCAGCGCAAGCTTGGCCAAAGTGCCGTCCCGGGGCGAGCTGCCCGTCGTGGCCCGGCTCGGCAGCAGGGCAAGAAGACCCGAGACAATCCTGCTCTGATCCGAAACAGGTGTCGGGACGTCATGGAAACGTGTCATCAGCGCCTCCAACCTTTGCTGTGCCGCCATTACGGGCAATCTGGAAAGCTCCGATGCTTCACTCCATGGGTCGACGCCGAGTCGGGCGAGCATCGACAGAACGGTGACGCTGCTTCCGCGTCGATCTTCACCCAAGGGCGCGTAAAGAAACGGCTCGAATTGCGGGTCTTGTCCAAGTTGCGTCGGGGCGTATGCCATTGTGGGATCCTTTCTGGCGCCGTTTGCATGAGCCGAACTGGTCGATGTCATGGCGCCGATAGACCCAAAACGGGCGGGTGCCAAACCTTCGGTAACGACCAACATGATGCTAGCCGCGCCCCTTTGTGCTAACCCAGATCAATAGAAGGCTACGATAGCCCCGTAGCGCTCACCTTGCGCCGCGCGCCGATGCCGTGCCGGTCCCCCCAATTCGATGATTTCGGCTGTGATCGCTTCCTGTCGCACCTGGCGCAGCGTCGCCTCGAATTCGCCCAACTCGCGCGTGATCTGGCTGCCTGCGGCGGACATGGCCTCCATTCTTGCCGCGTTCTCTGCGGCAAAGGCATGCAGTGCTGCCTTGCACACCAGAGCATGAAGATAGTCCCCGCTGAGACTATTGATCAGGGCGTCCGTTGGAAGCTGAGTCAGCCCACGAGATTCGCAGCATCGTCGAGATGTTGCCCGGTAAACGCGATTTCACCAGAGCGGCGGCATGGATCGCCGGCATTCGGGTAACCGGTTCCGAAGAGCGCGAGCTGCGGCGGTGGCGCATTGCTCGACCCCGGTGGGCTCTGGACGTTGACCTCCAGACATGCGGTCAGCAGGCAGTGTGCTGGAAGGACGGTAAGGGATATTGTGGCGGAACGCACGAGAACCTCCCCTGAAATCGCGGGAATGGCGCCGAACCCCTGCCTGCCCTGCGAAATCGCATGGCGATCGACCGGCAAAACGGAGGTTCGCGCTCATTGAAGGATCACCCAACCTGCGATACAAATTATTTGACGACAGAATAATTTACTCTTTCAAATTAACAAAACCACGCTAAAAATTTCAAGCGGAACTTATTTGTAGATATGTAATAAATGGGTGCTCCCATATGTGCATGACGTGTTGCGAAGCGATCGAAACGGGCGTTGCAGCAATCGATTGCTGTCTGTGCGGTGCCCCACAGACCCAAGCCGCATTTGCAAGGATCGAAGCTGACATCTCAAGGCGCCAGTTTCTGGGCGGCACCGCTGCCGTGATCGGCATGTTCGCGGGCTTCGGGCTGGCCCCACGCGAGTTGCGCGCGCAAACGCCTGGTCGCCCCACGCTCCTAACCAACCTGCGCTTCTTCGACGGCACAACCCTTGCGATGCAGACCGGCCGTGACATCCTGATCGAGGGCGGCCGCATCACGGGCCTGCCTGCGACTGGGACAGGCCCCGAGGATGCCGAAATCATCGACTGCGGCGGGCGCTCGGTGACACCGGGGCTGATCGATTGCCACTGGCACACGACACTGGTCAGCGTGAGCCAGATCGCGGCGCTGACGCAGGATATCGCGCTTATCCATCTCGTCGCCGGACAGGAAGCGGGCGCAACGCTGATGCGCGGCTTCACCACGGTGCGCGACACGGGCGGGCCGGCCTTCGGGCTCAAGATGGCCATTGATCGTAGTGTGGTCAGCGGGCCACGGATCTTCCCGTCGGGGGCGATGGTCTCGCAGACGTCGGGGCATGGCGATTTCCGGCTGCTCAACACCCTGCCACGGATGCCGGGCGATGCACCGGACTACACCGAAAGCACGGGCGTCGCCGCAATCGCCGACGGCCGCGACGAGGTGCTGCGCCGCACCCGCGAACAGCTCATGAAGGGCGCGACGCAGATCAAGATCATGGCGGGGGGCGGTGTTGCGTCGCCCTACGATCCGCTCGAGACGGCGCAGTTCACCCTAGATGAAATGCGCGCGGCGGTCGAGGCGGCCGAGGACTACGGCACCTACGTCTGCGCCCACGTCTACACGCCCACCGGCATCCTGCGCTGCATCGAGGCGGGGGTCCGTTCGATCGAGCACGGGCATCTCGCCGACGCGGCGACGATCCGCGCAATGGCGGAAGCCGACCTGTGGTGGAGCATTCAGCCCTTCCTCGCCGATGATGACGCGAACCAGTACACCGATCCCCGAAGCATCGCCAAGCAGGACCAAGTCTCGCGCGGCACGGTGCAAGCCTTCGAAATAGGCCGGGCCGAGGGCGTTAACATGGCCTTCGGCACAGACATCCTGATGAACCCCGGCGCATCGCAAAGCCAGGGCCGGCAATTGGCAAAGTTGACGCGCTTCATGCCGCCCTTGGAGGCGCTCCGCATGGCCACCGGCAATGCCGGCGAGCTGCTCGCGCTATCCGGCCAGCGCGATCCCTACCAGGGCCGTCTCGGTGTTATCGCCGAAGGCGCTCATGCCGACATTCTGGTCTGGGACGGCGACCCGGAAACCAATCTCGATTTTATCGACGACCCGTCGACCAATCTCCGCCTTGTCATGAAGGGCGGGCGCGTGTTCAAGGAAACCCTTTGATGGTTTGCAAGTCCCTATCATCGGTTGCCCGCGCGCTGGTCGCCGCCGCCTTTCTTACCGCGCCCGCGGTTACACAGGCGCAGGACTGGACCGGGCAGGTTACGCTTTGCGGCTGGGGCGCGGCGGTCGGTGGCGACTTCACCCCGTTCGCCGGCGCACCGACCCTGTCCTTCGACAAGTCATTGTCCGAAGTTCTCGAGCATCTCGACGTCGCCCTTTTTGCGACGACGCCCGCGCGGCGTGGAGACTTCGTCGTAACATACACGTCCTCGTCGCGCGGTGGCCTGACGCTGCTTGGGCCGGCCTCGGGTGAGGTGACAATGGCCTCGCTTACGCTTGCCGCCGTCACAGCCAACTATCAGGCGACCGATAACCTGTTCCTCTCCTTCGAGATATCGCCACTTCTACCTCGATTACCAGGATGGCGGCACGGTCTTCGAGGGCGCCATGAGCGGCCCGTTGATCGGTCCGACCTGGCAGTTGTGGTTCGGCCCTTGGATGCGAACAGCACCGTGCCAGTGAACTTGTTTTGGCATCATGCATTTGAAAGGACAGTGACATGCTACGTTTGACAACTCGTCTCGCGACCTGCGCGGCAGCCCTTCTGATGGCTGTCGCCCCTGTGGCCGAGGCCTGCACGCGCGCGGTGTATCTCGGGCCCGAGGATCGCGTTCTCACGGGCCGCAGCATGGACTGGAAGCTTCCCATGGCCAGCAACCTCTGGGTGTTCCCGCGCGGCATGGAGCGTGACGGGGTGGCCGGCGATCGCTCGGTCACCTGGACGGCGCGCTATGGCAGCCTCGCCATGACGGGCTACGACATTGCAACGGCAGATGGCATGAACGAAGCTGGCCTCAATGTGAACCTTCTGTGGGAGGTCGAAGCGACCTATCCCGAAGACGACGGTGTCACGCCGACGATCTCGCTGTCTGTCTTTCCGCAATACCTGCTCGATCGCTATGCGACCGTGGCCGAAGCGGTGAACGATCTGCGCGAAAACCCGGTTCTCGTGCAGGGCGGTGAGGTGCCGATCGGCCCGCCGGGCCGCGCCGCGACCGTGCATGTATCGATGTCGGATGCCACCGGCGACAGCGCCATCATCGAATTCGTCGATGGCGAAATGGTGATCTGGCACGACCGCAGCTATCAGGTGATGACGAACGAGCCGACCTTCGACCGACAACTTGCCATCCGCGAATACTGGGAGGGCGTGAACCCGCGCGAATTCATGCCCGGGACGGTCCGTGCGACGGACCGTTTCGTGCGCGCCAGTTTCTACATCAACGCCGTGGAACAAACTGCCGATCCCCGCCGGGCCGCCGCCGCCGTGTTCAGCGTGATCCGCCAGACATCGGTGCCCTGGGGCATATCCATCGCCGATCAGCCCAACCTGTCAACGACGCGCTGGCGCATCGTGGCAGACCAGACGGATCGGCGCTATTATGTCGAGTCGATCATTTCCCCCAGCGTGTTCTGGGTCGACCTGGATAAACTCGATTTCGCCGCTGGGACAGGGGTTATGAAACTCGACCTCGGGGTCGATATTGAACGTGTGCTGTCTGGCGAAGCGTCCGCCAGCTTTGAGCTGTCCGAGCCCTTCGCCTTCCAGCAAGCCGACCAAGGTAACTGACGCGATGTCCCGCACACAAGGCGCCACGCCGCTCTGGACAGTGCTGGCCCCGCTCGCGGCGCTCGCCTTCATCGCCTTGGAAATGCTGGTGCTGTCCGAAGCACTGGCGTCGTTGCTGATGATACCCGCCGCGGCGCTTCTCTTCGCCTCGGTCTTCGCGGCAGTGCATCACGCCGAGACGATCGCGCACCGTGTCGGACAACCCTTCGGATCCATCATTCTGGCCTTGGCCGTCACCGTGATCGAGGTGTCGCTGATCGTCTCTCTGCTGCTTTCGGCGCCTGAAGGTGAAAGCACGGTGGCCCGTGACACGGTTTTCTCGGCAATCATGATCGTGCTGAACGGCATCGTCGGGCTGTGCCTTCTCATTGGAGGGGTGAAATACCATCGGCAGACGGTGCAGGTGCACAGCGCGACGGCCGCGCTTGGCGTGCTTGGCACGCTAGCGGTCCTCGCGCTCGTGCTTCCGAATTACACCAAAGCTGTGCCCGGTCCGCTCTATGCCCCCGCCCAGCTGGTCTTCGTCGCCGTGGTTTCGCTGGCACTCTATGGTTTCTTTCTGCATGCGCAGACCGTTCGCCATCGTGACGACTTTCACGACAAGGCCGATGACAGCGCATCGCATGACCCGGTGTCGCGTCGCGCCTTTCTCGCCGGAATCGCGCTTCTGCCCGTAGCACTTCTGTCGGTGGTGCTGCTGGCCGAAACCCTTGCCGTTCCGGTCGAACACGCCATCGACGCCGCCGGATTGCCGGTGGCCCTTGTTGGCGTGGCGATCGCGCTCGTCGTGCTGATGCCCGAGGGCGTCGCGTCGATCCGGGCCGCAAGGGCCAATCGGCTTCAGACCAGCATCAATCTTGCACTGGGATCGGCGCTGGCATCCTTGTGCCTGACCATTCCCACGGTTGCCCTGATCTCGCTCGCGCTGGGTCAGGACCTTGTGCTTGGGCTGGAAGCAGAGCACATTGTCCTTCTGCTGCTGAGCCTGTTCATGGCCACCGTTTCGCTTGCCACGGGGCGGACGACGTCGCTGCAGGGCGGCATTCATCTTGTGATCTTTGGCGCGTTTCTGACCCTGTCGGCGGTGCCATGAGCAGGGCGGGCATCGCCCCGTTCGATGCTGCGCTTCAGTCGCGCCCCAAGTGTGTTCTGCACATAGACATATTTCTTGGCATGTGTTCAAATATATGAAACCTGCGGAGATGCCGATAAAGCGGAATGAATTGACCTTAGGGGCCCTCGCGGGGCTTCTTCGGTCCTTCCCCGTTCATGCACAGCAGGAAGAGCCCTACGTCGCAGCCCATGGCGCCACGGTGCCGACGACCTAGACCAGCGTCGGTGAGGATCAGAAACTGCATCTGGATCTGTGGCCCGACCAGGCCTTCCATCTGGTTCGAACGACCGGCGGGGACGCGGCCGAACCGTTGTTCGTCACGCTCGAGGCGACAATCGCTGGCCGTCCGCAGATGGAGGGCCCGGATCGCCTGTCGGTTATGGTCGACGCCTTCCAGGCAACCTGGCCCGGCGAAACCTGCGCCCGGGCCGGCGCCGCGCCGCTCCTGACAGGCACGGTCTGGCGAATCCGAACGATCCAAGGAGTATCCCTGCCATGGTTGCCTCCGGCAAACGAGCCCTTCCTGACATTGGACACTGAGGCCGCGCGCTTCTACGCATCCGTGGGCTGCAACGCGTTGCTCGGTGCTGTTCTTGCGGTTGAACGTGGCGTGCTTTCCGTCGGTCTTGCGGCCAGCACCATGATGGCCTTTCCTGATGAACTGGCGGCTCAAGCAGCGGCACTGGCCGCAGCGCTGGAAGAGACGGCAGGCTACCGCATCGGCGGACGGTCCCTGCGGCTTCAAGACGCGGAGGGTGCCACGTTGGCGGAGTTGGAGGCCGTGTATCTACCTTGACCCTTGAGTAACCGGTCTCGAGAAACCGGCAAGGGCTGCCGGGATGATGTGCTGGGTGCTTGCCCATGGTATGAGGGTATCAATGTCGCGGGCGATGTGGCCGTTGGCCAGTTTAGTGAACAGGTCGCGCAGATAGGCATAGGGTTCGATGCCGTTCATCTTGCCGAGAAAACTCTACTTCTGCCGCCCCTTAATTTTGGGGGGGATTACCCCCCAACCGTAATGTCGCATGGATTAACCCGGTTAATTAAAAACGCATTCTGACACGACCGAAAGCCGCCTGCGTCATCCCAGGGGCGCTAGCGGGTTTTCTATCATGTAACGCACCGAGATATGTTTTGCTGCGGCACCAAGTGCGCGTGCGGTACCGCCAAAGCTGCCGCACAGGATTTCAGGGCGAAAAATTCCCTGTAAATCGAGGTTGTCAAGCTGGCGATCGACTTCTTTGCAAAGCCTTGTGCGGACAGTTTCGGGGAATGGCCCGTCGATGACGACATGCGCAAAGTCAATGACCGCAGCGGTCGAAATGATCGCATGGGCAAGGCTAAGGCTCGCGCGGCTGATCCATCGGGTCAGAACGGGTTCTAGAGTATTCCAGTCCCCTTCAGGAAACATGGTCGGGTCCACATGCTGCCCGCTTGCGTCCAGCATGCGGTTCAGCGCCATCAGTGATGCGTGATCAATCAGCCGGTTGCCACCAGGTTGGTCTGGCACCCGAATGGGACCAAAGCCGCCGGCATTGCCATGACACCCCGTGAACACGCTACCGTTCAAAACGATGCCACCACCAATGAAGGTGCCGACAAAAAAATAGATACTGTCAGGGCGATCAGCCAATTTGCCAAATGTCCATTCGGCACGGCACGCGGCAGTGGCGTCGTTTTCAACAAGAATCGGCCCGGGCAAGACATCGGGCAGATCGGCCTGCGCATCAAAGTTGCGCCAAGCCTGCATGTCTTGGGCGGATGCGTCAAATTCATCGACCCAGAGCCACAGACCCGTGGGCATGGCGATGCCGGATCCTGAAATCTGGGATCGTTTGACGCCGGCTGACCGCAGTAAAGCGGGCATTTCGGCCTTGATGAAGGCGCGTACGCTGACCGGAGTAGGATAGGCATGCGCGCGTGCGCGATGCGCACGGACCGCACCGCAAAAATCGACGACCACCAGTTCAAAGCTGCGGCGCCCGATCTTCAACCCGATATAATAGCGCGCGTCGGGATTAAGCCGGAGCGGCACAGAGGGTTGCCCGATCCGTCCGCGAAGCGGATCACCGCGCAACAGCAGATTGTCCTTTTCCAGCGACTTGAAGATCATTGAAACAGCGTTTGGCGAAAGCTGTATCGCGCGCGTTGCCTCCGCTTTGGTCAGTGTGCCATTTTTACGGATCAGGTGCAGGACCAGACGTTCGTTATGGTCTCTGACTTTTGTCTGGTTGGACCCCGTCATCGACATGGGCGAAGGCGCGGTGGAGTGGGGAGCATCCATCCCGTTTTCTCCTGTTTCGTTCTTGACCACCGGCCAGCCTGGCTGCAGCGGTTTCATTTATTCTAATGCTACCAACAGGCTTATGTGGTGACTTATTACTTCATTCAAAAGTTATTATTGACACGTTTTGCCATGCGATGGTAGCGATAGTCAAGTTTATTGCGCCTTTTGGGGAGGGGCGCTCGCTAACTTTGTGGTTTTGCTGGGGCAGTTTGCGGGTGAAGCTACACGTCGCATGCCGTTAAAGACTGAGGCGAGACGGCAAAGCGCAAAACGAAAAGGGGGGGTGATGCAAGACCGGGATGAACACGCCATTTTGAAGCGGATAGATGCAGTCCGTCAACCGGGGAGGCGGATGCTGGTGGCCATTGCGGGCGCGCCGGGTTCGGGCAAATCGACCCTCGCGGAGACATTGGTTGCGGCGATTAGGTCGCGCGATGGAGACAGCGCTGCCGCCTTGCTGCCCATGGACGGGTTTCATCTTGATAACCCCGAACTCGCGGCAAAAGGTCTTTTGTCGGTCAAAGGTGCGCCCGAAACATTTGATGTTGCGGGATTTGTGTCGCTGGTGCGCAGGGTGCGTGGCAATGAAGGTGCGCTGCGCTATCCCCTGTTTGACAGGGCGCAAGACAGGACGCTACCGGACGCCGGATTTTTGGGCGCTGACACGCAGGTTGTCGTGTTCGAAGGCAATTACCTGTTGTTGCAGGATGCCGCCTGGGCAGACCTTGGGCCGATGTTTGATGTCACGGTTATGCTGTCGGTACCGGAGGCTGTTCTGCGGCAGCGGCTGGTTGAGCGATGGTTGCGTTATGGTCTTGCCCCGTCCGAGGCTGAGGCGAGGGCCGAGGGAAACGACATAAGAAATGCGCGCACCGTGATTGCAAAAAGTGCGCGCGCTGATCTGACCTTGGGGGCCACAATGTCGGAACCGGCAGGGTCGCGCCCCGCATGACCGATGCAGTAAACGTCTAGGGAAGGAATATCCGTGTCCGGTGTCAGCATCCAGAAAGTCGAAAAATCGTTTGGCAACGTCCGTGTCATCCATGGCATTGACATCGAAATTGACGATGGTGCCTTTGTGGTTCTGGTCGGCCCGTCGGGCTGTGGGAAATCTACTCTTTTGCGGCTGATCGCAGGGCTAGAGGACGTAACGGGCGGGTCCATTCGTATTGGTGGTCAAGAGGTCAACGACATGGCCCCCAAAGACCGCGACATCGCGATGGTATTCCAGAATTACGGGCTTTATCCACATATGACGGTGGCGCAGAATATGGGCTTTGCGCTGAAGCTTGCAGGGGTAAACAAAGCCGAAATCGCGGGTCGTGTAGATAATGCCGCCGATATTTTGAACCTGACAGAATTGTTGGAACGGTATCCACGTCAGTTGTCAGGCGGCCAGCGCCAGCGCGTTGCCATGGGCCGTGCCATTGTGCGTAACCCGCAGGTGTTTTTGTTTGATGAACCGCTTTCGAACCTTGACGCCAAACTGCGGGTGCAGATGCGCGCCGAGATCAAGCAGTTGCATCAACGGCTGAAGGTCACGACCGTCTATGTCACCCATGACCAGATCGAAGCGATGACCATGGCGGATATCATTGTCGTGATGCATGACGGCGTGGTCAAACAGGCTGGCGCGCCGCTGCAATTATATGACCGCCCCGAGAACCTGTTTGTTGCAAGCTTTATCGGGTCGCCCTCGATGAACTTTCTGGATGCAACTTTCACGGGCGGGGAACTGGTTTTTACCGATGGGCAAAGACTGGCTGCCCCCGATGGCGTGACCTTGACTGCAGGTCAGCAGGTCCGCGTGGGGTTGCGCCCGGAAGATATGATCGTGGCAGATGCAGGGTTGACCGCGCAAGTCGCTATCGTCGAGCCGACCGGAGCGGAAATTCTTGTTGGTGCCCGCCTGGGGGACGCGCCGTTTACCATCGTGTTGCGAGAGCGGCATGATTTCGTCCCCGATCAGATGGTCACGGTGGCGCCCATGCCGGGGCGCATTCACCTGTTTGACCCCAAGACCGAGACGCGGCTGAACTGAACGCCGCCAGCAATTCTTTCAATGGAGGAGAAGATATCGATGAACAGATTAGTCAAAAATGGCCTGTTTGCCGGGGCGATGGCCCTTGGTATGAGTCTATCAACAATTGCATCCGCACAGGATGTTACAATCCGTTGGGCCCTGCATCCGGGCGCAGAAGCGGATGCCGTTATCAATTATTTTGCGCCCAAATATGAAGAAGAAACCGGAATAAAGGTGATCGGGGAAATCCTGCCGCCCAACCAGTTGCGCGATCAAATGTCGATCGAGGCGATCGGCGGCACCGGACGGTGGGATCTGGGCTATCACAGCCCTGGCTGGTTTGGCACATTCGCCGATCACGTCGTCGATCTGACGCCATTTATCGCGCAATACGGCTTTGACGTTGACGCCTATCCTGAACTGGTGGTGAACAGCCACATGAAATCTGATGCGCGCCCCGGTGAAATCATCGCCTTGCCCACAACGCCGGCCGCACCGATGCTGATTGTGCGTAGTGACTGGTTTGCACACCCAGACGAACAGGCAGCGTTTCAGGCGGCCTATGGGCGCGCGCTGGAAACGCCAGCGACATGGGCTGAATTGCGCGAGGTGGCGGAATTTTTTACCCGTAACGCGGGCGAAATGCTGGCGGGCGAAACATTGGACCAACCGGTCTATGGCTGGGCCGATGCGTTGGGGGCCGGTGCAGGCATCACACGCAGCTTTATTGTGGTGCTGTATTCGACCGGTGTGTCCGGTTGGGATGAAAACTTTACACCCGATATCGACAATCCGATCGTGATCGAGGCCGCAGAGTACTTTGTGGATCTGGCACAAACCGCTGCCCCGCGCGAAGCCCAGAACTGGGGGTTTCTTGAAGGTCTGGAGATGTTCCGCGATGGACGCCTGGCAACCGCAACCATGTGGCCACAAGGTGTCGGCACTGTAGAGGCGGAAGGTGGCCATGCCGCTGGCAACACAGGCTACAGCCCGCTACCTCTCTGGGAAGGAAATATTGCCGGCTATACCCAGGGCACGCCCTTCTTGGGTGGGGGCGGTGTGTTTGTCTTTGACACGCCAAATTCCGAGGAAGCCTTCAAATTTCTCCAGTGGATGCTGCAAGACAATGAAATCGAATGGGGGCGCCAGTCTGAACAGTTTTCGCGCGCCGGGCATTTTAACAGTGACGAATTGCGCAACCTGCGGCCCTACTACCCTGCTTTCCTGCCAGCCTATGAACAGGTTCTTGAATCGGTATTCATCCGGCAGGGGATTCCTGAATATGGGTCCGTCATGTGGAACGGCACCACTGATTTCATCACTGACATCTTTTCAGGTGATTTGACAGCACAGCAGGCGCAAACGCGCTGGGTCGCGGGCATGACGGATGCTTTCCGTCGCGCAGGCTATATCGAGTGACAGGCCATGCCCGGGCGGCTTGCGCTACCCGGGCATCCTGATCCAAGGGGACGCGACCAATGGCACAACGACGTGACAAGTTTACACGCGGCTGGTGGTTCATTCTGCCGGGGTTGATTCTGATGGTGGCCGTGGTTGGCACACCGCTTGTGCTGGGCTTCAGCTATAGCCTTCAGGATGTTTTTCTTTATGCCTTCGATAAAAAGACATTTGTCGGTTTGGACAATTACCGTCGGGCCTTTGCGGACCCGCTTTATGTTAACGCCTTGCGGATCACGGCGATCTTTACCCTTGGTTGTCTGGTCCTGTCCGTAGGCTTTGGAATCCTGATCGCGTTTTTGTTGAATGCACGGCAGGTGCGGCTGCGACCCATCTGGCTGGCGTTGTTCCTGATTCCCTTTGTGATGACGCCTATCGTCGGCGGGATCGCGTGGAAATTTTTCATCTGGCATCAGGATACAGGCGTGATCAACATGATCTCTGCCGCGTTTGGCGGGCCCAAACCCTATTGGTTGCTGGACCGCGAAACGGCGCTGTTGGCCGCGACAATTTCGAATTCATGGCACCTGATCCCGCTGGCGGTGCTGGTGTTCTATGCCGCGCTGACGACCATTCCCGATGAACTGCATGAAGCAGGCAGGGTTGATGGTGCAGGCCCGTTCCAATCGTTGTGGTATATCGTCCTGCCGATGCTACGGCCGCATATCCTGTTTGTCTCGATTATTATCATCACATCGGCTTTTCGCGAGTTTGATATGATTTGGGCGCTGACCGGCGGCGGACCAGGGCGATCGACGACCGTGCTATCGATCTTTGCCTACAACCGCGGGATCGCCAATCAGGACATGGGCATGGCCAATACGATCGCCTTTACCATGTTCATCATCATGTCGGTGGTGGCGTGGCTTTACATCACGATTTACCGCAGAACGGGGGGGCAAGACACATGATTTCCGCAGGGTTGAAAAAACGTGGCGCGGTCTGGATCGTGCATGGTTTGCTGTCGGTCTGGCTGATCATATCGCTTTTGCCGCCGGTGATGTTGTTGGCGGCCAGCCTGAACAGTACGGCCCTGTTTCGCAGCCCGTTGGATTTGTTGCTTTTGCGTGATTTCACGTTCGATAACTTTACCCAGGCGTTTACCCGGGGGGATTTCTGGTTTTTCTTCACGAACTCTGCGATCATTTCGGGGTCTGCTGTCGTGATCACTTTGGTGGTCTGTGTGCCGCTGGCCTATGGCCTGACCAAGATTTCCGGGCGTGCGCGGTCGGCGGTCTCATTCGGCGTTCTGGCGATGCGGTTCATTCCCTATGTGGTGCTGGCGCTGCCGATGTTTCTGATCTTTGTCAATCTGGGCCTGTCGGGTTCGCGGACAGGGTTGCTGCTGGCGCATCTGTCGATCCATATCCCCTTTGCCACTTGGATGCTGGTGGGCTTTTTTGACACTGTGCCGCATGAACTGGAAGAAGCGGGCATTGTCGATGGTTGCAACCCATGGCATTTGTTCTGGAACGTATCGCTGCCAGTCGTGCGGTCGGGGGTTATCGCGCTTGCGATTCTGGTGTTTATCATCTCATGGAATGAATATCTGTTTGCCCTGTTCCTTGCGGGTAGCAACGCGCAACCCCTGACTGTTGGCATTACACGGTTTTTGGGCGGGGCCGAAGCGGGGGCGGAATACGGGATTATCGCCGCCTATGCCGTGTTGGTGATTGCGCCAGTCATTCTGTTTGCACTGACCGCCAACCGCTTTATTGTTAGCGGGATGACGGCTGGCGCGGTCAAGGGATGATGTAAAACGCGGCTGGGCTGTCAGGCTTTGGAAACGGGGGGTGCTTTCGTGCCTTGGCGGGTGGTGCGACATGCGCGATAACGGCGATGTTGCCGGTGAAAACCCCGTATGACGGATATTGGGTGCGACTGTAATGGATGGGTCGCGGCAGATGGTGCCAAGAGCCTTGCGGCATCAAGCGTGGCCCGCGTGCGCAGCGCGATGTGCTATCTGAAACGCCACGTTCATGCACCGCGCGTTGCAATGTTCGCCTGTGCCCTGACGACACCAAGAACAGAAC